>DAMBQR010000320.1:511-1000 GCA_032055545.1 Pseudescherichia sp. | reverse complement strand
TTTAATGCAGTATATGACGCATATAAAAATGACCAAAGTATATTAGACCTCTTGCGAAAGTAAAAACCACCTCAATCTAAATTTCATGAGATATCAGAAATTAAATCGTTTTTCAGATTCTGAATTCCAGCGCTTGGTTGGTGTACCTCGACCAGTTTTTAGTGAAATGATCGAAGTTTTAAAAGAAGTAGAATCACTTAAAAAGAAATCTGGGCGTCCTCATACTTTAGCTATAGAGGATCAATTATTATTAACACTCAATTACTTACGGAATTACAGCACTCAATTGGAGTTGGCTGCAAATTACCATATCGCTGAAAGTAATGTGAATCGAACCATTAAAAAGGTTGAAGATGCATTGATGAAATCAAGACGGTTTACTCTGCCAAAACGAAGCATTACCACAGCAGACGAACAGTTTAACTGGGTCATTATTGATGCGACAGAATGTTCAATAGAACGTCCGAAAAAAAAATCAGAGTAAGTTCT
>DAMBQR010000320.1:0-501 GCA_032055545.1 Pseudescherichia sp. | reverse complement strand
TGGTAAAAAGAAGAAACATACGCTAAAAGCACAAGTGATCTATCATCCGAACAGCAAACAAATCATAGGGCTAGATATATCGAATGGCAGTCAGCATGACATTAAATTGGCAAGAAGAACGGTTAAAAAATTCAAACATTGTAAATATGTTATGACCGATTTAGGGTACTACGGATTAGAGCAAGATGGCTTTAAATTATTGATGCCAATAAAGAAAAAGAAGAATTTACCCTTATTTGATGTTGAGAAAAAGTACAATAAAATGATTGGAAAAATACGAGTTGTGATCGAACATATTAATAGTCAATTGAAAACATTTAGAATATTAAGTGAACGCTATCGAAATAGACGGAAAAGATTCGGTTTACGCATTAACTTAATCGCTGCACTGGTAAATCGGATGAACTTGCAATAACGACTTTCGCAAGAGGTCTATTATTTTCTATAAATTAAATTTATTTAAAATAATAAACTTTTTTACAAGTTCATCTAATATTAATT
>DAMBQR010000319.1:0-1002 GCA_032055545.1 Pseudescherichia sp. | reverse complement strand
ATAATTAAAGATTAGATACATTAATAGCATTGTCGCTTTAAATTTAAATATGTAAATTTATGACGACTAAATATTTATCCTTCAAGTATATTATTACCATGATTTGGCTATAATATACTTGCGGACTAAATTGTAAAAGAACTTTGATGTTGGCATTCTAACGTTAAGGTTCTTTTTTATGCGCCTTTTGAAAATATATCACTAAATACTATTTTCAATTGATTAATTACTAAATCCCAGTCTGGATAATTTCTAGTCCATTTCAGATGTATTTTTTCTGTAGCTAAATATAACATTTTCAATAGACTTTCATCGTTAGGAAATATAAGTTTTGTTTTGGTTACCTTTCGAAATTGGCTATTTAGGCTTTCTATAACATTCGTAGTATAGATGATTTTCCTTATGTTAGTTGGAAATTCGAAGAATGTGCTTAAATTATCCCAGTTGTCTTCCCAGCTTTTTATTGCATTGGGATATTTACTTTCCCATTTCTCTTTTGCATTAAGCAAATTTTCCATACCTTGCTCCTCGTTAATAGCGGTATATACCTGTTTAAGGTCTGCTACAAATGCTTTTTTATCTTTATAAGGCACATACTTCATACTTGATCTTATTTGATGTATTATGCAACGTTGTATCTTTGCAAATGGAAATGTAGCGCCAATGGCTTCTTTAAATCCATTCAATCCATCCACACAAAAGATTAGTACATCTTGAACTCCTCTGTTTTTAAGGTCATTAAGAACAGATAACCAGAATTTGCTACTCTCATTAGCTCCAATCCATATTCCTAGTACTTCTTTCTCACCGTCAAGATTAACTCCAATTACTACGTAAGCAGCTTTAACAACTACATGTTTTTCTTCTCTAACTTTGTAGTGAATAGCATCCATAAATATAAATGAATAGGATTTTTCCAGTGGTCTGCTTTGCCATTCAGCAACTAGCGGTAAGATTCTATTGGTTATGTTAGAAATAGTTTCAGCACTAATTTCAACATCA
>DAMBQR010000317.1:234-1005 GCA_032055545.1 Pseudescherichia sp. | reverse complement strand
GTATCTAACTGCGGCGGCCGAATCCAACGTGTTTCGATTGGAATCCGTCCAGCTGGCATTTCATCAATGATTGATACATCCATTTCGCCATAGGCTGTAATGGCCAGCGTTCGAGGAATCGGAGTGGCCGTCATAAATAGAACATCTGGTTTTAAGCCTTTTTCTCTTAATATTTTTCTCTGATTCACACCAAAACGATGTTGCTCATCGGTGATTACCAAACCTAATTGATGGAAACTGACATCTTGTTGTATCAAAGCATGGGTCCCTACCACAATGTCAATCTCGCCATTGGCCAGTTCTTCGAGAATTAGACGACGTTCTTTCGTTTTGGTGGAACCTGTTAATAAGGCCGTCCGAACTTCTAATGGATCAAACAACTGCTGTAAGCTTTCCATGTGCTGTTGCGCTAAAATTTCAGTCGGAACCATCAACGCTCCTTGAAAGCCAGCGGTCATGGTGGCGTATAGCGCAATCGCAGCCACTACCGTTTTCCCACTCCCCACGTCACCTTGAAGCAATCGTTGCATATGCTTCGGACTTCGCAAGTCTCGACAAATTTCATTGGTCACTTTTTTTTGGGCGCCTGTCAATTCAAAAGGCAGTCCTTGGGTGAACGTTTTTAAGCGATCCACGTCATATTGAATAGCTAAACCATTTTTTTCCGCTTTTTCTTGTTTCTTCAATCCTTGCATTTTAAGTTGGAAAAGGAAAAACTCTTCAAAGACTACTCGCCGTTTAGCTTGATGGCTTTCTTCTGGATTACTGGGA
>DAMBQR010000317.1:0-224 GCA_032055545.1 Pseudescherichia sp. | reverse complement strand
AAATGCATCGCCCACATTGCTTCTTTTCTAGGCATCAAGCGGTACTTTTCTAATAAATCATTCGGTAAAATCTCTTCAACCAGTGAACCATACTCTTCAAAAGCAGTGCGGATTAACTGAACCAACGTGCTTTGGCGGACTTTTTTATTCACATGATAAATGGGGGCGAAATCTTCATTGTCTCCTTTAGAAGCTAAGATTTTCATGCCATTTAATGATTTTCT
>DAMBQR010000316.1:683-1007 GCA_032055545.1 Pseudescherichia sp. | reverse complement strand
CATGATTGCGCTGAAGGCGGCATTGCCGTTGCTTTAGCCGAGTCGGCTTTTGCTAACGAACTGGGGTTACAGGTGACACTGCCATTAAAAAAAGAATATCTATTTGCGGAGACGCAATCCCGTTTTATTCTTTCAGTTAGTCCCCAGCATCAAGAAGCATTTGAAACACTTATAGGAAAAAAAGCCCAACATATTGGGAAAGTGACTGAAACTGGTTTGGTCATTCATGCGTTAGATGATGTGATCAATTGTTCAACAAAAGAAGCCAAAGCCTTATGGGAGGATGCGATTCCATGTCTTATGAAGCAAAAAGCTTAAATGAAG
>DAMBQR010000316.1:0-569 GCA_032055545.1 Pseudescherichia sp. | reverse complement strand
CCGCTGGTACGGGTAGCGTGGATAATATTCAGCCATTTTTATTTAAATTTTATGATAGTCAAATTGGGTTAGCACACAATGGCAATTTGACAAATGCCAAACGTTTACGAAAACAACTAGAAAGAGAAGGCGCTATTTTTCATTCCAATTCAGACACTGAAATTTTAATGCACTTGATTCGAAAAAGCACTGCTGCCTCGTTTCTCGATAAATTAAAAGAGAGCTTGAATTTGGTTAAGGGTGGCTTTGCTTATCTTTTATTAACAGAAACGATGATGATTGCTGCACTGGATCCCAACGGCTTTCGCCCTCTCTCCATCGGACAAATGAACAATGGGGCGTACGTTGTGGCATCCGAAACGTGTGCATTAGAAACAGTTGGGGCTCGCTTTATTCAAGATGTGGCGCCTGGTGAAGTAGTCATCATTTCTGATGAAGGCTTGAAAATAGAGGTTTTCACTACGGAAGTCCAACCGGCGATTTGCGCAATGGAATATATTTATTTTGCACGACCAGATTCAAATATTGCTGGAGTTAATGTGCATACAGCTCGTAAAAGAATGGGAAAG
>DAMBQR010000315.1:309-1008 GCA_032055545.1 Pseudescherichia sp. | reverse complement strand
AAAGGATGCTGCCTTAGAACGTCGGATGCAACCAGTCCAAGTAGATGAGCCAACCGTTGCCGAAACCATAACGATTTTACATGGTTTGCAAAAACGTTATGAAGATTATCATCATGTTAAATATACAGATGAAGCGATTAACGCAGCAGCAAACTTATCCAATCGTTACATTCAAGATCGCTTTTTACCAGATAAAGCGATTGACTTGTTAGATGAATCTGGTTCAAAAATGAATCTAACTATTCAACTCGTCGATCCAAAAACAATTGATAAAAAATTAGCAGAAGCGGAACAACAAAAACAACAAGCTTCCGCAGAAGAAGATTTTGAAAAAGCGGCTTATTATCGTGATCAAATCAATAAATTACAAGCAATGAAAGAAAAACAAATCAGCGATGAAGAAACACCCGTCATCACTGAAAAAGATATTGAAGCCATTGTGGAACAAAAAACTGGCATTCCTGTCGGTGACTTAAAAGAAAAAGAACAAACCCAATTGAAAAATTTAGCTGTTGACTTAAAAGCTCATGTTGTCGGACAAGATGATGCCGTCGATAAAGTAGCTAAAGCGATTCGTCGCAATCGTGTAGGCCTAGGCAAACAAAACCGCCCAATTGGTTCCTTCTTATTTGTAGGGCCAACAGGCGTTGGTAAAACAGAATTAGCAAAACAATTAGCCTTTGAGCTATTCGGTTCAGA
>DAMBQR010000315.1:0-299 GCA_032055545.1 Pseudescherichia sp. | reverse complement strand
CAGAAGATTCGATGGTTCGTTTCGATATGAGTGAGTACATGGAAAAACACAGTGTCTCTAAACTGATTGGTTCTCCTCCAGGCTATGTTGGGTATGACGAAGCTGGACAACTCACAGAAAAAGTCCGTCGTAATCCTTATAGTTTAATTTTATTGGATGAAATTGAAAAAGCGCATCCTGATGTTTTACACATGTTTTTACAAATTCTCGACGATGGTCGTTTAACAGATGCACAAGGTCGTACGGTCAGCTTTAAAGACACCATCATTATCATGACAAGTAATGCTGGAACAGGTGCT
>DAMBQR010000314.1:767-1010 GCA_032055545.1 Pseudescherichia sp. | reverse complement strand
TAGATGATTCAGATTCTTTGAAAGAGTTAACTATTACAGGAAAAGATTTTGTTTGTTTAGCTGCTCGGGATTGTCAATTACAAGACGGCGATGTGATTCAAGTTTGTTTAGATACGCCCAATACTTATTTAATGGTGAAGTTAGATGCTACGCTTGATAGCAGTTTAATTTATGTTCCAGAACAAAAATGGACGTTTCCAATCATAAAAAATGAAAACGCTATCGAAGCGCGAGCAGCGTATC
>DAMBQR010000314.1:0-633 GCA_032055545.1 Pseudescherichia sp. | reverse complement strand
AGCAACGCCAGAGCTTTACCTTTGCGAAACGGGCAGCGGAGTGGGTGATACTAACAGAGTTAATTCAAGCAGATGAACCATCACCATTTCCAGCATTAACACAAATTGAATTATTTGGTCAAAACAAATAAAAAATAAGGACGGTTCCTTTATAGGAGCGGTCCTTATTTTTTATTTCTGGCGTGGGCTAGTTGTCGATTGGCGGACAACCAATTCTGTGTTTAACAGGACTCTACGAGGAATGCTAGGCATTTGAATTCGTTTGTGCAATAAATTAATGCCTGTCTCGCCCATTTCTTCAGTAAAGGCATGGACAGAGGATAGCGGTGGTGAGACATATTGAGAAATAGAGATATCATTGATCCCCATGACACTAATTTCTTCAGGAACCTTTATACCGTGTGCGGCTAACGTATGTATCACACCGATTGCAAAGGCGTCGTTATAAGCAAGAATCGCAGTAGGTAAATCATTTCCCCATTTCTCTAACGCTTCTTCTGTCAATTGTTCCCCCGTTTTGACATCCAACATGCCATTTTCTTTTAAGATAAAATAATCTTCGTTAAACAAGTGATAATGCTGCATAATGTCAAGATAAGCATTGGTTGTCGGCGTTCTATAACGACGGAAACC
>DAMBQR010000313.1:714-1010 GCA_032055545.1 Pseudescherichia sp. | reverse complement strand
AAAAAATGCTTTAGCACAAGCCAAACGCTCAATAGAAAATGCAAATACTGGCTTAGAAAAGTCGATCCAAGGACAATTTGGCCAAAAAGTAACCGATGTCTTAGACATACAGAGTCAAACTATAGACAGTTTGTAATAGATGTGAACTTATTTTTAATTAAAAGAAAGAGTCCTCAACCATTCGATATTTTGAGAATAGTTGAGGACTCTTTCTTCAACAAAAATCAACAACATTTGTTGAAGTTATTTGTAGATAACGTTTATCATTCACAAATTTACATTTTTTTGTAACGGAT
>DAMBQR010000313.1:0-704 GCA_032055545.1 Pseudescherichia sp. | reverse complement strand
CGGTCTTTTATTGAAAAATAGCAACACAAAATAAACAGAACAAAAGAGAGAGGAATTCAAAGAATTATGACAGAACAAACACCAACAAAGCTTTTGAATAAAGGCTTTATCAGTATTACAGTGATTAATTTCATTGTCTATCTTGTTTATTATTTATTAATGGTTATTATTGCGGTGATTGCGCAAGATAGCTTACACGCTACTTTAGGTCAAGCGGGTTTGGCCTCAGGAATTTACATCATCGGGACATTGCTTGCACGACTTTTCATGGGGAAACTCCTTGAACTGATTGGGCGCAAACAAGTCTTACGTTATGGGGCTTTGTTTTATCTTTTAACGACTGTTGCGTATATGTATATGCCAAGTATGGGCATTCTTTATCTGGTCCGTTTTTTAAATGGGTTTGGTTACGGAACCGTTTCGACAGCGACCAACGCAATTGTTACCGCCTATATCCCTAAAAATAAAAAAGGGGAAGGGATCAATTATTATGGTTTGAGTACTAGTTTAGCAGCCGGCATCGGGCCATTTATTGGGATGTTATTGTTAAATGTTTCCAACTTCCATGTCATTATTAACTTTTCAATTATTTTAATTTTGTTAACAACCATTGCTTGCTTCATTTTCCCAGTGAAAAATATTGAGTTAACACCTGAACATCGTGAAGCTTTATCTAAATGGAATTTTGATAGTTTTGTTGAAAA
>DAMBQR010000312.1:737-1013 GCA_032055545.1 Pseudescherichia sp. | reverse complement strand
TGTAATTTTGTTTAAAATATCCATTCGTTGGTTGGCTATTTTTTCGCGAATTTTTGCGACTTTTATTTTTTGTTTTTGATAATTTTTTGCTTGCGAAAGATCGACACCTTTTTCCAAAGCAATCATTTTACGCTTGTTTAATTTTCGTTCTTCTTGACGTAATTTTTGCTTTAAATGCTTTGAACAATAGCTTTTTTCGAAGCTTTCACCATTCGAAAGCAGCGCAAATTTTTCCCTACTGCTACAAATTCCCACCATTTTTTGTTGCTTTGTTTT
>DAMBQR010000312.1:0-559 GCA_032055545.1 Pseudescherichia sp. | reverse complement strand
ATTTAGCTGGCGTTGGCATTTTAAACGTTTGTTGAGGATTTTTTCGCATCTCTTTGTAGATATCAATCCGGTCTTGTAACATTAAATTATACACCAAGCGAACACAAGAAAATGTTTTTTGAATAAACTCTTCTTGTTTTGAGGTTGGATAAAGTCTGTATTTATAAGCTTTCAGAGCCTTCATCTCATAACCACCCTACCAAGATAGTTAGAAAAGAAGCTGGTTATAAACCAGCTTTTCTTTTCTTCTCTTCAATTTTTTCACGGTACATTGCAACTTCGTCTTCAGCACAATAAACATAGTGTCCATTGAGAATTTCACGGAGCTCACGATCTTTTCCATCTGCCGCTGCAGGCTGGTAAACGATCCGTTTACGTGTGCGTTCATAGTCTGGATCTGGTAATGGTATCGCAGAAAGCAAACTTTCTGTATAAGGATGAACGCCGAAATTATAGACATCATCACTTGTGCCCATTTCCAATAATTTCCCACTGTGCATTACGCCAATTCGGTCACTGATATGTTTTACCATCGATAAGTCATGTGCGATAAACAAGT
>DAMBQR010000311.1:718-1014 GCA_032055545.1 Pseudescherichia sp. | reverse complement strand
GTTAAATGCTCTTCTAAAGCTTTTAAATCTAGATTGGAAGAGAAAAAAGTAACTAATTGTTCTTGCATTCGGTATTGCAAGATTACGCTTAAAACGTCGTCACGAATCCAACTAGTCATGGATTCCGCACCAATGTCATCAATCATTAATATAGGGGATTTTTTTACTGCATCGAGCTTTTCACCAACTTGATCGCGACCAATGGCTTGCTTCATTTCTACTGTAAATGTTGGAAAATGAACAATTGTCGTAGTAAATCCACGTTCTGCTAAAGCATTAGCCATCGCACCTAATAA
>DAMBQR010000311.1:0-522 GCA_032055545.1 Pseudescherichia sp. | reverse complement strand
GACGGGCGATTAAATCAGCCGTTGGGACATATGTTACATCAATGTAATGAAAATTCAACATTAATCTTGGCTCATAGCCGGGGGCAATCATTGCCGGATCGTTTAATTGAAATTTCTTTTTTTCTTGAACAAATTCATACAGCTTAGCATAACTTTTACGAATATCTTCATCGGTTAAACGCTCTCGGTTTGCTTGTATAAAGGCTTGAACATCTTGATCTTTCAATACTTCGTTAACTAGCTCTTCATATCGTTCATTGATGTCACGCTTCTGGATAATTTTTGACATTTCTTTTCCTACGTCTTCCATCATTGGTCACCTCCTTGGTTTAAAAATTCTTGAATTTGTCGATCTAACTCGGCTTGTTCTTCTGGGGAAAGTTTTGTTTCATCGTTTGGCTGATCGGCCCATTCTGGCAATCGCTCTTGTCGAACAGTTTGGCGTTTCCCTGAATAATTTTGTTGTCGCTGTTTTTGTTTGTTTTGGCTTTGTTTAGCCAATTCTCTGACATGTTCAATTGC
>DAMBQR010000310.1:0-1016 GCA_032055545.1 Pseudescherichia sp. | reverse complement strand
TGAAAAAAATGCATGTTGAAAGTGAATTTGCACCGTTGCGTTCAGTTGTTTTAGCACAATCGCAATTTTGTTTACCAGATAAATTTGATGAAGCGGATACGACTTTTTTAACAGAGGAAAATGCCCGTTTAACACAGAATAATGAAGGGCGTGATTTAGCAGACTTTGCACCAGAACAACAAGTGCGTTGGGAAAAAGAAAAAGAAGTCATGCAAGGAGTATTAGAATCTTATGGCGTAGAAGTATTTCGTCCACGTTTATTGACAACCTATGAAAAAGAACATGGCAAGGAATTGGGTGTAGGATATAGTAACTTCTTTTCACGAGACCCTTTTTTTACAATTGGCAATCTCTTAATAGAAGGAAACTTAAGATTTCAACACCGTCGACAAGAAATTTTACCAATTCGTCCGATTATTCAGCAGTGGACACAAGAAGCAGAAGGCTATTATTTTGCTGCGCCACAACCTGACACTTCTGAAGGCATTTTAAGTGAAGCAGGTCCCTTTATTGAAGGCGGCGATGTTTTAGTTCTAGGAAAAACAATTTTTGTGGGATACTCCGGCTTGGCAAGTAACCTAGCAGGAATTCAGTGGTTAGCCAATATGATTGGTCATTTTGGTTATGAAGTGGTGCCGGTTCGGTTACATCCGCATATTCTCCACTTAGATTGTGCGTTAAGCTTGTTGAGAGATGGCTTGATGATTGTTTGTGAAGAGGCCTTTTTGGATGGACTTCCTGCGCAATTAGCAAACTGGGGAAAAATTCACGTTACTTTGGAAGAAGCAGCGTATTTAGTGACAAATGGTCTACCGCTTAACGAAGAAACGTATATAACGGACCAATCGTTTACAACCTTAATTCCTCAAATAGAAGCAAAAGGTATCAAAGTTGAGGCAATTGATTACCATGTTTCTAGAATGTTAGGTGGTTCTTTCCGTTGTACAACGCAAGCGTTGATTAGAGAATAGTCAGCGAGTGATTATCAATTTTCGTAAGAAAAAATGTACGTTTTG
>DAMBQR010000309.1:812-1019 GCA_032055545.1 Pseudescherichia sp. | reverse complement strand
ATTATTATTTGGGAGCATCGCGGCACAATTATTAGGAGTACTTGATTTATCAGCCGTTAGTGAAGCGGCTTGGTTTAGTTTGCCTCAGTTACCATTAGTTAACTTTTCTTTCCAATTTGACTGGTCAGCCATTGCCACGATGTTAGTTATTTATCTGGTTTTAATGGCGGAAACAACAGGCACTTGGTTTGCTGTGAGTCATGTTGT
>DAMBQR010000309.1:279-781 GCA_032055545.1 Pseudescherichia sp. | reverse complement strand
ACCGAAGAAAAAATTAATCGCGGCGTAATTGGCGAAGGCTTAGGTTGCTTAGTTTCTTCATTCATTGGCGGCACGCCAGTAACTAGTTACTCTACAAATGCTGGGATTATTTCAATCACTGGCGCTGCTAGTCGCAAGGTTTTTGTGGCTGCAGGTGCGTGGTTTGTCTTATTTGGCTTATCTGGAAAACTTTCCACCTTGATTTCGGCCATTCCGGCACCAGTTATCGGCGGTGTTTTTGTGGTTGTTTGTGGCATCATTTCTGTAAGTGGAATGAAAGTCATGAGTGATGTAACAATTCATGAAAAAGAGATGTATGTAATTGCCGTTCCGATTATTATGACGTTAGCGTTGACATTGTTACCAAAAGAGTTTTTGGAAACTTTACCACAATTTTTACAATATTTATTTAGTTCACCCGTGGCAACTGCCTCAATTGTTGCTATTTTATTGCAGGCCATTTTACCAAACGTTCAAGAAGGGTAAAAAGATTAATTTTCGT
>DAMBQR010000309.1:0-269 GCA_032055545.1 Pseudescherichia sp. | reverse complement strand
TATATCATGCATCGGTTTGATGAAGAGGCGCGAGTGCCATTTATTAAAAAAATGCAACAAAAGGGCTTGATTACGTCAATTAGTGTGGGTGTGAAAGAAGGGGAATACGCTTTTGTTGAAACGTTAGCCCGAGAAGGTTTAGTTCCTGACTACGTGACAATTGATATCGCCCATGGTCATTCAAATGCGGTGATTAATATGATTCAACACTTGAAAAAATCTTTACCAGAAACGTTCGTTATTGCGGGCAATGTTGGAACACCAGAAGC
>DAMBQR010000308.1:0-1021 GCA_032055545.1 Pseudescherichia sp. | reverse complement strand
ATTTTGACGATGAGTTTCTGAAAGTGAGCTCGTCAAAGCAGTATAAATTATGCGGTTGGCAGATGTGATTGCTTCTGCGCAAATACTATCAATTGCATTTATAGCTGGCAAAAGGACTGATTTTTGTCGTAAATTTTCAACGAGAGTTGTGGCTAAAATAAGACCTTTATCTGTCTGAAGGGACAAATCCACCATCATATTGACCGATTGCCGATAGTCACTCAAGGTGAATAGTTTGAACCCAAAAACTTTTTTCAATTCGGCAATATGTTCTCGTCTTGTTTGCTCGCGCTGACCATAATCATTCCAGCAGTCCACTGATATACTAAGTTGAGCAGCCATCATGAAAAGTAAGGGTTTGAATGGTTCGTCGTTAATACCCAATATCACTCCAGGGTAACGCATGTAGCAAAGTTGAATTGCAAAGCCTAGCTTGTTGGATGCCCCTCGATGTTGATGGACTATGGATTTATCAGAATCACTCAGAGTGTAATGCTGAAGCATAAAAGCTCTATCATCTGGAATTTCGAACAGGCTTCCCAATTCCGTGGACGACAAAATAGAATGGCGCGGCATGGCTCATTAGTCCCAAATAAACTAAACTATTAAAGGTACATTATTTTGTACCGCCACGCTTAGCTTTGCGCTGCAATTTCGCAAGGAGGTTCAATTGGGACAGAATGCGGCCATTTATTGCCGAGTATCAACGAACGATCAGTCCTGCGAACGACAGGAATATGACCTACGTGCCTACGCCAATCGTTGCGGCTACGATGTTGTCGGTGTTTGGAAAGAAACTGCATCAGGCAGTAAGGATGAGAGATTGCAAAGAAAATACTTGATGACCATGGCGCAATCTCGTGAAATCGATGCCATCTTGGTGACGGAATTGACACGCTGGGGCAGAAGCACCGTGGATCTCGTACAGTCATTACAAGATCTTGGGCATTTCGGGGTATCTCTGGTGGCACAAACAGGTTTGCAGTTTGACCTTTCCCCATCTCAGGGAAAGCTCATGGCT
>DAMBQR010000307.1:287-1022 GCA_032055545.1 Pseudescherichia sp. | reverse complement strand
CCCATGTCATTAACCAAAATAACAGGATAGAAATCACTGCAATTATTTTAGTACTATGGTTTCCTTGAAAAACGTTTTGACCTAAAAAAGCGTATGAACCATAAATCAATGTATTCGGTAGTAATGAACAGAAGAAAAACAAGTTGACAAAGAAATATGACCAAGCGCCTAAAAATGCCCATTTAGGTCCTAACACAGATTCCAA
This sequence comes from Pseudescherichia sp., assembly GCA_032055545.1. Taxonomy (GTDB): domain Bacteria; phylum Pseudomonadota; class Gammaproteobacteria; order Enterobacterales; family Enterobacteriaceae; genus Pseudescherichia. The sequence continues at coordinate 817 of DAMBQR010000307.1, read as the reverse complement.
CCAACTGTGAACACCTGATTCATTTTCAGAATTAGCAGAAGCAAATTCTGCAATCATTAGAATAAATGGTAAAAAGTAAAAAATAGAGCCGAATAAATAGCCTGGAATAGTTGCTAGGCCAATCTGAATACTGTTGTTAACAATGCTGGGAAAGGCAAAAACCGCTGAAAAAGTCATGAGCATCAATGCGACAGAACCTAATCGTTCCCGTGAATGTGTTGCCATTTTACTACATCCTCTCTTTATCAAATTAATTAGTACTCACACATTGTAAAACGCTTACAGTTTTTTAAAAATAAAAAATGTTGCCTATTTCTTGTAAAGATGTTGACTTTTAGAAAGCCTTTACATACTCTTATAAAGAGGTGATAGCATGCAAAATGTTTTTACAAATAATGTCAGCATCCTGATTAATGATCAACCTATTAGCCAAGAATTTCATCTTTATGAAGCTGGCTATGAAAAATGCCGTCCGACAAAACCAACTGAGTTTGCCCCCATTAATTATTGGGTTTTGCATTATTGTAGCG
>DAMBQR010000307.1:0-235 GCA_032055545.1 Pseudescherichia sp. | reverse complement strand
CATTACCGCTGGCGATTTGTTTATGATTCCAGCCAATTGTCGCAATATTTATTATCCTAATCGGCAAAATCCTTGGACCTATCATTGGGTCGGTTTTGTTGGAGATCTTTCGTCTCAGTATTTAGAAAAAATAGGCCTGACTACCGAAAATTGTATTTTAAAAGGAACTGTTGATAAGAAATTAGAAAGTTTATTTAAAAATATTTACCAAGAAGCGAAGAAACATAATCATTTT
>DAMBQR010000306.1:740-1023 GCA_032055545.1 Pseudescherichia sp. | reverse complement strand
ACTCAACCAGTTGGTTATGTTTGACTTAGGTGGCGAAATCACGCGGCTTGATTTAGAGGAAGTCCAACAAGAAATTAACGATGCGAACGAAGTTGCAAATGAAGCGAAACAATCGTGGCAAGCAAAAAAAGAACAACATAAAGAAGCGACATCGAAAGAAGAATAAGGATCAAAGACTGTTTTCTGAATAAAGGGAAACAGTCTTTTAAAATACTAAGAAATCACGGTTTTTTATGGTAGTTTGCTAATTTTTTGTTATTTTATCGTAAAATACGGTAAAATA
>DAMBQR010000306.1:0-497 GCA_032055545.1 Pseudescherichia sp. | reverse complement strand
AAATTGAAAAGATTTTTATTACACATTTACATGGGGATCATATTTTTGGTTTACCTGGTTTGTTAAGTAGTCGTTCTTTTCAGGGCGGGACAGAACCTTTAGAAATCTATGGACCAGTTGGGGTTGCTGACTTTGTCAAGACTTCTTTACGGGTCTCGCAATCGCGGTTGTCCTATCCACTGAAATTTATTGAATTAACGAAAGAAAATGACGTTATTTTTAAAGATAAACAATTCACTGTTCGCTGTAATATCTTGGACCATGGCATCACGAGCTTTGGCTATAGAATTGAGGAAGCAGCGCATGAAGGAGAATTACAAGTAGAGAAACTTCAAGCTTTAGGGATTCCTTCTGGGCCATTGTATGGCAAACTCAAACGTGGTGAAACGATTGTTTTTGATGGACAGGAAATTAATGGACAAGCGTTTGTGGGAGAGCGTAAACCTGGACGAATCGTGACGATTTTAGGAGACACTCGCAAAACTAAAAATAGTGTA
>DAMBQR010000305.1:403-1031 GCA_032055545.1 Pseudescherichia sp. | reverse complement strand
AGGCTATGTTGGCGTAGCAGTGGTGGTGATTGGGTTACTAATAATTCCGCAACTTCAGTATCGTAGAAATCCAGAAGGTTACTTTATGATTGTCAATGATTATGAACAATATGCTAAAAAATTTCAAGAGAATTAAAGGAGGAATTTAAAATGAGAATACTTGTTTCCTGTGCCAATGGTTCTGGCACGAGTCTAATGATGATGCGGAGTGTTGAAAAAGCAATGAAAGAACTAGGCGTACCGATTACAAAAATTCATCATTGCGCCATTTCAGAAGGAAAAAGCTCTGCTAGCCAATACGACGTTGTTTTTACTCCAGTCAATTTTTTACAAATGTTTCAGCAAGCAGAAAAACGTGGAGTCACAGTGATTGGCATTAAAAATGTAATGTCTGCAAAAGAAATTCAAGAAAAATATATGGCTTCAGATCGTTATCAAAAATCTGAATAAAAGGGTGGGAAAGATGAAAAGACCAAACTTACAAATCGCTTTAGATCATAATAGCTTAGAAGACGCTTTAGCAGATTGTATGAAAGTTGGAGAAATTGTCGATATTATCGAAGTTGGCACTATTTTGTGTTTACAAGAAGGCCAAAAAGCAATTCGTTGTTTAAAACGCATGTTTCCT
>DAMBQR010000305.1:0-253 GCA_032055545.1 Pseudescherichia sp. | reverse complement strand
ATAAAGTTCAAGAACTAATTGACTTAGGCTTTGAAGTGTCCGTCACAGGTGGTTTAACTGTCGAAACGCTTGAATTGTTTCAAACAATGGCAGTTGCAACATTTATTGCGGGCCGTGGGATTACCAAATCAAAAAATCCTGAACAAGCAGCCAAAGATTTTCAAAAAAAAATCGATCAGATTTGGAAGTGATAAAATGGCACGAATTGGACTGTATGAAAAAGCACTCCCGCAAAATTTAACTTGGGCAGAAC
>DAMBQR010000304.1:671-1032 GCA_032055545.1 Pseudescherichia sp. | reverse complement strand
TTTGAAGAAAAATGTTGAAGTTCTTGGTTCTTAATGAACACCTTGCCTTTCTCGGCTGGCAAAATACGCGCAAGTGTTTTTAACAAGGTCGATTTGCCACAACCATTTGGTCCAATAATACTTGTAATAGTTCCCGCTTCAAATGAACAGTTCAGCGCTTCACTAATCACTTGACGACCATATCCTGTAGTTAAGTCCTCTGCCTCTAAATAATTCATAACCATTCCTCTTTAATTTTTCTGTCGTTATTTTACATTTATTGAGAATCGTTCTCACTCATTGTTCCTTGATTATAAAAGACCCTTCCTTAAAAAGCAATGTTTCTTCCAATCAAAAAAACGAATTATCTAAAAAATGCAAC
>DAMBQR010000304.1:0-449 GCA_032055545.1 Pseudescherichia sp. | reverse complement strand
CCCTGCGAAACCCAAACGGATTATTGCGAGTTATTTATAAGATTATCTAGTTGCATTAGGAGAAAAACCAGTGGCACAATGGACAGTTGGACAAGGCAGCATTCAAGATTATTTAGCGAAAGAATTGAAAGATGTCCCCACTATTTCCTATGACTTACCATATGAAGCGGTTCTAAAATTTGAACCTGACTTATTATTAATCAGTTCATCTGCTCTAGTTGAAGGCGGTAAATACAAAGAATACAGTAAAATTGCGCCAACTAATGTAGTCAAAAACGGCGAAAATGTCACCTGGCGTGATCAATTGGAAGATATTGCCACTGTTTTAGATAAAAAAGAACAAGCGAAAAAAGTGTTAGAAGATTATGATACCTTAACCAAAGGCGTCCAAGAAGATCTTGGCAAAAAAGATGCTGGCAAATCTGCGGCAGTCTTATGGGTAACCAACA
>DAMBQR010000303.1:0-1033 GCA_032055545.1 Pseudescherichia sp. | reverse complement strand
TCGGTTGCGTTAAAGGAATTCGGCTTAGATGTAGATGGTGAGTACTTTGAAGCGGTCTTTCAAAAGTATTTGAAGGAAGCACATCATTATGTTGATGGTGCCTACGAAGTAGTCGAACAGCTTGCCGATAATTATGATTTATATGTCGTTTCAAATGGTAAAACAATGACTCAAAATAAACGACTAGAGGATGCAAATTTAGCACAATTTTTTAAAGGTATTTTTATCTCGGAGCAAACAGGCTATCAAAAGCCAATGCCAGCTTTTTTCGATTATGTTTTCGATCGAATCGAACATATAAATAAGGATAAAACCCTGATTATTGGTGATTCCTTAACATCTGATGTTAAAGGCGGACTACAATCCGGGATTGATACATGCTGGTTTAATATACGTGATATTGAAAATACAAGCGATATTCAGCCACATTTTGAAATTAAAAAGCTTCATGATTTACACATATTGTTAGATAACAAAGTAACAATTTGATAAGTATTTGTCTGAACTACGCTTCAACTGTTCGTAAGCCTGAATAGTTGAGGTGTAGTTTTTTTGATAGAAACTCGCTCTAAAAGCATCATACTTATAAAGCCCAAATGTTAGCTTTGATTTTAAGCGTAGCTGGAAGATTATAATAAATCAATTTAGCCGAGCAAAATAACATCACGGCTTTTTTGTTGAGGTAAATGCGTGAGGGTAGTGCACTAAAATGTATAAAAATCTCTAGAACGGGCAAAACCTTTTATGAGACTAGTTTCCATGAAAGGGGAAAAGACGATGAATACTGTTTTAACTGTAAAAACACGCGGTAAAGGGCGTCAGTCATCATTAAATCAGCTTAGACAGAACGGTGCTATTCCAGGCGTTGTTTATGGCTATCAAATGGAATCCACAGCCGTATCACTGGATGCCAGACAATTTGCAAAAATGTTAGCTCAATTTGGCAATAAAAATGTCTTCCAATTAGATGTAGATGGTAAACGGGTCAACGCAGTATTAACTGAAGTACAACGCTGTGCGTTAAGGGGCAATG
>DAMBQR010000302.1:575-1037 GCA_032055545.1 Pseudescherichia sp. | reverse complement strand
TCACAACATTTGAAGCCTTATTTACAAAAGAAAAAACACTGGCCCACTTAAAAACTGAACTGACACAATTCATTAAATATTGTTTAGACGATGAAATAACCTTGGAAAATGATTATTTTTTACAAAACCTAGTCACGGAAGTCCAAACCAAAAACAAACTAATTATTAACCAACCTGAGCAAACTGAAAAACCAATGAAAGATGTTGCTAAATTGCTGAAAATTTTACCGCCAACATTTAACGAAACAGTGCTCCTTCCAGTCCAAACACAGTTAAAAGAACACTATCCGCGAACGGTTTCCCTCGTGAAAAACTTAGTCAGTCCGCTGCCAGAAGAATACCTTTTCTTGACAGAGGTACTCTTATCTGTATTACTCAGCGGAGAAATTTCTGAAACGATTCCTTACCAAGCGCTCCTCGTGGCGCATGGTGAATCGACTGCCACAAGTATTCAAGCCGTTG
>DAMBQR010000302.1:0-463 GCA_032055545.1 Pseudescherichia sp. | reverse complement strand
ATAAAAGTTTGAAACCGCAAATTCTTGGAGAACTCTTGGTGATCAACAACCTGACCACTGCCTATGCGTTGGAAATTGGTCATCAATTAATGAACGAACAACTTTTCTATGGTATTGCTAAAACCGCTGAAAAAAAATTTAAAACCGATGTACAGTACTTTGAAGGCTTTTCAGTTGAAAAAAATATCATTGTCTCTAGTATTTCAGGTCTGGATATTGCCAAGCAAATCAAACAAATCTGTCAAAAATACCTGTATACTGACATTAAAGTCATTACTCTAAAATACAAAGATTTGGTGAACACGTTAGACATTGCCAACGCCGAAGAAAATTATTTAAAAGAAACCTCGCTCATTTTGACGACGTCCTACTTAGATAATCATACGAATGTTGCTAGCGTGAATCTCTTAGACATGTTAGACGAAGATGCAGGAACCCAGTTGATGGAACCTTTCCAAAACTT
>DAMBQR010000301.1:0-1038 GCA_032055545.1 Pseudescherichia sp. | reverse complement strand
TAAGAAAAAGGAAGGATGAATTAAATGAGAAAAAATATATTGATTTTGGCCTTGGTATTAAGTATTGCCGTAAATTTAACGCAGTTTTTAGTATTTAAGCAAGCAAATAATCAGGTAGCAACAGAAAAGCAAGAACAAACGATTAATCAAGAAAAAGAAATTTTAAAAGGAACAATAAAAGAAAGAGAAAAACGAATTAATGAATTGCAAACGCAGATTGAACAAGCAAACAAAACGTCTGAATCTACGGACCCCAAAAATATATTTGAAGAAGTTTACTCAGATATAGCAATTAAATTTTCAAAAGTAGCATTGAGTGGCCAATCATCATCAGTTGACTATGAGAAAGAATTAAAAGATATTGCAACGGAAGAATTATATAACCGTATGACAACGTCAAGCGGCACTCAAACTAAAAACCCAAGTATTACACTTAAGTTTTCAGACGAAAGTGCATATATTGATACAAAATCAATGACTGATGAAACAGCAACAGTTTTTGTACGTATGGGATATTCATATAATTCTGAAAATGAATCAACGAATCAACAGCCAGTAAGTATTGCATACCTACGTTTGACTTTAATTAAGGATAAACAAGGTCAAGTACGGGTGTCCAATTTTGAAATGGGGTAAGTGATAAATGGTGAAGAATTCCAGTCGAAAAAAGATATTTAAATGGATTAGGATATTTCTGATTGTAGGACTAGTTATTTTAACTAGTCCTTTATACATGAAACAAAAGCAAGAAGTAACAACTGAAGTAATGTCAAATTCAATCTCGGACAATACTGTAATGAAAGTAAGAAACGTAAAATATAATCCTGAAAGGAAATACGCCAAACATCGAGTCTGTGATGAATCTTATCTACTCTATTGATGTTGCAAGTAAACAAAATAATAAGGAATATAAACCAAACGTAAAGCGAATAAATGATCAGTATTTGGTGGTTACAATTCCTGAAGTACCAGAAGAATTTGATTTCATGAGATTCATTGTTTCACCTAAATCAATTGATCCAACGAAAGAAAATTCAT
>DAMBQR010000300.1:362-1039 GCA_032055545.1 Pseudescherichia sp. | reverse complement strand
GATCGGCCAGGGCGCGGTCCTGAGGCATGGCCAGGGCGGTGAAGGCCGCGCCCGAGCATTGCGGCGCCAGCGGCCCCAGACCCAGCGGCCGGGTGGCCCCCGTAAAGCGGATCTGATCCTCGGCGGGCGTCCAGATCCACAGGGCGGCGTCGGCCGCGGCGAGGGCTTCGATCGCCGTGGTCGGATCCCACGTCAGGGCTCTGGATCGTGTGCTCAAGACGGGTCCGATACTCTGACGGAAGGGGCGAAATCGACGGCGAACTCCTCACGCAGGACGCCGAACAGCAGATGGTCTGCCCACCGGCCGTTAATTTTCAAATAAGCGCGGGCCACGCCTTCCTGCCGAAAGCCCGACTTTTCCAAAACGCGGCGTGAGGCGTGGTTGGTCGGCACGCAGGCGGCCTCGACGCGATGCAGCCCCAGGGCGCTGAAGGCGTGGCCCAGCATGGCCCGCGCCGCCGCCGTGCCGACACCCTGTCCGGCATAGGGGCGGCCGATCCAGTAGCCCAGGGTGCCCGTCTCGGCCACGCCACGCCGGATGTTGGACAGGGTGATGGCGCCCAGCAGCGCTTCGTCGGTTTGATCGAACACGAACAGGGGCCAGGCCGTCCCCTGCTCCATCTCCCGCGCATAGACGCCCAGGCGGCGACGATAGGCGGCGCGGGTCAGATCGTCCT
>DAMBQR010000300.1:0-252 GCA_032055545.1 Pseudescherichia sp. | reverse complement strand
CCCACGGCTGCAGATAGTCGCGCGATTCCTCACGCAGGGAGGCCCACGCCACATAGTCCGCAGGGCGCGGCGGGCGCAGCAGAACCCCCTGCCCGTTCAGGACCGGTCCGGTCGCCTCGGCCATCCAATCGAACAGGGCCATGGTGCAGACGATAGCGCGAAGCGATCTCGGCGTCAGCAGGCCGCGATCAGCCCGCCGCCATCCGCTGGCGGAAGACGCGCCCCGCCCCGCCCCCGGCCCTGGGCCCCAGA
>DAMBQR010000299.1:654-1042 GCA_032055545.1 Pseudescherichia sp. | reverse complement strand
AAACCTGGGGAATATCCAATTACGTATAGTTATGAAGGAATTAGCACTACAATTACAGTAACTGTAAAAGAAAACAAAAGCAGTATCAAAGGGCATGATTCAACAATTTATGTAGGCGAAAAATGGACGGCTTCAGATAACTTTGATAGCGCATTAGATAAAGATGGTAACGAAATAGACTTCAGTAAAATCACAGTAAGTGGCGAAGTAGATACAACTAAACCCGGGGAATATCCAATTACGTATAGTTATGAAGGAATTAGCACTACGATTACAGTAACTGTAAAAGAAAACAAGAGCAGTATCAAAGGGCATGATTCAACAATTTATGTAGGCGAAAAATGGACGGCCTCAGATAACTTTGATAGCGCATTAGATAAAGATGGCA
>DAMBQR010000299.1:0-486 GCA_032055545.1 Pseudescherichia sp. | reverse complement strand
GAACCGGAAAATAAGAATGGGAAATTTGTTAATACTTTAACTAATATAAAATATATATATACAAATAGAAGCGACGCAACTGACAAAAATAAAGACATAGACACGAATAAAAAAATATTTAAGAATGAAAAATTACATTCTAGCAAAACATATAAAACACTTCCTAAAACTAATGAAGATTATTCAGTTGGTTCAACTATTTTAGGTGTAGTAATATTATTAGGAACTACATTTGTATGGTTTTTTAGAAGTAAAAAGTAATTTTTTATAAAAGTACAGGTAAAAAGTCAGTAAAAAAGTATGCAAATTTAATCTTTGTATACTTTTTTACTTTTAGGCAAACCTCAGCTTAGTTTCTATGTATTAAGTTAGACGTACTAGGGGGCATAGAGTTAATAAGTAGTTATTTTTAGATGACTAAAAATTGCCTAAAATGTATTTTATTCGATGTAAATATTGGATTATTTGTAAAAAGAGATTAATAAA
>DAMBQR010000298.1:0-1042 GCA_032055545.1 Pseudescherichia sp. | reverse complement strand
GTTATAGTCGCAGTTGCCTTAATGTAATGCCAATCTCCGATTAGCAAAGGTTCATCTGATAGTGTCAAAAGTAATCCTTGCTCTGCATTTAGTGGCTTCACAGCATTTAGAATATCTTCTGCTGATCGATACTTATATTTTCCAAACGAGTTATATTGCCCTTTAGGAGCTTTTAATGCTGTTTGCACAGCAATTAGTTTTTCTACAAATGTTTTTTTATCTTCTGACATGTTCTCTCTCCTCTTTATAACAAACTGACCAACGACAAGAATTTAATCGAATATAGTCTCCTGCATCAAAAAAGGTAACTTTAATGGGAATACAATCTTTATACTCATCAAGAATAAGTTCCATGTAATCTTCTGATTTCGTAATCTTTTCAATTGTTTTCCCTGAAATAGTATCCCTAAGCGTTACTTCCAATACTTCGTCATAGATTGTCAATACATTGTCTTTCCAATCTCTAATTTCTTCATTATCCTCTTCACTAAGCGTTTCAGGCGATTCTATTAAATATCTATCTAGTGCATTTGCTTCTCTACGATTCATTCACAAAACCTCTTTTCTGTGTTACAATTTTTCTAGTATAATTTTTGTGTGCGACTAATTTCTTGGCGGCGTAGTCGCTTTTTTCATCATGCGATCCCTCTGCGCTCTTTTTGTTGCGCAATGTATAGTTGACTTTTTTGTTGCTTGTACCATAAATCAGCTAATCTTTTTGCTTGGTTTAACTTTTCTTTTCTAGTCATTTAAACTCACCTCGAGAAATTTTCGATAATATATCTATCAAATCGTTTGGGTCATCTGTGACAAAAGTATGTTTATTTTTAGCTGTAGTTTCTGTTTCAATACCGTACATTTCTTTCAAATGATGATGCATCGGACAATCACAATCTAATTCAGCTAGTGCTTCTTTTACTTGGGTGTATTGGCTATGTGCAGCGATAGCTACCATCGCATCTTCTCCAATTTGGGCCATTGCCAATTCTCCTTCTGAATTGATAGCGGCCAAAGATAAACCTATATCCTCTTTCTGGCATTC
>DAMBQR010000297.1:0-1042 GCA_032055545.1 Pseudescherichia sp. | reverse complement strand
GCCGCCATGACCGCCGCCGCCGAGGGCGTAGAGGCCCTGGACGGCCACGTCGCCCGCTTCGCCCCCGCCCGAACAGCGGCGGCCGTCTCGCCCCTGATCCTGATCCTCGCGGCAGGCGTGGTCAGCCCCTTCACCGCCGGCATCCTGATCTTCACCCTGCTGCCCTTCGTCCTGGGCATGGCCCTGACCGGCATGGCGGCGGGCGCCGAGAGCCGTCGTCAGTTCCAGGCGCTGGAGCGGCTGTCGGGATTGTTCCTCGACCGGGTGCGCGCCCTGCCGGCCATCCTGTCCTTCCAGGCAGAAGCCCAACAGACCCGCGTCATCGCCCGCGCCTCGGACGACCTGGCCCGCCGCACCGGCAAGGTGTTGAAGGTCGCCTTCCTGTCCTCGGCGGTGCTGGAGTTCTTCTCGGCCCTGGCTGTGGCCCTGGTCGCCGTCTACTGCGGCTTCAACCTGCTGAAGCTGCTGCCCTTCCCAGCACCGGACGAACTGAGCCTGGCGCAGGCCTTCTTCGTCCTGGCCCTAGCGCCCGAGGTCTATCAGCCCATGCGCCGTCTCGCCGCGGCCTATCATGACCGCCAGGCCGCCGAGTCCGCCGTCCCCAGCCTCAGCCGCCTGGATCAGACCGACGAGACGCCCCGCGCACGCCCCTCCCCGCCCGTCGCAGCGCCCGCCGTGCGTTTCAAAGACGTGGCGATCGCCTATGAGGGCGCGCCGGTCCTCAGCGGCTTCGATCTGACGGTCGCGCCCGGCTCCATCGTGGCCCTGACCGGCCTCAGCGGGGCAGGCAAGACCAGCCTGCTGAACCTCTTTCTGGGCCTGGCGCCCCTGTCTGGAGGCGAGGTTGAAGTCGGCGACGCGCGCCTGTCGGACAATCCCGACCTGGCCGCCTGGATCGCCTGGGCCGGTCAGGCCCCGGTCGTGATCCGCGGAACCCTGGCCGAGAACATCGCCCTGGCGCGGCGCGGGGCTACGTCCGAAGAGATCGAACAGGCCGCGCGCAAGGCGGGCCTCGACGGCGCGCTGGACCGCCGGATCGACG
>DAMBQR010000296.1:727-1045 GCA_032055545.1 Pseudescherichia sp. | reverse complement strand
CGGAAGTCGAGACGGCTGCTGCGGAAGCACCAAGCGGTAACGCCTTAATTAAAGGGTCACGTAATGGAATTTATCATGTGCCTGGAAGTAGATATTATAATAGAACCACTAATCCAGTGGCTTGGTTCTCTACTGTTGAAGAAGCAGAAGCAGCAGGATACCGAGCACCCAAACAGTAAATACATTAGCAATAATTAATCAAACAAGAAAATGGGGCCTCCGTTGTTTTAACGGAGGCCCCATTTTTCTTGTTTCTTTTATTGATACACACTAATTCGTTGATTTGGGTGTGCATTACTTTCCACTTCATCTAACATG
>DAMBQR010000296.1:0-561 GCA_032055545.1 Pseudescherichia sp. | reverse complement strand
CTTCAGCATCAAACATGGCTGCAGGACTAATATAGGTCCAGTGGATGTTTTGAGCTTCTTTCAATAAGTTTAAAGCTTCGCCCATCGCCGAAGCTAATGGCTGAATTTCTGCTGGGAATGATGGTGTATCTTTTAATTGAGTTGTGTGTTCTGGGTCCACATACAAGGTTCCAGCGCCCCCAACGACAAACAAGCGCGTTTTTTGATTGGTTAAAATCTCAATCAAATGCTGGGTAGATTTGGGGAAATCTTGCACATTAGGGAATCCTAAGGCACTAATTAATACATCAAACGCTTGAATATCTTCTGTTGTGAATTGATAAACATCTTTTTCAATGGTCGGTGTGCCATCTGTTATTTTTGAGGAATTACGAACGATGGCTGTCACGTCCATCCCGCGACGTTTAGCTTCTGCTAAAAGTAATTGTCCTTCTTTTCCTGTTGCTCCTAATACTGCTACTTTCATGTAAATCATCCTTTCATTTTTAAATAGAACTAAAATAGTTACATTTGACACTTTAAAAGTAGAGCTTGAAAAAAATTCACTTTGAATTTTTCCCA
>DAMBQR010000295.1:768-1045 GCA_032055545.1 Pseudescherichia sp. | reverse complement strand
ATTCCGATGTTAGGTGTCGTAACTGCTGGTGAACCAATTTTAGCGGTGGAAGAAGCATCAGATTTCTTCCCGTTACCTCCTGATTTACGTACAGAAGAAAATGCTTTATTTATGTTGACGATTCGAGGAGAAAGTATGATTAACGCAGGTATTCTAGATGGCGACCAAGTGATTGTTCGTAAGCAATCGAATGCCAATAATGGCGACATCGTAATCGCAATGACCGATGAAGATGAAGCAACCTGTAAACGATTCTTCCGAGAAGTAGATCATATCC
>DAMBQR010000295.1:0-530 GCA_032055545.1 Pseudescherichia sp. | reverse complement strand
AAAATGATGCATTAGCGCCTATTCTTTTAGATAACGTTACAATTTTAGGTAAAGTTGTTGGTTTATATCGCAATCATATTTAATAAAAAAAGGAAGTCACTCCGTTGAGCGGCTTCCTTTTTTGCTTGTTAACAAGTGAATAGCCTTTTGGGCTTCCTCGATAACCTCTTCTTCAGTTTCTACAGAAAGTAGATAATTTAAAGCTTCTAAACTTTGTTCGGGTTCTCTTTTTGCGAGCTGACCTAACGACCAAGCAGCTGTTCCGCGAATGACAGGACGCTGATCATTTAAACAGAGAATAATTTGTGGGATAGCTTCACGGCCGCCCAAATTCGCTAACGCAATTAAAGCATTCCGTTGCAATGGTTTTTTACCACGCCAAGAGCCTGCTAAGTGTCCGAATTGCTGTTTAAACTCTTTATTGGAAATAGTTAATAACGGTGCTAATTTGGGATAAACTTCTTCAATCTTTGGTTCCATCTCTTCATGAAAATGAAAATCTTTTCCTTTATTATAAGGGCAAACCAGCT
>DAMBQR010000294.1:791-1046 GCA_032055545.1 Pseudescherichia sp. | reverse complement strand
AATGATTTTGTTGATGAGCTTATGAAACAAGGCTTTTTATCAAATGTTCAGGTGAAGGATGCGCATATTTCCTTTAATGTAGCGAAAAATACCGATTTCCTTCCGATGTTATTACCTTTATGTGAGAAGCATGACATTGTTCTTAAAAGTTTCAATGTCAAAGAGCCTACATTGGAAGATGTGTTTTTACATTTAACCGGTAGAGCATTAAGGAATTAGGGGGGACCGTGATGTTTTTAGCACTTATTCGTAAAC
>DAMBQR010000294.1:0-637 GCA_032055545.1 Pseudescherichia sp. | reverse complement strand
CAACATGAGGATGAGCAACAAGAGTTGGCGGCGTTTTTGCAGGAATCACGAGGAGAGATGTGGGCTGATGTACATTCACGGGAAAGCCTTCAACAAATGCTACCCATTTCTATGCTCTTGCAATTGCTAGAGCAGGAGGATATGCAACAATTTATGACTGTCTCTCAGATTGCTTCAAGTGATATGGATGCGCTAAAAAAAGAAGGAGAGTACGATGTAATACTTGAAATACCAGCTGGATTTACAAAGCAATTTTATACATCACTTTTCGCGAAAGGAGAAATTCCAGCCTTACATGTGTTTTTAAACGAACAGAAAGAAATTGCTTCAACGATTGTACAAAATATTTTAGAGTCATTTCAATATCAATATACGCTTATGGCAGAGCTTAGTTCAAAAGGGTTATTAACGAAAGATGTTATAGTACCAAAAGCAGATATTTCATCTACCGTTCAGACGGTGAATCAACAGGAGCCCGTCTCAACGAGTGTATATTATACGTTTAGTATGACTGTCATGTTTATTTTATATATAGCCGGGACAATCTCCAGTCAAGCGTTTTTAGAAAAGCATATGCATATTTTTGATCGTATTTTACTAGCAAATATCCATCCGATCATTTATTTAGTAGCGGTTA
>DAMBQR010000293.1:607-1046 GCA_032055545.1 Pseudescherichia sp. | reverse complement strand
AAATAGGTTCGACACGATAAAACATCTTTTGATAGTCCGCAAATCCTAAAACACCTATTATGACACTATATAAAAGAGCGCCAACTCCTAATGAACCTGCCAAACTACATAAAAAAAGTAAAAAAACACTTAGCACAAAACAACCTAAGAAAAACTTTTCCGTATGCCACGAAAAAGCAAACTTGAAGGCTAAATCAACAGACAAGTTATTCTGACACCATTGCAGATATAAATTACTAAAAATAATTAATATGATGAACCCGATTCCATACAGAAGATTGCGGTAGGGCCATCGTTTAATTTTCTCAACTCTCTTTTTCACATCGATCTCCTATTCAAAAACTAGTAATGTATTTATTTTATGCTTCTTGAAAAAGAATGTAAAGAAGTAGCTAACAAAGAAGTCTAAGGAATAGTAAAGAAAAAATGTTATTTGTTG
>DAMBQR010000293.1:0-419 GCA_032055545.1 Pseudescherichia sp. | reverse complement strand
ACAATTGAAGAAGCAATTGCACACTTAAAACAATTAAACTAAGGAGTGACAAACATTTCCATGCAAGACCCTTTAGGTAGTTATTTAAGCTAAAAGCCGTTTAGTAAAGAAAAAATACTAGACGGTTTTTTTGTATCCTCTTCGCCTTTTATTTTTTACATAGTATACTGAAACAAACGGAGGTGTTTTTAGATGACCATCATTGCAAACTATATACGCCAGCAATCCCAACATCAAACACAGTTAACAGAAATCTACCAAGCAATTTTAGCGGTTGTTCCTCAGGAGACTACTGAAAAAATTGCTTATGGAATGCCGACCTTTTACTTAAATGGCAATTTAGTGCATTTTGCGGCGGCCAAGCAACATTTAGGTTTCTATCCTACGCCATCAGCCATCCAACGTTTCAGCAAAGAATT
>DAMBQR010000292.1:0-1050 GCA_032055545.1 Pseudescherichia sp. | reverse complement strand
AAAAGGACAAAATCAATTGAATTTTTTCTTTCATAGAGCGCTCGGCTAAAGCTGGAATGGCTAATGTCACAGGGATCCTTCTTAAAAACGTTTTCAAAAAATGTTGATTGACGGCTTCGGTTGTTGCAAAAATAAATTTTATCGATACATTTCTTTGTTTTTCGGCTTCGCCCATCCGTGTAAAATACCCTTTATCCAAAACTGTAAACAATTTTTCTTGGCCTTCGCTCGTTAATCGATGGACTTCATCTAAAAATAAAAAACCGCCATCTGCCAACTCCGCTAAGCCTTTTTGGTCATTGACGGCACCAGTAAAACTGCCTTTTTTATAGCCAAACAGATGCGAAGTTAATAATTCTGGATTGTTGAAATATTCTGCACAATTAAAATAAATAAACGGGACTTCTTGGTTCATTTTAACTTGATAAAATTGGTGTAATTGTTCTGCAATTAAGGTTTTCCCCACCCCAGATTCTCCAGTAAGTAAAATATTCAAGCCATTAGGCGGATATAAAATAGCGGCTTTCAACTTCTTGATGGCGTCTGCTAAGCTCCCATCAAAACCAATTACGTTCGCAAATGGATTCATTTTCAGTAGCTGCTTTTTCTTATGTATCTGTTCTGCCTGTTGATAAATGTCCTCTTGCAGCGAAGCGAGGGAATCGTAGCACGTGCTACTTTTAAAAAAAGGAAACTGTTCCTCTAAGTAGTCTTTATCAAAAAATAACACTGGTCTAGATTTAACTTTAACGACTTGGTCTTTTCTCACTAATTCTGAAAGCTCTTCACTAACAGCGGTTCGGGTATAGCCAGAGGTCTGACTTAATTGCGAAGCCGTTGCGGGCAACAAGGTTGCTTTGCTACTTGGATTTTGTACGTGAAACTGTTTTAACGCTTGATGAATATTATCAATTCTCATAGTCTTTTCCCCATTTCTTTTTTGATCCAAAAGTTAATTTATTATACATTAAAACGGAAGCGGTTTCTTATTTACCATAAAAAAAATCAAGTCTTTAACCAAAAGATTAAAGACTTGATTTTTATTCTCCG
>DAMBQR010000291.1:0-1051 GCA_032055545.1 Pseudescherichia sp. | reverse complement strand
CAGAGTGTAAAACAAAACATTTAAATCATAACGACAAATAATTTTGCGGAGAAAGCTGTGGATACGGAATTGCTAAAAACTTTCCTGGAAGTAAGCAGGACTCGTCACTTTGGACGCGCTGCCGAAGCGCTCTATCTGACACAATCAGCGGTCAGTTTTCGTATTCGCCAGCTTGAGAACCAGCTTGGGGTAAACCTTTTTACCCGCCACCGGAATAATATTCGTCTTACGGTGGCGGGTGAGAAACTTCTACCCTATGCAGAGACGCTAATGAATACCTGGCAGGCAGCACGCAAGGAGGTAGCCCATAGCTCACAGCATAATGAGTTCTCTATTGGTGCCAGCGCATCGCTATGGGAGTGTATGCTGAACGGGTGGCTAGGCCGGCTCTATCAGACTCATAAAAGCTTACAATTTGAAGCCCGTATCGCACAGCGACAATCACTGGTAAAACAGCTGCATGAGCGACAGCTGGATCTGCTCATTACTACTGAAGCACCAAAAATGGATGAGTTCAGTAGCCAGCTGCTGGGACATTTTGCCCTTGCGCTCTACTGCACCGTACCGTCGCGGCTGAAATCGACCCTGAACTATCTGCGCCTGGAGTGGGGTCCTGATTTTCAGCAGCATGAGGCTGGCCTGATTGCCAGCGATGAGATCCCGTTGTTAACGACCAGCTCCGCTGAGATTGCTCGCCAACAGCTAGGGTCGCTGGAAGGCTGCTCGTGGCTACCGGTCAGCTGGGCTAAGGATAAGCCCGATCTGCATATGGTGGCAGATACGCTGACGCTCTCGCGCCCGCTTTACGCTATCTGGCTACAGAACAGCGACAAACAGAGCCAGATTAAAGATCTTTTAAAAACGAGTGTGATGGAATAATTCAAGGATACGGTGCAGGGACGCAGCGTATTTAAGAGAAGATCAAAAGAGAGGTTTGAAGCAGGGAAAAGCATATACGACAGATAAAAAAAATCCTTTGCCTAAGCAAAGGATCTTAATATGGCAGGGGCGGAGAGACTCGAACTCGCGACACCCGGTTTTGGAGACCGGT
>DAMBQR010000290.1:0-1053 GCA_032055545.1 Pseudescherichia sp. | reverse complement strand
CAATGGTCAACTAGTAAGATTACTAGACCCACAAAAAGCGGGGCGATAACCAAAGACATAAGTTCGTACATAAACAGCACCCCCAATCGGGGCAAGTTGCCACAATAATTATAACATAAATTCGAATATACCTATACAGTAGTAAATCTTCAGTTTTTTACTTCAACTTTTAGCTCTCTTTTTAGTACGTATACTCGTTTACATAACGAGCATTTAAACTTGTCTGAATCACTCGACACTCTACTTGCAAGACACCCACACGTACACTGAACGTATGCAACGCCACTTATTTTATTGTTGTCTTTAATCACTGCACCCTGGTAGTTAAATTTCTTCATAAAATTCTCCATCATCGTAATAATCTTTCATAAAAGCATCAATTGATTCTTGTTCTTCATCTGATAATTCTGGAAGTCCGACGTCCGCAAAAGGATTTTCCAATGTATCTACTGCAGACCATTTCAAAAAGTTATGAATTTTAATGTGCCTTATGTCGTAGAAATCGATTTGAAAATCACTAATTAAAACAACATCAAATTCAGCCATGCCACGAAAAACTCCGAACAAATCTAACACTTTATTTTGTTTAATTGATCGGTTTAATAAGTATTCAATTTGTGCTTGGGATTGCTGAGGTAATCGTTCAATTTCTCTTGAATGATAATCATTTGTTTCTTTGATTGCTGCTTGCAATTCACCTAGAGGAAATGCAGTTGGCCATTTCAACTGAAATGGGCGATCTATATAATCATTATACGGCGTAAATTCTTTTTTAGTTTTTTTCATTTGTTTACCCTCCAAGACCAGTGTTGCCACCAGCGTGGCCACCAACTAATCCGGCTCGATTCACAGCTGTTGCACCTTCAAGAAGGAAAGAAGCATGAATCAAGGCTTTGAAGCCAAATTTTCGACGTATTTTATCGATCAAAAAATCTAATTGAGTATTAACAATTTGTTCTTCAGGAGTAGAAAATAAATCCAGCTGAAGCGTAGTATCCCAAACAAGTTTACCAAAAGATATACCTAAATTCCGAATATCAATTCCTGAAATGA
>DAMBQR010000289.1:323-1055 GCA_032055545.1 Pseudescherichia sp. | reverse complement strand
GCGAGCTGGGTTCAGAACGTCGTGAGACAGTTCGGTCCCTATCCGTCGCGGGCGTTGGAAATTTGAGAGGAGCTGTCCTTAGTACGAGAGGACCGGGATGGACTTACCGCTGGTGTACCAGTTGTTCTGCCAAGGGCATTGCTGGGTAGCTATGTAGGGAAGGGATAAACGCTGAAAGCATCTAAGTGTGAAGCCCACCTCAAGATGAGATTTCCCATTTCTTTAAGAAAGTAAGACCCCTGAGAGATGATCAGGTAGATAGGTTGGAAGTGGAAGGCTAGTGATAGTTGGAGCGGACCAATACTAATCGGTCGAGGACTTAACCAAAGAATGGATAAGTAAAAGCAACTTGGTTATTTTGATTCAAACTTCAATCCAGTTTTGAGTGAATGAAGATTCAACTCAATAAGAAACAACACCCAGTGTGGTGGCGATAGCGAGAAGGATACACCTGTTCCCATGCCGAACACAGAAGTTAAGCTTCTTAGCGCCGATTGTAGTGAAGGGTTTCCCTTTGTGAGAGTAGGACGTCGCCACGCGAATTGTTGTTTTTGGAGGTTTAGCTCAGCTGGGAGAGCACCTGCCTTACAAGCAGGGGGTCAGCGGTTCGATCCCGTTAACCTCCATTTTTTGAGCCGTTAGCTCAGTTGGTAGAGCATCTGACTTTTAATCAGAGGGTCACAGGTTCGAGCCCTGTACGGCTCATATTCATATTTCATTTGCGGGTGTGGC
>DAMBQR010000289.1:0-313 GCA_032055545.1 Pseudescherichia sp. | reverse complement strand
GCTTTTTTTGTTTTATTCACTATTTTTTGATAAGCTTGAAGAAGGGACCTTAAAAACATTTATAAGATTAAAAGGATCCTACCGAAGAATGAATACATCAAATTTTAGCTATGGTATAATGTGTTTATTATAGTTAGTAAAGCAGAAAAGGAGGAGCGGGTTTGAAAATATTGTTATATTTTGAAGGTGAGAAAATCTTAGCTAAATCAGGTATTGGTCGAGCATTAGATCACCAGAAACGAGCGCTCTCTGAAGTTGGAATAGAATATACATTAGATGCTGATTGCAGTGACTATGATATATTGCATATTAA
>DAMBQR010000288.1:702-1056 GCA_032055545.1 Pseudescherichia sp. | reverse complement strand
ATCTTGTACCGTACTGTATTCTTTAAACATTGTTTTAACAATACGATCTTCTAACGAATGGAACGTAATCACACTGATTCTGCCATTTTTCGCTAGCAAATCAATTGCTTGTTCTAGCGACTCTTCAACTGCCCCTAATTCATCATTAACGGCAATGCGAATTGCTTGGAAAATTCGTTTTGCAGGATGTCCACCTTTGCGTCTTGCTGGAGCTGGAATCGCCGTCTTAATAATCTCAACGAGTTCACCTGTTGTTTCAATTGGCTGCTTTTCACGAACACGTTCAATTTCTCGAGCAATCTGTTTCGAAAATTTCTCTTCCCCATAACGAAAGAAAATTTTTACTAACTCACT
>DAMBQR010000288.1:0-486 GCA_032055545.1 Pseudescherichia sp. | reverse complement strand
TTGATGAAGGTCACTTGACCTTTGTCTACATATTTCTGCAAACGAGTCTTAGCATGTGCCAACGCTTTTTGGTCTTGATCAAAGGCATATAAATGACCGTGCTCATTCAATTGTGTCAGTAAGTATTCACTATGTCCGGCACCACCGAGTGTGCAATCTACGTATACGCCATCCGGCTTCACTTGTAATCCATCCACTGTTTCTTTTAAAAGAACGGTGTAATGGCGAAATTCTTCAGTCATCATTTGCCTCATTCCTAAAATCCAAAATCAATCATTGTTTCTGCTAATTCATCAAAGTTTTCTTCAGCTTCATCAGAGAATGCATGCCAACGTTCGTCACTCCAAATTTCAATTCGGTTAGAGACGCCGATAACAACACAGCCTTTTTCTAAACTGGCATGTGTTCGTAAATTCGCCGGAATATTGATACGACCTTGCTTATCAATCTCACATTCTGTTGCAGCGGAATAAAAGAATCGTACAA
>DAMBQR010000287.1:603-1057 GCA_032055545.1 Pseudescherichia sp. | reverse complement strand
CCAAGTAATCTTCGGCTCGCTCTTTTCGCTTTATTTTTATATAAGTGGTTATTATACGAACTGGCGAGATGCGATATTTTATGGCTTTTATCAAGCTATTTCTGCAGTAACTAATTCAGGCTTTGATATTTCAGGTGATTCAATTATTCCTTTTGCTCATGATTATCTCTTTTTACTGGCAATTATGTTCTTAATTTTTATCGGCGGGATTGGATTTCCCGTTTTACTGGAAATTCATGAGTGGTTACATTTTAAGAAAAAGAACTTTCGCAAGAAGAAACGAGGCTTGCCTTTCCGCTTCTCATTGTTTAGTAAAATTGCTTTGCTAGCGTTTATTGTTCTGTTTATTGGTGGGACTATTTTGATTTACTTATTAGAAAAAGATCACCTATTTTTGACAATGAATGAAAGTGGCCGTTGGGTAAGTTCGATGTTTTATTCGATGACTACACGA
>DAMBQR010000287.1:0-519 GCA_032055545.1 Pseudescherichia sp. | reverse complement strand
TGGACTTCCAAATCACAACATTGATTATTTTTTCTGTGTTAATGTTTATTGGTTGTAGTCCTAGCTCTGTTGGTTGTGGTGTTCGAACAACGACTGTTGCGATTATTGGTTTGTATTTGTTAGCCTTTTTAAAAAGTGAAGATGATATTAGCGTCTTTAGCCGTAAAATAGATGACGATGATGTCAAAAAATCGATTGTCGTCTTCATGTTGTCTTTGATTATGTGCTTTTTCGCTGTCGTCTTTTTGTCAGCCACTGAAAATCTGCCCTTGATTTCAATCATTGTGGAAGTCGCTTCTGCCTTTGGGACAACCGGTCTTTCTTTGGGCATTACAGACGATTTAACAACAGTAGGTAAATTAATGATTGCCTTATTGATGTTTATTGGACGTATTGGTATGCTTTATACCTTAATGATTTTTGTACCAAAAGAAACACGTGACTTAGGCTACGAATACCCTTCAGAAAAAATTATTATTGGATAAAAAACAAAGCCTCTCAAGTAAGAGGCTTTGTTTT
>DAMBQR010000286.1:437-1057 GCA_032055545.1 Pseudescherichia sp. | reverse complement strand
GGGCGGGTGGTGGCCGTGGACGGCGTCATCGCCTGCGTGGGCCGCGCGGCCGACTGCCCGACGCCGCCCGGCGCCGCCGTCATCGACGCCGGCGACGGCAGCATCATACCCGGCCTGATCGACCTGCACGTCCACCCGCGTCCGCACTACTACGGCTGGTTCCTGGCTTCGGGCGTGACCACGGTGCGGTCGGCCAACACCACCGTAGAGATGGCCAGCGCCCTGAACGCCCTGCCCGCGCCGCACGCACGACTGGTCTGGGCCGGGCCGATGCTGGACGGCGAAAACAGCATCATCAAACGCTTCTATCCCGAGGCGACGCCGGACGCGCCCTCGCCCGCGCGCGCCGCCGACGGTCCCTCGCTGGATGGAATAGAGCTGCTCATCGCCGAAACGCCCGATCAGGCCGCCGCCGCTGTCGAAGCCCTGGCGGCTGAAGGCGCCGACTGGATCAAGCTGTACGAGCAGCTTCCGCCCGACGCCTTCGCCGCCGCCGTCCGACGCGCGAAAGACCTGGGGCTGCCGACGATGGCCGACCTGGGCATGGTCTCGACCCGCGGCCTCAGCGGCGCCGAAGTCGACCTGCTCCAGGCCGCCGCCCTGGGCCTGAACAGTCTTGA
>DAMBQR010000286.1:0-331 GCA_032055545.1 Pseudescherichia sp. | reverse complement strand
GGCGGGAAGCCTGGATCCTGCGCTGATCGATCAGATGGCGCGCGCCCTGCTGGCGGCGGATACGGCGCTGATCCCCACCCTGTCCGTCTTCCATTTCACCGCCGAGACGCAGTCGCCCGATCCGGTGCTGACCGATCTGCCGCTGGGCGATGCGGTCGGGGCGGTCCGCGACGGCCTGGATCAGCAATGGCGCGGCGTTCATCGGCATTTCCACGCCAATGCCGAGAGCAACAGCAAGCCGAGGCAGGACGCCCGCGTCGGCGCGGCCGTGGCCCTGCGCCTAGCCCAACTGGGCGGCCGCATCGGCGCCGGGTCGGACACGCCGGCCGGC
>DAMBQR010000285.1:755-1059 GCA_032055545.1 Pseudescherichia sp. | reverse complement strand
AAGAGACGTTCCGCCAAACGATGATCTTGACAGATACGAGTCTGACGTTCTGCGGCGGTGGCCAAACCTGGCGATCCACTTTCCAATAAAAGATGCTGTACCTTTTGTGGATAATGTAATGCAAAACCTAAAGCTGTTCGTGCGCCCATTGAATAGCCTAATAAACAAAAGCAAGGCAAATTTAGCGATTCGGTTAGTTCAGCAAGATCATGGCAAACCTGTTTCATGGTATAACGCTCTGGTGCTACCAAACTAGCAGTCGCGCCATGCCCAGGTAAGTCAATTCCTAAAACGTTATAAGGTG
>DAMBQR010000285.1:0-745 GCA_032055545.1 Pseudescherichia sp. | reverse complement strand
TGACTGGGGAAAACGGCTGCAAACGTGGCTAACGTTCCTGTGAAACCATGTAAACAGACTAGTGTCGTTCGCTTTGCATCAAAAGGTGTTAACCATTGATAATGGTACTGCATCCCCCGAATTAACCGTTCCATGAAATCCCCTGTCTTTCTACTCGTCTACCAATTTCAGCTAAAATTGATTCGTACAAATGAACATTCTCTTGACGATTTCCTTTGACTTCGATCACTTGAAATTGTGGTTCTTCAGCCGCTGCTTGTAAAATTTGCTTAAGCTCCACGATTGTTTTGACTTCTTGGTACGAAGCACCGTAAAGTTCAGCAACTAACGAAAAATCTAAATCAAGCGGTGTTCCAAATAAAGGCTCGAAATCGTCCTCACGTAAAGTTCGTTGAGATAGAAAAGAGAAAATCCCGCCACCATTGTTATTTAATAAAACAATTGTTAACGGCAACTGATAACGTTTAGCCAAAAATAAACCATTCATATCATGATATAGTGCTAAATCACCAATCAGT
Source organism: Pseudescherichia sp. (assembly GCA_032055545.1). Taxonomy (GTDB): domain Bacteria; phylum Pseudomonadota; class Gammaproteobacteria; order Enterobacterales; family Enterobacteriaceae; genus Pseudescherichia. Next base: position 227 of record DAMBQR010000285.1, on the reverse strand, counting down.
AGAACGTTTTGCTGTGTCGGTGCTACGGCACTCATTCCTAAAGCAGTTGAAACAATCCCATCAATCCCGTTGATGCCGCGATTTCCAAACATCCGATAAGGGCGACTATCCATAAATCGATCTAAGTGGCGGATAGCCATACTATTAGATACAAATAACTGACCGTTCTCTTTCATCGTTTGGTGAACAGCTAAGCTGGCTGTTGTTTCATTCAATTCTGTCGCGTT
>DAMBQR010000284.1:656-1060 GCA_032055545.1 Pseudescherichia sp. | reverse complement strand
AAAGACAATAGAATAAAAACTTGAGGTGGGGACAGGCGTGTTAAGCTTCAAGAAATAAGAAGAAAGTTCTGAAAGATGCTTTTTGTCTCTCAAGGACGTTCAGCTTATTTCCGAAGAAGCTGCTCCTGTCCCGTTGTTTATTTAAAATTTTAGAGCTAGGCAGATACATCATGTTGATTTACCTGCCAAGTCTAAGTTTTTTTCTTTTAAAAAAGGACCATAAATGATAAAGTTACAAGGAATTTCTTAATTATCAGGAAAATTCAGGGACTATGCATAGGCATTTGCATTAGTTATTGTTATAATAATTAAGATAGATTTTTTGGAATGGAGGGAAAAAGATGTTACGTTTTTTTCCGCAAAAAAATAAATATGTAGAAGAAGCAAGCCAGTACGCCTTTGAT
>DAMBQR010000284.1:0-634 GCA_032055545.1 Pseudescherichia sp. | reverse complement strand
AACACTTTATGCATTTTCAACGGAAAATTGGAAGAGACCAACAGATGAAGTCAATTTCTTAATGCAATTGCCTGTTGATTTTTTTGATACATTCGTGCCTGAATTAATTAAGGAAAATGTTAAAGTCAATGTAATGGGCTACCAAGAGTTTCTACCAAGCCATACGCAAGATGCTGTTAAGCGGGCCATTGAGCAAACCAAAGACAATACGGGCATGGTTTTGAACTTTGCTTTAAATTATGGGGCGCGTGCGGAGCTACTAACTGCCATGAAACAGATTGCTACAGAGGTTTCAGAAAAAGCATATACGGCAGATGAGATTACAGAAGAAACGATCGCAGATCACTTAATGACTGGCTTTTTACCCACGGAACTTCGCGATCCAGAATTGTTGATTCGAACAAGTGGGGAAGAGAGAATTAGTAATTTCTTGCTATGGCAAATTGCTTATAGCGAGTTGTTTTTTACAAAAGCATTATGGCCTGATTTTTCAGGAGACACTTTAGAAACCGCGATTGCTTCTTTCCAAAATCGTAATCGTCGTTTTGGAGGTCTAAAAGAAACTACAGAAACAGAAGGGAGCGATCCGCAGTGAGACAACGTGTCATCACAGCTATCGTCGCATTAATCATCT
>DAMBQR010000283.1:0-1067 GCA_032055545.1 Pseudescherichia sp. | reverse complement strand
CCTCTTCCATGACGCTTTTAACCTTACGTGGTAATTTAGATTCTCTAGATAAGGTCGCACATTTCGCCAGCACATAATTCATTTGTGTTAGGAACGTAGAAATTAACGCATAGTTAGAATCATCGTAATCTGGATAAACAATAAACAACGCCACTGGTTTTTCTCCGTAAACCAGTTGTTCAAAAGCAAAACTACTTTTAGCTGTTAAACGACCAATACTATCAAATGTAAAATTCTTTAGTTTCGCCATTGTACCTGTATAAATCCCAGAACGGGTAATTCCTTGAGAAAATTGAATCGTCGCAAATTGAAGCTTCGCTGGATTCGTTGGTTCTAAATCGCTGAAAAACGCGTCCAAAGACGTCATGCCATTTTCATCTGGATCTTGGCCCAATTCGCTTAACATAACCGAAACGGTATACATGGTAACTTTTTCTGGTTCGTCTTTCTCTTTGCAAATGAAACATACTGCTAAAATTAGCGCATTCACTAACGCAATAGACGCTTCTTCCCACATAGGGTCTGCATGAGAATTTTCGTTATGAAACAAGGAGTAAGTAAACGTGTTACATAACAATTGCGCTGTATCGTAATCGCCTTCCCAATATGCTTTTTTGATTAATTCTAGTGGATTATACCCCATTGAATACTCTGGCTTCACTAAGTTTAAACACCAAACGTCATAGCCAAAACGCTCAAACTCTGCTTTGGTATTTTTAATCATATTGCCCTTTAAATCAGTGATAATCACCGAATCTTTTATTTTCGCACGCATAATCAGGTCTAGCGTTGGATAAGTATACATTTCTGTTTTCCCTGATTGCGATCCTGCGTCAACCCATGCATTGGTTTTATTTCTGTCTATAAATACATACCCATTTGAACAAAAAGGCAGTGAAAACCCTTGAAACTTCCATAAAGAATACCACACGGGGGCCAAATTAAAATGAAGGACGGGAATCCCACTTTCTCCTTCATATTCTTCCTCATTCAACGCCACAATTGGATATTGTTTAAGCATTTCTTTAAAGGTTGTCCAACGAGCAACCCCTTTTGTCCCTTTGTTT
>DAMBQR010000282.1:353-1069 GCA_032055545.1 Pseudescherichia sp. | reverse complement strand
TATGGGAATTGTCGTTAACGATATATTTTTTTGAATATTTTAAACAGGTAAGAAGATATATATTCTTGTTGGAACTATTGGAAAAACAAAACAAAATTTCCTATATCTTTCAATTAATTGATAGTCTTTTAATAAAAAGTTCAATCATTCTTACAAAAGAAGAACTACCAAAAGATAAAAAGAATCAACGTCTATTTTTATTATGTATTGATTATGGAATAATTGAGAAATCGCCAATTCAAGAGAATAACGGAAGCCTATGTATCAGTCTTTCAGAAGAAGCAGAAATCTTCTTTCAAAACAAAGCAGCTGCCTCGAATGAAGGACTTATTATTGGTGAATTAAATACGTATAACGAAACAGATACTTCTAAATAATGAAGGGTCTGTTTTTTTTGTTTAAAGGAGGCAAACATGAGAATAAAAAACAAAAAGGCAAAAACAAAGCGTGTATTCCCATTCAGTGGACGCTTGTTTCACCTAGATTTTACAAAGAAATACCTCAGCCATAGTTATTTTTACAAAGTTGCAGGTGAAGATTTACCAGAAAGGCATGAAAAACGATGGATTGCTAAAACAGTTACGTCTTTAATAAGTTTCACTGTTTTGTTTTTTGTAATAGGCTATATTGTTTCTATTTGTTCTCAATTTATTGCTGAGTTAACAGCGATTGGAAAACAAACAGATTTACGAACTCTCTTTTTTACGAAATTTCCT
>DAMBQR010000282.1:0-324 GCA_032055545.1 Pseudescherichia sp. | reverse complement strand
CATTACAAAGATAAAACGTATATTTCAACAGAAACAGAAAACTCTTGTTTTATTGGTACTAGTCGTTCAGGGAAAGGACAAACGTCTGTAATCAGTTTAATAGATAACTTATCAAGAGCAGAAGAACAATGTTCTATGGTTGTAAATGATCCTAAAACAGAATTATATACTTCGTCAAAAGAACCTTTAGAAAAACGAGGCTATGAGGTTTTAGCATACAATGTGTTAGATCCTTTATCATCAATGAGTGATAATCCATTAGCTTTAATTGTAAAATATTGGAAGCGAGGAGATATAGATACAGCAACAGAATTAACAAATACC
>DAMBQR010000281.1:0-1071 GCA_032055545.1 Pseudescherichia sp. | reverse complement strand
ACAACTCGATAAATTTAGCTTCATATTCGGTCCGTCTAGGATTTTTAGACAGCTCATCAAACAGCAGCTGAAGCTTCAGATGCTCTCTGTAAGGTTTTAATGTTTCTTTGACTAATATTTTCTGTGCTTCAGACAACATCTCAAAATTAAAGTCTTCAGCCTCCAATGCATCAATGACCTGATTCTGTAATTCAGTACGTCGATTGTTCTCTAATAAAAAATCCACGAAAGCATGTAACTCTGCTCTCTGAAGTAACTGAGCTGGTCGACCACGCTTTTTTGCTTTTTCCATTTCCATCATCTGTCGCCAAATTTTCAGAACTGCAACCTCTTCAAATATGGTTTTACCATATTTGAAGAGGGCAGTCTGAAAATAATTATTTAAAATAAAAATAAAATTTCTTGAAAAGAATTTTTATTTTTATTTTAAATAATTCGCACTTGACAGTTTCTCCTAATCGGAGAAACTAGTACGCAATGGGGCGCTTCCCCCTTGACCCCCTTCAACCGGATTTTTCAGCCATCCAGGCATTCCAAATCCGTGCGGTTTTCATCTCGTTTCACTCCATAAAAACCGGTCTCAAACCATCAGAGGTGAACATGGCAACCTACCATTTCAGCATCAAAAGCAAGAATAAAGGCTACGCCACCCAGCATTACCTCTATATTGCTCGGTTGATGCAGTACGAAGGCATCAGGAAAAAAAGCGAAGAAGTCCTAGAACATGTTGAACCTGGACGTTGCATGCCCGCCTTTGTCAAAGATCCGATTGAGTTTTGGCAGGCAGCCGATAGTCATGAACGAGCCAATGCCAAGGCCTACATGGAGTATGAAATTGCCCTACCAAATGAGTTCACGCCAGAACAGCGTAAAACGCTCATAGAGACGTTTTTAGACAAACATATAGTTCCACAGCAATATCCGCACTCATACGCAATACACAACGTAAAATCACGCATCAGTGGCGAAGATCAGCCTCATTGTCACCTGATGTTCTCGCTAAAAGCGGATGACGGCATTGAACGCAGCGCAGAACAGTACTTCAAACGCTATAACCCTCAAGATCCAGCC
>DAMBQR010000280.1:0-1074 GCA_032055545.1 Pseudescherichia sp. | reverse complement strand
CCGTGATCTTTGGCTTTACTGCGGATATAAACCATTGGTAATCCTAAAATATCGGCTACCCATGCCGCATGTGGAATCCCTGCGGTAGCCGTCCCAGCAATCACTTCGACTTCTGGGAAAGTTTCTTTAATTTTTGCCGCTAAGCCTTCTGCAATTTCTTTACGCACAGCAGGATAACTCATCGTGATACGGTTATCACAATAAATCGGGCTTTTTATGCCACTAGCCCAAGTAAACGGCGAGCATGTTGCGGCGTAACGACCCGTTGTTGGTCACCTACTGCACTTCCTGCTGGACGAATACCAGGTGTTAAGCAAATAAACGTCTGCTTGGTTGCTTCTTGAATACCACGTGCTTCTAATGCTGAACAAACCACGCCATCCAGACCCGCTTTTTCCGCACATTTAGCATAATGAATGACACTTGTCTCTAAAGGAACGTTGATTAATTGATCATGGTGCATCTCTTCTTCACTAGTAGAAGTCAACTGGGTTACAGCAATTAACTCAGGAACCTTAGCGCCTGGCTGAGTCCCTTTGATTAGACCTTCCTTAGCTGCTTGCATCATTCGAACGCCCCCTGCTGCATGGACATTGGTAATGGCAACGCCTAATTTTGCTAAATTTGTCATCGCTTTTTCCACAGTATTCGGAATATCATGTAATTTTAAATCCAAGAAAACATCGTGTCCTTGTTCTTTAAGCCAGCGAACAATCGCTGGTCCTTCTGCGTAAAAAAGTTCCATCCCCACTTTAACAAACAAGGCTTCTTCCTTAGGAAATTTTTCTAAAAAAACAGCCACTTCTTTTTGCGTGGGAAAATCTAACGCAATAATTGGTCTATCGTGCATTTTGCTGCCCCTCTCTCACTTCTTTAATTAATTGTTCCAACGATTCAATACCTAACTCTTCCATTCGCTTAGGTAATCCGTCAATCAACTTCGGACAAATGTATGGATCTGTAAAGTTGGCCGTACCAACCCCGACAGCGCTAGCACCTGCCATGAACATTTCCAAGACATCATCCACTGTTTGAACACCACCCATTCCAATAATTGGCAACTGAGAAACACTG
>DAMBQR010000279.1:340-1075 GCA_032055545.1 Pseudescherichia sp. | reverse complement strand
TTTTAGACAAATTTCTTTTGCTGCCGCTTCGTCCAACGGCTTATTCATTACTTCTTCTTTCCGCTCTGCTAGTAATTGCTGAATAATTTTTTCTGCTTCACCGGAAAAGAAATTTTCCATGGAAATATAAGGAACACCAATTTTGGGATTGGTAATCCCAGTTGTCGCAATAATTTCATAGTCTTCTTGAATTTTAGGCAAGACTTCTTTCATATTTACAATGGACAAAGGAATCACTTCTAAATGCCAGTCTATTTGTGGCAAGACAGCTTCCTCAATAAGCTCTTTCATTCGGCGCGCAGTTCCTTCTCCAGAAGCGCAGATAGCAATAATTGCTCTTGTTTTCCAATTTTCAATGATTTGTTTCGTTTCACTTTGGCGAATATCGGCATAGCCATGAAAGTTTTTTAAAGACTCGTGAAGTGTTTCCAATTGCGTATCAATTAATGCGGTTTTGCGGGCCGCTTCAAGCACAATTGGCGTGGTCACCATGTCTACTGTCCGCACATCAATGCCTGTCTGGCGTACAATTTCTTCTGAAAACGTACTTAATGAACCCATGTCCACTAATAATAGTACGCCATTTTCTTCATTCACTTCACCAACTGCTTCAACGATTTTACGCAAAGCTTCTTTCGGTGGCATATCTAACGGCATATCCACAGCCTTCAAATTATCAACATTTAACAATTGAGAAACCACTTGTACCATACTGCTAGCGGTACTATTTCCGTG
>DAMBQR010000279.1:0-264 GCA_032055545.1 Pseudescherichia sp. | reverse complement strand
TTCAATAATATTTTTAATTTCTTTCGCTGTTTCAAACTCTGTTGGATAATCTAAAACCATATTTCGAATACTTTCATTTAAAGGATGCTTAGGATCTTTGCCTAATTGGATGCGTTTCAAGAAAGAACTAATGTGTAAACTCATTGCATAAATAAAATTGGGTTGAAACGAATACGATAACCGCTTCGCTGCAAAATTATAAATTTTCTTAGTGACATCAATAATTCGTTGGTCAACAATTTCAGCCAATTTATTTTCTGTATC
>DAMBQR010000278.1:0-1075 GCA_032055545.1 Pseudescherichia sp. | reverse complement strand
CCGCGCCGGGTTTCAGAATGTCGCCGGCCGCTACGGTCTGGGCAAATGGGGAAACGTGCCGGTCGAGCGCCTGCTGGCCGACCCGCCCCAGGCGTTGCTCAGCGGCGTGCCGGTGCGCGGCTCGCGGACCTGGGCCGACCGGGTGATGCGCCATCCGGCGCTGAAGTCCCTGTCCGGCCGGATGGTGCAGGCGCAACTGGAAGAGAAGCTGCTTTATTGCGGCGGGCCGGTGCTGATCCAGACCGCCGCCGCCCTGGCCCGCGCGCGCCTTACGGCGCTGGAGGCTCTGACATGACCCTGCCGCGTCCTCTGGTGATGATCGGGCTTCTGCTTCTGATCGTCGCCCTGTCCGTGGCCAGCATGAGCGCGGGCCGCGTCTGGATTCCGTGGAGCGAATGGGCGAGCCAGCGCGGCGATCCCGCCTGGGCCATATTGTTCGAATTGCGCCTGCCGCGCACGGTGCTGGCCCTGATGGTCGGGGCGGTGCTGGGCCTGACCGGGGCGGCGTTGCAGGGCTATACGCGCAATCCGCTGGCTGATCCGGCGATCCTGGGCGTCTCGACCATGGCGGCGCTGGGGGCGGTGCTGACCTTCTATCTGGGCGCGGCGGCCAGCGCGCCGTGGGTGCTGCCGGTCGCGGCCATGGTCGGGGCGGGGATCGGCGTGTTGCTGCTTCTGGCCTTGGCGGGGGCGACCAGCAGCGTCGTCACCTTCATCCTGGCCGGGGTGGTGATCCAGACTATGGCCGGGGCGGGCGTGGCCCTGGCGCTGAACCTGGCGCCCAATCCCTGGGCGGTGAACGAGATCGTCAACTGGCTGATGGGGTCGCTGGCCGACCGCAGCGTGGTCGAGCTGAGGCTGGCGGCGCCGGGCATGATCCTGGGCTGCCTGCTGCTGCTGACCCAAGGACGGACGCTGGACGCCCTGACTCTGGGGGAGGCCGGGGCGCGGTCGCTGGGGGTGCGGCTGGATGTCGGGCGGATGATGCTGGCGCTGGGCGCGGCCTTGGCGGTCGGCTCGGCGGTGGCGGTGACGGGATCGATCGGCTTCGTCGGCCTGATCGTGCCGCATCTGC
>DAMBQR010000277.1:0-1076 GCA_032055545.1 Pseudescherichia sp. | reverse complement strand
AAGCTCTCGTTCTACCATTGAACTACGCCCGCTTTGAGGTGCGTAAGGCATTATAAACCTTACGCACCGTCTGGCAAGGCGGAAGTACGCTAACCGATGGTTAATTAATCAGTTAGCACTTCGGCGGGGTGCCCTGCGGCGGCAGGTAGCGGATCGGATCGATGGCAGTCGCGCGGTAGCGCAGCTGGAAGTGCAGCTTCACCGAGTCGGTATCAGAGCTGCCCATGGTGGCGATCTTCTGCCCTATTTTTACGCTCTGGCCGTTGTTCACCAGCAGCGTGTCGTTGTGAGCATAGGCGGTAATATAGTCCTCGTTATGCTTGATCATAATGAGGTTGCCGTAACCGCGCAGCTGGTTGCCGACGTAGACCACCTTCCCTGCCCCGGCGGCGTAGATCGCCTGCCCACGTGAGCCGGCAATATCGATACCCTTGTTACCGCCATCGGCGGAGGAGTATGGAAGCACCACGGTGCCGCTCGTCGGCCAGCGCCAGCAGCGCTGCCCTACCGGTGGCCAGGAGGCTGGCGGCACGGTGACGACTCTTGAAGAGGCGCTGCCGCTACGCTTCCCGGAGGCTTTTTTGCCGGAACCATTAACGCGCAGCCGCTGGCCAATTTCAATGGTATAGGGCGGAGAGATACCGTTAAGGCGCGCCAGATCCCTGACGCTGGTACCGGTCAGGCGCGAGATGCGCGACAGCGTATCGCCACGTTTAACGACGTAGACATCTTCATCCGACAGCTTGTTCGATGAACAGGCGGCCAGCAGCATGCCCAGCATCAAGCAGATAATAAGGCGAAACGGTTTTCTCATCGGGCGTCCTGCGCTCAAAACGGATCCTCAGGTAATTGTTATGGGGGTTGTTATGATAGCAGCCATCCGCCAGAGGCTAAATGTCTTCACTGTGATTTACATTTCAACAGGCTTGCGGCCCGGTAAGCGCACACCATAAAAAAGCCCCGCAGTTCATCACTGTCGGGGCCTGATTAACATGTTATGTCTTACTTAACCGGACGCATCGCCGGGAACAGGATCACGTCGCGGATGGTGTGGCTGTTGGTGAACAGCATCACCA
>DAMBQR010000276.1:624-1079 GCA_032055545.1 Pseudescherichia sp. | reverse complement strand
TTCAGAAATTTGAATGTTTCCACCACCAATTGAAATTCCTGTCACAGATAGTTTTCGGTCGCCAGAAGAAACCACAATTTTAACGGAATTAGGGTGGTCTGCTTTTTCACTTTTAGGAATAAAACAAACTTCCATTCCTTGTTCATAAGCAATTTCCAAAGAATTGGCTAGTTGCTCATCATCTGGTTCCATACCTAAAAGGCCGCCAACTAAGGCGATATCTGTTCCGTGACCACGATAAGTTTTAGCAAAAGACTCATATAAATAAATGTCAACGCTATCAGGTTGCTGTCCAAAAATACTCCGAACCACTTTTCCAATTCTTGCCGCTCCAGCTGTATGAGAACTGCTTGGACCAATCATAACGGGTCCGATAATATCAAAAACACTATTAAAGCGTAACTCTTCCATTTCAGCACCTTCTTCATTAGAATATGTTTTCATTGGAAGTCTAA
>DAMBQR010000276.1:0-614 GCA_032055545.1 Pseudescherichia sp. | reverse complement strand
GCGGGGAACTAGGCAATCGCTTGTGTTTTAGCGAATAATTTAAATTTTTATCAGAATGAAAGCAAGGGGCCTTCGTTGACAAATCAGTGAAGAGATGCTAAATTCTAGATAATAAAAGACGAAAAGAGGGATTCGTGCGTTGAAAATTTAAGTTAATTTTTTAGAGAAACTGTATAACTTTGCCTGATTATAACGGGTGGAGTGTGCGGATTTTCGGAAATTAGCTTAAAGAATTCAGCCACGGGTCTTTTTGTATACCTTGGATTGATGCCGCTGATTTCCGTAAAGCTGCATCAATTTTGCTTTATGGAGGTATATTTATGTCGAAAATTGAACTAAAACAACTATCTTTTGCCTATGATAATCAAGAAGCGTTGCTTTTTGATCAGGCAAATATCACGATGGATACCAATTGGAAATTAGGATTGATTGGCCGAAATGGCCGTGGGAAAACAACCTTATTAAGATTGTTACAAAAGCAGTTGGATTACCAAGGAGAGATTCTTCATCAAGTCGATTTCGTCTATTTTCCACAAACAGTTGCAGAAGAACAACAGCTCACTTATTATGTCTTACAAGAGGTGACTTCTTTTGAACAGTGGGAATTAGAACGA
>DAMBQR010000275.1:456-1082 GCA_032055545.1 Pseudescherichia sp. | reverse complement strand
TTCGTGAAGTCATCGATGCACTTTTGGAAAAGTAAATAAGTTTCATAAAACTTGCTGAAAATGGGATTCTATGATAGAATGACCTATTGCCGGAAGATGACGAGAAAAATTGAATCGTAGTAAATAAAATAGATCTATTTCTATGTTTAATAATAAATGTGAAGCTGAACGACCACGTTTGGCTTTTCTAATGCCATAAGGTGAATTTTTCGGTGAAATCAGGAAAGAAGAAATAGTTGGCACACTATAATGGATTTCTTTTTAACAACTGAAAGTGAAGACACCTGAAACTAGGAAGAAATCGTTCTTTCCGAAACAAAATCTAGGAGGATATCATTTGAAATTTAAAGAACTTGGTTTAGCGCCAGAATTATTATCAGCGGTAGAACGCGCAGGCTTCGAGGAAGCAACCCCTATTCAATCAGAAACAATTCCGTTAGCGTTAGCAGGAAAAGACGTAATCGGACAAGCACAAACAGGAACAGGGAAAACCGCTGCTTTTGGCTTACCAATGCTTAACAAAATTGACGCAGACAACCGCGTTATTCAAGGATTAGTCATTGCACCAACCCGTGAGTTGGCTATCCAAACACAAGAAGAGTTATTCCGTTTAGGCCGCGATAAAA
>DAMBQR010000275.1:0-278 GCA_032055545.1 Pseudescherichia sp. | reverse complement strand
CGTACCTTGAAATTAGAAACTGTTGAAACATTAGTTTTAGACGAAGCAGATGAAATGTTAAATATGGGCTTCTTGGAAGACATTGAAAAAATCATCTCACAAGTGCCAGAACAACGTCAAACACTTCTATTTTCAGCAACTATGCCGCCAGCAATCAAGAATATTGGCGTGAAATTCATGAAACAACCAGAACATGTGAAGATTAAAGCCAAAGAAATGACGGCTGATTTAATTGATCAATATTATGTACGTTCAAAAGACTTTGAAAAATTTGACAT
>DAMBQR010000274.1:442-1084 GCA_032055545.1 Pseudescherichia sp. | reverse complement strand
AAGGTTTAGCATTTGATCACTTACAAGCAATTGCTGAAGCTGTCGGTTCTGATGTACCTCTAGTATTACACGGAGGTTCTGGTATTCCTCAAGAACAAATTGAAAAAGCAATTTCAATGGGTATCTCAAAAGTTAACGTAAATACAGAATTCCAATTATCATTCGCTAAAGCAACGCGCGAATATATTGAAGCTGGTAAAGATTTAGAAGGTAAAGGATTTGACCCTCGTAAATTATTAGCACCAGGTAAAGCTGCAATCATCAAAGATGCAGAAGAACACATTGATTGGTTCGGTTCAGCTAACAAAGCTTAATCAACTAGTTACGTTAAAGACAGCCACAGCACGTGGCTGTCTTTTTTATTTTTTGTTATTTTTTCATTCTATTAAAATACCTGAGAAGTTTTCTTTTTTCTTAAGCTTGATTATGATAGAATGATTGGGTAGTTTATTTAGAAAACGTATATTACAGATAGGTGAGAATATAAATGAAAAAAATCGTAATCAATGGGAATCGTCCATTAAAAGGCGAAGTAACCATTAGCGGCGCCAAAAATAGTGTGGTCGCTTTAATTCCAGCTGCTATTTTAGCAGATTCGCCCGTGACTTTAGATGGCGTTCCTGACATTCAGGATGTTCACTC
>DAMBQR010000274.1:0-321 GCA_032055545.1 Pseudescherichia sp. | reverse complement strand
AGGACCTCGTCCAATTGATTTACATATCAAAGGATTTGAAGCATTAGGCGCTCATGTAACCAACGAACATGGGGCGATGTACTTGAGAACAGACGAAGCTGGCTTACAAGGAACACGAATTTTTATGGATATGGTATCTATTGGCGCTACAATCAATGTCATGTTAGCCGCAGTTAAAGCCAAAGGCAAAACGATTATTGAAAATGCTGCGCGTGAGCCAGAAATTATTGATATTGCTACATTATTAAATAACATGGGTGCAAAAGTCCGAGGAGCTGGAACGGACGTTATTCGGATTGAAGGTGTCGAAGAATTACATGG
>DAMBQR010000273.1:863-1094 GCA_032055545.1 Pseudescherichia sp. | reverse complement strand
AAGGTGGCGAACCAGGTCCACATAAAAGCCAAGGAATAGGCGCTGGTTTTGTCCCAGAAGTTTTAGACACCACCGTTTATCAAAAAGTTGCCGCTGTTTCTAGTGAAGACGCATTAGAAACTGCTCGTTTAATGGGGCCAAAAGAAGGCATCCTTGTGGGGATTTCAGCAGGGGCAGCAATTAAAGCTGCCATTGATTTGGCAGTTGAATTAGGCGCAGGCAAACGTGTCT
>DAMBQR010000273.1:0-780 GCA_032055545.1 Pseudescherichia sp. | reverse complement strand
AAATTTATCGCGCACTAGAAGATCATTTTCCAAATATGAGTGTAGCAACGGTTTACAACAATCTACGTTTATTTACTGAAATCGGTTTCGTTCAAGAAATGAGTTATGGCGATGCATCTAGTCGTTTTGATTTTAGTTCGAAGAAACATTATCACGTGATTTGTCAAAAATGTGGTAAAATCGTTGATTTTCATTATCCAGGGTTAGAGGACGTTGAAATGGCCGCTAGTAAATTAACAGGCTTCGAAATTAATGAACATCGTTTAGAATTATATGGATTATGTCCAGATTGCCAACAAGCACAACAGGAGAATGTGTAAAAAATTACATACTGTTAAAAATTTATCAAAAGATAAGTCACTTGTCTAGGCAAATTTCACAAGCGTAAGAGTTTTCACTCTTATGCTTGTTTTTTTGTGTGGTTATTGACTTTTAAATTCTTAAAAACAAAAAATTAACTAGCTATTATTAAGAATTAGCAACAGTTTGTGAATTTTTTTATATGCGATTCACAAGCATAGAACTCGAATAAGCTTGATTCCTCTGATATATTTCAAATCCAGAAGAACTGGCTTCTTTAGGAGCAACAGTGAAGATGGAACACAATGTTGAAGAAATCAACGTGGACGACAAAACTGTTATAGCGAAAAACTTACAAACGGGTGCAACTGAGACCGTTTCTTATGATAAATTAGTGATGACAACTGGTTCTTGGCCAATTATTCCACCAATTCCAGGAATTGATGCTGAAAATATTTTATTATGTAAAAACTATTCACA
>DAMBQR010000272.1:379-1094 GCA_032055545.1 Pseudescherichia sp. | reverse complement strand
TCGTCGAAGGAGACTCGGCCGGCGGTTCAGCAAAACAAGGCCGTAGCCGTGAATTCCAAGCCATTTTACCAATTCGTGGGAAAATCTTGAATGTCGAGAAAGCCAGCATGGATAAAATTTTAGCCAATGAAGAAATTCGGTCATTATTTACAGCTATGGGAACAGGCTTCGGCGAAGATTTCGATGTTTCTAAAGCACGTTATCACAAACTAGTAATTATGACCGATGCCGATGTCGATGGTGCGCATATTCGAACGTTGTTATTAACCTTGTTCTATCGCTTCATGCGGCCAATTGTTGAAGCTGGTTATGTGTATATTGCCCAACCACCACTATATGGTGTGAAACAAGGGAAAAACATCACCTACGTTCAACCGGGCAAACATGCTGAAGAGGAACTAGCAAAAGTGTTAGAAGAATTACCTGCTTCACCAAAACCAAGTGTTCAACGTTACAAAGGTTTGGGTGAAATGGATGATCACCAACTTTGGGAAACAACAATGGACCCAGAAAAACGATTAATGGCGCGAGTGAGTGTCGATGATGCCATTGAAGCTGACCAAATTTTTGAAATGCTAATGGGCGATCGTGTGGAACCACGTCGTGCGTTTATCGAAGAAAATGCCCATTACGTGAAAAACTTGGATATTTAATGTGTCGCAACGTTGTAAGAGACGCTAGAACATATATTTAGAGGGGAAAAAATTCATGAGTG
>DAMBQR010000272.1:0-369 GCA_032055545.1 Pseudescherichia sp. | reverse complement strand
AAAGAATCTTTCATTGACTACGCAATGAGTGTTATCGTAGCCCGCGCGTTACCTGACGTTCGTGACGGTTTAAAACCTGTTCATCGCCGAATCTTATATGGAATGAACGAATTAGGGGTAACCCCTGATAAACCACACAAAAAATCAGCCCGGATTGTTGGGGATGTTATGGGTAAATATCACCCCCATGGGGACAGTGCGATTTACGAATCAATGGTGCGGATGGCACAACCTTTTAGTTATCGGGCTATGTTAGTTGACGGCCACGGAAACTTCGGTTCCGTCGATGGTGACGGCGCTGCCGCTATGCGTTATACCGAAGCACGTATGAGTAAAATTGCTTTAGAAATGCTACGAGATATTAACAAA
>DAMBQR010000271.1:249-1096 GCA_032055545.1 Pseudescherichia sp. | reverse complement strand
TCGTTAAGGTAAAGGTCATACCATCACCAGCATTTGCATACTCGTTTCCTAAATACAAATAACTTTTAAAGGTAAAATCCGACAATAAACTGATTGGTTTTTTTGACCAAATAGCGCCTTTTTGTGATTTAACAGCTGGGTTTAGTTGTAATAACTTCCCACCTTCTAAAATACTTGTTGCATTTCCAATTGGCTCTTGAAACACCTTGTCGATTGGAATGATATTAGGATCATCCGGCAATGAAGTAGCGTATGGCGCAGCCAACATGCGCGGCTGTGGTTCAACTATCGCCGATTCCGTTGCACTGTTATCGTCATCCTTTTGTTGTTCGCTAGGTTCTAAAGTAGCCGCTGATTGGTCTGTTTCTGCTGGATGATTATCGGTTGTTGTTGTCGTTTCTAGGGAAGGTTCTTGCTCTAATGTTTCCGAGTGAGAAGGAGCGCTAGTTGCCTGATCATTGGCCGATTCCTCCACTATTTCCCGATTGACTTCGTTGATATTTGTCGAAGGATTACTAATCGCTTCGCTAGTAATAGGCGCAAGGAGTAGTAAGAATAAACTACTTGCCAAAAAGACTAGGCTTTGTTTGTTTCGCATCTCTCTTCACCTCTACTTTTTAAATTCCTGGTACATCCGTCAACGTCCACAATAATTTTGTTTGATATTTCACAGCATCTTTAGGGGTTGACCCTGGTACTGATAGCGCAACATCTTTTGTAACATTAACATTGTGTACCGTATTGGTTTCATCGCGTTCTGCAACCACTTCTACTTTGCCCCAATAAGTAGCCCAAGTTCCCGCACCAGTTCCTTGCTTCGCAGCTGCCACTAGCGATGCGGTCCCTG
>DAMBQR010000271.1:0-239 GCA_032055545.1 Pseudescherichia sp. | reverse complement strand
GCAATCTTATTTGTTGCCTCTGGTTTCACAACATTTTGCGCATTACTATTAACAGTCGGGTTAGTTAAAGAAATTTGCGCACCTGTCAACTGACTATTTAAAGTAGCCTTTGTTGCTTTAAATTGCTCCTTTTGCGTAACCGTTAAAGACCAACCACTATTGGTTCCTCTATCATCAGAAATTTGCACAAAATTTGGTGTATCTTTTTGATTTTCTTGATATTGCTGTGCTCTTGCAAA
>DAMBQR010000270.1:0-1099 GCA_032055545.1 Pseudescherichia sp. | reverse complement strand
CATTTATTATATAGCCGCTTGCATAACCCTCAAACCCGTTAGGGTTCAAGGATTTACAAGCTATATCAAAAAGGATTTCCCCCACCTCGTGGCGAATATATAATGTACCACCAAAAATATATCCAAGGAGGAGTCCTTTATGATTCAATTAAAAAATCAAATTTTATTCTCTGACATTTATGAAGATGTCGTAGACTATTTTCAAGAAGATAAACCTAAATTTATAAAAATATTTGAGAAGCACATTAATATGAAATTATTAATACCTCAAACTTTTTATAATGCCTACTATTCTTCAACTGGTCATCCACGAGAGTATTCCCTCTCTTCAATGCTAACCGCATTGATAGTTCAAAAGATACTTGGTATCTCTGAAACCAAACAATTTATTAATATACTAAGTTTATCTAGTGAATTACGTTCTCTTTGTGAATTTACTACTGTTCCTCATGAATCTCAATTCTCTAGATTTAAATCTTGTTTTCTTCAGCATATTCATGAATTTTTTAATCATTTAGTTACTCTTACTGAGCCAATTTGTAAAAAGCTTAACTCAGATTTATCTAAAATAATAATTGCTGATACTACTGGAATTAAAGCTTACGCTAAAGAAAATAATCCCAAATTCTTCGAATCTATCTTAAGCACTGGTAAGTCAGCCCGAAAATCTAATCCTGACATAAATCCTTATAAATTTGCTTGTAGTAAAATGCCAAAGGCAACATATGCCAATGATGAAATTAAACTTTCATACATCAATGGTCACTATTGCTATGCACTAAAAGCCACTACATTAGTCAACGGACTTGGCATCGTAAGACATATTGATTTCAATGACTCTCAAATAATGGATTTTGAAAATCATAGCTCAGGCGAAAGTGCCAAAGATGATTATGATTCAAAAACTTTAATTCCTATAATGAGGCGTTATTTTTCTACTCACAAAGATTTTAAATATAATTTCTTTCTTGGCGATGCTGCTTATGATTGTGATGATAATTATAAATATTTAATTAAAGATTGTAGCATAGTACCAATAATACCTATTAATTCTCGTAACTCTTCTTCTTTACCACAGCCTAGCGGCTTTACTGATGAT
>DAMBQR010000269.1:845-1100 GCA_032055545.1 Pseudescherichia sp. | reverse complement strand
TATAACTGACACATTCATTTTTTTACCGCCTTACTTTCAAACAAAAAAAGAGAACTGCCGGTCACACCATCCAGTTCTCAAAACATTGTTTTAAAAGTAAAATCCTTTGATTTTTCAGTTAAAAACATTGATATTTTTGTCGTCCCATGATATAATTTTAGAGAAATAGAGAGTTGCTTCTCTCTAATTGATCTAAATATTGGATAAAGCTAGGTTCAAGTAGTTTTATCTCTTGGGGACGAAGAAGAATCTGAA
>DAMBQR010000269.1:0-692 GCA_032055545.1 Pseudescherichia sp. | reverse complement strand
TTTTATTAATTACCGATAAGTTATAATCGCTAATGACTTTCTTATCAAAGTCATCATACCTTTTATTACGAAAAAAAAAAAGAGATTTTTTTGAAATATTTTTTAGGAGAAAAAGAGAAAAAGAGATTTTTCTCTTTTCTCCTTTTTTCTAAATTTGTTTTTAGGAGAAAAAGAGAAAAGAGAAATTTCTCTTTTTCTCCTTTTCTCTTTTTATGAATTTAAGCTTATATATATTAATAAAACGCTTCTTTTTATTTAGGAGAAAAAGAGAAAAGGAGATTTTATAAGAGCGAGGAGAAATTTCTCTTTTTCTCCTTTTCTCTTTTTCTCTTTAGTTATTTATAATTTCAAGCTTTAGGAAAATTTCTCCTAAATACATTTATCGCTTGACTAAAATTTTTAGCAATGGTAAATTGTATTTAGGAGAAAAAATACAATTTATTGAGGTGACAAAATGAATAGTTCTTATCCGGATGTATTTGAAAACAGATTATCTAAAAAAGCTCGTGTAATTATCAATGCCAATCAAAAAGGTGGAGTTGGGAAAACAACTTCAACAACTGCGGAGATAGCAGTTGCAACATTACCAAACAAACAATTCAATTACAAAGCTTGTCTAATCGATTGGGATAAACAAGCAAACGCAACAAGTTTAATGGGAAAGACTTTCGATGTTAATTTTCCAAAAACAA
>DAMBQR010000268.1:870-1103 GCA_032055545.1 Pseudescherichia sp. | reverse complement strand
GAACGCGTTGGTGCTCTTGCATCTAACATCCGTGACGTGCGTCCACCAGAGCCTTACAAAGGTAAAGGGATCCGTTATGAAGGCGAATATGTTCGTCGTAAAGAAGGTAAAACAGGTAAATAATGCTGCCTAAGCATTAGAAAGGAGTGACCCTTGTGATTACGAAACAAGATAAAAATCAGGTTCGTAAAAAACGTCATGCACGCGTACGTTCTAAAATTTCGGGTACTGCT
>DAMBQR010000268.1:228-860 GCA_032055545.1 Pseudescherichia sp. | reverse complement strand
ACGTATTCCGTTCAAACAAGAACATTTACGCTCAACTTATCGATGACGTAGCAGGCGTAACAATTGTTAGCGCATCTTCTCAAGAAAATGGTTTTGAAGCTGCTGGTAGCAATGTTGATGCTGCAACTAAAGTCGGTGAAACAATCGCAAAACGCGCTACGGAAAAAAATATTACTGCTGTAGTATTTGACCGTGGTGGTTACTTATATCATGGACGTGTAAAAGCTTTAGCTGAAGCTGCACGTGAGAACGGTTTACAATTTTAATAAAAAGGAGGGACACATTTCATGAGTCGAATTGACGCAAACAAACTTGGAGAACTTGAAGAACGCGTAGTTACTATTAACCGTGTTGCTAAAGTTGTTAAAGGTGGACGTCGCTTCCGCTTCACAGCATTAGTTGTTGTTGGCGATAAAAACGGTCACGTTGGATTCGGTACTGGTAAAGCTCAAGAGGTGCCAGATGCTATCCGTAAAGCTGTTGAAGATGCGAAGAAAAACTTAATCGAAGTGCCACGCGTAGGTGGAACAACTCCACACTTAGTGCAAGGTCGCTTTGGTGCAGGAGAAATCCTAATTAAACCTGCTGCTCCTGGTACAGGGGTTATCGCTGGTGGTCCAGTACGTGCCGTA
>DAMBQR010000268.1:0-218 GCA_032055545.1 Pseudescherichia sp. | reverse complement strand
ATATGGTGCGTGCAACTATTCAAGGTTTAACTGAATTAAAACGCGTAGAGGACGTAGCTAAATTACGTGGTAAATCAGTGGAAGAAATATTAGGATAAGGGGGGGAAGATAATGGCTAACAAATTAGAAATCACCCTTACAAAATCTGTGATTGGTTCTAAACCAGCACAACGCAAAACTATCGAAGCATTAGGTTTACGTAAATTAAACCAAACTGT
>DAMBQR010000267.1:0-1103 GCA_032055545.1 Pseudescherichia sp. | reverse complement strand
GACCAAGCGATTATGAGTCGCCTGCTCTAACCACTGAGCTAAGGGGCCGTGGCGAGGGATTATAATGTAACTGGTGGCTGCAATCCAGTCATTCGGGTGTGCATGGTGCTTTTGTAAACAACCTATAATCAATCCGTTATACCTACATTTTGAACAACTCACCTGGAGCAATGATGATAAACGATATTCTCGCGCCGGGCCTGCGGGTGGTGTTTTGCGGCATCAATCCAGGCAAATCGTCGGCGCACACGGGTTACCACTTCGCGCACCCCGGGAACCGCTTCTGGAAGGTGATCTACCAGGCGGGCTTTACGGAGCGGCAGCTGAAGCCGGAAGAGGAGCAGCGGCTGCTGGATACCCGCTGCGGCATCACCATGCTGGTAGAGCGCCCAACGGTGCAGGCCAGTGAGGTCGAGCTGCACGAGCTGCGTACCGGCGGACGGGAGCTGATCAAGAAGATTGAGGACTACCAGCCGGACGCGCTGGCGATCCTCGGCAAACAGGCCTTCGAACAGGCATTTAGCCAGCGTGGCGTGGCGTGGGGGAAACAGAACATTACTATCGGTGCCACCGAAGTATGGGTGCTGCCGAACCCCAGCGGGTTAAACCGTGCAACCCTGGATAAGCTGGTGGAGTCATACAAGGAGTTGGATCAAGCGTTAGTGGCACGAGGCTTGTAGGCCGGGTAAGCGCAGCGGCACCCGGCAGAGCGGCATTACGCCTGATGGCGCTACGCTTATCAGGCCTACATGTGCCACATGCCGATAATGTACATGCTCTTTCGCAGCCAATAAAAAAGCCCTCCGGAGAGGGCTTTTCTTTTAGGTGACGATTAATCGTCGAGGAAGCTACGCAGCACTTCAGAGCGGCTCGGGTGGCGCAGCTTACGCAGCGCTTTCGCTTCGATCTGACGGATACGTTCACGGGTAACGTCGAACTGCTTACCTACCTCTTCCAGAGTGTGGTCAGTGTTCATATCAATACCGAAACGCATACGCAGCACTTTGGCTTCACGGGCGGTCAGGCCAGCCAGTACGTCGTGGGTTGCAGCACGCAGGCTCTCGGTGGTGGCAGAGTCCAGCGGCAGCTCGAGGGTGGTATCC
>DAMBQR010000266.1:0-1107 GCA_032055545.1 Pseudescherichia sp. | reverse complement strand
AGTATAAGGAATTATCAAATAGTAGGTATGTTAAGCTTTTTGATATAGGTGTTTTAGGAATTTTAGATATTCAAAAAGTTATTCAACAAATAGATGAAAATTTATCGAATGACGTAAAAGTAGCTGTAATTGATGCTCTATGTCTATTTGGTAATTCAGGATATGGTATTACTGAAAAAAATAAACTATTTTTGAAACAATTACTAAAGTATGCACTAGGTCATTCAGAAATACGATTTTATATTGTGTCATTTCCAATAGAAATAATTCCTAGAAGAGTATTTACAGCTGAAAAAGTGAGGAATTTGTCAGAAAGAAAGCAAGAATTACATGATTTACTAATCACAGAAGGGCATGGATATTTAAAGGGGAGAAAAGGAAAGGTTTTTGTTATGAATCAGGCATTGTGGGAAGAACTTTATTGGTTGGAGTTATTTGAACGGAAAGTTTGTCAATTGAGTTTAGTAGATGATGAACAAATATTTGTTGAATGGAAAAATAAAAGAAAACAAAAATTTAATCTCAAAAAAAATATTAAAAAAATATTGGATAAAGGAAGTTCTTCTTGATTATGAAAAGTAAGGGTATGAGTTGTCTAACTAATGATCTCTTTAAGTATTTTCTACAAGAAAAAGACATTATTATTATTGATTCAAAGAATGAGATTAACGGTAATAAGATCGTAGTAAAGTAAGTGGTGTGAACAAGACATTACTTACTTTTTTCTTTGGCCAAAAATATAAAATTTTTAGTTGATAAATGCTGATTACTTAGTATTAACAGAAAGAAATCTCGCTTAAAAATACCAAATAAAAATGTTTTAAATATTAAACTTGTAAAGGAGTTACGTAATGGACTTTGAGGATATGTTTTTGAAAATTATAATGTGGGTTTTACTTTTGCTATTAGGTATTACTATATTTTTTGCCATTTATACTGTTGTTACGAATAGTAAAAATCAAAAAATTTTAGAACACCAGGATAATGTAATTGTGAAAGAAATAGAATTTCACCCAGAGAGGTCAACTACAATAATGGTGAATAATGGCAATGGAGTGATGGTTCCCCAATACCAACATTCTGGTGCTTATTGGGCGATAGTTGCAG
>DAMBQR010000265.1:0-1113 GCA_032055545.1 Pseudescherichia sp. | reverse complement strand
TTAGTTCATCAACAGTCACTTCTCCCTTTGTATCTTCCATCCTAATGTACTTAGTACATTCTTTAAGAGTAATGACCCCATTTTTGTACAAATACCAGCAAAATTTTTCAAAATTCATATTTTCAAGGCCAAAAACTTCATACAATTCCTTTACATACACTTGAATATTTCATTGTACTTTTTCCTCCTGTCAAATTCTTTCATGCTTTTTCTAAACATTTTTTTTGTAAAAATCATGTATACCTTCTAGAATAAACTTAGAAACTCAGACTAACTCGAAAGGACGAAACACCATGCAACTAACTGTTTTTATTTTATTTCTTGCTTTTTTAGTATTTGCTGTTGCCTTTTTATTCCATAAAATCAGTTTAGGCGTTTTCTTGTTCTTCTTCCCTGTTGCCTTGCTTCTATGGTTTAGCCTTCCAGCCAGAAAGAAACGTAAAACAGACAAAAACACGCACTGATTTTTCACTTTGTCTTCTTGGACCCACTTAAAAATTAATTTCGACTAGTTTATGGCGTCCGAAACTAGAAACCCTAATAGACAACGGTAAATGTAATGTCCTGTTTTTCATTACAAGTGCCTATATGTAGTGCAGCACACAACCTACCTTTTCCAGATAGGCGCTTCCCCATTACGAGAAGCCTTTTCTTTTTTATCAAAAGAAGTGTCAAAGCCTAGATCCCTTAGTAGCTGCTCTGATAAATCTAGGCGCTATAGGTTACTTTCCTTTTGGCATCCTTTCTACGTGCTCCAATTGTTTACCAAGAATCGTCATCATTCTTGTTCATTTACAAAAGCTATTCACAAGCGTGTACTTCTACGCACCAATTTTTTGTTGTACATAGACTAAGAACGACCTTCGTTCATTCTAAAAAGGACTGGCAATCGTTTGCCCTAACTTTAACCGCTGACCGCTCACGCCACCTTCTTGTGTCTAACATTTCTCTTTTTCACATCACAGAAATCAACCAAAAGTTCCATAACATTTTCAAGCACGTCCAAGAAGACAAATCGTTTTTTATTTAGTTTTCATAACGTAAAAATTTACTCATTCCTTTTCCAGTGGGCTTTAAAGGAGTGCCACGTTGAATTCTACGACCAATTAAAAT
>DAMBQR010000264.1:0-1113 GCA_032055545.1 Pseudescherichia sp. | reverse complement strand
TAATAAAGGTCCGTTGGGCATTTTGTAAGAGTTCATAAATTCCTGGAATCGGCTGACTATGGGCTAGCGTGGCGACTGCCCTAGCAGAATCGTGCAATAATTGTTGGTTGGCTTTCATGATTTTTATTTTTAATTTGAGTTTGTCTTCATCTAAAAAACCTTCACTGGCAATAAACGCATCCGCAGCGCTGTATTTGGCCAAATCACTTTGGACGTTATCAACGGCGGCAGTCATTCGATGAATCGTCGGAATCACTAATTCTGAAAATAGCCCTTTTCCCGCATTATAGGCAGCACCAGACAATGTATGACCGTCAATAGCTGCGATTAGTTGCTGACAACCTGCTGTTAGCTCACTGGTGGTTGTTCGGGCAACTGCTAGGTTGCTGGACAGCGCACGCATCATTGCTGAAGAATCGCTACTGGAGTAGATTAATCCCATGACAACCGACTCCTTTCTCTTTGGAGCTGTAGTCGTTCTTCATTCGATTGTGCGGTTGCTTTTGTGTATCTTTGACTTAATTCATGTGTCTGTTGTTGTAAAAAGCCCTTTAAATAGCGTTGTTTTCCAGAGAGCTCCTCTTGCTCCCAACGCGTCGACTTACCGCCTTTATGAATCACTTCTGCGTTGAGTTGCTCAAGTTCGCGAAAATTTCTGGTTAGTTCAGACTCTAGTGTACCAAAAATGGTTTGGATTTGCTTCTTTTCCTTCGACAATTGATCCATCGCTCGTTCTTTTTCGACAATCTGTTCCGCATAGTTCCTTCTTAATTTTTCATTCGTATCCTTTTCCATCGTTTCTCCTTATTTAAACGTTGTTTGGCTATCTCTAGCCGCCATCGTTGCCGCTAATTTAGGGAATTTATTAGCTTGTGCGTTGACACCATTGACTACTTTTGCTAATTGATTGAGCAGTTGATTACTGACTTTAACCCCTTTTTTCATACTTGAAATATTGCTTTCTCCTAAATGACATGTTTGATTTTTATTCACAGATACATTCTTGATCCCGGCAATTGCCTTTAGGGCAGCGCCTTGATTGGATGCGATTTTTACCATCAACTTCCTCCTTTAATTATTATATAAAAAGAGCATTCAAAAGAATGCCCTTTC
>DAMBQR010000263.1:826-1119 GCA_032055545.1 Pseudescherichia sp. | reverse complement strand
GGATTATTCCTTGGCAAGAGTTAGGCTTTGAAATTGTTAAAACAGCGCGTAGTGCGCAAGAAGCATTGGCTTTTTTAGAAACAGAATCCATTGATGTTTTATTAACAGATATTACGATGCCGGAAATGAGTGGGATCGAATTAATTGAGCAAGCAAAGAAAAAAGGACATCAATTTATTAGTTTAATTTTATCAGGTTATCAAGAGTTTGATTACGTCAAAAAAGGCATGGCTTTGCAGGTCCAAGATTATCTTTTGAAACCAGTCAATAAGCAAGAACTATTAGCCAATATC
>DAMBQR010000263.1:0-622 GCA_032055545.1 Pseudescherichia sp. | reverse complement strand
AGACAAGAAGCGTTCTTATTTATTCGTGAAATTGAAGCGATTCTAGCTGGTCAAGGTCAGATTTTTGTAGGGGAATCTGTCAATGAATGGGAAACGGTTTATGAAAGTTATGAGAAAGTAAAACAGTTGCAAGCAATTGAAACGTTCTATCAAGAATTTCTGCCAAATAATCAAAAAGAACAAATGAATCGTTCGGCAGAAGATTTTACTTTTCTAGCGTTTAACCAAGCCTTGATGATTGGGGATATGCAGACCATTCAACGGGAATTAGATGCCATTTTCAATCAGTTAAGTCAACAACACGCTACACCAGAATATGTACGCTATGTAGTCTTTTTACTTTTTTCAGATATTTCCCGTCAGTATCCAACTGTGTTAGAAGAAAACTATGAAAAAATCGTGGAAGAAATTCGAGCCAGCAACAATCTTAATACACTGTATGCGTTAATGCAGCAAGTCTTGGCAGAAGTGAAAAATAAACCTAAAATAAAAAAATATTCAGAAAGTGTTAGCCAAGCTGTAGAAAGAATTGAACAAGGCTATTTAGAAGAATTAAACTTAAAAACGGTGGCGGATGAGCTCCATTTGAACCCTAGTTATTTAGGCCAAATTTTCAAAAAAG
>DAMBQR010000262.1:809-1127 GCA_032055545.1 Pseudescherichia sp. | reverse complement strand
GTCAACAATATAACTACCGATACCACTAATATTGAAAACCTTTTCTGTAACAGATGCCCCACCTAACATTCCACCAAAGAGAAGTCCAATAACCGTAATAATAGGAATCATGGCATTGCGAATTGCATGCTTTGAAATCACTTTAAATTCATTCAAGCCTTTAGCTCTCGCTGTAATAATGTAATCCTCATGTATCACCTCAAGCATACTGGATCTTGTCATACGGGCAATGGAAGCCGTAATGGACGTTCCTAAGACAATGACAGGCATGATTAAAGATAGCCAGTTTTGAGGATTAAATGTAGCAGGGAACCATTG
>DAMBQR010000262.1:0-628 GCA_032055545.1 Pseudescherichia sp. | reverse complement strand
AATATTTTCTTTCCCTGCAAAGGAAGTACCTAAATCAAATGTGAAGAGACCAGATAATGAATTCCATAATTGAGATAAATAGGGCTGATCCAAACCATGAATATGATTAAAGTTAGTTATTTGCTCAGGCGTTGCCGTAACCCCAAGTAAGTTTCTTGCTGGATCGAAAGGTGATAAATACAAAATTGTAAACACTAGTGTCGCGACACCTACAATCACAATGAAACTTTGTAGTATTCGTTCAATGGCAAATTGCAAAAATGGATTCGCAACCAATAGTAGGACCACATAAAATAAAACAGCCGGTAAAAAAGTAAGGGTCACAAAGTTTTTATTTTTAAGTTGTTGACTAAAAAATTGTAAATAAGATGGATCTTCTAAACCATCCTTCAATAAATCTTTCTCCACTAGCTGCTGCATTTTTGTTTCTGCTAATTTAGAAGCAGTTTCCTGCAATTGATTTTCTGACACACATTCATGAAAGAATTTAGCTTTGGCTAATTCTTGCTCAGCAAATGTAACTTGCCATTGTGTGAATAAACCCTTTTCTTTGTAGTACTGACTGCGTTGCTCAAAAGCTTGGCGGTATTGGTTCATATGTTTTCTTTTCCGATAATATAAGTATGTA
>DAMBQR010000261.1:0-1128 GCA_032055545.1 Pseudescherichia sp. | reverse complement strand
ATATTAGGCACATACAAATACATGATTTTTACAAATGGTCGGAAAACGAACCCGAAAAACCGATAGACAATCCTTTTTCAGAAGTAAAATTTTCAGAGTTAACCGAAGAAGAAAACAACGCAATCGATGCTTTTATCAATGAATATTACAGTGACGGAGATTTTTATGAAGACATATGATTATCGAGGATCAGTAATCAAAGAAGGAAATAAAACAACTAGTATTGCTTATGTACAATGTGCGTGTGGCTGTTTGGCAAGTAGAATGTCAAGTAATTCTGATAAATACAAGTGTTCCTGGTGTAAGCGAACGTATATGTTAGGAAAAGAGATTTATAGATGAAATAAAGTACTGAAGGTTTTAAAAGTCCATAGGGATATTTTGAATTTATGTTATAATTATTGCGGCAACTGCCAAGTAAGGTGGTGTAACTATGGCTGAGAAACTAATTTCGTTGATTATCGCACCGCTACTTGTGGGTCTAGTACTTTTGCTAGTTGATCGTTGGTTAGACGATTAGCCGATAATCTAAGCAGTTGCCTTCTAACTCCAACGCTGAAGTCGCAACAGCGCAAAAAAGGCCCTCCTACCGCAAATAGGGGGGCTTTTTGGTGTAACTGTGCTGTTGAACTAATTTCGTTTCGCACCTTCAGTATAACATATTATTAAAAGAGGTCAACAAAAAAGAAGCAGATACGCCCTTCCCTTATTGCATGTTTTTTAGTATAATATTACTGCGAACGCATTAATAATCTGAAAAAGGAAACTTACCCACCATCCCTAGAAAAACCTTTGTATATCCACACCCTATCAACGCATACATTATCAAGCAACTAGGAATTACTGTAGAAGAATTTTGTGAATTACATGCTTTCTCTCAAGGAACTGTTTCTTCTTGGATTACTCGTAACAAAAAAATTGAAACACTTCCTATCTCATTTATTTATTCTCTTTCTTTGTCAGCCAGCAAGACTATGGATCAGGTATATTCAGACCTTCTAAAACTGCAAGACGATTATTTGCTACACTTAGAACGTCACAGACGTACTAAAAAAATTATTGAATAACAATCCTTTTCAATAAATTAATTTTTTACTATTTTACTATTCTACTACAAAAAATAAAAAC
>DAMBQR010000260.1:758-1133 GCA_032055545.1 Pseudescherichia sp. | reverse complement strand
TATCTTCGGAAACAACCGATTTTGATATCAAACGTATTTCCCGTGGACTCACTTCTGAAATGATTGCTGCTGTCTGTAAATTAATGTCCAACATGGATCTAATTGTTGGCGCAAAAAAAATCAATATTGAAAAAACCGCCAACACAACAATTGGCCGTCCCGGAACTTTTTCAAATCGTTTACAGCCGAACCATCCAACCGATAATGTCGATGGCATTATGGCATCAGTTATGGAAGGTCTTTCTTATGGCGCCGGTGATGCCTTAATTGGTTTGAATCCTGTTGATGATTCTACAGAAAGTGTTAAACGAATCTTAAACAAGTTTGAAGAGTTCCGTAGCGAATGGGAAATTCCAACACAAACTTGCGTGCTTG
>DAMBQR010000260.1:339-748 GCA_032055545.1 Pseudescherichia sp. | reverse complement strand
TCTTTCAATCCATCGCTGGTTCAGAAAAAGGGAACACAGCATTTGGTTTAAATGCAGAAATTTTAGCTGAAGCACAAGATTTAGCGCTTCACAGTGGTCAAGCAGCTGGTCCTAATGTGATGTATTTTGAAACAGGTCAAGGCTCAGAACTTTCTTCTGAAGCGAACTTTGGTGCAGACCAAGTCACAATGGAAGCGCGTTGTTATGGCTTAGCCAAAAAATTTGATCCGTATATTGTAAATACCGTTGTCGGCTTTATTGGACCAGAATATCTTTACGATTCAAAACAAGTCATCCGCGCTGGTTTAGAAGATCATTTCATGGGCAAATTAACTGGAATTTCAATGGGTTGTGATGTCTGCTACACCAACCATATGAAAGCTGATCAAAATGATATGGAAAACTTAGC
>DAMBQR010000260.1:0-329 GCA_032055545.1 Pseudescherichia sp. | reverse complement strand
GTTAAATTATCAAACAACTGGGTTCCATGAAACTGCGACGATTCGTGAAACATTAGGCTTACGTCCAATTAAAGAATTTGAAGAATGGATGGAAAAAATGGGCTTAATGGAAAACGGAAAATTAACAAGTCGCGCTGGCGATGCATCTGTATTTATTAAATAAACGAGGTGAGAATACAAATGAACGAAAAAGAATTAAAAGAAATGATTGCCGGAATTTTAACAGAAATGGTCGCTGACAATCAAGCGGTTTCGACTGCCACTGTGACTGCTGAAGAAAAACCAGTCACAACACACGTCACTGAAACGACAGAAATTGAAGAAGGCCT
>DAMBQR010000259.1:0-1133 GCA_032055545.1 Pseudescherichia sp. | reverse complement strand
TACCGGCCGGGATCAGACGACCCACGATAACGTTCTCTTTCAGACCGCGCAGTTCGTCGCGTTTGCCCGCAACGGCTGCTTCGGTAAGCACACGCGTGGTCTCCTGGAACGATGCCGCGGAGATGAAGGACTCGGTTGCCAGAGACGCTTTGGTAATACCCAGCAGGTCGCGAGCATAGCTTGCTGCGATTTTGCCGTTCGCTTCCAGATCGCGGTTGGCGATCTTGACGCGAGAGTATTCCACCTGCTCGCCTTCCAGGAAGTCGGAGCTTCCTGCGTTAGCGATGGTGGCTTTACGCAGCATCTGACGCACGATAACTTCGATATGCTTATCGTTGATCTTAACGCCCTGCAGACGGTAAACGTCCTGCACTTCGTTCACGATGTAACGGGTTACCGCATGAACGCCACGCAGACGCAGAATGTCGTGCGGCGCTTCCGGACCGTCGGAAACCACGTCACCACGCTCTACGCGCTCACCTTCAAACACGTTGAGCTGACGCCATTTCGGGATCATCTCTTCGTACGGATCGCTACCGTCAACCGGGGTGATCACCAGACGGCGTTTCCCTTTGGTCTCTTTACCGAAGGAGATAATACCGCTGATCTCAGCCAGGATTGCCGGCTCTTTCGGACGACGTGCTTCGAACAGGTCCGCAACGCGCGGCAGACCACCGGTGATATCTTTGGTACCGCTGGATTCCTGAGGAATACGCGCCAGAGCATCACCTGCACCGATCTGGATACCATCTTCCAGCTGAACAATCGCTTTACCCGGCAGGAAGTACTGAGCCGGCATGTCGGTGCCTGGGATCAGAACGTCGTTACCGTTGGCATCAACGATTTTCAGTGCCGGACGCAGATCTTTACCACCCGCGGTACGTTCTGCAGAGTCCAGAACCACCAGCGAGGAGAGACCGGTCAGTTCGTCGGTCTGACGAGTAATCGTCTGGCCGTCGATCATATCAGTGAAGCGGATGAAACCAGCCACTTCGGTGATGACCGGCATGGTGTGCGGATCCCAGTTTGCTACGGTTTCGCCGCCAGCAACCTGCTCGCCATCACCCTTGGCCATAACAGCACCGTAAGGCACTTTATAGCTCTCTTTGGTACGACCGAATTCGTCGATCAGC
>DAMBQR010000258.1:350-1135 GCA_032055545.1 Pseudescherichia sp. | reverse complement strand
AAACGTAGCATCTGACTCTTAGTATAAATAAAGGAATTAAAATCTGAAAAGTTCTGTAGTAAGTCATCTACTTGGTTATTTTTATTGTATTGTTCTCCTTCGAGAAGTAAGGCTTCCAATTCATCAAAATCTTCTGGTGTCATGAGTTCCATGGCTTTAATGGTTGCTAAAGTGTCCAAAGATTTACGAATATCATAAATTTCATAAGCATCTTTCATACTAATCCCTTTAACCACGATACCCACCATAGGTATATGTTCCACCAATTGTTCTTTGACCAATTCTTGTAAAGCAAAGCGAATGGGCGTCCGACTAATGTTTAATTGCTCGGAAAATTCTTTTTCGTTAATCCGTTCACCTGCAGGAATATCCCCTAAAATAATGGTTTTTTTAAAGGCTTCGTAGGTACAAATTTTTAGAGGTTTACTGCTGGTTAAATCTAAGTTCCGTTTTACTGCTTCAACCGTTGGATTCATATGAGGCACCTCCCTATAGGTTATTTTTATAGATAATAAATATAATATTAAAAATGAAAATATAACGCAAGAAAAGACAAAATGAAAAGAAAACCGAGGAGAAAAGGCACTCCTACGGTTTCAGCGACGACGTTTAATTTTGTGGAATAAATAAAGGCATGTGACCTAAAGCAACAATTGTAACAACGAAAATAACGAAAATTCCTAAGGCATATTTTGCTGATTCTTTTTGCCATTGGCCCATATCTAAACCAGTTAAACGTAATAGCAAGTAAATAAATGCCACTAATGGACTTAATAAGTGGAACG
>DAMBQR010000258.1:0-242 GCA_032055545.1 Pseudescherichia sp. | reverse complement strand
CCAGAACCTTGGAATAAGCCCATGAAGACGCCAGCAGCAAAAACTAAGATAACTACTTGCACAGCATCACCAGCATTTGCACTGATACGGCTGCTTTGATCTTTTAATTTTGGATAGTTAATCATTAAAGCGATACAAGTACCAACTAGGAATAATAATAACGGTGGCATTTCAATCCACGAAGGCAAACCTAATTGACCAACGAATGAACTTAGGACTAACCAACCGATTAAGACAATCGT
>DAMBQR010000257.1:0-1136 GCA_032055545.1 Pseudescherichia sp. | reverse complement strand
ACAAGTTGCTTTCGGTTTACGTATGAAAGCTTGTCGTATTTTAGTGAATACTCCATCAGCAGAAGGCGGTATCGGTAACATTTATAACGAAATGATTCCATCCTTAACACTTGGTTGTGGTTCATACGGGAAAAACTCTGTTTCTAAAAACGTATCAGCCATTAACTTAATTAATATTAAAACGGTAGCGAAACGGAGAAATAATATGCAATGGTTTAAATTACCTCCAAAAATTTTCTTTGAAAAAAATTCTTTACAATATCTACAAAAAATGGAAAATGTTGAACGTGTCATGTTAGTTTGTGACCCAGGTATGGTTCAATTTGGCTATGCAGATATCGTACGTAAAGAGCTACAAAAACGTAAAAATGATGTGAAAATCGAAGTATTTTCTGATGTTGAACCAAACCCATCAACAAATACTGTTTATGCAGGTACCAAAATGATGGTTGATTTCCAACCAGATACAGTGATTGCCTTGGGTGGCGGTTCTGCAATGGATGCGGCGAAAGGCATGTGGATGTTCTATGAACACCCAGATACAGAGTTCTTTGGTGCAAAACAAAAATTCTTAGATATCCGCAAACGGACATATAAAATTGCCAAACCAGAAAAAACACAATTTGTTTGTATCCCAACTACTTCAGGAACTGGTTCAGAAGTTACACCATTTGCCGTTATTACTGATAGTGAAACACACGTGAAATATCCGTTAGCAGACTATGCGTTAACACCAGATGTAGCGATTGTTGATCCACAGTTCGTAATGTCTGTGCCAGCTTCAGTCACTGCAGATACAGGTATGGATGTTTTAACACATGCTATTGAATCTTATGTTTCCGTGATGGCTTCAGATTACACACGTGGTTTAAGTTTACAAGCAATCAAGTTAGTTTTCGATCATTTAGAAAATTCAGTGAAGCGTCCAGATATGGAATCTCGCGAAAAAATGCATAATGCATCAACCATGGCAGGGATGGCATTTGCCAATGCATTCTTAGGTATTTGTCACTCTATTGCTCATAAAATTGGTGGGGAATATGGCATTCCACATGGTCGTACAAATGCGATTTTATTACCACATATTATTCGTTACAATGCGAAAGATCCATCAAAACAGGCAATGTTCCCTAAAT
>DAMBQR010000256.1:0-1137 GCA_032055545.1 Pseudescherichia sp. | reverse complement strand
GATAATGCTCGCCAGGTCGCTGGAATGACAGATTTTGGTACGACTTACGCACGTTGGGGCAGTGAATTTCTCTCATGGTTTGTTCAAGGAAGTCGTCATTTGACAGATCTGGGCTTGACCACACCGATTCTAACAGGTCTTATCTTATCTCTCACAAGCATACTGGCTATTTATATCATCAATGACCAAAAAATTAGCTGGGGTTCCTCTTTAGTAGCTACTTTAATTGGCCTCAATCCTTGGTTCCTTCAATGTCTTAGTTTCAGGTTTGATAGTCCCTATATGGCATTGAGTATTTTTTGTTCGTTTCTTCCTTTTTATTGGTGGCAGCGTAATTCTTTTACGTTTTTCTTGGTTTCTGTTTTTTCACTGTTTGTTATGTTTAATACTTACCAAGCCTCGTCAGGAATTTATATAGTTATCGTCTTATTCCTTACTTTCAAGCAGTTACTTGCTGGAGAAAATTTCATTGCTCTTTGTAAAAAAGTCGCACTTGCTGCTATCGCTTATCTACTTTCTATAGTCAGCTACCTTATCGAGTTAAAATTTGTACCTTCCGCAACAAACAACATTGGGGGCAGTCAGGCCTTACCAAGTTTGCATGATATTCCCAGTGTGGCTTATCAAAATAGTTACCATTATTTTTCAGAGCTATTGAACCAAAGTAATCGTTTATGGCTTTTATTACTGCTCCTACTGCTTGTTTTATTTTTTATTAGTCATCTATCAAATAGCAAAATCAACTTAGGCTTAAGTTTCCTCTATTGTATCTTGTATTTAGGACTTGCTTCTCTCTTAAGTTTTGGTATTTTTATTGTCTATTCAAGAAATATCGCTGGTGATGCGCCTCGCTATATTTACGGATTTGCTGTTTTTGTTACAATCAGCATGTTAAGTTTATTTAACAATCGACAAGTGAAAGCAATTTATCTAACTTCGTTACTTGTGGCCAGCTTGTTATCTTATTATATTTTATCGTTTGTTTTGGTGTATTCTTCCACATTAAACTATCAAAAAGAAGCATTCAATCGCCAAGCAGCTGTTTTAACAGATGATTTAAAAAATGTTGTAACAAACGAACGAAAAAAAGTTTATTTAAATACGTTTTTCAAAAATTCAACTGTTTATGCTAATACA
>DAMBQR010000255.1:923-1140 GCA_032055545.1 Pseudescherichia sp. | reverse complement strand
TTGTGTCGCCTTATTGGATGAAGCAATTGAATTGAGAGAAGCAGGTGTTCAGGACCCCATTTTAATTTTGAGTGTGGTAGACTTAGCTTATGTGCCTTTGTTGATTCAATATGATTTATCTGTAACGGTAGCTACACAAGAATGGTTAGAAGCTGCTCTTCAACAACTAACGCCTGAGAGTAACACGCCATTACGTGTTCACTTAAAAGTCGATACT
>DAMBQR010000255.1:0-697 GCA_032055545.1 Pseudescherichia sp. | reverse complement strand
ATGTTAGCAATAGTGCGACAGCGTTATGGCATCCTGATGTGCCAGGAAACATGATTCGCTATGGAGTAGCCATGTATGGATTGAACCCTTCAGGTAATAAGCTGGCCCCAAGCTATGCGTTAAAGCCGGCCTTACGGTTGACCAGTGAACTCATCCATGTAAAACGCTTAGCGACTGGTGAAGGGATTGGCTATGGCGAAACCTACGTAACTGAAGCTGAAGAATGGATTGGGACAGTGCCAATCGGCTATGCAGATGGCTGGTTGCGTCATCTCCAAGGATTTACAGTGCTCGTGAATGGTAAGCGTTGCGAAATCGTCGGACGAGTGTGTATGGATCAATGTATGATTCGTTTAGCAGAAGAAGTTCCTGTCGGCTCAGTCGTTACATTAGTTGGAAAAGATGGCAATGAAGAAAATACGTTACAAATGGTAGCCGAAAAATTAGAAACCATTCATTATGAAGTTGCATGTACTTTCTCACAAAGAATCCCCAGAGAATATAACTAGATAGGAGGTTCCACTATGGTCAAACGCGGAGATATTTATTTTGCAGACCTTTCCCCAGTAGTGGGCTCGGAACAAGGTGGCGTCAGACCTGTCCTTGTTGTCCAAAATAACTTAGGTAATCATTTTAGCCCAACGATTATCGTTGCGGCGATCACAGCCAAAATGGCAAAGCCAAAATTGCCAACACA
>DAMBQR010000254.1:0-1140 GCA_032055545.1 Pseudescherichia sp. | reverse complement strand
TGAACAATGTTACACACAGTAATTTTGAAAAACAATTACCAAGACTCCATCAACTTAATGTTATTGACCAATAAAATCAATGCATTAGATGGTGTAACCATGAGTCAAATCATGATGGGAACAGATGCCAACAAAGACATCCTTAACAACACGAACTTGTTAACGGATGAGGCCAATAGTGCATCTGCAAACGACATGATGATTGTGGTTGACAGTGAAAAAGAAAACATCATGGAAGAAGTTATGCCAGCGATTGATGAATTCTTAGATGATTTATCAGCAAAGGGAACTAGTGAAGAAGCACAAGCAGCGACTTCTTGGTCAGAAGCGTTTGATCTTTTACCAGAGGCGAATGTAGCGCTATTCAGTATTCCTGGTGAATATGGTGCGCCAGAAATGGAACGTGCCTTAAAAAATGATTTACACGTGTTCTCTTTCACGGATAATGTGTCAATTGAAGATGAAGTACGTTTGAAAAAATTAGCGCATGAAAAAGGCTTACTAATGATGGGGCCTGACTGTGGAACTGGTATTATCTCAAGTATTCCAATCGCCTTTACAAATGTTGTTTCTCCAGGAAACATTGGCGTTGTTGGTGCTTCAGGGACAGGGATTCAAGAAGTTACAACGATTATTGACCGCTTAGGTGGCGGAGTTGTTCACGCCATTGGAACTGGTGGTCGTGACTTAAGCGACAAAGTAGGCGCTATCACAGTGAAAGATGCTATTGTGGCCTTAGAAAATCACGAACCAACCGATGTGATTACAGTCATCTCTAAACCACCTGCAAAAGAAGTTCGTGATGAAGTGGTTGAATTATTACAAAGCATTTCAAAACCAGTCGTTGCGATTTTCTTAGGAGAACAAGGTCGTCCACACCCAATGATTGACCCAGATGTTCGTATCGAAAAAATTCGTGAATATGCACAAGATGAAAAAACGGGGATTATCTTATTCGATGTGGTGTTAGGCTACGGTGCTCATGAAGACATGGTTGGTGCGTTATTACCAGCAATTGAAGAAGCGCGTGCCACAGCCAAAGAAGCAGGACGCGATCTTTACTTTGTTGCAACTGTTTGTGGGACGACGAAAGATCCGCAAAATTACCAATCGTCGGTTGATCGTTTGAAAGAAGGCGGC
>DAMBQR010000253.1:933-1140 GCA_032055545.1 Pseudescherichia sp. | reverse complement strand
GTTTGGGCACAAATTTAAGCAGATTTTTAAGGGAACGTAAAGGATGGCTTATGCCAGTTCAGCCTTTACGTTCTTTTTTAATTTTATATAAAAATGAAAAACTATGGTAAAATAAAAGAAAACATGAAGGGGGCAATTGTCCGTGAATTATCAATTAGTGACAGATTCTTGTTGTGACTTGCCGTATACATACTTAAAAGAAAACCA
>DAMBQR010000253.1:0-923 GCA_032055545.1 Pseudescherichia sp. | reverse complement strand
GATTTAGGTGAAACGTTTGATTATCAGAACTTCTTAACGGCTATTAAAAATGGAAGTATGCCCACTACCTCTCAAGTTAATGTAGGACGCTACAATGAATTTTTCCGTCCTTTTGTGGAGCAAGGGTTACCGGTGATTTATTTAGCTTTTTCATCTGGGTTAAGTGGCTCTTATCAAAGTGCGTTGCAATCAGTAGAGATGTTAAAAGAAGAATATGATAATGTAGAAATTCATATTATTGACACAAAAGCAGCTAGCTTAGGTCAAGGGATGTTAGTCCGAGAAGCCATTCGATTACAAACAGATGGTCATTCATTAGGAGAAGTTGTTGCCTATCTTGAAGAGCAAAAAATGAAACTTCACTCGTGGGTAACGGTAGATGATTTAAAACATTTAGAACGTGGCGGACGGATTTCTAAAACAGCGGCTGCACTTGGTGGCTTAATGAACATTAAACCAATTATTCGCGTGGATGCGGCAGGCAAACTAGCATCCGTTGGTAAAACTCGTGGACGAAACAAGTCCTTGCAAAAGATTGCGCAAGAAACGATTCAAGGCATGAAACAAACACTATTGATTGCATATGCAGGAACGAAAGATGACGCGGAAAAAGTCAAAGAATTAATTGAAAAAGAAATAGAAGTTAATGAGATACTGATTTATCCTCTAGGACCCACCATTACTAGTCATACCGGAATAGGTTGTATTGCTGTGTTTTCTTTTGGTGAAAAAAGAAAATAAAAAATAGAGAAGTCATTTTTTAATGACTTCTCTATTTTTTTAATAATCTGAACTGAATAAAACGTCCATTTGTTTTTGAATTTCTGGGTTTTCCAAGAATTCATCATAGGTTGTTTCTGCCCGATCAATAACCCCTTTATCAGAAACAGCAATAATTCGGTTCGCTAATGTTTGGATAAATT
>DAMBQR010000252.1:489-1145 GCA_032055545.1 Pseudescherichia sp. | reverse complement strand
AAAAGCTCTGGAAGATGCTCTATGAGGGCGTGAGAGTCACGAAGGCCAATTTTGACTCACTGGAAATCGGCTACTCGTCTATGATTGACCAAATGAACGAGGGCGACTATTTGGAGTTGTTCAAGTACATGGTCAAAGGAGAAACAGAAGATAAGAAATTCATGTCTTACGAGCAATTCAAGATACTGATCGTGGCGTTAAAAAGCGTCAGACAGATTCAAGGCTATGGTGTATTTCACTCAATTCAAGACGATGATTCAATTGATGATATGGTGGACAAGCTATATGATTCGATGATTGAAGAACTGCAAAAACAAGAAAATCCCGAAGCCGTCTGGGAAACGGTTCAGGATTTACGTGACGATCAAGAATACACTTTGATCTCTCGGAAACGCATTTTCAATCATTTGAAAAACACCATGCGAGAAGATACTTAACATTCGATACGAAAAGTGTAGCACAAGCCTTTTGAAAACTGAATAGAATTGGGGCACTCTGGCGGGAGTGTCCTTTTTCGTGTTTACAGAAAAAAATCGTCGTGTTTACTACGATTACAGTGTAAACAATGTAAACAATGTATACAACGATTACATTGCATACTCGTATTGCTATGTATACAACGTAAACAATGTAAACAAAGTTTACGACGTAAACAC
>DAMBQR010000252.1:0-272 GCA_032055545.1 Pseudescherichia sp. | reverse complement strand
CGAAGACGTAGCGCATGTCTGAGACGCACGTCCAGACGGAGCAACGGCTCGCACGCTACCTTGCCGAAATGATAGTGATCTAGCTGACATTTTACGAGATCCATCTATGACTCTTAATAAAACTCGTGCAGCGTTTATGTCGCGAAAGCTACTTTATGTGGAGGTGTACCCCTGAGAACACTAAGAAAACAAGTGCCCCGAGGAGGGCATTTCCCGACGGGGCGCTGTGTTTTTGGGGGTTCGGGGGTACAGAGGCTCCACGTCAAGTAGTC
>DAMBQR010000251.1:923-1145 GCA_032055545.1 Pseudescherichia sp. | reverse complement strand
TTCTTCACTTTTCAAGCGCTTAGTGATTGATTCAGCTTCTGAAAATGCTTCATTTCGAATCGATCGAATGGCTTTTTTTGTCCAAGCTTTTTTTAATTCTGTAGCTAATTGGTTACTTTTTAAGGTTTTATTCAAAATTTCTGCTTCTTCTAATTGATCTAGTTGAATGTATGCATAGGCTAACATTACTTTCCGGTCCGTATTTAATTCCGACCCCTCGGT
>DAMBQR010000251.1:0-912 GCA_032055545.1 Pseudescherichia sp. | reverse complement strand
CTTTTTCCCACTCTTTTTGATAGAAAGCTAAATCGAAAGTACCTTCGTCAGTGGGAAATTGTGCATTAAATGTTTTTAGCTCCTGAAAGGCTTGTTTTTTCACTAAATATTGCTCAATGTCTTCCCGCTTATCAGGAAATGTTACAGCTGCTTCAGCATACTTTTCTTCTTTTAATAATTGTTCATAGGTTGGCTTGCTTTGTACGTCTTGCTTTGAAAAAGAGCTTACCCAAAAACCACCTATTCCAAGAAAAACGAGAAGAAGTACCCCTAAAATTATTCCTTGGGTACTTCTTACTGAAAAGGTTGGCAAAGAAAAAGAACGCTTTGGCGCGTTCACCGAGGGCTTACGACTCCTTTTTTCCTTTGTTTTTTTCTCTCGTTTTTTTGGTCCTTCTAAAATATCTGGTGCTTCTAATGCTTGTTGAATACTGGCTAACAACTCTTGGCATTCGACAGAATCTGTCCGTTTGTGTAACGTGGTAAATGTATGTTGGACAACTAAAAGAAGGTTCCGTGAATGACCTTCTCCTACTACACAGTCATCCCGAAAAAGAATGTCTTTGTCTTCCATGATTGTTAATCGGATCGTATCTTTTTTTCCAGTATCTTCCGCAAACGTTTCTAACTTTTGCAAAAGCAAGTTGGCTTCTTTCACCGTTAATCGTTTTCTTTTAGAAGGGAGAAGTGTCCATTAAGCTTGTCCTCCTTTTTGCTCATGATTGTTAGACTGGAAAGTGCCTTGCGTTTTTCCTGCTTGTTCTTGCTTTGTCATCATAGCTAACGCTTCTGTTAAAGTATCTTGATTATTAGAGATATATTGTTGATACAAATCTCCTAACCACGTATCATGGTCTTCTTTTTTTGCTGCCATGATTGCTTTTGCTAATTTTCGCCGATTGTTTAATTCGG
>DAMBQR010000250.1:0-1145 GCA_032055545.1 Pseudescherichia sp. | reverse complement strand
CAAAACTATTTGTCAGCTCAGCTAAAAGGGTTGCAGTCTTTTCACCAATCCCCTGTTTGATTAAGCGATCAATTAATGTTTTTTTGACTAATGGTTGAAAATGTAAGGTTTGGCATCGTGATTGAATCGTTGGTAAAATTCGAGAAAGCGAAGTGGTTTCTAAAATAGCTAAAATTTGTCCTTCTGGTTCTTCTAAAAATTTTAAGAGACTATTGGCTGCGCCGGTACTCATTTTATCTGCTTCTTGAATTAAGAAAACTTTTTTAGCAGTCTCGACCCCACTTTTAGAAAACTCCGCTTTTAATTCACGGATTTGGTTCACTTTGATGGTTTGCCCATCTGGCGCAATTCTTAAAACATCTGGATGTTCATTTTCATTAATCCGCACACAATTATGGCATTCGTTACAAGGCTGTTGATTTACTAAATTCGTACAAAAGACATGTTTCGCCATCCATAAGCCAAATTCTTGTTTTCCAGTTCCTGTATCTCCTTCAAAAAGATAAGCATGGGCAAGACGACCATGCTCAAAACTTTTTTGGAGTTGCTTGTACAGCAAAGGTTGCATTTGCTGTAGCTGTTGTGCTTCATTCATCTTAATATTGATGGAATCCTTCAACTGGTAAGACGAAGCAAGTAGCGCCGCCTACTTCAACTTCCACAGGATAAGGAATTTGGCCATCCATTGTGATATCTAAAGTCACAGGTGTTGAAACATATTGTTTTCTTGATTGACATGTTTCTTTAATTAAAGCTAATGTTTCGTCGACACGTTCATCATCAATCCCAATAATAAATGTGCTGTTTCCCGCTTTTAAGAATCCACCTGTTGAGGATAATTTTGTAGCACGAATATTGGCATCAATAAATTCGTTGGCTAATCGGTTACTATCTTTGTCTTGTACAATGGCTAAAATAATCTTCATGGTCTACACCTTCCTATAATTAAAAGTTTTCTGGATAACGTCCAATAATCGCCTGATACGTTGCTTCTACTACAAGTTCTAAACTCATCCGTGCATCAATCTTTTTGATCCGTTGTGGATTTTCTTCTGCTAATTTCAAATATTCATGACGAACACGTTGATGAAATTCTAATCCTTCTGAATCTAAGCGATCAATTTGCTGTGTTCGATTTTCTTGAA
>DAMBQR010000249.1:0-1149 GCA_032055545.1 Pseudescherichia sp. | reverse complement strand
ATCTACCGTCCATTTAGGCGCTTCTTGTGTTTGAAAGACTTCTTTGAAGGTTGGGTCTTGTTTTAACTGCCAATTTTTCAAATCTAATTGATAATATCGATTGTTTAATCCATAAATATAGAGATAGCGATTATCCATAAAACGATAATCAACGAAATCAGAGCTTAAATAGTCTTTTAATTCAGGGAATTTCTTCACTAAATCCGCTTCAGAAAACTGTTTTTTCCCTGTTTTTGTATCGAGTAAGTAAATGGCCTCGTTATCAGCATTATTCAAAACCACATATTGATCTGTTTGACCAATTAAATAATCACGCCAACCTAAACGTTTACTCCACATTCGTTCGCCCGTCTGACTATTAACAGAAATCACTTGGAACAATGAGTTACTGGTGCTAATGCCATTCGTTCGTCCATTTGGAATAATCATTCGCTCGATTGAAGTTAAGCCTTTTGTTTTTTCAGAATAAAACGTCGCACTTTTCTCTTCAATCGTTACTGAACGAAACATTCCGAAAAAGATTAAACCAGCAAAATGTACCACTGCAAGATAAACCAACAAAATTAACGCATAGGGAACCAGTCTCCTTGTACTCCGCCTTCTTATTAAGGAAATAACCAAAATACCACTAATTACTATAAAAATAATTGCTACAATGATAACAAAAATATCATGATAGAGCCAACCAGATAATTGCCAACTCCTATAAAGTGTGTCCATTACGCCATCCTTTCCAATTGTTATTTGCTTATTATAAAAAGGATACTATTTTTTTTTGAAAAATAACAACAAAAAGCGACGAACAGCGATAAGCCCATTCAAGTTGACTAACTATAACTAGGTCAACTTGAATGGGCGTGGAGAAATGTGCCTTGTTATTCCGCTTCTTCAATTGCGGACAAAGCTTTTGCAATATCAATTTCTTTATTCCGATAATCAGCATCATGAACTGGAAAATGCTGCCGCAATTCTGCTGCTTCCATCCACGAAACAGTCCCTTGTTTAATGCCAAAATCAAGAATGTGCCCACCAAATTGGTGATCCTCACTGATAAAGTGCAAATGAAACCCTGCGGCAGAGGCACCATGAAATAATTTAGGTGTAAAGAACCCTACAACTGTTCCCTGAATATTCTCCGCTGTAAATTCA
>DAMBQR010000248.1:0-1149 GCA_032055545.1 Pseudescherichia sp. | reverse complement strand
GCACACCGGCGCGCTGGATCCGCTGGCAACCGGCATGCTGCCGATCTGCCTGGGCGAGGCGACAAAGTTTTCCCAGTACCTGCTGGACTCCGATAAGCGTTACCGGGTGATTGCTCGCCTCGGCCAGCGCACCGATACCTCCGATGCAGATGGTGAAATCGTTGAGGAGCGTCCGGTAACCTTCAGTGCGGAACAGCTTGCTGACGCGCTGGAAAGTTTTCGTGGCGAGACGATGCAGGTGCCATCGATGTACTCGGCGCTCAAGTACCAGGGCAAAAAGCTTTATGAGTACGCGCGCCAGGGCATTGAGGTGCCGCGTGAAGCCCGGCCGATTACCGTCTATGAGCTGCTGTTTATTCGCCATGAAGGTAACGAGCTGGAGCTGGAAGTCCACTGTTCGAAAGGCACCTATATCCGGACTATCATTGACGATCTCGGTGAGAAGCTGGGCTGCGGGGCGCATGTGACCTTCCTGCGTCGCCTGGCCGTCAGCACCTATCCGGTCGATCGCATGGTGACCCTGGAGCAGCTGCACGCGCTGGTCGCCCAGGCGGAGCAGCAGGAGAGGCCAGCCGCGCAGCTGCTGGATCCGCTCCTGATGCCGATGGACAGCCCGGCGGCGGACTTCCCGATAGTTAACCTGCCGCTGACTTCGTCGGTCTACTTCAAGAACGGTAACCCGGTACGCACCACGGGCGCACCGCTCGACGGGCTGGTACGGGTGACGGAAGGTGACGAAGGCAAGTTTATCGGTATGGGCGAAATGGACGATGAGGGCCGCGTCGCCCCGCGTCGCCTTGTCGTAGAGTATCCGGCAGCATAAGCTTATGCAGCTACCTTGCGATAACAGGGTACTGCGAGTAGAATATTGCCGCTTAACGTCGCGTTGGCTGTGTAACAGCGAACGGGCGTTATATCTGGGATCGCTGAATTAGAGATCGGCATCCTTTCATTCTTTTAATTCTGGAGTTCAAAATGTCTCTAAGCGTTGAAGCTAAAGCAAAAATCGTTTCCGAGTTCGGTCGTGGCGAAAATGACAGCGGTTCTACCGAAGTACAGGTTGCCCTGCTGACTGCTCAGATCAACCACCTGCAGGGTCACTTTGCAGAGCACAAAAAAGATCACCACAGCCGTCGTGGTCTGCTGCGT
>DAMBQR010000247.1:558-1153 GCA_032055545.1 Pseudescherichia sp. | reverse complement strand
AATAGATAAAGCACCATAACGATAGCTAGAATACTACTTAAGAAATTCGTAAACTTAAACTTTTTCAAATCTCATTTCCCCTTCCACCTTTAATTGTCACACTTTTCAGTTTAGTGTGATATTTCCAATTTATCACAAATAAACTAATTCGAATATCGGAATATTCAAACATTCTAAAACATTGATAATTAGTATCAGTTTTTTAAAGATAGATTAAGTCTATATTCCTAGTAATTTACTTTAATAAAAAGTAGAATATTGAAAATTAGGAGAACGGTAAGAGGAGTGATTGGAGGAGAATCCGTTTAATAGGCGATCGGGGAAATTAAAACAACTGGCGATTATTTTTAAATAACCGCCAGCTAATAGGTTGTATTGAATTAAATCAAAAGCGAAAAGTGTTATTGTAAATAAATGATATATTCATTTTATTTGAATGTGCTTAATATAGTATATATAAAGAAGCATAAGAAAACCGCATTTACTGATAATACGGTTCTCCGTAGTGTATCTAAATAAGGTTTTTCATTTTACAATTGTTGAGTATTACACCAACCCCAATTATTTTTTCACGAAAAAATAACTGTAACGCCTC
>DAMBQR010000247.1:0-259 GCA_032055545.1 Pseudescherichia sp. | reverse complement strand
AGTGATGCATACAATTTTTTATCGCCAATAACATAAAATTCTTCTTTAGCTCGTGTAGCTGCAACATTCATTATATTTGGTTCAGTAACGGCCCATATTGCTGCCCCACTGCTATTAAAGTCTGCACCAAGGACAAAATAGACAATTTTTGCTTCTTTCCCCTGAAAAGTATGAACAGTTCCAACATTTGTTGTTTTACCTTCTTCTCGTTTTGTGAAGTTAATTTCATCTAAAGCTCGTGCAAGTTCATGGGCGACAT
>DAMBQR010000246.1:0-1157 GCA_032055545.1 Pseudescherichia sp. | reverse complement strand
CATTTGTGCCAAAAACAGCGAATGGCGAAGTAATTGTTCCATTTACGTTTGATTCGCAAGAAATTACTTCAGAAATTCATGTGGTTGTTTTTGAAGATTTATATCGTGACAATCTAAAATTAACAACACACGCAGACATTAATGATTTAGCACAAACTGTTCGTATTGTACCACCAACTAAATTCTTGCCGAAAACGGGCGAACAAAAAGGAATTCTATTTACAATTTTAGGATTCATTTTAATAGCAGGTGCAGCATATCTTGTAACAACCAAACGAAAACAGAATAACTAATCACAGACAGGAAAGATTTTCTTTTGTGTCTTTTTTTTGTATAATCTAGCGTTGCTTTGTTTGCCGTAAAGTCAAAAAATAATGAAGAGAACTAGAGATAGTCAAAAGGGGCTATCTCTAGTTTTGTTTTAAGGAGGAGAGAAATGATTTCTAAAGTTTTGAACAATTTTAACAAGAAAAGACAAAGTAGAAATAAACGAAAAAATATCCAAGAAAATTGGTATTTAGACGCTAATATCTTGACTGATAATTCCATAGAGCATGTTAGCCAATCAAAGAAAATGAGAAAAAGTGATTGTTTTACACAAGAAGATGATCCAAATTTTTTTACTATACCTGAATCAAGAAATTCTAAATATGGAATAATGTACTGTTATTCTGAAAATGATTGAATTCTTTTTTTGTTGAAAAAAACTTTAATTTACCTGTTTTATAAGGAGTTGAAATAAAAAAATGAACGTCTGCTAAAAATAAAAATATATCTCTACAGAATTCATCTAAAAAAACTTCAGGATGTGCTAAAAAAAATGCTTCAGTTAGACGTAGGTTCTAAGTAATGTTTAGATAAATGCTCAGAAGCCAGTTTAAATGAGTCAATATTAACCATTTGAGGAGATACTTGATTTTTGTAAATGATTTTTTCGATTAAATCAATATTTACACAAGTCCAACCTAAAAAAGTTGAATTAAAAGTCAATCTTATAGGGAAATGTTCTATTGTTAAATCTAACGTATAAAACTGTTTTTCTGCTTTTTTTTCGCTTTTAATTAATCTTTTTTTCCAAGCATTAAAAAAGTCAGTTTGAATAGAATTATTTCTGAATAGTATGAATTGATTGAAAAAATCAAAATATAGATCCCAAT
>DAMBQR010000245.1:0-1176 GCA_032055545.1 Pseudescherichia sp. | reverse complement strand
GGCCGGGGCACCCTTCGCCCGCTACGCCGCGATCAGCCCGTCGATCTGGTGGCGTCCGGCGGTGGTCGAGGCCCAGCCCCGCGACGGGAACCTGCTGGTCGCAGTCGGCGCGCGCGAGGAGATGGAGGGGCTGCCGCCCGCGCACCTGGCTAGGCGCATGGTCTCCAACGCCCGCGATCTGGAGGCCCGTGGGGCGAGCCTGCGGGTGCTGGAGGACGAGGATCACGGCTCGACCCCCTATGCGGCCCTACCGGCCGTCCTGCGCTTCGCCGCGCCTTATCGAGGCTAGGCGGCGCGGCGAGAAAAAAGCCCCCGCGCCGGGCGCGGGGGCTATTCGGATTAACGCGCCGGGCGGATGCGCAGCACGGAGTCGTTTCCGTCCGTGGTCCAGCCGGACTTGACCGCGACATAGACGTTGCCGCGTCCATCGGTCGAGACGTGGTTCGCCACCGGCGGGGCGGGCAGGTTGGCGACGATACGGCCGTCGACGTCCGTCACCGTCACCGTGCCTGCGCCGAAGGTGCTGACGAAGGCGCGGCGCGACTTCGGCTCGAACACCACGTTCAGGGCGCCCGCGCCGACCGGGGTGTCGGCCACGACCGAACCGTCCGAACCGTTCAGCACCACCAGGTTGTCGGTGCCCTGGGCCGCGACGAAGATGCGGTCGGTCTGCGGATCGTGCGAGACGCCGATCACGCTGCGCGCGCCGGGGACGCGGAAGACGTTCAGCACGGTGTCGGCGGCGGCGTCGATGACCGCGACCTCATTGGTCGAGTTGGAGGCGACATACAGGCGGCGCGCCTCGCGGTCGTAGGAGACGCTGGCGGCCGAGAAGGTCTCGCCGCGCACGGTCGAGTCGATCTTGATGCGCTTGGCCACCGTCAGACCGGCGGTGTCGAACACCACGACTTCCGGCTCGAAGGTGGCGCTGGCGTAGGCCTTGCCGTGCTCGTCGTCGATGACGACGTCGCGGGCGTGGTTGACGGTGCCCGGCTCGAACTGGCGCACCAGCGACAGGTCCGACTGGCGATAGACGGCGACCGTGTTCTGACGGCTGTTCGAGACCCAGACGGTGTCGTTGGCGTCATCCACGCCGACGCCGTAGACGGCGAAGACGCCGCCGTCCTGGGGCTGGCCGTCGCGGCCGGTGCGGCCCGGCGCGGCGGCCGGGGTGAC
>DAMBQR010000244.1:929-1178 GCA_032055545.1 Pseudescherichia sp. | reverse complement strand
GTATCATTGTCTAATTTATTAATGAGGTAGTCTAACCAATGTGTCGTCCCATTGTATTGTATATCATGCTTTATACAAATAACTATTTCTTCATGAAAAGAACGAAAAGGTGTATTTTTAAGAACAAAGGGACAAGATATAATTGAAAAGTTTAGAATTTCTAACATGTTCCAAAGTTCTTCACCATTTTCTGTTTTTAGTAAACGAAGCGGGTAAGGAAAGTGTTGGTTTAGTGTAAATGAATCTAGC
>DAMBQR010000244.1:0-876 GCA_032055545.1 Pseudescherichia sp. | reverse complement strand
ATTTCATTATCTTGCATATGAATTTCTCCTTTTTTGAAGGGGTTACCTTCTTGTTGTTTTTTTATTTTTTTGTTAAGAAAAATAGATCCTATCTGAAGTGATTGGCAAGGGCTTACAGCTGTACCAGCTTTAGCTGGATACAGGTGTTAGTGCATTTTACCCTTGTCAATCCAACGGAGGATAGGATATAAGGCAATGGAATTGCCGTTTTTTCAAAAAAATAAAATGACAAGAAGGTGGAGGCCGAAAAGGCCGGTGCGCGACGGAGGAGCGCTAAAGGGAGGACGTAGTCCGACAGCCCGTTGTAAACGGGCGGAAAGTGTGCGTAGCACACGCAGGGGGACCCAGCAATCGTAGATTGATGGGGGAAAAGGGGCTGTAAGCCCCGTTCCCTTTCAATAAAGGGCAGCTGTGTAACAGCTGGCTGAATTTGTCAATATAGCGAAGCGTCAAAGGAAGAGAGCGAAGTCGAAGACGGTACGAGCGAACGACTGTATATTGACAAATTCATAGCAAAGTCTGTAAGACTTTGCATCCATAAAGCAAAAAGTAAGTGAGAAAATAAAAAAAGAGCAAGTAGTCTTGCTCTTTTTTTATTGAAAGCTATCAAGAGGTTTTCTTAATTGTGGGAAGTGATGAACATGATTATCACGGACAAATATCGTCCCAAAATCATCAAAATCTTCTCCTTGATAAGCAACTACACCATTGACAATATAATTTTTAGGTTTCAACAAGTTGTTAATTAAATATTCTATCCATTCAACATAGTTATAAAATTTCTCCGCATAGTTCCAACAAATTGTTTGGTTATCGTCTAATAATTCCCAATTGCACCATAAACTTGGCTGTGTAGAAGGTGGGAAATTATATTCA
>DAMBQR010000243.1:0-1179 GCA_032055545.1 Pseudescherichia sp. | reverse complement strand
AAAATTCTAAAGCAAAAGAAAATGGTCTTCGTTATGAATGGATCAATGGCCTAAATGATCAAATTCATTTAGTCAAAGAACCGCTAAAAGAAGGACAATTACAGTTTGTTTCGATAGATGAACAAACACTTGCTTGGCTCGAAAAAATACTCTAAGCAAAAATGAGTGCTAAATTATTTAGCACTCATTTTTGCTTATTTC
This sequence comes from Pseudescherichia sp., assembly GCA_032055545.1. Taxonomy (GTDB): domain Bacteria; phylum Pseudomonadota; class Gammaproteobacteria; order Enterobacterales; family Enterobacteriaceae; genus Pseudescherichia. The sequence goes on along the minus strand of DAMBQR010000243.1, from coordinate 978 downwards.
TATTGCACGCGTGGGACATTTGCGGTACGCTTTTAACACATTCTCGCGTTCGTTTTCTGGAATAAATTGTTGTCGAGCATGCGGCTCGTCTTTAAAAAGGACAATCCCATGATCATCATAATCAAATATATTGGGCGCATAAACTTGACAAAGTCCACAAGCAATACATTTTTCAGGAACTAAACGTGATTGCATAAACAGTGACACATCCTATCTAAAAGAGGTTTACTATGGAAGCAACTTTTATTTTAGCGTTATTATCTCATGGATACAAGGTACGTGCATCAACTTTGTATCATCTTTTAAAAGGCAAACGGACTAGCTCTGTTTTGATTTATGGTTTTTTATATGATTGTTTACGGTTCATTGGCTGGTGGCCAACGATTTCCGAACAAGCCTTTTTTCAATTTCTTGAAAAACTTTCGAAGGCGAAACAAATTCAGTATCACAAAGAGACAAATGAGATTCAACTAACAAAAGAAGGGCAACTATTTTTAAAGGAGCACCATTTTTCGTTGCTGGATTATCCTGCAATTGATCTTTATCGTTTTGGCAGAAGTGATCGAGAAAGTTGGCAACTCATTCAATTTGCCGTGCAAGTGACTTCGTATTTATCATTTGAGGAAAAACAGTATATTCCACTTTTATCAACACCGATTCCGCAACTATATTTGAAACGATGGTTACAACAAGACAAGAAAGAGCAGCGCGTTCAATCAATCAAAGAAGAACTGTTGCGAGGGTTTGAGTTACTACCTGAAGCAGAAAGCGACTATTTGGTTGCGCAACTTTCTGGTTATCAGCAAACTGGCAAAGTTCCTCAGCAATTAACAAGCCATAAGACAGCTCTTGAACAGCGTTTATGGCATACGCAAGTGGTTCATCATTTACTGCAGTTGATAATGTACGGAGGAAACTATCCTGCTTTACAAACGCTTGTATGGCCGTATCTAGAAAAAAATCTAAACCAAAGTATGC
>DAMBQR010000242.1:0-1181 GCA_032055545.1 Pseudescherichia sp. | reverse complement strand
AAACCATGAATAAAGCCCCTTAAATGGGGTTTTGTTTTATCTAAGGCATAGAAATAAAAGTTCTACATCTTCCGCTTATCCGATTAAATGATAAATATTAAAATAAACCTTGTTTAAATTTGACATTAATCGGTTAATTAAATATCTAATATACAATCCTACATAAAACAGGAGAAACATACAAAACAAAGAGAGGTGGTGATGATGAGTAAAGTTATAAACATAATAAAAGAATATTCAGATGAAGAGAGTAAAAGAGGAAAAGCATTACAAAAACTTTCATGGGAAGCATGTAAAATTGGTATTTATGTTTTTTCTTATGGTTTTTTACAGGTTCTTTTATCTGACTGGATAGGGATTAGGGACGATAAAGAAGTAATGCTGAAATTGTATTATATCATGTTCTCAGGTGGTTTTTTATTTTACGCAGCGGCAATGATTCCGTGGGTATTCCATCATAAGAAAAACATATTTAATCTCTGTTCTACTACATTCAAATTATCGACAATAGAAAAAGAAGTAAAAGAAGAAATTAATCAAAACAACAAAGGGGAATGATTATGATAAATAGTTTTAGATTATTAAAAGACAGAAAGAGTAAAAAAGGGTTTTCACTTTTAGAGATATTATTAGTTCTTGGTGCTATCGCAGCGTTGATAGTAGCGGCTTTTATGATATTTCCTAAAGTTCAGGCTTCACAGCGTATCGACAGAGAGAGCAGGAACCTAACAGCTATACAGGCCGGGGTTAAGTCTCTATATGGCGGCAGAGCGAAGATCTCAAGCATTAACACTGATAGCTTCATTGCGTCTAAGAACGCCCCGGACAACATGATTCAGGACGGGAAGCTTATCAATGAGTGGAAAGGCAACGTATCGGTTGAGTATTCAGGGAACCACGGCAAATACAACATTATCTATGATGCTGTTCCGGCTTCTGATTGTTCAAAGTTGATAGCGGCAGTATCAGGAAACTTTGTGAGCATAGACGTTTACAACGGGAACGGCGGTACGCAGGTTAAGAACCTTGAAGAAGGGAAAAACATTGATATAGCAGCAACATCAGCAGCGTGTTTTTCAGAAGATAACGCCACCATTATTTTTGCTTCAATAATATAAGAGGTGGCTGATATGTTCAACATTACAAAGAGAAAGAAAAAAGGGTTTTCATTATTAGAGTTG
>DAMBQR010000241.1:229-1186 GCA_032055545.1 Pseudescherichia sp. | reverse complement strand
AACGATTTTGCAACACTTCGTAAAATAGCGAAACTCTTAAATCGTCAACCTTCTACAATTTCCAGAGAAATAAAACGCCACGCCGGTAGTACGGCTGATGAAGCGCAAGTACGTTACCACCAAAATAAATCCAACTGTGGTGCCAAATCAAAATGTACGCCAAAAGTAAAAGAAGCTGTTCAAGAAAAGTTGCGGGATACTTGGTCGCCTGAACAAATTGTCGGCCGCTTGTATCAAGGACAGCTGAGTTTTAAAACCATCTATCGCTGGATTTACGATGGTCTTTTAAAAGTGCCTATAACCGTTCTCCGTCAAAAAGGAAAGCGCCAAAAGCCCCGCGAAACGAGAGGACGATTTAACATTGGTACACCAATTTCTAAACGCCCAAAAGAAGTACGTAAACGTGAAACCTTTGGACATTGGGAGTTAGATACAGTTGTATCTGGACGTGGGAAAGCAAAAGGTTGTGTAGCAACATTCATTGAGCGAATGACACGGTGGTATATTGGCTTTTTGATACCGGATCGCTCAGCTCAATCAATGGAAAGAGCAGTACGTCTACTTCATACTAAATTACCAAAAGGCACTATAAAAACAGCCACAACAGACCGAGGTAAAGAATTTAGCTGCTATAAAGTGTTAGAAAAAGACTTGAAAATTGATGTTTATTTTGCGGATGCCTATTCTTCTTGGCAACGCGGAAGTAACGAAAATGGAAATGGATTACTTCGCGAGTTCTTCCCTAAACAAACAAATTTCGAAGAAGTATCACCAGAAGAACTAACAAAATCATTAAACTATATCAACAACCGACCAAGAAAATGTCTTGGTTGGAAAACTGCAAACGAGGCATTTAATGAGCAATTGTTGCACTTAATTTGACAAATCATCATATAAAAAAATCTTTAAGAGTTTTAGTAATCATTTACAAACCCTTCTTTTACATACAATATCTCA
>DAMBQR010000241.1:0-219 GCA_032055545.1 Pseudescherichia sp. | reverse complement strand
CTTGCCAATTTCTTAACGATATATTTGCCAACACAGTAATACCAACTCTTTCTCCAAAAAGAGGCTGGGACATAAGTATGTTTTCACGACAAATCCAAAAAATTCCACATCAGAAAAGCGTGAGAAATCAACGTTTCTAAAATTGATTTCTCACGCTTTTAAAGGTTTTGACCAGTTATGTCCCAGCCTCTTCAATCTTTCTATTTTTGAGAAATGCTT
>DAMBQR010000240.1:0-1187 GCA_032055545.1 Pseudescherichia sp. | reverse complement strand
CGGCGCCGCCCGATCCAGCGTCATCTCCCGCGCCGTCTCGCCCAGCACAGCCACCCGACCTTCCCGCTCGGCCGCCGTCGCCCCCAGCGCCTGCACCAACGGCGACAGCGCATCCTTCGTCGCCATCGGCCGGTCGATGACATAGCCCGTCACCGCGCCGTCCACCGCCCCGACCGCATAGTCAGTCTCCGCCAGCCCGCCGCGTTTCAGGATCGCCTCGATCAGCCCGCGCGCGTCACCACCCATTCGCCCGTTCAGCCAGTGCCCCGTGCGCCAGGCGCCCGCGTCCGCCCACACTTCACCCAGCGCCGGAAACGCTGGATAAGGCCGGGCGTCCCAGCACCAGACATCCGCCCCCTGCAACATCCGGCCGCCATAGACGCCCGAAACCGGGTTGTTCGCCGGCTGCGCATAATGCTCCAGCACCGCCTCGATCAGCCGCCGCTGCATCCGGTCGTCGCGGGCGCCCGTCGAGTGCGGCGGCAGGGCGTTCTCGCTGCTCTTGGGATCCTGGAACAGGTTCGGCGCATTGCCCCCGCGATCCACCGCCGCACAGCCGAACTCGGTCAGCCGGATCGGCTTCATCCCCGGAACCCAGGCCGTCGGCGCCGCCTGCCGCACGCCGCCGACGCGCTCATGGTGCGCGTTCGACCACCACCCCTTCAGATCCTTGTAGCGCCAGATCCAGTCCTCGCCGTGAGCGCCGTCCTGGATCGCCGTGCGCCGCTGCGCCGCCCGATCCGCGGCGCTGGCGTAGAACCAGTCATACCCCTCGCCGCCCGCGACCTGCGCCGCCAGATAGGCCGGATCTGACGGCCCCTTGAACGCTTCCGCATCCCGCCCGCCGTCTCCCCCGCGCCAGTCGCCCATCGGCGGATACCAGTCGATCCCGACGTAATCGATGTTCGGGTCCGCCCACAAAGGATCAAGGTGAAACCTTGCCTCTCCATCCCTCTGCCAGCCGAAATACTCCGACCAGTCGGCGGCGTAGCTCAGCTTCACCCGCGTCCCGACCACCGTCCGGCACTCCGCCGCCAGGGCGCGAAACTGCGCCACCGCTGGAAAGCCCCCGTCCGCATCGCACGTCCACGTCAGCCCCCGCATCTCCGAGCCGATCAGCAGGCCGTCCGCCCCCTCATCCGCCGCGATCCGGGCATAGTGCAACGCTAGCCGCCGCAAGCCCCAGC
>DAMBQR010000239.1:0-1190 GCA_032055545.1 Pseudescherichia sp. | reverse complement strand
TTTATGCCATTTAAAAAGAAAGTGACAAATAGTTGCTTATGCTATCTTTTTAGCATGTTCTAATTCAAATAATTCTTCTTTTGTTGATTCTTTTATTCTTATACAATCTATATATTCTTACGTGATAAAACGATAATCTCCTTTTCCATAATATACTTTACAATCTTTTGGATGATTTAATAATTCTCCAACTGTTTCAAGTTGGTAGTCTTGCTCATGTAAATAGTCTATGATTCTGGGAATAACACTAACTGTTTCTGGATAAATATCATGAAATAACAGAATCGAACCATCATAAATTGCCCCTATTATTTTTTGAAAAATCTGTTCTGAATTCCGTATTATCCAATCTTCTGAGTCTACAGACCAATTAATAATTGGTCGATTAGTCAGACGAGCTACTAATTCTGTCATCGAGCCATACGGTGGGCGTAAAAACTCAGCTTTTTCTCCAATAATTTTTTCCAAGACTTCATCCGTTTTTGAAATTTCCATTTTAACTTCATCTGTAGAAAGTTGCGTTAAATTTTGATGATCAAACGTATGACTTCCAATCTCATGCCCTTCTTTTTTTGCTTGTTTTACAATTTCAGGGAATTTATTAGCATTTTCTCCTAATACAAAAAATGTCGCATGTACTTGCTTTTCTTTTAAAATCTCTAAAAGTTGTTTGGTTGTACTAGGATTCGGCCCATCATCAAAACTTAGCGCTACACTTTTTTTTGATGGTTCTTCTTTATCAGAAGAATGTTTTACTCTGTCAACAGAATACCTTGATTCCTCATGTTGAATATTAGTAAAAGAAACAATTAAATTCCCTAAAAAGAAAAACATGCCTAACAAAACAATAAATCCTAAAATAAAAAAAATTTTTCTCTTCATGACATATTTCCTTTTTAAATTAAATTTATTCAACCATTTGTCTAATTTATAAATGAATATTGCTTTATATTCATTCCTATTTCCATTGACTTCTATAGTACCTTTTCAAACATAGTTATTTACTATTTAAAGACTCTTATACCAGTATTTTTCTTCAGAAAATCTTCGATCATCTATCAGGTGTACATATAAATGTTGTTTTGAATTAAGTCTTAATTTATTTTGATACATTCTATGAAGGTAAGAATGATTAATCTTTTCAGAAGCATAATGAAAAATATGAATATCTTTATTTTCTTCCTCTATCA
>DAMBQR010000238.1:826-1193 GCA_032055545.1 Pseudescherichia sp. | reverse complement strand
ATTTTTCTGTTAGTTGATAATCCTGTTGATGCATTGCGCTTGGTAGAAGGTGGTGTGCCAATCGAAAAATTAAACATTGGTAATATGCATATGGAAGAAGGCAAAAAACAAGTAGCTACCGCTGTTGCCGTTAATAAAACAGATGTAGACGCCTTTAAAAAGCTACAAGAATTAGGTGTTAAACTTTCGATTCAACGTGTACCGTCAACGCCAGAAGAAAGTTTAGATGCATTATTTTCATAAAAAAGTAATGTTGGACAATAATTTTGAAGAGAAGAAGTGGGAAGAATGATTATTCAAAGTAAAAACGTATGGATTAACGAACAATTTCAACCAGCTCAAGTGGAAGTGTCAGAACAACGAATTG
>DAMBQR010000238.1:0-585 GCA_032055545.1 Pseudescherichia sp. | reverse complement strand
ACATTTCCAAAAGACTTGGAACATTCATTTGAAGTGATTGGTTCATTTATTGAGGAAGACCAAGGAACCAACGGGGCACAAATCTTAGGGATTCATGCGGAAGGCCCAATGATTTCTGAAGAATTTCGTGGCTCTCATAATCCAGAGTTATTAGTAAAACCATCCGTTGAGACATTTAAAAAATGGCAAGAGTTAGCAAAAGGGCACATAAAATTAATGACGTTGGCACCAGAAAATGATGTAGAGAATGCCTTGACTACATATTGTCATGAACATGATGTAGTCATTTCAATTGGCCATACGGCTGCAACCTATGAACAAGCAATGGCAGCTGTCGAAGCAGGTGCAAAAAGTTTTACCCATACGTTTAATGGAATGGAAGATATCAGTCACCGGAAACCAACCGCAGTAGTTGCTGCTTTGGATAGTGAAGAAACGTTTGCTGAAATTATTGCTGATGGGGTACATGTTGATTATTCATTAGTACGTGTGTTAGCCAAACTAAAAGGCAAGGACTATTTAATTGCTGTGACAGATTCTATCTGGGCCAAAGGATGTCAACCAGGCGTTTATCCAAAACCAGAA
>DAMBQR010000237.1:432-1199 GCA_032055545.1 Pseudescherichia sp. | reverse complement strand
TTTCGGAAAGAATACTAATCCAAGCACCACTAAAATCGACATAACCGTCGTTGGTATACTTAAATCAAAGCCCAATGAACGATAACTGCTGATTTTCTCAATTAAATTGTGTCCTTCTGAACGAACCCCAAAGAAATTATCAAGCTGCCCCAACGCAATAATAATAGCAATTCCTGAAGTAAACCCGGTAATGACCGGTGACGGAATAAAAGAAGTCAAGCTGCCATCGCACCTGTTGGTCCTGAAATTTGATAAAACCCACCCGAAAGGCTCCCAATCACAATTCCAGCGATAATCGCCGTGATCATGCCAGCTGCTGCAGTGGCGCCGCTAGAGACCCCAAACGCTAATGCTAACGGCAACGCGACGGCTGCGACAGTCAAACCTGCCAAGAAATCTTTTTTCAATTTTTTTTGATTATACCCTTTAAATTCATCCCTTATCATTTGTGTGTACTTTTTAAACATTCGCATCCTCTTTTCATGAAATTTCCATTCTAAAGATATCATATTTTCGGAAAGATAATAAGGTGTTTTGTGAAGGAAATCGCTAAAAAATTTTTTTCACCTCATTTAGACAAAATTGTCTAATATTTTAGGAATTTAGCCACCGCTGTTTCCTAGAGTATGATATGCTTAACTAGTAAACAGGCTTCACAAACTTACATTAATTGGGGGAAACTATTATGTGTACAGGCATCAAGATTATTTCCAAAACAAATGATATTTTTTATGGACGTACGATGGATTTTACGTTTGACTTTTTTG
>DAMBQR010000237.1:0-378 GCA_032055545.1 Pseudescherichia sp. | reverse complement strand
ACAGTTCTAAATAGCCAACTAAATCCTTGGACGGCAAAATATGCCTTTATGGGACTAGCAATGTCAGGCACAGATCAACCAGCGAACGATGGTAAAACCGTCAGCCTTGCTATCACAGATGGTATCAACGAAGCCGGCTTATCTGGTGATATTCAATATTTAATGGAATCTTCAACAGCACCTGCTGAAAGTTTAGCAGAGCGTGGTTTAACACCTCATATTGCAGAAGAAGTTCTCGCTTATATTTTGAGTAATTTTGAAAGCGTTGACGAAGTAAAAGTAGCTTTTGAAAAAATCGGCCTGTTAGATCAAAAATTCCAACTTGATTCATTGGGGGAAGTTCATTTCACCTTACACTGGACCATTAATGATAAAAAT
>DAMBQR010000236.1:456-1199 GCA_032055545.1 Pseudescherichia sp. | reverse complement strand
AAATAAGGTCTGCTTTTTAAAAGTTAAAGGACGGAAAAAATGTGGCTGCACAACTGCTTTTTCAGGATTGCTTAAAAGAAACGTTGCAAATTCTTTTGAACGAATAACGTGCTCTTGCTCCGTTGCCTCAGAGCGAGTAATGCGTTCGAAATAGTACGTTTCTTCTTCCATTGGCCATGCTTCTTTGGTAGTGAAGCGCACAAATTGTTGAATTTGGTGAAAGTAATAAAATATTATCCGCTGTAATTTCTGCTCGATGTTGATAAAGTAAATAAGCAATCCGTTGCATAATCGCAGACGTTTTCCCACTACCAGCAATCCCGTTGACTAGTAGGAGTGGCTGCGTTTCGTCACGAATTATTTGATTTTGTTCTTGTTGAATGGTTGTCGTAATGTCCTTCATATAAGGAGACGCATCTTCTTCTAAAGAATGCAATAACACATCATCTTGAATCGCAATGGTTGTGTCAAAATAGTTGATTAATTGATCTTTTTCAATAATTAACTGTCTTTTCAAATCAAGTTGTACAGGAATGGTTTGTTGATGTGCCATGTAGGCTGTTTTCCCTAAAACATTGTCATAAAATAGCGAAGCAATCGGTGAGCGCCAATCGTGAATGCGCGTTTCTTCTTCTAAAGAAGTAAAATCGTTTACGCCAATATAAAAGTTTTCTGGCTCTTCAGGGCTGTCTTCAAAAGTCACGCCAATTTTGCCAAAATAAGGAACTTGTAATAGGCGTTTC
>DAMBQR010000236.1:0-307 GCA_032055545.1 Pseudescherichia sp. | reverse complement strand
GATGATATTCCAGAAACGATTGCACATGCCCAAGAATTGGGTGTTACAGAGATGGCCGTGGTCGGTTTTGATGAACCAACGATTGAAAAATCTCTTTTACTTAGTCAGGAATATGCCAATATTTATAGTATCATTGGTTGGCATCCAACAGAAGCGGGTAGCTATACGCCAGAGGTTGAACGACGATTACAAGAACAATTAACGTTGCCAAAAATTGTCGCATTAGGTGAAATCGGTCTTGATTATTACTGGATGGAGGATCCTAAAGAGGTGCAAGAAAAAGTCTTTCGCCGCCAAATTGCGATTG
>DAMBQR010000235.1:583-1201 GCA_032055545.1 Pseudescherichia sp. | reverse complement strand
GTTCTTCATGAGATTTATATTTAATTTTTCCTAGTTTCGTTACGCCATCGACTAACATTGCGATGTCTTCGCCAAATTCTTCTTTTAAATCGTCCAGTGTTACGTCCGTATCTTCGACAACATCATGTAAAAATCCTGTTGCTACAGTATGGGGATCCATATGTAATTCAGCCAGAATGCCTGCCACTTGAATCGGATGGATGATGTAAGGTTCACCTGATTGTCGGACTTGACCTTCGTGTGCTTTTTCAGCATAAGTTAATGCTTTTTGAACCAACTCAACATGTTCTGGTCCCATATAGGTACTTACAATTTTGATGACCGCTGGGCCTGTCAGTATTTCTTCTTTTGGCATGGTATTCACTCCTCTATGAAGGTGACCTTTGGATAAAGAACACTTCGTTCACGTTTTATCTATTTTAATAAAAAAGAAAAGTACCACTTGAAACAGTAGCACTTTCAACAACTCTATTATACTAAATTTCCCTTAAATTTCAATCACTGTCGCTTTTTTACTCTCTGTTTATTTAAAGAGAATGCCTACAAGAATTTTACAGGCGGGCTTTCGTTTAATTTAAAAGTTCCATTTGGTAGCTAACCACACTTAAAAGATACAAC
>DAMBQR010000235.1:0-573 GCA_032055545.1 Pseudescherichia sp. | reverse complement strand
TAAAATTCTCGGACCCAACCCGCAAAGTTTCGCCCCAGCCTGCAGAAATTGTTCAATTTCTTGCGGTGCAAAGCCACCTTCAGGTCCAAAGAGCACACACAAACGTGCGCCTGGCTGGCAAGTGGATAATACTTGTGCTAATTGACTTTTTTCTCCTTGTTTTGCTGATTCTTCATACGCAACCAAGACTGTGTCATATGAGTCAAATTGCGCAATGATTTCTTGTGTTTTTTCCACCAAAGAAACACTTGGTGTCTGCTGTCGATGCGATTGCTCCGCCGCTTCTGTGGCAATTTTTTGTAATCTTTTTTCTTTGGCTGCTCTTTTTTTGTGGTCCCATTTGACAACGGAAGTTTTCGCAGGAAAGCCGATAAACTGATTGCCACCTAGCTCCGTGCCTTTTTGAACAATCCATTCTAACTTGTCCCCTTTTGGTAACCCACACGCAATCGTCACTTCAATTGGCAATTCTTTGTCCATTTCTTCTTTACTAATTTCTTTAAAGTAAACAGATGTTGAATCAATTTCCACAATCTCAGCTAAAATGGCAGTTTTATTTTGAAATACTAAATA
>DAMBQR010000234.1:453-1205 GCA_032055545.1 Pseudescherichia sp. | reverse complement strand
TAAAATTAAGTTACTTTGATTGGTCCTTATTAAGACACGAATCGGTGGTAAAGATTTCGTTTTCAGTGTACAAAAAAGAATAAACAAGCAGTCAACTAACAATTTTTCATTGCCAATCAATGTCGGAAGCATTTCAATTGTAAGGCGCTTCACATCTTTGTAGAGACTTGGATTTTTTTGAAGTGCTTCTTTTAAAAAGCTTTCTTGCACAAATGGATTGGCAATCGTGACAAAGGTCTTAAAAAAGACACTTAAATTTTGGATAGAAGTATATAGATAAAGATACTCGTGAAATGTCAATTTAATTTGATAAAAAGACGTTAGTTGATAAATGATCTCTTTAATGGGTGAGCCTAATAGCTGGACCATATGCATCCGTGCTGCTGGAATTTCCAAGACATCTTGTGTGGCGTAGCTGACACTAATCGTCAATAAGAAAAAGGCAAAAAGGCCTTCTTTTTGTATAAATTTTGTTGGAACTTGGTGTAAGGCTTCTTCTTTAAAAAACAATTCAAATTCACTCAGATTAACAAAGGGATTAACAATCGCTTCTTCCTCCACGAAAGTTTCTTTGATAAAAAAGCCCTCTTTCCAACGCGCTAAAATCACAGCAGAAAAAATTAAGTCTTTTGTAAAATCTTGTGTTGTATTGAAAGAAACAGAGTGTTTTAAACGTCGAAAGAGACTGTGGACTTCTTTTTTAGTAATCGTGTGTAACGGCCAATCCCCTTCAGAGTAATTGTTCCAAAAAA
>DAMBQR010000234.1:0-286 GCA_032055545.1 Pseudescherichia sp. | reverse complement strand
AAAATGTGATTTCTTTGGCATTTGCTGATAAAGAAAATAAGTTCTCCCAGCCGTTTTTTTCAATTTCTGTTTGGAGCAAAGCTACAGATTGTAGAATGGTATTTTGTTGCATTTTTAATTGAGTCGCTAAAGTAGAAATCGCCAATGTTTGTTCTTCTGCTTCACGACGTTCGAGTAACTCTTCTAAAAGAGCAAAACTTTTACGATAAGGTACATCAAGTAACCCTGTTAACATCCGATTCCCTCCAAACTGTTTTCCCCACGCAATTTAGCAAAATAAATTTTG
>DAMBQR010000233.1:0-1213 GCA_032055545.1 Pseudescherichia sp. | reverse complement strand
CAATAAGAAAACGCCTAAAACTTCCCAGCCAGCTAATTGCATTGGCTGATCTAAGACAGCATACATTGCTTTCAAAGCAACAGCTCCATGAATAAATGAAACAACAATTGGGGTAAAGAATAAAATACCTACTTGTTGGTAAATCATTTTCTTCAATTCTTTTTTCGTCAAGCCAAGTTTGTAAATCATCTTGAATTTTTCAACGTCCGTATTCATATCACTGTATAAACGGAAGTATAAGAAACTACCCGCCGAACATTGGTTTTAGAGATTTTATCGACTTTTAAAGTTTGATTGTTAGCTAAACTAACTGTTTTTACGTCCACAAACATATCTGAAGGAACATTTTCTTGTTTTAAATTAACTACGCTATTCCCATCAATCGTTGGTTCGTCAATCATTTTTGCTAACTTATTATATTCTGATGCTTGAATTAAGCGGATACCTTCATTTGTTGTAAATTGTGGATACTCCACTTCATCAAACTGAATATTTTTTTCTTGGAATGTTTTTGTCGCAAATTGTTTCATTTCTTGATTTTCTGGGTTGGTCGAATCAGACAATGTCAGTTCGTACGGTACAGAACTTATTCCTTTAAAAATCATCTCGTTCACGCCGTATAACGTTCCAATGGCAGCAAAAGCGACCGTTGAAATCACCGAAACCAAGAAGAACGAACGTGCATTATCTTTCATGCGGAAAGCTAAATCTGATAAAACGACCATATTGGTTTTTTTCCAAAAGATTTTTGGTTTCCGTTTTAAACGTTCAATGACAGAAACACTCAATTGGTCAAATAAGAATTTTGTCCCTAAAATAACTAAAAAACTAACTGTCCCTTAGCAACTAAAGCAATTCCATAACCGACAACTAAAAGCAACACGGCTAAGAAAGATTTAACTTTAGAGCTTTTGATTTCACCTTTACCCATTTCCCCTGCTTTTAATAGCTCTTGAAGTGTCGCTTTTGGCAAGCGGAATTGAATAAAGAAAGAAATTACTAAGAACAAGACCGCAAATGAAATGACAGTAATGATAAACGGCATCACTGGCAAATAAAAACCTAAACCTAGATGCATCAATAAATTGCTAATCCATAAAATAAACTGTGAAAATCCAACACCTAAAATGCTACCAAAAATTGTAGCAAAGAAACCAATCACTAAGTTTTCAATAAAAATCATTTTCTTTAACTGTTTTGGACTCATCCCTTG
>DAMBQR010000232.1:280-1216 GCA_032055545.1 Pseudescherichia sp. | reverse complement strand
CGGACAATCCAAAGCGAGTGGAGCGAGACGATGGGAAAGAATGAAAAAAACTCGAAGAAAGTTGCGGCATTGGAAAATGACTACACGAAAGAACAGTATGTCGAATTCCAAAAACAACAGAAACAATTGATTTTTAGACGCAGACGCTTGGCAGCGATTTTTCTCGTGGCCTTCATTATTTTTGCCTTTTCTGGCATCCAATTGATGAAAGATTATCATCGCTTAGGTGCTTTCAAACAAGAACGAGCAGATGCAATTGCTGAATCCGTAGCAGTTGATAAGAAGGTCAAGGATCTAAAAAAAGACGTTGCTTTGTTAAAAGATGATGATTATGTGGCAAAATTAGCACGTAGCCGTTTCCTTCTCTCAAAAGAAGGCGAACAGATTTATCCCACACCAGAACAAATGAAAAAAACACAGACTTCTGGAGCGGAAGAAAGCAAGAGCAGTTCAGAAAAAAATAGTCAATCACAGTCTTCAACTGAAACAACTAAGTCTTCAGCTGAATAAACTGCAATTATAATTAGGGAAAAAATAGGAGGAACAATTTTTTTATGTCAATCGAAGTAGGAGCTAAATTGCCAGGAAAAGTGTCAGGGATTACTAACTTTGGTGCATTTATTGATTTAGGAGAAGGAAAAACTGGGTTAGTACACATCAGTGAAGTGTCTAATGGATTCGTTAAAGATATTCATGATGTATTAACAGTAGGTGACGAAGTAACAGTGAAAGTAACCTCAGTTGGTGACGACGGCAAAATTGGCTTATCGATCCGTAAAGCACAAGAGCCAGCAGAAGGGCAACAACCAAAACGTGAATTTCAACGTCGTGAAAACAATTATGAGAATCGTGACCGTAATCCACGCGCAGGGGGCAAAAAGCCTTTCAATAAACCACAAGCAAATAACAATAACAATAAACAAGATTTTGACTCAT
>DAMBQR010000232.1:0-270 GCA_032055545.1 Pseudescherichia sp. | reverse complement strand
TTGATGAGCTCTTTCTTGAAAGATAGTGATGACCGTTTATCTTCATTAAAACGTAATACTGAAGGCAAACGTGGCGGACGTGGCGGACGTCGCGGCTAAGCACAAACAAATAGGGGGACTGGGGATAACGAATGGGTTATTTCTCGGTTCCTCTTTTATTCTAAGGAAGAAAGAAGGGCGAACAATGTTTTGGCAGTTTTATAAACGAGGAAAAGAACAAGGATTTTGGCAACCGCATCAAACAATCGTGGTCGCCGTTTCTGGTGGTGT
>DAMBQR010000231.1:0-1221 GCA_032055545.1 Pseudescherichia sp. | reverse complement strand
TGACCTGCCCCCGGTATTAGATACAACCGTCAGTTAGTAATGTCGGTTTGTTTACCTTCACATTTTCCATTCCGCCACCGTGCTGCAAACTCTGATGGCGTCTGATAATTCAGTGCTGAATGTGGACGACACTCGTTATAATCCTGCCGCCAGTCATTAATGACTTCCCTGGCGTGAACGATATCGCTGAACCAGTGCTCATTCAGACATTCATCGCGAAATCGTCCGTTAAAGCTCTCAATAAATCCGTTCTGCGTTGGCTTGCCTGGCTGGATTAAGCGCAACTCAACACCATGCTCAAAAGCCCATTGATCCAGTGCGCGGCAGGTGAACTCCGGCCCCTGGTCAGTTCTTATCGTCGCCGGATAGCCTCGAAACAGCGCAATGCTGTCCAGAATGTGTGTCACCTGCACGCCTGAAATCCCAAAGGCAACAGTGACCGTCAGGCATTCCTTCGTGAAGTCATCCACACAGGTCAGGCACTTGATCCTGCGACCGGTGGCGAGCGCGTCCATGACAAAATCCATCGACCAGGTCAGGTTGGGCGCCGCCGGGCGGAGCAGCGGCAAACGTTCTGTTGCCAGCCCTTTACGACGTCGTCTGCGTTTTACGCCCAGCCCTCTCAAATGATAAAGGCGGTACACGCGCTTGTGATTAACATGAAGGCCTTCACGGTGCAGTAACCGCCAGATGCGGCGGTAGCCAAAACGCCTGCGCTCCAGTGCCAGCTCAGTGATGCGTCCTGATAAATGCGCATCAGCCGCCGGACGCTGAGCCTCATAGCGGCAGGTCGACAGGGACAAACCTGTAAGCCTGCAGGCACGACGTTGCGACAGACCGGTCGCATCACACATAAACTCAACGGCTTCCCGCTTCTGGTCTGTCGTCAGTACTTTCGCCCCAGAGCCACCTGAAGTGCCTCCTTATCCAGCATGGCTTCGGCAAGCAGCTTCTTGAGTCTGGCGTTCTCTTCCTCAAGCGACTTCAGGCGCTTAACCTCGGACACCTCCATACCACCATACTTTTTACGCCAGGTATAAAAGGTGGCGTCGGAAATGGCGTGCTTGCGGCAGAGCTCACGGGCAGAAACCCCGGCTTCAGCTTCGCGGAGGATACTGATGATCTGTTCGTCGGAAAAACGCTTCTTCATGGAGATGTCCTCATGTGGCTTATGAAAACATTACTAACATCGCGGTGTATTAATCAACGGGGAGCAGGTCA
>DAMBQR010000230.1:841-1222 GCA_032055545.1 Pseudescherichia sp. | reverse complement strand
GTTCTTTTGTAATATAGCCCATTCGATAAGCAATTTCTTCCAAACAAGCGACTTTTAAATTTTGACGTTTTTCAATTGTTTCAATAAATGTTGACGCTTCTAATAAGGATTCGTGTGTGCCTGTATCTAACCAAGCAAAGCCACGGCCCATTACCTCAACAGAAAGTTTATTTTTTTCAAGGTAGACTTTATTAACGTCTGTTATTTCTAATTCCCCACGTTCTGACGGTTTGATCCCTTTTGCAATTTCAACCACTTCATTGTCGTAAAAATACAAACCTGTCACTGCGTAATTTGACTTCGGTTGTGCTGGTTTTTCTTCAATAGAAAGCGCCCGCATCTCTTCATCAAATTCTACCACGCCGAAACGCTCTGGATCAT
>DAMBQR010000230.1:0-831 GCA_032055545.1 Pseudescherichia sp. | reverse complement strand
GTAACCAAAGACTGTTGCCCCTGACTCTTTAGAAGCCGCTCGTTGCAACATTTTTGATAAGCCGCCACCATAATAAATATTGTCCCCTAAAACTAAGCAGACACTGTCATCACCAATAAATTCTTCACCAATAATAAATGCTTGCGCCAAACCATCTGGGCTTTCTTGTACCGCGTATTCGATATGAATGCCTAAATCATGGCCATCGCCGAATAAGCTTTCAAAACGTGGTGTATCTTCTGGTGTAGAGATAATCAAAATTTCATTAATTCCCGCCAACATTAACGTTGACATTGGGTAATAAATCATTGGTTTGTCGTAAATTGGCATTAATTGTTTTGATGTTGCTTTTGTTAACGGATATAAGCGTGTCCCGCTTCCGCCTGCTAAAATAATTCCTTTCATGAACAATCTCCTTAAATACTTCTATTTTTAGTTTCTATAAAACCAAATATCCTTCCCTATTATCGCATTAAGCATAGGGTTTGTCATGTTTTTTATGTAAATTTTACAAATCTGTAAAGGTTTAGCGCTGTTCCTTTAAACGCTGATGTAAAGCTTTTAATAAATTCACACGCCAATTTAATTTTTGTTGGAAACTTGTTTTGGTAATAATAGGGCTGACATTCGCTCCATGTCTTCGGTAAAGCACTAATGGTTCTTTAATGAGACCCGTTTGCTTCTTCCGTGCAGCTATTAAGCCAATCCACATATCATGCATAGGAACTTCCGGCGGAATGGGTAAAATGACGTTTTTCATCTCTTGACGAAAGGCCATACCTGCCCCAATATAGCCACTTTTTATCGCATTTCGCCAAAATCCTGGTTTGA
>DAMBQR010000229.1:254-1232 GCA_032055545.1 Pseudescherichia sp. | reverse complement strand
TTAGATCTTGGGTGGGAACTATTAAGTATGCTACCGAGAACAGAACTAAAACGAATTAAAGAGGATATGCTCGATCAATATTTAACTGAAGGGAAGTAGAAAAATGGCTCGATTAAATGTTAATCCAACCCGTATGGAACTTTCCCGATTGAAAAAACAATTAACTACGGCCACGAGAGGTCATAAGTTGCTGAAAGACAAACAAGATGAATTGATGCGACGGTTTATTGCGCTAGTCAAAGAAAACAATGAATTACGTATTCAGGTTGAACAAGAAGTGACGGATGCGTTATCAAATTTTGTAGTGGCAATTCCAGCCGAAAAAGTTGAATTAGAAATTATTGAACAGAACATCTTAAGTGTGCCAGTTCCTAAAATGATTTTTGATTACGATGAATCGGTTCAAGAAGCACCCTTAGATTATGGCTACGTGAATTCAAACAGCGAGCTTGATCAAGCTTTTGCTAAAATTTCAAGCATTTTACCGAAATTATTAGCACTTGCAAATGTTGAAAAGACGTGCCAATTATTATCAAAAGAAATTGAAAAAACGCGTCGTCGTGTCAACGCCTTAGAGTATATGACGATTCCGCAATTAGAAGAAACAATTTACTACATTCAAATGAAATTAGAAGAAAATGAACGTGGCGAAATTACACGTTTCATTAAAATTAAAAGCATGAACAAAGAAAATTAATGGTTAGAAAAAACGAGTGCGAAGCCAGTTGGTAGCTTTCGTGCTCGTTTTTAATAAAAAAGGGAGTGGAAAAAATGAAAAATGAAGAACGCCGCAAAGCGATTGCACTGAATTGTCAAAAGTACGAAAGTGACTATGCTCGCTTGGTGGAACCAATCAATGAGCTACTGTTAAACTTGGGAGCGGCTATTTCAGAAGAAGCCGCGAAGCAAATCATTCTGAATGTAAAACGATATCATCACGGCGTGAAATATCTTCCTGAGTGTCATTTAGATGAAAGT
>DAMBQR010000229.1:0-244 GCA_032055545.1 Pseudescherichia sp. | reverse complement strand
GGGCTTGAAGCTCTTAAAAAGGGAGATTTAGGCAACGGTGCGTTACAACTATTTGGGGCTGGCTTAAACTTTGCTAGTTTTGCAGCAAAAGCACAAGGAACCAAAAAAATTGATGCCCACCAAATGTTGGCAGAACGTTTTACGAAGTTGTTGTCTGTACAAACGGATAATAATAACAAACAATAAAAATACCCTTGGTTTATTAAGTCGACTTAATAAACCAAGGGTATTTTTTAACTGTTAT
>DAMBQR010000228.1:0-1240 GCA_032055545.1 Pseudescherichia sp. | reverse complement strand
GGGAAGGGTTAACCCTTCCCAAAAACCAAAATTTCGCGCTGCGTGTTCATCCTGCTTATTCTTGTAACTCAAACATCGTTTCAAGTGCTGCACGTGCCTGACTAAAACCGATATGACAACGTGTCGCAAAGTTTTGGTTGTAATCTTCAAACTGTGAAACAAGGAAACGTTCAAGTGATTCTTCATTTGGAAACTGCTCTTTGCGTTTTGTATATTTCTTGATTTTTTTATTAAATGACTCAATTAGATTTGTGCTATAAATACTTCGCCAAATTGCCTGTGGAAAGCCATAAAACGTCAGGAGATAGGCATTGTCTTGTAAAGATTTCACGACTTTTGGATAGGCTTTTTGCCATTTCGAACAGAAATCATTTAGCGCGAGTTGTCCTGCTTCTCTCTTCTCCGCCTTGTAGATTGTTTTAAAGTCATCACATATTTCTTGACGATCTTCTACACGGACCTTGTGCGAGATATTACGCGCCACGTGTACTAGACAAGTTTGATACTGTGCTTTCGGAAAGACCGTAGAAATTGCATCCACCATGCCTTTTAAACCATCAGAAATAAACAGAAGAACTTCTTCGACACCACGTTCCTTGAGTTCTGTGAGAAGTTCCTGCCAGTTGTACGCAGATTCAGTTGGTGCAATCGTGTAGGCAAGTACTTCTTTTGAGCCGTCCTCACGAATACCAACAGCGATATAAACAGCTTCTTTGGATACCGTTTCACGACGAACTGGAATATAGGTCGCATCTAAATAAACGCAGACATAGCGTGCATTTAAGGGACGTTTATTAAAGGCTTCTACCTGTTCCATGACTACTTTTGTCATGTTGGAAATCGTCTGAGGCGTGTAATGATGGCCATACATTTTTTCAATTAAACCGGCGATTTCTGACATCGTAATCCCCTTTTGAAAGAGATGAATGACCGTGGATTCTAGTGTGTCATTTGAGCGTTTATAGGGTGCGACGGTCTGTTGTTTGAACTTACCGTTACGGTCGCGTGGAATCTGGATGTTTAAATCACCGTATTCTGTATGTAGCGTACGTGAATACGAACCATTGCGTGAATTGCCAGAGTTGAAGCCTATTCGATCATATTTTTCGTAATCTAAAAAAGCCGTTAGTTCTGTCGCAAGTAGCGTATTGACCGCTGTTTCTAAATGCGTACGAAAAACTTCGGTAATATCTTGTTTTTTTACTAGAGCTTCGACGATTTCTGTTGTAAACTGATTCAT
>DAMBQR010000227.1:513-1250 GCA_032055545.1 Pseudescherichia sp. | reverse complement strand
ATTCTTTCTCAGCAATTTCAGTTAGAGATTCGACATCAAAGAGCTCCATCAGTAAACGATTGCGAAATTCCTCAATGGTTAATTGTTGATATTTTTCGTCTAAGTACGGCCGTAAATTGGTTACGCGTCCCCGAACAGATTTTGTCCCTTTTGATTCAATTTTTTTCTTAGAAACAGTTAAAACACGTTGAACTTCTGCCAAATCAACATCATACATCAAGGTACCATGAGTATACATCTTCCCCTTTTTTGTATACATGGCATTGCCAGAAAATTTTTTCCCATCAATTAATAAATCATTGCGACCGCTAATCTCGGCCCCCGTTGCGCCCATTTTATGTAATGCTTCAATAATTGGTTTAGTGAACGCTTTAAAATCCCCAAAAGCTTGATGTCCTTCCTGAACAACAAAACTAAAGCTGACATTCCCGAGATCATCATAAACAGCACCACCGCCCGATAAACGGCGAGTAATAACGATTCCCTTCTCTCTAGCATAAGCTAAGTCAATTTCTTCATAAGCATTTTGATTTCGGCCTAAAATAACACAGGGTTCCTGAATATAAAACAACACTAAGGGCTCTTCAAAAGAGAGAGTGTTTAATAGATAATCTTCCGTTGCTAAATTTTCACGAATATCTCGTGACTGCATTATGACATAACGCATAAGGTCGCCCCACTTCTTTTTCTTCTAGTGTATCACTTTCTTTCAAAATTGGTTCACTAAACGTCTTCTC
>DAMBQR010000227.1:0-439 GCA_032055545.1 Pseudescherichia sp. | reverse complement strand
AGCTTCCGTTTCAAACCCAGACATCGCCACTGTATCATAGCCTCGATCTTTTGCAGAAAGCATCAGCTGCATTGCAACTAAGCCTTGGTCTAACATTAGCCACTCTCTTTTTTGTTCTTCGCTAACATCATAGTACCAAGAAACATTTTCATTAATTCCTTGACGAATTTCTTCCGTCATCGTTCCTTGTGCGACAGCTTTAGCACTGATTTCATCTGCATTGGCCACTGTATAAGCAGTCAAATCACCTAATAAAATAATCACCGCCGCTGCCCCTTTAACTGCTGGTTGTTGCATCGAAACTTCGTAAAGGGCTTCTTTTTGTTCTTTTTCTGTGACAATTAAAAAACGCCATGAATTTAAATTGGTACTATTTGGCGCGAACATCGCTTCCTCAATTATGGCCATTAATTCCTCTTTTGGAATCTCAACATCTGGC
>DAMBQR010000226.1:966-1253 GCA_032055545.1 Pseudescherichia sp. | reverse complement strand
GGTTCTTTCTAAAAATCTATTGAGAGAGATACATTTAGAAAATTTGGTGAACTTTGAGGTACCTGTTGATTCAGAAGAATTCTGTATTTATTATAGATATTTAAGCAATAATTTACCTAAAAACCAAAATGATTTTTTTAATAAATTTGATTCAATATTCAGTATTTGAACTTATAGAAAGGACTACTTTAGTACCTGTTTTTAGAGTAATCCTAAATTTGAAATCATTTATAAAAATTTTCACTTATTATTCTTACCAATTATAGCTATTTTACTTTTATGAATAT
>DAMBQR010000226.1:0-774 GCA_032055545.1 Pseudescherichia sp. | reverse complement strand
GCAGGAGATACGTTTCATCAAAGTCAGACCTCTATTTCAATGCAAGCCCAATTGATGGCCGCATTAGAACAGTTGAAACAAGCAGAAATTCCTGTGATTCTAACATTTGGGAATCATGATTACTATAAAAAAGACCGCTATTGGTTTTCTTTTCCAGACAATGTTTTTTTATTTGAAAAAGAAATGGTTGAGACACTGTATTTTGAAACGAAAGCGGGCGAACAAGTGGCTGTTTCAGGGTTTAGTTATGAGCATCCCTGGATTGATGAAAATAAAGCACTAGAATTTCCTATCAAACAAGCAGAATCTGACATTCATATTGGGATTTATCATGGAGACACCAGTCGGAAAGCGCAACAAAATTATGCTCCGTTTACATGGAAGGATTTAAAAGCCACTGGCTATAATTATTGGGCATTGGGCCACATTCATCAGCCGCAAATTGTTAGTGAACAACCGCTAATTGTTTATCCTGGAACACCTCAAGGGCACACGAAAAAAGAACAGTCTTTACAAGGGGTTGCAGTGGTCACACTTTCCCAAAATCAAGCGACTGTTCAATTTGAAAAAGTCGCAGAAATAGATTGGACGAATGAAGAAATATCTCTGGCGCAATGCCGTGACACCCAAAGCGTTTTGTCTTATCTTGAAACCAGTTTGCTGACGAAGTGGCATGCGCATCAGCAACAGCAATTGATGGCGTTGACACTGAAAGAAACGCAACATTTGGATGTGACCGTGGTGCAAGCCATTGTCAATGGTGAACTATTAAGC
>DAMBQR010000225.1:1005-1257 GCA_032055545.1 Pseudescherichia sp. | reverse complement strand
AATTATTCTGGTTTTTCTGGGACTTTTACGTCACCTGAGATTACTTTATCTTTTGCTGTTTTAACAGCTTCTTTTGTTTTGTCGTTTAAATAGCCGTCTGTTAAGTCAACGCCACCATCTTTTAATCCATAAACTAAATGTTCGCCACCAGGGAATTTGTCTTCTAACGCACGGTTGGCAATATCTTGAACCGCTGTGCCGACACCTTTAAGCGTTGAAGTTAACGTGAAGTTGTCTTCTTTGCCGTCTTTT
>DAMBQR010000225.1:0-814 GCA_032055545.1 Pseudescherichia sp. | reverse complement strand
AAAGCTTTCCCTTTGGCAGGATCAGCAAATGAAGCCGCATATTTTGTATCAACAGTAATTTCTTTACCTAATTCTTTCGCAGCATCAGCCACACCTTTTTCAAAACCAGCTTGGAAACGGTCAATTACGACCCCTTCTTCACCACCAACAAAACCGACTTTGTTCGTTTTTGTTTCGTTTGCAGCAGCAACACCGGCTAAGTAAGCTGCTTCATTATCTCTAAATGTTGCAGAAACGACATTCTTTTTGCCATCGATTTGATCATCGATTAAAACAAAGTTTGTATCAGGGTTGGCATCTGCTGCAGAAGAAATTGCATCTTTTAGCAAGTAGCCAATACCAAAGATTGTGTTGAATTTACTTGATACCGCTTGGTCAATATTTGTTGTATAGTCAGCTGCATCATTCGATTGAATATATGCATACCCTTTTGAACCTTCTGGTAAATCATGTTCTTTACCCCAAGCTTGCAATCCTTCCCAAGAAGATTGGTTGAACGACTTGTCATCCACGCCGCCTTTCTAAGGTTGGTCTGGGACTTTTACGTCACCAGAGATGATTTGTTCTTTGGCTTCTTTAACTGCCGTTTTGGCTTGATCGCTTAGGGCTTCTGTTGTTAAATCAACACCGCCATCTTTCAATCCATAAGTTAAATGTTCGCCGCCAGGGAATTTATCTTCTAATGCAAGATCAGAGATTTTTTTCACAGCAATATTTACCCCTTTAATGGTTGAAGCTAACGTTAAGTTATCATCCTTGCCATCTTTGGTTGTATATTTACCGTCTTCGTTTTGGTCACGGTCAACACCAATCA
>DAMBQR010000224.1:0-1259 GCA_032055545.1 Pseudescherichia sp. | reverse complement strand
AAGTGGTTTTCAGTTGGATAAAAGAGTATTTCTTATTAGAGAAATTACCAGAAACCAAAGCAGTTGGTAAAGTAACGACCACAACAAAAAAGAAACCAACCAAAAAATCAGAAACAAAATCAGAAAGAAAAGAGGTGGACGAACAAATTGATTTGTTCGAGTGCGTATGAATAAAAAAACACCAAAACCATTAACCCCACCCAAAGCCTTTTTTAACTGGTGTACTGCACAAATACCCACGTATGAATGGCAAAACAAAAAGGAGACAATTCTTGCGAGTTCTCGCAAGAATTGCCCTATCATAAAAAAACGATTAAGAAAATACTCACGATTATCGTTTCCAACGAAATTTTACTCCTTTGGAATCATTCTCGTTCGTGCAAAACGAATTGAAATTCAAACCCATAGTTATTGGCAGACGATTACAGATGGAATAGAAAACCTTATCTATGAGCCGTCAAACCTTGAACGGTTTTCAAACGATACCCATGTTAAAGCCCATTATGAGAACGGACATTGGCATGAGGGCTTGTTAGCAAATTATGGTTTTATGAGTAGTGCTTATACAAATACGGTATTTTATCCAAATAACTGGCAAGAAAAACTAACCACTGTATCGGAATTAAAGTACTTACAGTTACCTGAAATAGAGCGCAATGAACTGGCACATATTTATAAATACCGAAACGAAATTGAGTTTTTACAAAAGATAGGCGCAACAACTCTTGCGAATGAAATCATTTTTGACGACTATCGCAACGTTTTTGGACTGTATTTTCATAAAGCAGATATGAGAGTAATTACTAAGAAATGGCTAAAAGCGAATAAACAAAAATTAAAAACAAGAAATGAACACGCTAAACCTTTTGAAAAGTGAGATTGAAGAAAAGCAGTATCAAGAACGGAAAAACCAAATTAAAGCGTTAGAAGCTGAAATTGACGATTTGCTTTTTCTCACACCACATTCATTACAAGAAATCATTCAAGAAGGAAGTATTCTACGCCATTGTGTGGGCAGTCAACACTATATCGAACGGCATACGCAAGGAAAAACAACGATTGTTTTTATCCGAAGAAAAGAAAAGCCAGATATGCCTTACTTCACATTAGAATATCGAAATCAACAGGTTATACAAATACAAGGAAAATGTAACCGTCAGGAAGTACCAGAAAAGATAAAACAAGCAGTCAGACAATGGCAAGAGAATTTACAGCACGCCTTATCATCATAATATAAGACAAACCTGATACTCGCTTTT
>DAMBQR010000223.1:808-1278 GCA_032055545.1 Pseudescherichia sp. | reverse complement strand
AAAAAGGCACCCCTGGTAAAAGCTTAGGTTACTATTACAGAATTGCTTTACCAAGAAATATTCAAGCAGCAACTGAAGACTGCTTACTATTCAACAAACAACTTTACCTAAATTTAGAAGGAATTAACGAAAACTTAGGAAAAGAGTGGATGGGTGTCGATTTATCGTTACAATTTGCTAGCGCTGGTAAACGAAATGTATATGTGTCTTATGCAATTTTGAAAGCAGACGAAAAAATGCAAAACCATGATAAAAAAGGATCTTATAAAGAACTTGCGGAAAAATGGACCGCGGAAGCTTTAGTTGATCCATACCGAAATCCGAAACATCTATAAGGAGAATGCACATGAATGAAGACATTAAGGTGATCTTTGATAGTATCTATCGCGACAAAACAACAAATAATTTAACCATTACAGGTTGGGCGTTGGATACAATCACTAAAGAAAGCCCAACTTTCACAATTAATA
>DAMBQR010000223.1:0-754 GCA_032055545.1 Pseudescherichia sp. | reverse complement strand
CGTGAAGATGTTAATCAAATTTATCAAACAGAGCCTGCGATTGAAGCTGGCTTTGTTGTTACACTTGAAGGAATTAAACAAAAAAAAGTACTCCCTTTTCATTTTCAATCATCAGCACATGTTGTAACGGTGGATTTTCCCTTGAATAAAAAATATCCAGTGATTCCAGGGACAGAAGATAAAGTGACACGTCTCTGGATAAAAGCCAAAAAAGGATTTAAGTATATGGCTAAAAATGGTATTTCTCATACCATTCAACGAGCGAAAATTGAGAAACTGAGAAATCAAGCTTCGTATCCTAACTGGTTAGCTAGAAATGAAGTACTTGACATAGAAGCGATGACACAAGAAATCGCAACATTTCATTACCAACCTAAAATTTCCATTGCGATGCCAGTGTATAATGTTGAAGAAAAATGGCTTCGGTTGTGCATTGATTCTATTTTGAATCAAGTCTATACTAACTGGGAATTATGAATGGCCGATGACGCCTCAACAGATCCTAATGTCAAAAAGATTTTAACAGAGTACCAGCAATTGGATGAGCGAATTCGGGTCGTCTTTCGTGAACAAAATGGTCATATTTCCGAAGCAACCAACTCTGCTTTAGCGATTGCTACCGGAGAATTTGTCGCCTTACTAGACAACGATGATGAATTAGCAATCAATGCTTTTTATGAAGTGGTTAAAGTGCTGAATGAAAACCCAGAACTAGACTTAATTTATAGTGATGAAGATAAGATTGACATGGATG
>DAMBQR010000222.1:0-1279 GCA_032055545.1 Pseudescherichia sp. | reverse complement strand
CGTCACGCGAAGAAACTGGCTCGCGAAAACGCACGCCGTACTCGTCTGTACTAATTAGCTGAGGGTGTTGACCCTCAGTTTACAGGCAGAGTTGTAGTTGTAAGGCCGTGCTTCCGAAAGGAATGCGCGGCTTATTTTCGTTTATAATCTGACATACCTTAACGCATCACGCTAAAGGTAGACGGGGCCTATGGCTGGACGAATCCCACGAGTCTTTATTAATGACCTGCTGGCACGCACCGACATCGTCGATCTCATCGACGCGCGAGTGAAGCTGAAAAAGCAGGGCAAGAATTTTCACGCGTGCTGTCCGTTCCATAACGAAAAAACCCCCTCTTTCACCGTGAACGGTGAAAAACAGTTTTACCACTGCTTCGGCTGTGGCGCCCACGGCAATGCCATCGACTTTTTGATGAACTACGACAAGCTCGAGTTCGTCGAAACCGTTGAAGAGCTGGCGGCGATGCACAACCTCGACGTGCCGTATGAAGCAGGCAATGGTCCAAGCCAGATTGAGCGCCACCAGCGACAGACGCTCTACCAGCTGATGGACGGGCTAAACGCCTTTTATCAGCAATCTCTGAACCAGCCAGCGGCTGAACCTGCGCGCCAGTATCTGGCCCAGCGCGGCTTAAGCAGCGAGGTGATTACCCGCTTCGCCATTGGCTATGCTCCTCCCGGCTGGGACAACGTTTTAAAACGCTTTGGCGGCAACGGCGAGAATCGCCAGTCGCTGACCGATGCGGGCATGTTAGTCACTAACGATCGCGGGCGTACCTACGATCGATTCCGCGAACGCGTGATGTTCCCTATCCGCGACAAACGTGGCCGGGTGATTGGTTTCGGTGGTCGTGTCATGGGTGATGGCATGCCGAAATACCTTAACTCCCCGGAAACCGATATTTTCCATAAGGGCCGCCAGCTGTATGGCCTTTATGAAGCGCAGCAGGATAACGCCGAGCCGCCGCGTCTGCTGGTGGTTGAAGGCTATATGGACGTGGTCGCGCTGGCGCAGTACGACATTAACTATGCCGTCGCCTCGCTGGGCACCTCCACCACCGCCGAGCATATCCAGCTGCTGTTTCGCGTCACCAACAGCGTGATCTGCTGCTACGACGGCGACCGTGCAGGCCGTGAAGCCGCATGGCGTGCGCTGGAGACGGCGCTGCCGTACATGACCGACGGACGTCAGCTACGCTTTATGTTTCTGCCCGATGGCGAAGATCCGGATACGCTGGTGCGTAAAGAGGGCAAAGCGGCGTTTGAAGCGCGGATGGAG
>DAMBQR010000221.1:940-1281 GCA_032055545.1 Pseudescherichia sp. | reverse complement strand
AATAGCTTGAAAGAAGTATTGGATTTAGCAAAAGAAAACTTAAATCAAAAACAAATTGCGCTTAAAACAAGTACACGTTCATTGTCTCGTTTAGAAAATGCTCAACCAACATACGAAAAAGCATTAAACGAGTTAAATAAAGCAGAAGCGGCAGTGGTCCAAGCACAAGAAGCCTATGAAAATTCTCTGAAATCGTTGGAAGAACTTAAAGAACAACAAGCCGTCGCTATACTTGCTTATACACAAGCACAAGAAGACCTTTCTAATGCGAAGTTAGAGCTACAGCAGTACCAAGGTGTATTAAGAGATTTAGAAGCACAACAAGCCGAACAGCAGCGACA
>DAMBQR010000221.1:0-844 GCA_032055545.1 Pseudescherichia sp. | reverse complement strand
CTACTTCAGCAGATAAAACACCTGGTCTCCAACAGTTATCTTTTTCTAAACAAAAAGAACAGCCAAAAGCACAAACACTAACACATTCAGAACCTCGTAAGACGAAACAAGTAGCAAAAGCCCAAGAATCCTTACCACATACAGGAGAACAACAAAGTATCTGGTTGACTATTTTTGGATTATTCATGGCAGTAGGTGCGATCAGTTTCAAGAACAAAAGACGGAAAAATAGTTAAAAGTATAATAGGTGAGGAGCGAAATTTTCGCTCCTTTTTATTTTAAATACATGACATGAAAGGAGAAAACATTGGCAAAGAAGATAAACCTTGTTTCCATATTTTGTTCTCACGAAGCACTAGAACAAATTTATATTCTATCCTACCCGTATTGTTTAATTAAGCAATATCTATTCAAGAGAATCGAAGATATTTTTGGTTCTTTTTTTATTGGAGAAATGACATTGCTGTGGCGGAATAGAAGTCGCTTAAAATAAAGCAGTAGAATCCCCTTATTGTTTTATTTGATTATGCAAGGTGCGAATCCTTGCCAGCAAGTAGGGTTTACGGTAAATGATCCCGACTGCCGGTTAGCGAAAACCGTATAGAGATTGAGCGGTAGTGTGGCAAATTATGATCCAAATATCCGATGGGGCTTGCATACAATCAAGGTGAGTTTCCAACGATGGGACTACAAAGGATATGTTACCTTTGTAAAGGGTGGTAACTGTAAAGGGTTAGACATACTAGAATTAGAGGTAGACGATTTATACGACAAAAAATTTAAAGAAAACCCAATCAATTTTAGATTGCTTGGTGCAGGTGATGATGGCGAAGAATGGTTCGCA
>DAMBQR010000220.1:1013-1284 GCA_032055545.1 Pseudescherichia sp. | reverse complement strand
ACAGGAAAACCTGAAGATCTTTATCATGAATTAAAACAAAAAGCGACCCCAGATTATCAAGTGATTGATCCAACTGGAAAAGCCGTTGCAAGCCGTATTGTCAAAGAAGATGTTCGTTTTGGTTACGATTTACCTAAAGATGCTTTCCGTCAACCGTACATGGCCAAATACTTAACGGTCGAATTATCTGTCAAAGAAATGGCGCCATTCTCTTGGGATAGCTTTGCATTGATTCAAGGAGAAACGAAAGCTTTTGAAGGAAGTCTTTTGG
>DAMBQR010000220.1:486-1003 GCA_032055545.1 Pseudescherichia sp. | reverse complement strand
TTTATTCAAGTGAAAATTGAAAACAATGGTAGCTTAACCATTGCTGACAAAAAAACAGGAGAAACATTTTCAAAATTGTTAACATTTGAAAATACTGGCGACATTGGGAATGAATATATCTTTTTCAAACCGACCGAAGACCAAGGAATTACAACCAAAAATGTAACGGCTGAAATCACGAATAAAGAAAATTCCCCTGTAAAAGCAAGTTATCAAATTAAACAAACCGTCATGTTACCAGTTGCAGCAGATGAACGATTAGAAGAAGAACAAAAGGCTGTTCGTGAGTTTAGAGAACGCCATGCACAACGTTCAACGACGCTTCGCCCGTTCGAAATAACGACAGTGGTTACAATGATCAAAGAAAGTAACCAATTGTTCTTTGAAACAACCATTAATAATCAAATCAAAGATCATCGTTTACGCGTGCTTTTCCCAACTGGCATGGTCACAGAAACACATGAAGCGGATAGTATTTATGAAGTCGTGACACGACCAAATCAAGTAAGCGACACAT
>DAMBQR010000220.1:0-433 GCA_032055545.1 Pseudescherichia sp. | reverse complement strand
CCAGAAGCACAATGCCAAGGAGAATATACCTTTAAATATGGTTTGTCATTGCATGGAAAACCAGAAGAACGCTTTGCTACGTATCAACAAGCCTATAGTGCACAAATTCCTTTTACTGCAGCTACTACTGCGCGTCATGAAGGTAAACTAGCACCGAACCATGTCTATTTGACAACGGCAGAAGGACCAATTGGTTGGACAGCCGTTAAACGTCAAGAGCAAACAAATCATTTAGTCGTTCGTGGCTTTAATCTAACAGCGCAAAATATTCCTTGTGAACTTCACAAAGAGACACAACCAGCGACTTGTTTAACAAATGTATTAGAAGAACCGTTGACACCAGCGATAGAAATCGATGCACCATTACGTCCGTTTGAAATTCGGACATGGCGTTTCGAAAAATAAATAAATAGGAGAACTTTGTTGAAAAGGA
>DAMBQR010000219.1:0-1288 GCA_032055545.1 Pseudescherichia sp. | reverse complement strand
GATCTGGGCTTCGAGATCGCCGGGCAGGTAATAATTCTCCAGTAGGATGCGGTTTTTCAAGGTCTGGTGCCAGCGCTCGATCTTGCCCTGTGTCTGGGGGTGAAAGGGGGCGCCGCGCACGTGGCTCATGGACTGGGCCTCGATATAGGCGGCCAGTTCGCCCGCGACATAGCTCGGGCCATTGTCCGAGAGCAGGCGCGGCATGTGCAGCACGGTGGCGCTGTCACAACCTGATGCGGCCAGCGCCAAGTCCAGCGTGTCGGTGACATCGCCCGCCGTCATGGTGGTGCACAGCTTCCACGAGATGATGTAGCGGGAATAGTCGTCGAGCACGGTTGAGAGGTAAACCCAGCCCCAACCGATCAGCTTGAAATAGGTGAAGTCGGTCTGCCACATCTCGTTTGGTCGCATCGTCTTGGTGTGGAACTCGTCGCGGGCCTTGATGACGATATAGGCTGGGCTGGCGATCAGATCCTGTGCCTTGAGCAGGCGATAAACCGTGGCCTCGCAGACAAAGTACTGCTTCTCATCGGTAAATTTGGTGGCCAACTCGCGGGGCGAGAGTTCGCTTTCCTCCAGCGCCATGTCGATGATCTGTTTGCGCACATTCTCGGGCAGCCGGTTCCATACCCGGCTTGGCGCCGAGGGGCGGTCTTCCAGCGCCTCAGGCCCACCATCAAGGTAGCGGGCATACCAGCGGGCAAAGGTGCGGCGTGGGATGCCCAGTTTCTCCAGCGTCTGTCGGGTGGGCAGATGGGATTGCTCGACGAGGCGGATGATCTCGAGCTTTTCTGCGGCGGGATACCTCATTCTTGGTCGCCCCCATCCGCGATCATGCTTTTTTTAAGCAGGCGGTTCTCGAGCGTCAGGTCGGCCACGCATTCCTTGAGAGCCAGTGCTTCACGGCGCAGATCCTTGACCTCGTCACTGGTGGCGGCACGGGCCGTGTCCCCGGCCAGACGGCGTTTGCCAGCCTCAAGGAATTCTTTTGACCAGGAATAATACACGCTCTGGGCGATGCCTTCGCGGCGGCACAGTTCAGCGATGCTCTCCTCGCCGCGCAGGCCTTCGAGCACGATGCGGATTTTATCCTCGGCCGAGAAATGCCGGCGTGTGGCACGGCGAATATCTTTCACCACCACCTCGGCGGGCTTCTTGGTGGGCTTGGCAGCCAATTTTGGGCTGGAGGGATTGGGTCTCATCTGCGTTCCTTACGTCACTGCGACGAGACCCAATCCCTCCATTATCCGCAACCCCAGATCTGTGCCAAAGGCGCTGACGCCGAACA
>DAMBQR010000218.1:436-1289 GCA_032055545.1 Pseudescherichia sp. | reverse complement strand
TGTCGTCTTTTTGCCAGTGAGCATCACTGACCATGCTTCCATATTCTGCTATCCCATTTTTATTGTGGTCTCTGTTGGTATACCACCAATTATGATAAGCCACAAGTTTGGGATACATTTCTTTTAAAAATTCCTTATCTTTGGTTTCTTGATAAATATGCCAAACTGCCCATGCAGCCAATGGTGGTTTAGAATTTCGTTCATTCCAGTTGCCACCTTCACCACCACGCGCACGGTCTTGATTGTAAAAGACAGCATCAATGATCGCTCCTGCATCTTGTGGACGTACGGTATCATCTTTTTGAATTTGATAATCAAACAAGGCCCGCATATTATTTTTAGCTAACTCAGGATTAAAATCAGCCGTTGCTACATCCGCTTTCCACGAATCCCAAGCCCACATACCAATAAACCATTTATAAGACATGGACGGAACAATCCCGTCATGCTTAAAGGCACCTGCCGCACTTCGCCAATTGGTATTAATCGTTTCAATCGATTTGACTAGCGCATTTTGATATTCAGGAAATTCTGCTGTTTTCTTTTGATCAAACGTTTTATCTAGATATCCTTGCCATCTTTGCTTGTTCTCTTTGAAATAGCGCGCCGCATTTTTGGTATATTCGGGTGCTTGTTGTTGTTCCTTTGCCTCTTCCTCTTTTGTAAAAGTATAGCTTTCTGTCGTATAGGTGTTGTACGTTTGTTTAGGCTTCAATTCAATTGGTTCAGCGGTCGCTGTATAATTCCGATTATCAATTTTTGTTGAAACTTTATCCGCATGATGAATCGTATATTTTGTGTCTTTCGTAGCAAAATAATTCCACGTTTCTCTGACTTCACCAAAATTCACTTG
>DAMBQR010000218.1:0-314 GCA_032055545.1 Pseudescherichia sp. | reverse complement strand
CCAGCTTGCTTCAAGTGACAAGGGATCTTCACCAGTGTTTTCAAGTGTCGTTTGGATAAGCGCCGTTC
The DNA here is from genome assembly GCA_032055545.1 of Pseudescherichia sp. Classification (GTDB taxonomy): domain Bacteria; phylum Pseudomonadota; class Gammaproteobacteria; order Enterobacterales; family Enterobacteriaceae; genus Pseudescherichia. The sequence goes on along the minus strand of DAMBQR010000218.1, from coordinate 246 downwards.
GATTGCTGACAAAAATTAAAGCTAAATGAATCGTTAGATCGTCTAATTCATAGGTTTGCTCTAGGCGCCCAGGATAATAAGACAGGTCCATGCGGTTGCTTTGGCTTAAATCATAGGTTTCTCCCGTTTTTTTATTTTTGACCGTTAATTTGTTTAAACTTGCCGCCAAGTTTACCGGATATTCTTCCGCAATAATCAACGGCCCCGCAAAACCACCCAGTAGCTCTTTATTGCTTTTTTCAGGTA
>DAMBQR010000217.1:989-1290 GCA_032055545.1 Pseudescherichia sp. | reverse complement strand
GTGGATTCAATCTTAATTGATGAAGCAAGAACCCCATTAATTATTTCTGGACAAGCTGAAAAATCGACAGCACTCTATACACGTGCCGATAATTTTGTCAAACGCTTAAAAGAAGACGAAGATTACAAAATTGATATTCAGTCTAAAACAATTGGTTTAACAGAAGCAGGTATTGAAAAAGCTGAACAAACTTTTGGATTGGATAACCTTTACGATATTGAAAATACAGCATTAACGCACCATTTAGATCAAGCGTTACGGGCAAACTATATCATGTTATTAGACATTGATTACGTGGTTC
>DAMBQR010000217.1:349-933 GCA_032055545.1 Pseudescherichia sp. | reverse complement strand
ATCGAGCTTGTTGATATGTTCACAGGTCGTATTTTAGAAGGTCGTTCACTATCTAATGGCTTACATCAAGCGATTGAAGCAAAAGAAGGCGTCGAAATTGAAGATGAAACAAAAACAATGGCGACGATCACGTTCCAAAACTACTTCCGGATGTACAAAAAACTAGCCGGGATGACTGGTACTGCTAAAACAGAAGAAGAAGAATTCCGTGAAATTTACAATATTCAAGTCATTCAAATTCCAACCAATCGTCCAATTATCCGTGACGATCGTCCAGATTTACTTTATCCAACCTTAGAAAGTAAATTTAATGCAGTGGTGGAAGATATTAAAGAACGTTACCACAAAGGACAACCAGTGTTGGTGGGGACTGTTGCGGTAGAAACGTCAGAATTACTTTCGGATAAATTAAACGCAGCTAAAATTCCTCATGAAGTATTAAATGCGAAAAATCACTTTAAAGAAGCCGAAATCATTATGAATGCCGGTCAAAAAGGCGCAGTTACAATTGCAACAAATATGGCTGGTCGTGGAACGGATATTAAACTTGGTTTAGGTGTACTTGAACTAGGTGGTCTAGCGGT
>DAMBQR010000217.1:0-288 GCA_032055545.1 Pseudescherichia sp. | reverse complement strand
GGGACAGAACGTCATGAGTCACGTCGTATTGATAATCAGTTGCGTGGACGTGCAGGACGTCAAGGGGATCCAGGGGTTTCACAATTTTATTTATCTTTAGAAGATGACTTAATGAAACGCTTTGGTTCAGAACGAATTAAAACATTCTTAGAACGAATGAATGTGCAAGAAGAAGATGCAGTTATTCAAAGTAAAATGTTTACTCGCCAAGTAGAGTCTGCTCAAAAACGTGTGGAAGGAAATAACTATGACACACGTAAAAATGTCTTACAATACGATGACGTGATG
>DAMBQR010000216.1:428-1297 GCA_032055545.1 Pseudescherichia sp. | reverse complement strand
AGCATGAGAGCATTTTTTACTTTAAAGGAATCAATTAATTGAAATAGAATCAGAAAAGCACTATATAAAGAGACCAAACCACCCTCAATCATTAAACGTTTAAATAGTCCTGTGGTTTGAGGCATAATCTTCCATTGATGCAAGTATTCCGTACTTCCACTAAGAATTTTTCGATTGTAGTACCATAAGACAAGTACCGCTAAGACACCGCCAGCCAACGCACCACTCATGGCCACCGTCCCCGTTTGGTAAATGGAGCCCCCAAAGTAATGATAGGACAACGCAGCTACTAGAATAACCCCGACACGCACAAACTGTTCCATCACCTGTGAAATACCACTAGGCACCATCAACAAATGACCTTGAAAATTTCCACGATAGAAGGAAAGAATTGGAACGAGTAAAAAGGTAAAGGAAACAACTTCCATTAATGGTTGGAGTGCAGCATCCCCCATACTAATAGCAATTTCTTGACTACCAAAGAAAAAGAAGGCCCAACAAGCAATCGCTAACCATAACACATAGGGATATAGTTGGCGCAACACTTGTTTTTGACTCCGAATATCTGGTTGTTCAGCAACAATTTTGGAAATAAATTGCGGTAAGCCTGACAATGCTAATGTCATCGCAATCCCATAGATTGGATAAACTTGCTGATACACGTAAAATCCTTCATCCCCTACAAAGTTCTGAAAAGGAACGCGATAAAACGCACTCAACACTTTTGCAATGAAGGAAGCAATGGTTAACACAACGGCACCTTGCATCATTCGCTGCATTTCTTTTTGTGCCATCTTCTAGGCCTCCTTTTAAAGGGAATCCGTTTCTTGCGAATGTTTGTATTTTTCTTGTCGCAATGCGGTTGTAAA
>DAMBQR010000216.1:0-240 GCA_032055545.1 Pseudescherichia sp. | reverse complement strand
TAACACAAACTTGACTTTTTGGTCGCGTTTACGAATACTTTCTAACAAGGCACGGTCGCCATCCATTTTGATACGGCCAGTGGTTAATAAATGCGCCACTTCGTCAGGATACTCTCCAAAGCGGTCTAACAAGTCCGCTTCTAATTCTTCGTACATATCCATATTTTCTAATTGATGAATCCGTTTATAAATTTCAATTTTTTGTCGTTCGTCTGTAATGTACGTTCCTGGAATATAAGC
>DAMBQR010000215.1:830-1297 GCA_032055545.1 Pseudescherichia sp. | reverse complement strand
AATAACCATCAGGTTCAATCTCTCGACTACAATGTGATCAAAGCGTTTAAAAAAGCCAAATCAAAAGTAAAAGTTAGTTTTATTTTGCCCTATAATTTCACTTTTCCAGAAACACAAGCTGATTTGTATACAATGGAAGCTACCACGTTGAACGATACCTTCATTTTAAAAGCTGACCAACAGAAAAAAGCAGTTTATGCTTGGACAGTTAATGACTCAGAGGTATTAAGTAAAATGCTCTTTATGGACGTTGCTGGAGTGATTACCGATGATTTGGAGTTAGTCAATGAAGAAGTCAATGACTTTGAAAAAAATCCATCGTACGCGGATCGTATTTTGCATTATATTTTTATGCTACCAAGTGTGGCTTCTCAATAAAAAATGAAGAAGAGGGTTAAACGAAATGAAAAAAGAATTTTCGCGAGTACTTCTTAAAAATCAATCAGATGAAATTCTTATTTTAAAAG
>DAMBQR010000215.1:0-820 GCA_032055545.1 Pseudescherichia sp. | reverse complement strand
CCAGACACTTGGAATTTCCCTGGCGGAAAACAAGAACTTGGTGAATCAGCGCTGGAATGTGCGATTCGTGAAATGAAAGAAGAATTAGCAGTGGAAATTACTGAACTTGAAGAAATTTTTACTGGACCACTCGTTTTTGATTCAATCGTTTGGCAAGGACATTTTTATTTTGCCAAACAAGCCCAAGGAAAAGTTACGCTGAACGAACCAAATAAAATTAAAGGCGTACAATTTATTAAGCGGTTTGAGGAAGTAAATTTTTCACCAGGATTAGCTCCGCTATTTGATTATTTGGCGCGTAGCGATTATTTAAAGTTAAACAAAACTAACTGGAAATAGAAAGAATAGGAGTGTTTTTTGCTAGGGCTTTGTCAAGCGCATCTTTGATTATTTTAGAAAGTCCAAGGAAAAGTCGTGGGCATTGTTTATTTCTAATAAATATGTTATAGTATATATTTAAAAACTATACTTCTCCTTTTGCCACTCAACATTTTTTGCAATAACTTGCATATTTTTATGCACTAGGAGGAAATATATATGAACAACGGTACAGTAAAATGGTTTAACGCAGATAAAGGTTTTGGATTTATTACAGGTGAAGATGGCAATGATGTATTTGCACATTTTTCAGCTATTCAATCAGATGGATTTAAAACTTTAGACGAAGGCCAAGCAGTAACTTTTGATACTGAAGAAAGTCCACGCGGCTTACAAGCAACGAACATCGTAAAAGCTTAATAATGAATGAAAACGGACCACGTGTTGGTCCGTTTTTTTGATAGCTGTTGTCTGATCTCGTCATTAATTACATAGCAAAACA
>DAMBQR010000214.1:1026-1300 GCA_032055545.1 Pseudescherichia sp. | reverse complement strand
GCCGATCATAAGAATCATGCCGAATAGTGAGCCCTTCACCTACACTGCCAAATTGGACTTGTTGGTGTGCCACTAAACCAGGTAAGCGGACACTATGGATTCGCAGACCCTCGAAATCAGCCCCGCGTGCCCCTGGTATTGATTCTACCTCTTGCGGATTCCCTTGTTTTTTTGCTGGCCGAACTTCTTGAATCATTTCTGCAGTTTTTATAGCCGTTCCACTTGGTGCATCTAATTTGTTATCATGATGTAATTCAATGATTTCCACATCCGG
>DAMBQR010000214.1:0-1016 GCA_032055545.1 Pseudescherichia sp. | reverse complement strand
TGTGCCGCTTTTTGGGCAAATTGCATCATTAAAACTGCCCCAATTGCAAAATTTGGCGCAATTAAGCCGCCGATGGCTTTTTCTCGAGATAGGTTTGTCAATTCGTTGATTTGTTCCTCCGTAAAGCCTGTCGTCCCAACAACTGGCGCCATACCATGTTCCAACGCAAAACGTGTATTTGGATAGGCGGCTTCAGGAACCGTAAAATCAATCCAAACATCTGGGTTGACAGCTAGGACTTCTTCTAAGCGCTGAAAAACGGGAATTGCTGTTTCATCATTGAAAGAAACAGTTTCTTGTGCTTCATGAGGATCATACACACCTACTAATTCAAAGTCTGCGGTTTCTAAGACCATTTGTGTAGCAGTACTGCCCATCCGTCCTTTAAACCCAGCGACAATTATTTTAATCATGTGTTTTCCCATCCTTTCTTTCAAAGCGATAGCGGTCCCGCTTGTTAAATTTGGCCATATTTTCTTCAAAAACTTCGGTTAAATCAATCTCTAAAGAATTTGCCATGCTAATCAATACAAAAAAGACATCTCCAAGTTCCTCTGATACTGTCTTTGGTTTTTCGTCTGCTTTTTTCTGTTTTTCACCATAATAATGATTGACTTCACGGGCTAATTCTCCGACCTCTTCCGTCAAACGAGCCATTTGTCCTAATGGTGAAAAATAGCCTGTTTTAAACTGTTGAATATAATCATCAACTTCCGTTTGCATCGATTGCAAACTACGTTGTTCTGATTCTGACATTTTACCCCAACCTTTCTTACTCTACCTCCTACATCTTATCAAAAACTTGGCTATCTGGAAAGGTTCTACTTGTTGTTTTATATAGAGAATGATACAGTTTATACTGTAAAAGGACGTGATTAAATGGAAGAACAAAGATTTTATTTTAAAGATGTGTTATTTATTGTATTAGGAAGCTGTATCTATGCCTTTGGTTTGGTTACTTTCAATATTGCTAATGACCTGGCCGAAGGTGGTGTCACAGGGATTACTTTGATTTT
>DAMBQR010000213.1:1084-1307 GCA_032055545.1 Pseudescherichia sp. | reverse complement strand
AGTCCTTGATCCAGATACCCATATGGTAGGAGAAAATCCCATCATAATACGACTTCCTACCCCCAGAATAAGAAGAAAGGTAACTGATAAAAATTCTAAATAATTATTACTTTCTGCAAAAATACCTATTACATAAAGAAAAGCCAACCCAGTAAGAAGAACTACTAGTGACATATACGTTTTTCCTGATGGTATATCATAAGTTTGATCAATAATCGTATTA
>DAMBQR010000213.1:0-1074 GCA_032055545.1 Pseudescherichia sp. | reverse complement strand
CAAATACGTCAATAGCGGTATTCCACTAATCATCTTTTTGAGTAATGACCCATTTTTTACTAGTCCAGCAGTAAGGATTAGCAATACAAAGGCTAACATCAATGGAGACCACTCAAAAAATAGAACTTTCAAAGTGGACGAATACCCTATTTGTAACTTATCAAAAATACTGTAGCTAGAAAAATTAGGTAACCATTGTTTCGTTTCTTGAACGTTTCTTGCCGCATTCCCCTTACAGGTTAAAATAAACACAAAGCTAGCGATTACAACAGCGATATGAGGTAAAGTTATCAGGATATTCTTTTTAGACAGATACAGAATACCTTCCAAAACTAATAAAGAAACTAACATAATGACTACCATTTGTTCTTGGTTTGTAGCATAAATCAAGAACACCAACGATAAAATAAAGGATAGCCAATTTACACTTTTTCCTCTTATATAGTTCATAATAGGCCAAATACTTAACAACGCTGCTGCCATGACCCAAACATAATTTGTTGTTGTTGCTATCCATCCTGCGTTATTTATCATCGAAGCAGGAATTAATAATGACATGCCAGTACCTATAATTAATCCTCTTCGACTATTATCTGAATTAAACAGTAGTGCAGGGACAATTGCCACTATAGACATTGCTATAGCATTTAAAACTCTCCACAAAAATACGTGTTGTACCGCTTGTGTTAGAGCTATTTCAATCACTAATCGAGACGTCCACTCATTGTACCTAAACTTCAAAAATTCATAATAGTTACTTTGAAAATCATGTGTAAACTGCTTTAAGAAAAACGCATCGTCCCCAAATTCCATTTGTTCAATACCAAAATTGTAAATTAACATTACCGCAAATACAAAACTACTGAGAATTAAAATATCTCTCTTTTCCACTTTATTTATCACTATGTCACTCCTATCCTCCATTTTTTTCAAGAACATGCGCTTTATAAATACTATCGATACTAGACATTGGAAGCTTTTCTAATTCTTCATACGTAAAGTCACTATTACGTACAATCAATATTATTTTTTCTTCTTTGGTCATTGCTACTCCCTCACTTTCATTGTTCTATC
>DAMBQR010000212.1:0-1311 GCA_032055545.1 Pseudescherichia sp. | reverse complement strand
AACTTTGTCGTGTCCATCCACATAACGAACCGTTGCTGAGCCAAGATGACGCAACCTTTGAATTTAAACGCCGCTCCAATTATCATTTTCCAAATGGACATTTACATTTATTATAAAAAAGAAGGACCATATAGCTGTATAATACGCCTCCAAAATTAGAACAAAAATCTAACTTTGGAGGCGTATTTAAACTAGCAAAATATGATTATGCATTCAAGAACAAAGTAGTAAAAGCTTATCAAAATGGAGAAAAGATGCTATCAAACACTGGACAAAGCAATTTAATATCTCTTCATATTCCACTGTACAAGAATGAGTCAAAATAGTAGAAAAATTTAATTTTAAGAAGCAAAACGAAACTTCGGTTCAGTGTTCAATACTGTAAACGGTTCATTTCATAAAAATACCGGCCAGATTTCTCCAGCCGGTATTCGAGCTCAATTTTGTATTTTACTAAAAAATTCTATTTTTTAATTTAGACTTCTTCTTCAATAATAAAACGTGGTCGCCCCTTAACTTCGGAATAAATTTTACCAATATATTCGCCCACAATAGACAGACTGATTAATTGAATTCCCCCTAAAAACCAGATACTGATGATAAGAGAAGACCAACCAGCTTCAACATTTCCTGTAAAATGTTGTATTAAACTATAAATCATATAAAAGATACCAATTAATAAAGTAATAAACCCTATGTTTCTAACCATTTTTATTGGTACAATTGAAAAGGAAGTAATGCCTTCCATAGCAAAATTAAGCATTTTTTTTAGCGGATATTTTGACTCACCAGCTACTCGAATATTTCTTGAATAATAAACTTTTGTACTAGGAAATCCAACTAATGGAACCATCCCTCTTAAAAATAAGTTTTCTTCTTTAAAAGTTAGTAATACCTTAGTCGCTCGATTGCTCATCAAACGAAAATCTGCATGGTTTGGTACGGTATTCACACCTAGTTTATTCATAAATGAATAAAACATTTCTGCAGTTTTTCTTTTGAACGCGGTATCTGTATCACGGTTACTACGAACGCCATAAACAACATCGTTTCCATCATGATAAGCATCAATCATTCCCTCAATTGCCTCGACATCATCTTGTAAATCTGCATCAATCGTAACAATCATATCTGCAAATTGAACCGCTGTCGTCATACCAGCTAAAAGTGCATTTTGGTGACCAAAGTTGCGACTAAATTTAAGACCTTTAAAATGTTCTTCTTGTTCAGATAGTCTTTTAATAATAGCCCATGTTTTATCTTTACTACCATCATCCACAAACAAAATGGAACTTTCTGTACTTACTTTAT
>DAMBQR010000211.1:298-1312 GCA_032055545.1 Pseudescherichia sp. | reverse complement strand
GTACGAGTTTCTAAAAAAGAAGGTTTTCATTCAAAAGGATATTTGTTTGAGATGGAGGATTATCAAAGCTTTGTTATTGGTAGTTCGAACCTAACAATGTCTGCTTTGAAACTTAACTATGAGTGGAATGTTAGATTAACTTCAAGAGAGAATGGCGAGATGGTTTCTTCTATTCAAAAGCATCTCATTCAAGAATGGCATGAGGCACAGTCGCTAACCCTAGAATGGGTCGATGCATTTGAAAAAAATTATCATCCTATTGTTAATAGAAAGATGTTAGTGCAAGATGTTTCTGAAAACGAGTGTTTAGATACGCAATATATTTTGCCGAACTCTATGCAGAAAGAAGCGCTTAGAAGTTTAAAAGCGCTTAGAGAAACGGGCGCAACCAAGGGAATGATTGTTTCGGCGACTGGTACAGGGAAAACGTATCTAGCAGCATTTGATGTGCAGCAATTCAATCCTAAACGTGTATTATTTATTGTTCATAGTGAGCTAATTTTAATGAAAGCATTAGAATCATTCAAATTGATTTTAGGTGGAAAAGATGATGATTATGGTGTTTTATCAGGGAATTCTAAGAATTTTGATGCAAAATATCTATTTGGAACAATTCAAACAGTATCTAAAAGTGAATATCAAGAGCGTTTAGGAAAAGAAGCGTTTGACTATATTTTGATTGATGAAGTCCATAAAGCTGGAGCGAAATCTTATATTAAAGCCATTGAATTTTTCAATCCCAAGTTTTTATTGGGAATGACGGCTACACCTGAAAGAACAGATAATTTTAATATCTTTGAGCTATTTGATTATAATGTAGCGTATGAAATACGTTTGCAAGCCGCTTTAGAAGCAGAACTGCTTTGTCCATTTTATTATTTTGGCGTAACTGATTATGAAAAAGATGGTGAAATCATTGATGAAACAACCGATTTAAAACGTTTGCTACAGGAAGAACGAGTTGATTTTTTAATAAAAAAAATTAACTATTATGGTTATTCGGGAGATAGTCCT
>DAMBQR010000211.1:0-242 GCA_032055545.1 Pseudescherichia sp. | reverse complement strand
GAGAAAAGGAAATTAAGCGTTTAGATACTGGAGAGATTCATTATATCTTCACGGTTGATATTTTTAATGAAGGCATTGATATCCCTAAAGTAAATCAAGTAATTATGCTGCGAAATACGCAATCTAGTATTATTTTTATTCAGCAATTAGGTCGGGGGCTAAGAAAAGACCCATCAAAAGAATTTGTTACGGTAATTGATTTTATTGGTAATTATAAAAATAACTATATGATTCCTATGGCT
>DAMBQR010000210.1:1020-1318 GCA_032055545.1 Pseudescherichia sp. | reverse complement strand
GCCACCAAGAACTAAGGCGATAACATTTAAACTACCTGCAAAACCGTCTAACCACGGTAAATATTTTTTAGAGACATCTGCGGAAGCCATATTCCATTTTTTATAGTCTTCATTGTGCTTGTTAAACTTTTCAATTTCATAAGGTTCTTGAGAAAAAGCTTTAACCACCCGATTTCCACCAATATTTTCTTCGACCATTGAATTTAACCGAGAAAAACTTTCCCGAATCTCAAAAAATACCGGATGCGATTCCTTCGACATTTTTTGTGTTAACAGAAAAATCAAAGGCGTAATTAAA
>DAMBQR010000210.1:0-1010 GCA_032055545.1 Pseudescherichia sp. | reverse complement strand
CAATTGCCAATTAATCGTCCCCATCACAATCACGGCTGCGATGAACCATAAAATACATTCTAAAAGGTTATAAGTGACCCAAGAAACGAAATGGCGGATAGCGTCTGTATCCCCTGTCATTCGCGCCATAATATCGCCAACACGTGTATGATTAAAGAAATCAAAATCTAATTCTTGAAGTTTGACATACATATCTTTTCTTAAGTCAAATAACGCAGATTGTCCAACCGATTCAAACAAGACTTGATAACTATAACGAACCACTGTCCGAATAACGGTCACCCCAATCATAATCCCAAGAATTGGGACAAGCTCTTCAGTTTTCCCCTGATTGATTACTTGGTCTACAATTCTGCCAGATAACAATGGAATAATAACAATTAAAATAGCGTTAATAACGACAAAAATAACAGCTAGCAGTAACTTATTCTTATTTTTTTTAGCATATTGCCAAATCCATTCAAAACTATTCATTTTCTCCCCTACTCTCTCTTGTTTTTATGGACGTGTATAAGATTACTGTTTTTTTATAGGAAAAGAAATGGGCATTCTTGTATATTTTGATGTACAATATAGTATAGAAAGCGGTTTAATCCTGAAATTTTATATGCCTTCGATCCTTGGAACGAAGAGACCCACCCTTATAATTGTCATCATCATGAATTTCTGGAAATATCTATTCTTTTAGAAGGTGAATCTGAATATATTGTTCAAGGGCAACAGTACCATGCCACTGCTGGTACGGTGTTTCTTTTTAATCCGCGAACGGAACATGGTGAGCAACAAAAAGCAGGAACTTACTCACATCAACTACACATTGGCATTTCAAATCTCTATTTAGAAGGCTTAGCGCAAAACGTATTTCCAAATAAATCAGCTTTATTAGATTTAAGTCATTTACATGGTGCTTTTTTAGAAAAAGCTTGGCAAATTGTTCATGAATTAAACCATCAAGAAGTTGAATCAGCGTTACAAATTAAAGCTTTAGTTATTGAACTATTGGTCTATAT
>DAMBQR010000209.1:0-1321 GCA_032055545.1 Pseudescherichia sp. | reverse complement strand
TTCTAAACGAGACAATGAACGTGTACTTGTTTTAAGCGCAACTTGTTTTTGATTTAAGTTTTCTTTTGCTAAATCCAATACTTCTTTCAAGCTATTCAATGTGTTTTCTTCTGCTTTTTGGGCTTCTTGTTTTTCTTTCAGCACTTTAGCAGACGTTTGTTCAATCGCTTGTGCTTCCGCAACGTTTGTTTTCGCTTTTTCTAAAACAGCAGCTCGATTATGAATTAACTCATTGATTGTTGCCAATTGATCTTTTGTTTGTTGCAGGCTTTTTTCTGCCGTTGAAGTTTGCCGTACTTTTTCTTCATAGTTTGTCGTACTCTTAGTCGCAACTGCTTGAAGATTAGCCAATGTCGCTTTATGAACAGATAGTTCTTTTTCTGCTGTTGCTTGTGTTGTTTTGGCTGTATTTAAGGCTTGCTGACTTCCACTTCTTGCTTGTTGTGCGTCTGATTCTGCTTGTTGAGCGGTAGCTAATTTTTCTTGATTGGTCGCTACTACTTTTTGAAGGGTTTCTTTACTCTTAAAGACTGGTGCAGTGCCTTCTTCATAGGTATTTGCTTCAACTAATTTTGATTGATTATAGCTAATGATATGGATTTTTGCCGAAATATCATTTAAATCTCCTGAAATAGAAACTGCCATGTTTGTTTCATTTGCATCTAATAAAGAATCTAAATGGGAATAGCCAGAATGTCCATCGTTCATCAACATGCTTACAAGTGCATTTCGAGCAGCTTTTTCAAAGTCATACATAGAAACTTTACCTTCTTGTGTCGTAAATCGTCCCATACTTAGGTTTTCATAAAAGTTTTGTCCGGGGAATTCTTTAAAACCATTTTCTTTTGCTGCACGATTGATCGCATTTACGTCATGATCAAATTCTTTGGGATTATCATATTTTGCTACATCCCAAGCAAATTTCATAGCTTGGTTAGAAATCTTCAACTTTTGTAACCCAAGCTTTTCGCGAACATCATTGATAAGTCCTACAACGTAATCGCTCATTTGTTGCTTTTGTTTTTCGGTAGGATTTTTGACATTGATCATTTCCGTTGCTTTTGCCGCATCTGCTTGATTTTCAGGAAAAACTTTATTTAATGCTAATGCTTCTTTTTCCATTGCTTGCTTTTCTTGTTCAGATAATTTTTTGTAATAATCAGGTGTGAAGTTAGCAGGTAAGTTAAGTCCTTTATGCCCCTTTAACTCTTCTTTTGAGCTATCTAAAGTATTCTGCGCTTGCTTTGTTGCTGCTTGCTTATCTTTCAACGTATTTTCTTTTGCAGTTAAATCTGCCTGTTTCGCAGCTGTATCTGCTTTT
>DAMBQR010000208.1:0-1322 GCA_032055545.1 Pseudescherichia sp. | reverse complement strand
GGTTGAAGAATCAGGCATCTCCGAACTGGAAATTTCTGAAGGCGAAGAGTCTGTTCGCATCAGTCGCTCTGCACCTAACGCAGGCTATCCAGTGATGCAGCAGGCTTATGCCGCACCGATGATGCAGCAGCCTGCCCTCTCTACCGCCGTTGCACCGGCACCGGCTGCGGCAGCCGAAGCACCGGCAGCAGCTGCGCAAATCAGTGGCCACATCGTACGTTCCCCAATGGTCGGGACTTTCTACCGCACCCCTAGCCCGGACGCGAAAGCCTTTATCGAAATCGGCCAGAAAGTAAACGCGGGTGACACCCTGTGCATCGTTGAAGCGATGAAAATGATGAACCAGATCGAAGCCGACAAGTCCGGCGTGGTGAAAGCCATTCTGGTGGAAAGTGGTCAACCGGTTGAATTTGACGAGCCACTGGTCGTTATCGAGTAACGAGGCGCACATGCTGGAAAAAATTGTCATCGCTAACCGTGGCGAGATTGCTCTGCGTATTCTGCGTGCCTGTAAAGAACTGGGCATCAAGACCGTCGCCGTGCACTCCACTGCGGATCGCGATCTGAAACACGTACTGCTGGCGGATGAGACGGTCTGTATTGGCCCGGCTCCGTCCGTAAAAAGCTATCTGAACATCCCGGCTATCATTAGCGCCGCTGAAATCACCGGCGCGATGGCAATCCATCCGGGTTACGGCTTCCTCTCTGAGAACGCCAACTTTGCCGAGCAGGTTGAGCGCTCCGGCTTTATCTTCATCGGCCCGAAAGCCGACACCATTCGCCTGATGGGTGACAAAGTGTCCGCGATCACCGCGATGAAAAAAGCCGGCGTCCCGACGGTACCCGGCTCTGACGGTCCGCTGGGCGACGACATGGATGCTAACCGCGCCCATGCCAAACGCATCGGCTACCCGGTGATCATCAAGGCCTCCGGCGGCGGCGGCGGTCGCGGCATGCGCGTCGTGCGCAGCGACGCCGAGCTGGCGCAGTCTATCTCCATGACCAAAGCGGAAGCGAAAGCCGCGTTCAACAACGACATGGTCTACATGGAGAAGTACCTGGAGAACCCACGCCACATCGAAATTCAGGTGCTGGCAGATGGTCAGGGCAACGCTATCTATCTGGCAGAGCGCGACTGCTCCATGCAGCGCCGCCACCAGAAAGTGGTCGAAGAGGCACCGGCACCGGGCATTACTCCGGAACTGCGCACCTTCATCGGCGACCGCTGCGCGAAAGCGTGCGTGGATATCGGCTACCGCGGGGCGGGCACCTTTGAGTTCCTGTTCGAAAACGGCGAGTTCTACTTCATTGAGATGAACACC
>DAMBQR010000207.1:571-1326 GCA_032055545.1 Pseudescherichia sp. | reverse complement strand
GCTAAAATCATTCCTAATGCCATCGGGACAATCATGCGCATTAAACCTTGGACTAAAATTTTGCGGTTCATTCCAAGGATACTTCCACAGACCAAACATGCAATATAGAAATAGAGAAAGTTTGCTTGTTTCATTAAAATATCTGTTGAGTCTAAGACATTTTGGTTGAGTAAATTGAAAAAGACCATAATTGATGGTACTAATAAAGATAAAATTGCGGGACCGCCAAAATGTTTCAAAATAGGAATATTTCCACCAATTGTTCCAAGTAACCAACCCATTGTTAAAATTACGGCAAAACCACCTAACATATTGACTGGTAGTTGTTCTAATAGAGCCGTAATAAGAATAATGCTAGCTGTTACAAGATAAACAGGTAACGTAACCGAACCAATCCTCGTTTTGGTTAATTTGTTGCGCCAATCTGTTTCATTAGCAGCTGTTGCGTGCAATTTCTTTTCCATGCTATTTCCTCCTATAACTTTAATCTATATTCATCATAATGTAAACGTTTTCTGTAGAGTAGATTATTTAATTAATTTAACTAAAGAAAAGTTTTTTAACCAAATCTTCCTATGCTATACTTTATTTGAAGAGAAAAGAGGGATGGCATGAAGCGTGGCGGGAAATTATGGTGCTTCTTATCAGTGATTTTTATTGCAACATTAATTATTATGATTACTTTCTTTTACGGAGTAACGACGGTCCAAACAATTAAAGAAGTTCGTAAAAACCAAGAGCAAGCACTTTTAGCC
>DAMBQR010000207.1:0-304 GCA_032055545.1 Pseudescherichia sp. | reverse complement strand
CATTACGAGGTTTTGTCCCAGTCTATGATCAAGGAAAACAAATTGGGGTTGTGGCAATGGGCATTAAAATGACCTCGCTTTCACAATTGATTGAACGAACAAAAAATGATTACACAGTGAGTGTCCTTTTAAGTGTTGGTTTTGGCTTTATATTAGCCATCGTGGTTTCTTATTATTTAAAAAAACAACTTCACGATTTAGAGCCAAGAGAAATTGCTCGTCTATTAGAAGAGCGAAACGCCATGCTTGAGGAAACGAAAGACGCAATCCTTGTGATTGATACCGATCAAAATATTTTATTAGC
>DAMBQR010000206.1:0-1332 GCA_032055545.1 Pseudescherichia sp. | reverse complement strand
GTCGTTTCTGTTTCCTGATCACATGTAATTAGCGTTACTCTTGGTCGAAGAGTCATATTTAAAATACTTGTATCTGTCATATCTACATTCTTTTTTTCTGTAATTTCATACGTCCATGATTGATTATTTCGATTAGTAACAATAACCTTATCGCCTAATTGAACGTCTTTTAAAGAACTAAACATGAGACCTGGTACGCCAGCATTATGAGCAGCTAACGGATAATACCCTTCTCCCATTGCTTGTTTAGGTAACACCTGACATGCCCCATAGAGCATTTGGTTATATGAAGCTCCAGTTAAAATAGGCATTTCTAAGCCAATAGAAGAAATTGTTAATGTTCCTACAATATCTTCTCGTGCTTGATTAAAATTCGAATATGCTGCTTGAATCGCTTCAGGTGTTGGTCGCTCTCCTGAAGAAAGAACATCAATTGTTGCATTTTTCGAATCTGATACGCCATCTATTTCTGTTTTTGTTTCAACTTTCGAAAGTTCCTTTTTATTTTTACTTGACTGCTCATCGATAGTAGAATGCGTATCTTTACTTACTTCTTTAGGTATTTTCGCTTCATTCACTCCGCTAGCATTTATCTCTTTTAACGTTTGAACAGCTTCTTGCTTTTCTTTTTCTTTAATTGTGCTATATCCCCAAAAAGAAATAAGAGCAATCATAATAATTCCGATTGCCCCGATTTGATATTTATAATATTTAATAGTTTGCCAAATAACTTTCATTATTCTTTTCCTTTTTTCCGTTTTACATTGACAATTGTTCCACCTAATGCAATGGTTCCTACCGTTCCTAAAGCAATCAAACCATACTTATTCTTGTTGCTTAAATCTAAATTTGTATTTGGTAACACTTTTGGTTTTTCTTGAGGGGTTACAATGTTTACTTCATTTGAATCCAACGGTTGGTCATTCACAATTAATTGAGCAACGTTAGGAATCATATAATTCCCTTTTTCATCAGTATATGCGGACAAGTCTGTATCTTTTAATTTTCCTTTGATATAGACAAATAGTTGTTTTTCTTTCAATTTGTTTGGCTCATTCGCAGTCCACATAACTTTTTGGGTCTTTTCATCAACACTAATTTTTCCTTGATTAGTAATATCTGTACCATCTGCAAGTGTTACTTTCACTTCTTTATTTGCTTCTAGCACATCTTCTAAATCATCTTGAATCACTAGAGAAGTCATATCTTTTGTGTTTGGTACTTGAACATCTAATTTAAATGTTACTTCGTCACCCACTTTAACACTAATTAAGTCCACTTCTTTATCTCCTTCAAGAATCTTTTTATCAATCGTAGGGTCTTTTGGTGTTA
>DAMBQR010000205.1:1078-1343 GCA_032055545.1 Pseudescherichia sp. | reverse complement strand
TGCTGTCGAAATCTATCGAGTGACAGATAAGTCTAAGTTCAAAATTACAATGCCTGATAACGTTCCACCTGCTGTTGCTCGTTCATTTGAATCATTGACTCCGACGTTAATTGTCATGTTATTGATTGGTTCAATCACTTATTATTTAGGCTTTGATTGGCACACATTTGTGGGGAACTTGGTGGGACCACTAGTTCAAGCAGCGGACTCTTTATTGAGTGTCTTGCTGTTAGTCTTTTTAACCACATTTTTCTGGTTCTTTGGG
>DAMBQR010000205.1:0-931 GCA_032055545.1 Pseudescherichia sp. | reverse complement strand
GGCGCGTCCTCTATGGCTACAACTATTAGAGGAAAACACGACTGCTAAAGCAGCTGGCGAAGCATTACCTCGGATTGCGGCAGAACCTTTTTACCAATGGTTTATTTGGATTGGTGGTGCTGGAGCCACAATTGGTTTAGCTATATTATTAGCCTTCCGGGCAAAATCAGAATATGGTTCAAAACTAGGAAAAGCTATTTTAGCACCGTCTATTTTTAATATTAATGAGCCAGTTATTTTCGGTGTACCGATTGTCTTAAATCCGATTTTAATGATTCCTTTTATCTTTGCACCAATGGTTTTAGCAACGATTGCTTGGTTTGCCACAAAATTAGGTTTAGTAAGTGAAGTTGTCTTTACCGCTCCTTGGACCTTACCAGGACCAATTGGCGCCTTTATGGCGACAGGCGGCGATTGGCGTGCTGCTGTTTTGAATATTGTTTTAATTCTAGTGGCCATCTTGATTTACTATCCGTTCTTTGTAGCTTATGATAAAAATGAGCTTGCCAAAGAACAAGGCAAACAAATAGAAGAATAAAGAGTGCAGCCGTTTAGTGTCCAGAACAAAAGGTGATGACCTTTTGTTCTGGACCTATTTGTTTATAGGTGATGAAAATTCTCAATTTTTTTGAAATGTATAGAAAATTTTGAGAAAAGAAACGCATAAAAAAGTGTAAAATATTATATATATAATGAAAATGGTTTTCTTTTGTGTGAACATAATAAAGTTATTGTTAACTAAAAGAGAAAAGGGGTATGAAAATGGTTAGAACGAAGGTATATACAAAGGAAAAAATCTTAAACGTAGCTGAAAAAATTTTAGTAGATAAAGGTTTTTCTAATTTAACTGCTAGAAATATTGCAGACACTATGGGGATTTCTACGCAGCCAATTTATTTAGAATTTGTCAACATGGACGATTTAAAACGAA
>DAMBQR010000204.1:1041-1354 GCA_032055545.1 Pseudescherichia sp. | reverse complement strand
AAACTTGATAACATCCTTCTGAACATCGAGCTTTACGCCATACTGCTTGTTCACGTAGCTACCATAAATTCCATCATCACCACACCCGGTAAGGAAGGAGGCCAGCCCGATCACGCATACCGCCAGAAGCTTTTTCATTCTAAAACCCTCTTATGTTTTAAAGTGGTCAGAAATGCACCATAACGGCGTGATCGTATCAATTAAAACTAGATTTATCAATTAGTTAATTACTTTTCTGTGTGATTTTAGAACAAGCCCCGACCGGGGCTATGTCAGGCTGCGTCAGTAAAGACCATCACTGAGCTGGAAGAGG
>DAMBQR010000204.1:376-940 GCA_032055545.1 Pseudescherichia sp. | reverse complement strand
CAGCTATCGTTGGTCTTGTCGTCAGGATGGCATTCATCGCTTTACTGATACTCGCCAGATCATGCGTAGCTCTGTTTACCCTGTTATGCGCCTGAACCTTACCATAGACATAGAACGTAGCCGCTACTACGCCTGTAGCAACGGCAAGAACTAACAACAGCTCTATAAGACTAAAACCTTTTTTAAATCCTTTTCTCATGAACCCCCCTTATATTGCATTTGGTTTCATATTCTTTTTATTTGTTCTTATACTCGTAAATATATTTCTTCCAACAAAATAAACAAAGGAAAGCAATGTTGAGAAATATAAAACCTTTAAATAATAAACAAACATCAAACTAATAAATATGTTAATGTCTTTGGATATTACACCGGAAACGAACATTAGTGCTATCAATGTAATACCAACCTTTATTAAAGATTTGAAATATAATTTAAACTTAATGCTTTTCCTTATGTTTTTTACTACGAATGTTATAAATAAAGCAACAATACCGAAAACTATAGCTGTTGATAAAAACTCTAATATACTCATGATTAACTCCTTTGTTTAATTATTTGATT
>DAMBQR010000204.1:0-210 GCA_032055545.1 Pseudescherichia sp. | reverse complement strand
ACATATTTACTTTCTGGGTTAAAACTTTTATCAAGCGATACAATATGTAGGCTACCTACATCGGTATCGTTTTCTGTAAAATGATAACCATCTTCTAAGAATGAGATATTTAAAACCTTACTTTCACTAACAAGTTTTTCTATTGCCCATTTACTCAACTGAGAAACAGCAAGAGATCTTGAGTTTTTAGATATATGATTATCTATAAAA
>DAMBQR010000203.1:1074-1354 GCA_032055545.1 Pseudescherichia sp. | reverse complement strand
TATTAAGTTCTTCATATAAGTTGCTTTGTAATACTTTCTTTTCTTCGTACTCTTTAGCCTGATCCATGTATAACAACATATCTTCAATGAATGGCTTTTCTGCTTCTGTTCCTTCTAATAACTTTAATGTTTTGTTGAGGTTTACTGGTTTTATTTTCATAACACTTCTCCTTTATTTGTTTGTGTTATTTAAATAACTACCATAAATAAATCAAATTTCAATTTAATCGGATAATATAAATTAGTTATCAGACAGGCGGGGTAGGGAGGCACAAAAAAA
>DAMBQR010000203.1:0-1031 GCA_032055545.1 Pseudescherichia sp. | reverse complement strand
TTGTTATATATTATATATTGTAGATTGCGAGTCATAATATATAACTTATCAAATTAAACATCCTATAAGATGGAGAACACCCATGAACACCCAACTTACTTATATTTTATAACGCTTTAATTTGTTATTGTCAAATTATAAGAAAAGCCCTTTCGGGCTTTCTTTATAATCGTTTCTTTATGGCACTTTCTTTTAGATTAGATTCCAGTATTACCATGAGTTTTTCACGCTCTATATAAGCTATCAGCTCATTAGCTAACTGAGTGTTGATATTTCTACAACCTTCCAGATTGAAACCGCCATAACTTATCCTGCTTTTGATTTGAGGCATTTCATTCATGAAGATACTAATCATTGCCTCTTGCCCTTCTCTTTTTAAAATATGGTCTAATAAAATGAGGGCTTCACCATTTGAAAGTTTATTTGCTCTTTCTCTCATTTCTTCAATCATGGTTTTCTTTTTCATTTTTTTCTCCTTGTTGTTATGTTCGTAATAATTATTATCCTGTAAAATTAGCTTTTTCAAATTTATTTTATTTAAGCTGCTTGTTTTATTGCTTCATCGATACATGAATAAAAACTTTCAACAGCGTCTATTAAGCTTGGGAACCTAACCAGTTCATAACCTACAGAAGCTATAAACATAACCTCTCCTTCAAGCCCTATGTTTAAATCAACAGGGATAATGCTTACTTCATAAATGCCACCACAAAACACAACGGACGGATAACCATTATCAGTGGTATAAAGGATCTCACAGTCTTCTTCTTCATATCTTTCATTCATGAAGTTTTTCAAAATTATGAGGGTTTGAAGTTGATCAATGTAGCTTTCAGTTTGTATGTATTTTTTCATGTTCTATCTCCTTTTTTTGTTTGATGGATATTCAGTATTTCCTTTTCCGATTAAAAGCAAATTAAAAGAACGATTATTTTTAAAAAGATGGATGAAGGGAATACTTCAACCAATAAAAAAGCCCCCATAATGGAGGCTTCTTATCTTTAACTGTTTTTTATTAATCTTTTTCAAAT
>DAMBQR010000202.1:772-1354 GCA_032055545.1 Pseudescherichia sp. | reverse complement strand
CTGCTCATTCTTCTTCAACACCCAAGAAGTAGACACCCCTGGGCCTTTAAAATCCTCTAAACAAAATGGCCCATTATAAACAGATTTATCACTTGTCATCGCATACTCTTTCCCATATTTTTCAACAATATCTTCTCTTTGCGGGAAAAAAGTAGGGTACGTTAATAAACTCTTAAAGTACGGAGTAGGTGTTGCTAACGTTACAACCAATTGATAATCATTTACAGCTTTTACACCTAATTCTTCTTTTTTCATTTTTCCTTGTGCTATTTGTTCCGCATTTTTTACTGGAAAAAATAAACTTGCTACTTCAGATCCTGTTTCAGGAGCTACCGTCCGTTGCCAAGAATACACATAATCCTTTGCAGTCACAGGTTTTCCATCAGACCATCGAGCTTGTTTATTTAACTCAAACGTATAAGTCAAACCATCTGAAGAAACAGAAACTTCACTCGCTCCAGCAAGTTCTGGCACATCTTTTTCTCCTGAACGAAATAATCCTTCATTCACATTATTCAACACTGTTTGACTATACCCATCAGTTGCTAAAGACACATCAATACTAGCTAATTCTACAGGTTC
>DAMBQR010000202.1:0-762 GCA_032055545.1 Pseudescherichia sp. | reverse complement strand
TACCAACACTTAGTAACAAACCGAAAAGTAATATTCTTTTCAAAATAAACAATCCTTTCAAAAATAAATTTATCAACTTGTATAAACAATAAAAAAGTATTAACAGTTTAAAATAAGTATCAACAAAAAACAAGACTAAACAGAAGAAAAAAGTATTTAAGAAATAATGTATTGGCAGTTGGCATGTTTTATTTTCAACCAGTAATAGTTATCTTTGTTAAGAAAGGTGTTCTCTTGAACTTCTGGAAGCTGATCAAGCAATAATTGTTGTTGCAGCTCTTCTTTTTTAGTATCTATTGTATCTAAATTAGTTATATAGAGATTGGGTTGATTTTTCCCACTTTCGAAAGAAATGTTGAATTTATCGTGTTTATTCGAAGGAAAAAGCTGATTATAACTTAACTGATAATGCACAGTATGGAGTTTTTTTATTGATTTTCAACCCAATTGTGGGTAGCTATTTGTGGTCTATTTTCACTTTTATTTTGATTTAACAAGTTCTTTTTCTCAATTGCAGATTCAACGAATAAATTGTAAAAAGACTTATAAAATAATCCTTTAGGACTTTTAACAGTAGCATCCGTTTTAATTTTATGCATCACTCTTCGTAAACATTTGTCAATTTCTTCTTGATAATCTTCTCCAATCAAAACAACGTTATAGTCTTTTTCAGCTTTAGTTTTAGCTCGAATAATGGTTCCTACTTGTTCATGAGCTTCTTGAATAGTATTAGAGAACGCAGCAATAAATTTTAAGCTATCT
>DAMBQR010000201.1:823-1355 GCA_032055545.1 Pseudescherichia sp. | reverse complement strand
TGTAGCTTTTTCCCCGAATGCGGATATTGCGGTAGTGACTGTCGGCAAACAAAACGATCGTCCAGATGGCCCAGAGTTGGGAGAAATTTTAACGCCATTTGTTTTGAAAAAGTTTGAATCTTCAGATACCCATGTCACAATATCAGGCTATCCAGGTGAGAAAAACCACACACAATGGTCTCATGAAAATGATTTGTTCACATCTAACTTTACAGACTTAGAAAATCCATTACTATTTTATGATATCGATACAACCGGTGATAAAAGTACCTTGTAATTATCGGTTAAAAGCATATAATAGTGCTGAAAAGAAGGCAAATAATCCGATTAAGTTAGTATTTCTAAACCATCATAACTCGTAATGATTTCATGCTTTTGAGATAAAGCCGCCATCTCCGCATAAGACAAGCCGCCATTGTGAGA
Source organism: Pseudescherichia sp. (assembly GCA_032055545.1). Lineage (GTDB taxonomy): Bacteria > Pseudomonadota > Gammaproteobacteria > Enterobacterales > Enterobacteriaceae > Pseudescherichia. Next base: position 932 of record DAMBQR010000201.1, on the reverse strand, counting down.
AAAATGGTTGGCAACGTAAATCGTTTTATCTGTGACGAGTTTTCTTTCTTTTAATTCTGCAATTAATTTTAAATTTTCTTCCCAATTCATATGACTATTGCCAGTTTCG
>DAMBQR010000201.1:0-813 GCA_032055545.1 Pseudescherichia sp. | reverse complement strand
AATAAAACAATCTTCACTGAAATTTCCATGTTGTGCAGGAAGGGGATAAATCGTATAGTTCGCAATAGTAAAACATTTGTAGGGCTGAATAACCTGATACTGTAATCGGGTATCGTCTTGGCGACCTTCTAAATCAAAGGCGCGCTGATAAAACGTCTTAACTGCTTCATTTCCGTAAACAGTTAAACGATTGGGAATATCTAATGCATAACCAGACATTCGATAAGCCAAATCCTCACCGTAAAAATGATCGGAATGCCAATGAGAGATTAGTAAAGAGTTAAATTCTGCAAAACACAAGTCGTACTGCAACAGGTGTAAATAAGAATCCCCTGGAAAATCAATCAGCAGGACATCATCAATAATTAATTGAGTTTGTGTACGAATTTCTCGTCCTTTTTTCTCTCGAGCGTACTTACATAATTTACAATTACAAAAAATTCCTGGAATCCGTTCTGCTGCACCCGTACCTAAATAGTTGATTTTCATTGGGAGTACCTAACCTTTCTTTGACATTCTTCATACTTAGTAGATAACGCTGAACCTTAAAGTAAATGGGCATGGAAACTGAAACATTTGTTGTGTCCATCTTACCTTTTTTAGAAAAGAATTGAAATGGAATTTCTTAAGTAAATTTGCGTAAAATAGAAAAAGCTAGACGCCTTTGTTAATAAGCTGAATTTACTGCGAATGCTCGTACTATTTCCGAAAAAAAGTTTTACCAAAGGCACTTTCATATCCATCTGCTATTAGTTATAGAAAAATAACAAGATGGACATAGCTTATTAGAGCAAAAATAACTACGCTATTGAT
>DAMBQR010000200.1:1107-1359 GCA_032055545.1 Pseudescherichia sp. | reverse complement strand
ACAATGATTGCCTTGCTTCAATTGATTGATAATCCCTATCAAGACATTCCTTTGGCAGCTGTGTTACGTTCACCAATTGTTGGATTAAAAGAAAACGAATTAGTGCTTATTCGTTTGGCTAATAAGGAAACCAGTTACTACGAAGCATTTTTAACGTTTAATCAAAAGATGGAACCAACCATGGAGGAAGCAGTTGTTCAGGAAAAAACTATACGTTTTGCTGAATCATTAGAAAAATGGCGGGAACAGGCT
>DAMBQR010000200.1:431-949 GCA_032055545.1 Pseudescherichia sp. | reverse complement strand
CATCGAAAAAATGCAAGAAAAAGACAAAGATTTAGCAGAACCAGTCGTTTTAAGTGAAGAGAATGCCGTACGCGTCATGACGATTCACGCTAGTAAAGGGTTAGAATTTCCGGTGGTATTCGTTTTAGATATGACCAAAGAATTTAATGTCAGTGATTTGAATGAACGCTATATCTTTGAAGAAAATTTAGGGGTAGGCATTCGTTATTTACAACCTGAAGAACGAGTTATGTACGATACTTTACCATTTTTGGCGATTAAACAAGTACGATTGAGAAAATTACTATCCGAAGAAATGCGGAAGTTATATGTGGCGTTGACACGTGCAGAACAGAAACTTTTTCTGGTGGGCTCCTATAAAGACCAAGCGGCGATGTGGAAAGAGTGGCTGAAAGTTGGCGATGTAGAAACACTGGGGCTACCAGCTGAAAATCGCTTGCAAAGTAAAAGTAGTTTAATGAATTGGGTTGGGATGACATTGGTACGCCATCAAAAAGCCGCTGAATATCAGCAAGAGG
>DAMBQR010000200.1:0-359 GCA_032055545.1 Pseudescherichia sp. | reverse complement strand
AACGTTCCGCAAGTTAAAAAGCACCCAGCTAACTTTCATATTCAGTGGTTCAACGAAGAACAACTACGAGCAGCCATTCAGCAATTACAATTGCCAGAAAGACAAGCAGAGGATTTAGCCGAAAAAGCGCAATTATCTGCTGACAAAATCAATCGTGGCCTTGCACGGTTAAGTTTCAACTATCCGTTTGAAGTGGCTACTCGGACCACCAGTTATCAGTCTGTTTCTGAAATCAAGCGAGTATTTGATGACCCCGATAACAAAGAAATTGGTAAAATTGAGGTTCGGGAAGACAATACTATTCAAGCGCAACCGTTGATTGTCAATCGAATGATTGAAGGAGATTTAAGTAAGCCTAA
>DAMBQR010000199.1:0-1370 GCA_032055545.1 Pseudescherichia sp. | reverse complement strand
ACGCCCAGACCGGCGTGGGCCAAGGCCATGCCCCAGGCCCCCAGCGGCAGGCCCTTGGCCCGGCGCAGGGTCTCGGCCAAAGGCGCGCGGAACGCCTTGGTCCGCACGCCCAGCTCCGCCAGCGCCCCGCCGATCAGCCAGGCGCCGACGCCGAAGCCCGCAGCAGCCAGCGCCTTCTTCGGATCGAACAGGAAGAAGGCGGCGAAGGCGGCGGCGATAGCGAGAGCGGCCGCCAGCCACAGGCGCTGCAAGGCCCCCTTCAGGTCGCCGCGCTTCCACGCCAGCAACGGCCCGGCGGGCAGGATCAGACAGGCGACGATCATCAGTGGATTGAAGACGGCGTTGAAATAGGGCGGGCCGACCGAGATGGTCGCGCCGGTCGCGGCTTCCAGGATCAGGGGATAGAGGGTGCCCAGCAGCACCGTGGCCGCCGCCGCCGTCAGGAAGAGGTTGTTCAGCACCAGCGCGCCTTCGCGGCTGATCGGGGCGAAGGCGGCGCCCGAGCGGATGGCCGGTGCCCTCAAGGCGAACAGGATGAAGGCCGCGCCCGCCGCCAGCCCCAGAATGGCCAGCAGCATCATCCCCCGCTGGGGATCGACGGCGAAGGCGTGGACGCTGGTCAGCACGCCCGAGCGCACCAGAAACGCGCCCAGCATGGAGAAGGTGAAGGCCAGGATCGCCAGGAAGACGGTCCAGCCCGCCAGCGCCCCGCGCCGCTCGGTCACGATGGCCGAATGCAGCAGGGCCGCGCCCGCCAGCCACGGCATGAAGCTGGCGTTCTCGACCGGATCCCAGAACCACCAGCCGCCCCAGCCCAGCTCGTAATAGGCCCAGAAGGAGCCCAAGGCGATGCCGACGGTCAGCAGAGCCCAGGACGCCAGCGCCCACGGCCGCACCCAGCGGCCCCAGGCCGGATCGACGCGCTTCTCGATCAGGGCGGCGACCGCCAGCGAGAAGCAGACCGAAAACCCGACATAGCCGCCGTAGAGCAACGGCGGGTGCACCGCCAGCGCCGGATCCTGCAGCAGGGGGTTCAGCGACGCGCCCTGCACCGGCGCCGGGTCCAGCCGGAAGAAGGGGTTGGAGGTGAAGGCGGCGAAGGCCAGAAACAGGCTCGACAGGGCCGCCTGCACGGCCACGGCCGAGGTCTTCAGCCCGAACGGCAGGCCGCCCGCCAGCGCCAGCGCGCCGCCGAAGACCGTCATCACCAGACACCACAGCAGCAGCGAGCCTTCATGGCTGCCCCAGGCGGCGGCGACCTTGTAGAAAACCGGCTTGTCGGTGTGGCTGTTCATGGCCACGTTCGATACCGAGAAATCCGACACCACGAAGGCGTAGATCAGCGCGGCGAAGGCCAGGGCGATCGCTGC
>DAMBQR010000198.1:1145-1375 GCA_032055545.1 Pseudescherichia sp. | reverse complement strand
CATACATAATAGCTTGCGCCAATTTTCCCAGTGCGATTTTTCCTTCTGGAATCACTACATACGCTTTAATGCCTGCTCTTGTGGCATACGCAGCAGCGGCGGCACTAGTATTTCCTGTAGAAGCACAAACAATCGCTTTGGCACCTTCTTCTACCGCTTTTGCTACAGCCATCACCATCCCGCGATCTTTGAATGAGCCAGTGGGATTTAAGCCTTCGTATTTTCCATAT
>DAMBQR010000198.1:336-918 GCA_032055545.1 Pseudescherichia sp. | reverse complement strand
CCTATAACCTTCATTACATTCAATAACTGAAAGGCTTCCGTATTTTGAATAGCTGTCACAACTTGTTGCATTTGTGCTTTTGATATCTGGTGTGTAATGGCAACAATTCTTGCTCGCTGTCCATCTGATTTCTGTTGAACTAATTGATCAAAACTGACTTCTGCTTTAGTCATTAATTGCGTCAACTGCAAAAATTGTCCTGGTGTATCTGGAACATCTAATGAAAAATAGTACTGCCCAAATACATTTTCGGAACTCGTCAATTGGGTTTTATGTTGATACGAATTGAACATATGGCCAGTCGTTGCCAAGCGAATGTTTTTAGCAATCGTAATTAAATCACTGACCACACTGGTTGCTGTCGGTTTAGCGCCAGCTCCTGGACCGTAATACATTGATTCGCCCACGCCTGCACTTTTTATAAATACTGCATTGTACTCATTCCGAACAGATGCAATAGGATGCTTTTGATTGACTAGCATAGGGGCCACTTCCACCGAGATACTATTCTCATTTTGTTCAGCAGAGCCAATCAATTTGATTTCATACCCCAGTTGTTTAGCCATGGCGACATCATCTAAA
>DAMBQR010000198.1:0-326 GCA_032055545.1 Pseudescherichia sp. | reverse complement strand
CCCAACGCTTGCGCTTCTGCTAAAGCTTCTTCATAACTTTTATCAGCAGAAACCATTTGCGTAAGCATATAATTCGTCGTACCGTTCACAATCCCTAAAACTTGTTGAATATTGTCTGCCGCTAAGCTATTAGCAATTGTTCTTAAAATAGGAATCCCGCCAGCAACACTTGCTTCGTAATATAAATCACAATGATGTTTTTGGGCTAACGCTACTAATTCACTCCCATGTTGCGCCAGTAAATCTTTATTAGCAGTCACAATATGTTTGCCCTTTTCTAAAGCTTTCATGATATACGTTTTGGCTGGTTCAATGGTTCCCATTAA
>DAMBQR010000197.1:1095-1386 GCA_032055545.1 Pseudescherichia sp. | reverse complement strand
GGCGGGATAATTTTGCCTTCTGTCACTAAAGAACCCGCACCAATCAGGCTGTTTTCTCCAATAATAGCATTATTTAGAATCGTTGAACCCATGCCAATCAAAGCACCATCACCGATTTTACAACCGTGTAACATGCATTGATGGCCCACCGTTACATACTTGCCTACAATTGTCGGGGCATCTTCATCAACATGAATAATCGTGCCATCTTGATTATTACTACCTTCACCAATGGTAATTGTGTTACTGTCACCTCTTAAGACCGACTGAAACCAAATATTACTATCCTTC
>DAMBQR010000197.1:0-1009 GCA_032055545.1 Pseudescherichia sp. | reverse complement strand
ATAAGCCGGAATTCTCCAAAAATTACAGAACAATTTTCGGAGATTCCTTCTTATTTCTCGGAGTTAAACGCTTCTGTCCCGACCTCATTTTTATTCCTCTTAGTCGCCTTCTTCAGCAAATTGACTATTGTATAGTTTTTCATAGAAGCCACCTTGTTCCAGCAACTCATGATGCGTTCCTTTTTCAATGATTTCTCCTTGTTTCATAACAAGAATTAAATCAGCTTCACGAATAGTTGATAGGCGGTGGGCAATAACGAAACTCGTTCGTCCTTCCATAACACGATCCATTGCTTTTTGAATTAAGGCTTCCAAGCGTGTATCGACTGAACTAGTCGCCTCATCTAAAATCAAAATTTTTGGATCAGAAATTACCGCTCGGGCAATGGTCAACAATTGTTTTTGACCAAGGGAAACGTTATCTCCCTCAGAATTGATTTCCATTTCATACCCGTCTGGCATTGTCCGAATGAAGTGATCCACATTGGCCGTTTTCGCTGCATCCACAACTTCATAATCCGTGGCATCCAATTTCCCAAAACGAATGTTATCGGCAATGGTACCTTTATACAACCAAGCATCTTGCAATACCATTCCAAATACAGATCGGACATCACTACGGTTCATTTTTTTTGTGTCAATACCATCAATTTTAATGGCGCCTTCTGTTACATCATTTGGCCCGCATCAACTTTAAAGTTCAAATTACGAATTAACGGTTTTTCTGGGTCATAACTAAAGCTGACATTTTCAAATTCAACAGAGCCTAAAATAGGTTCTGGTAAAGGAACATCTTGTTCGTTAAGTTCTTCTTCTGGTTCATCTAGGATTTCAAAAATCCGCATGGTCGAAGCTGAAGCGCTTTGTAAAGCTGCAGACAACTGCGTAATATTCCCCATTGGTTGGCTAATTTGCCAAATATATTGAATAAACGCTTGTAACTGCCCCACTACGATCACACCAGCAACCACATAGTAACTACCAAGGACAGCCACCCCGATATAGGTCC
>DAMBQR010000196.1:1172-1397 GCA_032055545.1 Pseudescherichia sp. | reverse complement strand
AATTTCCCTTCTGGCGCACCATCTAACGGAAAAATATCAATTGGTAAACCATGAGGGATATCTAAATCCTCTTGATAGGGTTTAATAAAAGTAGTGGCAGTATCCCTAATAGTTATAAATGAATTATGATCATTATATGTTTTAGAAGCAACTAATAATGGATATCTATTTATGTCTGCTTTCTGTGGCCATAGCTTTTTTAATTTTTCATAGTCTGGTCGTGGC
>DAMBQR010000196.1:0-1112 GCA_032055545.1 Pseudescherichia sp. | reverse complement strand
TGCGTGCAGCACCAATACAACCACCGCCACAGAAATAACATAATAAATTATTTTCTTGACAAAATTGCACAAAATATTTGGACATAGTTAATGTTACAGCCTGTATTTCTTTTAAATCTGTCTGAGACATCTCTTGCATAATTTTACCTCAATCTTAATCATTTTCTTTCCTTAAAAACTTCTCATAAAATTTACCTCGTAAAGTATTCGGCATCAAACTTACGACAACATGTGCACTGGAACTCACAAAAAAATCTTTAAAACTACCAAGTCCTGCTTGATAGATTGCTTTGCGTCCTTTTAGTCCTGACTTAAAATACTGCCAACCACCACGCCGTGCGTACATATCACTGCCTGTTCGAGCATAGACTAAATGTTCAGAAAGGTTCTGTGCTTCCTTTCCTTTTTTCAATAACCGCACCCACAAATAATAATCTTCAAATCCTGACATTGGCAGATAGTTACCGACCTCTAAAATGTCTGACTTCTTATACATGACAGTCATATGATTAAACGGGTTTCTTCTTTTGGAAAATTCACGAATAGCCTCATTAGAACTGGGAAGGTTACGATACCCCAAAATATTTTCTATGTTCCCTTCAAATTCGATAATGTTAGAACCGGTAATGACCAAGTTAGGATTTTTTTGAAATAATTGCCACTGCTTTTCAATCCGATCCGGCGTCATAATATCGTCTGCATCCATTCGTGCAATCAGTTCATTACGACAAGCTTTAACCCCTTCTGCCAACGCTTTACCTAAACCAACATTTTTTTCTAGAGGTAAAACATGAAGCACTTCTGGATACGTTTCTTTATATTTATCTACAATGACTGTCATTTCTTCAGTTACAGGACCATCTTCTACTAATACTATTTCATCGACTTTTACAGTTTGATTAAAAATACTGTCTAAACATGCAATAACATATTCAGGACGCTCCTTTATATAAATGGAAAGTAAGACACTTACTGGTACCTTTTCCATTTCTTCACCCCTATTTCTTTTTTCATCCACGCTTGTATATTTTTACATAGAATACCTGATTTTTCAAGCTTTGTTAGAAGTCTCTCTTTTTTTCAAAAAAAAGAGAAGCCATAGCTCCTCTTAA
>DAMBQR010000195.1:976-1411 GCA_032055545.1 Pseudescherichia sp. | reverse complement strand
CAACGGTTGCTTTTCTAATTAGTTGGGTTTGGGTCATGATTTCTAAAAAAGATCCTATTCTTGATTAATTATTACTAAAACGGCACTAGAAAAATGCGGAAGCGCATCTTTTGTAGTGTCGTTTTTATGTATATTCGTTGTACCAAACTCTTGACTATGGTAAATTGAAGTTACCAATAAGTACTGGAGGAAATTGCCCATGTTAGTTACAACAACCGAGAGAATTAGCGGTCAAGAATATGAAATTATTGGAGAAGTTTTCGGGTTAACCACACGTTCTAAAAATATGTTTAAAGATTTAGGTGCTGGACTAAAAAGCGTAGTTGGCGGTGAAATCAAAGGTTACACTGATATGCAACGAGAAGCACGCGACCAAGCAATCGAACGTTTAAAAGCAGAAGCCTCTAAATTAGGTGCAGATGCCGTTGTGATGAT
>DAMBQR010000195.1:333-966 GCA_032055545.1 Pseudescherichia sp. | reverse complement strand
CTGGCACAATTGGCACAGACATGCAATCTGTCGTGGCTTACGGAACAGCTGTTAAATACATCTAAATTTTGCAACTAAAAAGACGTAGACCTTTTCTTGTAAGGTCTACGTCTTTTTAGTTTTCATATTTCACTTCTGCTAAATACAATCCTTCTGGATGAGCAGTCGGACCTGCTAAATTTCGATCTTTGGCTGCGATAATTGCTGGAATCGCGGTTGGTTCCAGCCGCCCATTGCCGATTTTCAATAGCGTACCAACTAAAATCCGAATCATTTTGTACAAGAAACCATCGCCCCGAAAAGTGAATGTTAATTCATCCCCCGTTTCATTGACATGAACACTGGCTTCATGAATAGTTCGGACTTTATCTTCTACTGAACTTCCTGAGGCACAGAAAGAGGTAAAATCATGGGTACCTAATAAATCAGGTAAAGCTTGTTGGATTTTTTCGAGATCAATGGGATACGGAAAATAACTGGCATAAAAACGTCGAAATGGACTTCGCGGTTTGCCAATATCCACTTTAAATTGATAGGTTTTTTCGATCACGTGATAACGTGCATGAAAGTCTTCTGAAACACGTTCCACGCTTCGCACAGCAATGTCTTCGGGTGTTTGTGTGTCTAACGCAA
>DAMBQR010000195.1:0-323 GCA_032055545.1 Pseudescherichia sp. | reverse complement strand
TTTCTATTTCTTCTTGAACGGTACGCTCATTAGGCTGCTTTTGAAAGCCATGAAAATGAGTGCCATCATAGGCAATGATTGCTTTATAGCGGGGCATAATTTTTCTTCACCTTTTCTAAGTTCTTAATACAAATAAGCCAATGGTTAACAAGACAAAGCCAAACATTACTATTGTATCTCGTAGGTGCCAATGAAGAATGCGGTATTTCGTCCGTCCTTCACCGCCTTGATAACCTCTTGCTTCCATGGCAGTCGCTAAGTCTTCCGCACGATTAAAACTACTTACGAAAAGCGGAATCAAAAGTGGAACAATAGCTTTCATT
>DAMBQR010000194.1:1094-1418 GCA_032055545.1 Pseudescherichia sp. | reverse complement strand
TTGTTCTTGTAAAAAGGCTACGTATTTTTTTAAATCTCGTTCGTAACTCCGTCGTGTGTTATTTGATAAGCCCCGCTCTATTTGTAAATAGTGTAAATAATCGACTAATTGTTCTTCCATTATCCTTCCCTCATTTCTAGTACTATCCTATCAGATTATGCCCTAGATTGCATGGGTAAATTCCAACTTATTAAAAAAAATCAACTGACAACAAAAGACTTGTTCACTAAGTCGTTAACTTAAGAACAAGTCTTTTGTTTTTGCTACTATTAGTAAAGAATAAATTTGTTATTTTATATATTTATCTAGAAAAGCAGCTACTGT
>DAMBQR010000194.1:287-930 GCA_032055545.1 Pseudescherichia sp. | reverse complement strand
AACAGCGCTTGCTTCCCCAAAGAAATAGCCAGCTCTAAGTTTCGTAATCCCGCTAGTAACATTAACTAATGGGAAACTTGGTAAATTGAAAAGCTCTTTCAATTGATATTGCAACTCCTGATTGACTGTAGAATAGCCACAATCTTCCACAATGGCTTTCACATTATCTGGTAATTTTTCCCCACTCGTCATCATGACTGTAGCAGCACCCATACTGACACCGTATAAAGTGATTTGTTCTTGCTGACCATTTTCGGTTAAAACTTTCTCAATCCATTGGACATAATCTTTACGATCGGGCCAGCCGAACCCAATATAATCTCCTTGACTTTTCCCGTGACCACGCGCATCTGGCGCTAACACATTGTAGCCCCAATCATGATACATTTTCGCAAAGACAGACATCGTTTCTGCCGAACCCATATAACCATGCGCCATAATAACGGTACGATTACTTTTTTTGTCGGCTGGTAAATAAATGGCCTTTAGACGTAGCCCATCTTCCGAAGTAATTGACCATTCTTGTCGATTTTTGTCATCTTTAAACCACGCGCCTTCAGGTGTCTGGACCACTTTTGACCCTGGGGTATTCTCATTTATAAAGTCTTTCTTTCCTGGAACTACTGCATAATTATAAAAATAT
>DAMBQR010000194.1:0-277 GCA_032055545.1 Pseudescherichia sp. | reverse complement strand
AATGAGACAATTTTGTTGCGACAAAAAAAGCATAGCACAAAAATGTTACCTTTTACGCTATGCTCCACTTATCTATTTATAGGAAACTAAAAATTATTTATTTTCAATAAGTTTAAAACTTGACCATGGTTTCAAAAATTCTAATAAGAAACGTTCGTCATCAGAAATACGACCAACCACATTTACACGGCCATCATTTTTCATTTCTTTTAAAGCAATTTGTGTTTCCCCTTTGTATTGTCCATAGCCAACGTTGTCAATCAAGACATCGCCTCGA
>DAMBQR010000193.1:0-1430 GCA_032055545.1 Pseudescherichia sp. | reverse complement strand
GCCGGGAACAGGATCACGTCGCGGATGGTGTGGCTGTTGGTGAACAGCATCACCATACGGTCAATACCAATGCCCAGACCTGCGGTCGGCGGCAGGCCGTGCTCCAGCGCGGTCACGTAGTCTTCATCGAAGAACATCGCTTCGTCGTCACCGGCAGCTTTCGCATCCACCTGGTCCTGGAAACGCTGGGCCTGGTCTTCCGCGTCGTTCAGCTCGCTGAAGCCGTTGCCGATCTCACGTCCGCCGATAAAGAACTCAAAGCGGTCGGTGATCTCCGGGTTCTCGTCGTTACGACGTGCCAGCGGGGAGACTTCTGCCGGGTACTCGGTGATGAAGGTCGGCTGGATCAGATGTGCTTCAGCCACTTCATCAAAGATCTCGGTCACGATACGGCCCAGCCCCCAGCTCTTCTCAACGTGAATACCAATTAACTCAGCCAACGCTCTGGCCGCATCAACGTCATCCAGATCCGCCATATTGGTCTCCGGACGGTACTTCTTGATCGCCTCGCGCATGGTCAGCTTCTCAAACGGCTTGCCGAAGTCGAAGGTCTCCTCACCGTAAGGCACTTCAGTGGTGCCCAGAATGTCCTGCGCCAGGGTGCGGAACAGGGACTCGGTCAGCTCGATCAGATCCTTATAGTCCGCATAAGCCATATAGAGTTCCATCATGGTGAACTCAGGGTTATGGCGCACGGAGATGCCTTCGTTACGGAAGTTACGGTTGATCTCAAATACACGATCAAAACCACCCACGACCAGACGCTTGAGGTACAGCTCCGGTGCGATACGCAGGTACATGTCCAGGTCCAGGGCGTTGTGATGGGTGATAAACGGACGTGCAGACGCGCCGCCCGGGATCACCTGCATCATCGGGGTTTCCACTTCCATAAAGTCGCGGCCCACCATGAACTGGCGAATACCAGCCATGATCTGGGAACGAATTTTAAAGGTCTTGCGGGACTCATCGTTGGAGATGAGATCCAGGTAACGCTGACGGTAGCGCGCCTCCTGATCCTGCAGGCCGTGGAACTTGTCCGGCAGCGGGCGCAGGGCTTTGGTCAGCAGGCGCAGCTCGGTGCAGTGGATGGACAGCTCGCCGGTTTTGGTTTTGAACAGCTTACCTTTCGCGCCGAGGATATCGCCGAGGTCCCACTTCTTGAACTGCTCGTTGTAGATGCCTTCCGGCAGGTCATCGCGGGAGACGTACAGCTGAATGCGGCCGCCAACGTCCTGCAGGGTGATGAAGGATGCCTTGCCCATGATACGGCGGGTCATCATACGCCCGGCCACGCTCACTTCCACGTTCAGCGCTTCCAGCTCGTCGTTCTCTTTCGCATCGAACCCGGCGTGCAGCGCATCGGAAGTACGGTCGCGGCGGAAGTCGTTCGGGAACGCAACGCCCTGCTCACGCAGCTGCGCCAGCTTCTC
>DAMBQR010000192.1:1085-1444 GCA_032055545.1 Pseudescherichia sp. | reverse complement strand
AGTACCTCTTTACTTCCGTACTGATTAATCACAACAGCTTTCATAAACCAACTTCCTCTCATTTGTTTCATTTTTCACACTTTTAGTATACGCCTATTGCCTTCTTTTTATATAAGAATATGCTTTAGTTAAATTGAGAGAAAGTGTATTCATTATTAATCTCGATCTGTTTTAATTTAATTAGTTATGCATTTACGCGTTTAATTTCACGATGTTTATTCAATAAATAGGCCAAACCAAGATTAATGCCAACAAAGCAACTGATTGTCAGAAGAAGTGGTAGGACAGTAAAACCAGTGGATTGATAACCAACCATTGCTTGCAAGACATGGAGCATTCTCAGGCGCATTGGTGCCCCC
>DAMBQR010000192.1:0-1033 GCA_032055545.1 Pseudescherichia sp. | reverse complement strand
TAACAGCAATAAAACAATGAGTTTTTTTACGCCATCTATCCGATCATTAAAGACACCTGCTAACAAGCCAAGTGAGCCGCTAAGCACTAGTAAGATAAAAAAGAGCAACCACGACATGAAAAAGTTTCCTTGCGCATAGACATCAATTAATTTCATTGATAATTGAAAATGAGAAATGAAATTGCCGCTAAATACTTTAATCAGTACAAGTACAGCCAAGGATCCAACCAAAGATAAAATAGCATTACTTACAAAATTCACCAAAAAAATCGTCCAGCGGGAAAGCCCGTTTTGAATAAACAGTTTAAAATCTGTGTTTACCCCTAAAAATGATAGTATCCCCATAAAAACCAGACAAGGAATTACTGCATCAGAGCTGACAGTATTTACGTCGTTAGAAAAGAGCAAGCCAATAAGAGGAAAAAGAATGCCGAACAAAGCATAAAAGCCAAAATAAATTGCTAAAGAACGGACTTGATAAATAACACGATACTGCAAAGCTGTTTTAAATTTCATTTTACTTTTCCTTCTTTCTATTGGTTAATTGTACAAAATATGTTTGTAAATTTAGCGGCGCAATTTGAACCTCTGCTTTTTCAGTCGGCAAGTCGCCGTACACGTAAGCCGTAACTGCTCCACCTAAAGTGTCCATGCCTAAGATTTCCAATGACTGAGTATAGCGCTCTACTTGTTCTTTCGGCCCAGAAACAATGCGACCGTTTTTCAAAATTGTTTCAATAGATTCTGCGCGAATCAATTTTCCTTGATCAATGATGATAATATCTTCTAATAAATTCGCAATTTCTTCAATCAAATGGGTGGAAATCACAAACGTACGGGGACGTTCTTGGTATGTCTCAATTAAATAAGTATAAAATAATTCCCGATGATTGGCGTCTAAACCTAAGACTGGCTCATCTAAAAAAATATACTCACAGGGGACGGATAGCGCCACTATTAGTTTAGCAATACTCCGATAACCAGTTGATAATTTTTTGAATGTCTTTTTGCCATCTAAATCAAAATCGCTTAA
>DAMBQR010000191.1:1253-1461 GCA_032055545.1 Pseudescherichia sp. | reverse complement strand
CAAGAAAAGAGCGTTTTTTTCAGCGCGCCAAACTCCCACCGCCACCGCCGTTAAGGCGCGCTGAAAAAAAAGAAAGGCTTCCGCCTTTCTTCTTGTAGAGAATGTGTTATAATAAACATGTAAAGAGGACGTACTAGTCATACGCCCTCATGATAGCACTGTTTAAGACGGTGACCGATAGTTAAATATTTTTACAAAAAATAACCAA
>DAMBQR010000191.1:0-1055 GCA_032055545.1 Pseudescherichia sp. | reverse complement strand
CAATCACCCCTTTTTCAGAGATTAGCCACCGTCATAAACCTTTACTATCTCGTATATTATACCATAAAACGCCTTGGCTTTTTTAAGTTAAGGCGTTTTAGCATAGGAGCAATTATTCAGCCCACAGTTTGCTAGGAACCTTGCTTAACCAATCAGAAAAATCTAAAAACCAGCCTCCTAATTCTTCATTCAAGGCAGCTAGATAATGAAAAAGCAGAACAAGTAATCCAAATAAAAGCCAACCAACCCAACTTGCCCATTCGATTCTAAGTTCTTCTGTTGCTAAGATCACAATTGGTGTTATTAAAAAAAGAAAAGCCAAAACTCGGGCAATAATCAATAATAAAGTGGTGGTAAATCCACTAGTAAGCAATGTTAAAATTCCAATATATCGGAAAAGTAAATGCAGAATAAAAAAAGGTAAAAATAGTATTACAGACAAAATACGTTTAAAAACTAACATAAAATTCTCCTCTCCGTTCACCAATAGATAGTTTATAGTTTGGGCTTAATGTCGGTTTGCTTCTCTGGCTCTTTTTCCTGTACGGCTTGAATTTCATGAAGCTGATTAATTTCATTTCGAGTTCGTTCCAGTTTACTCTCTAACAAAGTTTGACTGGTTTTAATTGCTTCTATTTCTCCTCGGACATCTTCATAAGAAAATTCCGCAAGCGTTGCGTCCGGTAACAATGTTTTCAATTTTTTCTGAATTAACTCTGGATCTCCCTGCAGTTCATTTTCTAATAAGAGGTTACTTAATTGGTGCAGCTCTAACATCTTCTCGTCAAGAGTCTCTAAAGTTTTTTCTGCTTCAAGAAAAGCAACTTCTAATTTTTCTTCTAATAATTTTAGTTGTCTTGTGTCCTCGATTTCATTCGCCGCTAAAAAGTTAATGGCACTAACTAATTCATCAATGGTTTGCATCACAGGTTCTCTTTTCAGTGGTGTTTGTCCATTATACAGTCGTAATTGTTTAATCAACGAAGCCCCTGTTAAGTATTTACTTTTAGTAGCATCCTTGTCGCTCATAAAATAAAAATACCCATTTCTTTTAA
>DAMBQR010000190.1:643-1485 GCA_032055545.1 Pseudescherichia sp. | reverse complement strand
TGACCGACTAAAGCGACGGTTTCCCCGGGATTTGCGACAAAGCTAATATTTTTCAATACTTCGTTTTTGCCATCATAAGAAAAAGTAACATTGCGAAATTCAATTTTCCCGCGGATAATTTCCCCATTCGCACCTACTGATTGTTGCGGCGTTAATTCTTCCGTATCCATAATTTTTAAAATACGACTACCTGCGACAATCCCATCTGTAAAGATACTTAGGAAGTCCATCATTTGTGTCATCGGATTAAAAAAAGCTTGGACATACGTTACAAAAGCATAAATCATCCCCGCTTCTACAGGAGAATGTAAAGCATCGATGCCAAACATAGTTAAGGCCAATGCAATCGCCAACGTATACAACAAATTAATGATGGGACTTAATAATAACGAATTCATACGAATCATTGCTACTCGTGTTTTTAAATAATCATCATTGGTTTCCTCAAATTCTTTTTCCAAACGCTTTTCTTGGCGAAATTGTTGAATGATTTGCATACCAGAGATGTATTCATTTAGTTTGGTGTTTAATTGACTTAATTTTTCCCGCATACTGCGATATAATTTTGAACTAAATTTTTGGTAATACCAAATTACAACTAATAAAATTGGCAAGAAAATTAGACAATAAAATGAAATTTCTGGACTGAGTTGAAACATTGCAAAAAATGACGAGATTACGGCAAAAATTCCTGTAATCACCATTAGGAATACATACCAGAATTCAAACAATGTTTCTGTATCGTTGGTAACACGAGACACCGTCGAACCCGCTGGTGTTTGATCAAAATAACGCATACCTAAAGTGTGTAATTTTTCAAATAATTTCACTCGTATATATTG
>DAMBQR010000190.1:0-386 GCA_032055545.1 Pseudescherichia sp. | reverse complement strand
AATTGTTCTTTCAGCGGTAACTCTCTGGACCATTCGGATTGATACTTTTCTTCCATTAACTCTCACTCCCTTCAATTTTCGCTTCTAATTGCTGTTTTTCCCACATCCGCTGATACCACCCCTTCTGAGTCAGTAACTCCTGATGTGTCCCCCGTTCAATAATTTTCCCTTCATCCAACACTAAGATTTCTTTTGCATGCATGACACTACTTAAACGATGCGCTGTAATAATAGTGGTTTTTTCTTGGCGCGTTTCTTTTAGATTTGATAAAATCGCCTCTTCAGTCTTCGCATCGACTGCAGATAAGGCATCATCTAAAATTAACAATTCTGGTTCAACAATCAAGGCCCGTGCAATAGAAATCCGTTGTTTTTGTCCTCCAGAA
>DAMBQR010000189.1:1263-1493 GCA_032055545.1 Pseudescherichia sp. | reverse complement strand
GGAAGCAATGAGAAATCCAAAAGGAACGACCGATCAGCTATTTAAAAGTTTAGCTGAATACAATCCAACAACGAATGAAGCCATGTCTAAAATAGCGAAAGTCCTAGTCCCTTTAGGAATCGCTATTTTAGGCATTCTTTTTATGATTGAATTGGCGAATACCCAAAAGAAATTTCAATCAGAAGACGGTGGTTTGACAATCGAGCTATTAACTAACATTGCATTGAAGT
>DAMBQR010000189.1:0-1130 GCA_032055545.1 Pseudescherichia sp. | reverse complement strand
CAATTGTATTTTTCTTTCAAATATTTGCATATATTGCGTTAGTATTATCCAGTATTATTGCAAATATTCTTATTTTCTTACGAGGGATACAATTGTATATGATTAAAGCTCTTGCACCGTTGTTTGTGGCGTTTTTTGTTCATGATGAATTACGTTCGATTGCCATGGGGTACATGAAACAAATCATGGCCTATGCGCTTCAAGGCGTTCTGTTGGTTCTATTACTTGGGTTAATTCCGATATTAACAGCAAACGATTATCTATCCTTTGAATCTCTTGAAGGTGGCATTTTGGCAGGTGCTGGAGCGATCATCATTAATGTTATGACGTACTTTAATTTAATTTTAAAATATGTGGCAGTGATTATTCTTCTGGTTGGTTCACAAGGATTTGCCAAACGATTAGTAGGAGCGATGTAAAATGGCGATTAGTTCAGAATTCTATAAAGATTTGTCAAAAGTAGAGAAAAAAATCTGGGGAATTACAGTCAGAGAATTTAAAGCGTATGTTTGCTTTGTTTTTATAGGGATACTTCTTCTGTTAGAAGTATTTTTTTTGCCGGATCTTTTATTTATGGTTTGTGCGTTAGTCACCTCGTTTGCGTTAGGATGGTATCCCGTTTTATTAATGATGAATAAGTGGAAAGAAGTAAAAAGAGCTTTTTACTTACGCTTTTATTATGAGGAGCGAACCTTTCAGGCTGGAAAAATAAGGAGGTATCAAAAGGATGAATTTGTTCAAAAAGAAACAATCAAAGAAACAGACGTTATCTAGTAACGTTGAAAAAGTAGATAAAAAAGCAAAAAAACGTGTACAGCAACAAGCAAATCCTACCGTACAAGATAGTATCTTTTATACGAGTCAGTTTGAAGAAGGGCTCATGCACATTGTAGAGGATGAGTTTTCTAAGTGCTATAAACTTGGAGAAGTGGACTACGAAATTGCTGTAGAAGAAGATCAATTAAACACGGTAATGGGGTATGCAGAAGGGTTAAATACACTAGATAAAAACTCTCGGTATCAGCTGCTGGTTGTTAATAAAAGAGAAGAAGAGTCGTTGATGGAAGACGTTTTATTGGCGTATCAGGGAGATCACTTAGATAACTACCGTCAAGAAATCAATGAAATTA
>DAMBQR010000188.1:1081-1499 GCA_032055545.1 Pseudescherichia sp. | reverse complement strand
CGCCAAGCATCTTCTTCTTTTTTTTCTGAAGCTTCAAAATCATTTACAATATTATCTAAATCTGCTCGACTAATAATTTCAGGTGGAAAATAAGCGTCTTGACTCGCTTCATCGATAATGATCGCAATCTGATCATCGGAATTGTAATACGCATTTCTTAAATGACCTGGCATATTTGGCTGTTCATTAGAAGTTGAATCAAATTGTTTATTAATTGCAATGATTCCTTCTGTGCTAAATCCTATTTCTTTTACTGCATCGATTCCTTTTAGAGTATCAGTAAAAATGGCAATATCATCTTGGTTTTGACGAAGAGGCTTTACTGATTTCTGATCCAACGCTTTTTTTGTCTGAAGGACGGTACTTCCGTAGTTGTTTAAACTACCTAAAGAAGTAATAAATTTTGCTAACGCTGTAT
>DAMBQR010000188.1:338-909 GCA_032055545.1 Pseudescherichia sp. | reverse complement strand
AAACTTTGTACAAACTCATCTTTTAAAATTTCTTCTATCTCTAACATTTTACTATAACGACGTTTTGCTACATCTAAAATGTTTCCACTTTGATCAAATTCAATTTGGTGCATTCGTTCTGTTTCTTCATTTGTCATGTACGCATTTTTAACTTCAATCCAATTACTCAATTCTTCTGTCATACCTAATTCACAATACTTGGTTGGATTATATTCACGTAGAGCGTTAAATATATACTTTGAATACTTTCCCATCAATTTATCTGGATCAATATACTCTTCGCTATCTGCTAAACTTCTATAATAGTTATCGATAGCTTCTCTTAGACCTTGATTCATGCCTTTTTCCTCACTTTCGCGTAATGATAAATGTTGTGCCAATGAATATCCTTGTTCAAAACCTCTCAAATAAGCACTATTTTTTGATTCTTTACTTCTTAATTTTTTCTCTAACAACTGATAAACACTAGTATCGTAAATCTCGTATCCTTCTTTTTTACTTGTCAATTCGGCTTTTAATACACCAGTACGACACCAACGACGAATTACTTGCTCGCTCGTTGAAATGCCAT
>DAMBQR010000188.1:0-297 GCA_032055545.1 Pseudescherichia sp. | reverse complement strand
AAACATCTTTAATAGTTAGCATATCCTTACTCCTCTTTAATATTACATTTAGAAAAATAGTAATGTTACCATTTTCTAAAAAGTAACACTAAAAAGAGTAAAAGTCAATAATTATCTATCAAAATCATATTCATTTCTTAGCATTTTTTGTTGTTTTACTTTTTCCTTGTTTTGTACCTCTTTTTCTTTGTCTATTTCTGGAGATAAAGCAATATTTATTTTTGCTTGTTTTTCAAGTAACTGTGTTAATTTCTCTTCTTGTTCAAACGGTTGATTGTGCTGCGCCTTGTATTGCTC
>DAMBQR010000187.1:1271-1502 GCA_032055545.1 Pseudescherichia sp. | reverse complement strand
ATTCAACAAATAAATTGTAAAAAGACTTGTAAAATAATCCTTTAGGACTTTTAACAGTAGAATCTGTCTTGATTTTATGCATCACTCGTCGCAAACATTTGTCTATTTCTTCTTGATAATCTTCCCCAATTAAAACAACATTGTATTCTTTTTCAACTTTAGTTTTAGCACGTATAATTGTTCCAACCATTTCATGGGCTTCTTGAATAGTATCAGAAAAGGCTGCAATAA
>DAMBQR010000187.1:267-1261 GCA_032055545.1 Pseudescherichia sp. | reverse complement strand
CTATTGTATCTATTGTATCTAAAGAATTAGTTAGATATAGATTGGGTTGGTTTTTCCCACTTTCGAACAAAGTACTGGTATTATTGGATTCTTCTGGACGTTGGTTTTTCCCACTTTCGAAAGAAACGCTGATTTTATCATGTTTATCCGAAGGTTGGTTTTTCCCACTTTCGGGAAACTCATTTGTATAGCTAGCATTGCTGATGGCGTAAACATCTGTTGCTGAAACTTCCAGTTTACCTAAATACAATCTGTTTGGATAGTTTTTGAATTCACCAGTAGAGAGTTTTTTCGGAGGAATACGTTTTTCATAAAGTAAATTTTTGTCTTTTAATTCTTTTTTTATTTTTGCAATTTTATTTTCTTTACACCCTAAAATATCCATCAGTTCATTTCGTGTAAAGATAAAATATATATGCCCATCTTGATCAATCCAATTATTTTGTATTGAATATTCACATCGGTCTTGCAACATTGCGTAAGCTATTTTACTATCATTAGACATAGTCTTATAAAATTCTGATGTAAAAAGTACTTTAGGTAATTGGTAATACAAATTTCTATAGGTTTCATTAGCTGAAATAAATTGAAAATCGTTCATAGCTTTACCTCTCTGTTTTTGTTAGTTTATAGTTTAACCTACTTTTATTTCCCTTGCAAATACTGATATAACAGTATTTTTCTACTTTCTTATTATATCACGATATTGCGATATAATGCAATTGTAATATCGGAATATCGTGATATTACAATATTCAAAAGATTATTATTGATACAACAGCGTTTGTAGAAAAAAAACAACAACAATATTATGATATTGTTGTTGTCTAATATTGTAATATTGTAATTCCACAATATTATCAAATTTTATTTTGTTTTTTTGCCATTTCATATCCTTTAATTAAATACTCTTCAGGAATAGATTTCAAAAGCGTTTCTTCGATAACATCAGGTTTACTTTTTTCTGGTTCGCCAATTGAAGTCCAGTATTTTA
>DAMBQR010000187.1:0-257 GCA_032055545.1 Pseudescherichia sp. | reverse complement strand
AAGCATTTGCAAGGATTGGATTGATCCGAATACTATCAGCATTTCTTTTGCTGTTACCTTGTTGCTTAATCAATTTTTCTATGTTTTTTTTATTCATAACAATGTGTTCATGTGTAGTTTTTAATTCTTTTTCATTAGAAGTAGTTGCTTTAGTTGGATTGGTGTCTTCTTTCCCTGCACCCAGAAGTCGTTCCGCAGCTGATTTTCCTCTATTATTACTCATTCAAATCTCCTACCTTCTCTAAAAATTCTTTTGT
>DAMBQR010000186.1:1156-1514 GCA_032055545.1 Pseudescherichia sp. | reverse complement strand
AATTATTTTTAATCCCGATGTTTTGGTTACTAAAGACGTGCTTGATCGTCTATTAGACCGTATCAAAATAGATAAGAACATTGCAGTCGTTAGCCCTAAAGTGTTAAATGAAGATGGCACGACGCAATATTTAGTTCGTCAAAAATTAGATGTCTTCGATTATATGTTACGTTTTATTCCCTTTCAATTTGTAAAGAAAATTTTTGATAAACGTTTGAGTATTTATGAATGTCGCGATTTGTCGGATACAGAAACAACGGATATTAAAATGGGCTCAGGCTGTTTTATGTTGATTGATCGTGAAAAATTCGTTGAAATTGGTGGGTTCGATGAACGTTTCTTCATGTACTTTGAAGAC
>DAMBQR010000186.1:437-1094 GCA_032055545.1 Pseudescherichia sp. | reverse complement strand
GATTTATGTTTACGTTTTGGCAAAGCAGGCTATCGGATTCTCTATACGCCTTTTGAAACGGTTGTTCACATGTATGAAAAGGGCGCCCATAAAAGTCGAAAATTGTTTAAAATCTTTATGCAATCAATGGGGAAATTTTTTAACAAATGGGGCTGGAGGTTCTTTTAATGAGTCAAAGATTAGCGGTAGTCATCGTCTTATATCAAATGAAAATAGCTGATACGCCGAATTATTTGTTATTAAAAGAAGTGGTAAATCATCCCGAATTGCACTTTTTTATTTATGACAACAGCCCACTTCCTCAAGAAGATGCATTATTTTTACAACAAAATGTTACTTATCGACATAATCCTGATAATCCAGGCCTAGCGACCGCTTATAATGAAGCGATTGCTTTTAGTCAAGCGAATCAATGTGAATTATTGTTGCTCCTTGACCAAGACACAGAAGTGCCAGCCTCTTATTTTGATACGTTGATCATCATGCCATTAGATCCGACTGTGGCAGTCTATGTTCCAATTGTAGAAGCAAATGGACAACAAATTTCGCCAGTTTATAGTGATCAATATGTTGGACTTAAAGGAGCAAAGCCAACAGCAGGGATAGCCAACCAACCGTTGATGGCTATCAATTCTGGTACAGTCATTACGGCAGAAA
>DAMBQR010000186.1:0-427 GCA_032055545.1 Pseudescherichia sp. | reverse complement strand
ACTGCGCTGGTTGGAAGGATTTTCGGAAGAATTTCCTTTGGATTATTTAGATCATTGGTTCTTTTATCAATTGAATCAAGCCAATAAAAAGATTGAAGTCTTACCAATCCACCTAAAACAAGAATTGTCTGTTTTAGATTATCGTACAATGAGTCCTCAACGTTATCGCTCTATTATTGAAGCAGAAACGTTATTTTATCGTCGATATGATCAAGAAAAGTTTTCCCATCATCGACGCCATTTATTTTTACGCAGTAGTAAGCAATTTTTAACTGTCAAAAATCGCCAAATTTGGCGGCAAACATTGGCAGAATTTCTCAAGTTAATGAAAGGATAATCTATGATCTCAGTTTGTATTGCGACATATAATGGAGAAAAATATCTCGCGGAACAATTAGATAGTATTCTTTTACAAGTCAGTGAAGAA
>DAMBQR010000185.1:1193-1520 GCA_032055545.1 Pseudescherichia sp. | reverse complement strand
CGAAGTAGAAGGTGGAAATGACGTATTCGCTCACTTCTCAGCTATCCAAGGTGATGGTTTCAAAACTTTAGAAGAAGGTCAAGCAGTGACTTTTGATGTTGAAGATTCAGACCGTGGCCCTCAAGCAGTTAACGTAGAAAAAAACTAATAAAAAATAATCCAAAAACACCTAACGCATGTTAGGTGTTTTTTTGTTAGAAAAAATAGAGAAGAAAAATGGACAAACATTTTTCTTCTCTATTAAATGAGAGCTTTATTGATCACTAACCGTGGCAGTCATAATCATTGGCAGAATCATTAGATGACGTTCTGTTTGTTCAAACAAGA
>DAMBQR010000185.1:530-1047 GCA_032055545.1 Pseudescherichia sp. | reverse complement strand
ACCACGGGAAAGAATGTCTGGACCAGCCATAATTTCTTTATTTTTAATATCAACCGTTGCTACCGCTAAAACTAAACCTTCTTCAGATAAGATACGACGATCCCGTAAAACAACATTCCCGATATCGCCGACACCATTTCCATCAACGTACACGTCATTAGCGTTGAAGTGACCAGCAGGACGTGCGCTATCAGCCGTTAAAGCTAAGACATCGCCGTTGCCCATGATAAAGCAATTTTCTTCAGGAACCCCTGTATCTTGAGCGAGCGAAGCATGGATTTTTAACATTCTAAATTCACCATGAACAGGCATGAAATATTTAGGCTTCATCAAGCGAAGCATTAATTTTTGCTCTTCTTGTCCACCGTGACCAGAAGTATGGATATTATTGATTTTTCCGTGGATAACTTCTGCACCGGCTTCAGATAATAAGTTGATTAAACGGTTAACGCTTGTCGTATTCCCAGGAATTGGTGAACTTGAGAAAACAACCGTATCGCCTGGTTGAATACTAATT
>DAMBQR010000185.1:0-418 GCA_032055545.1 Pseudescherichia sp. | reverse complement strand
AAAAACAGCAATTTTGCGACCGGTTTTCACGGCTGCATCAGCAGCTTGTTGTAAACGGAAAATGTTTGAAGCAAAACTGGCAAAGATAATCCGACCATCAATTTTTTCAAAGATTTTTAAAATAGAGGTCCCAATTGTTTTTTCGGATTTTGTAAAGGTGGGTATTTCAGCATTGGTACTGTCTGAAAGAAGACAAAGGACGCCTTCTTCACCTAATTTCGCCATTCTGTGTAAGTTGGCTGGCTCACCAACGGGTGTAAAGTCAAACTTAAAGTCACCTGTTGCGACAATGTTACCAGAAGGCGTTTTAACCACAACGCCCAAGGCATCAGGAATACTGTGAGTCGTCCGGAAAAAACTAATCGCTGTTTTTCTAAAACGAATCTCCGTATCTTCATTAATTTCGTGTAATTCCGCT
>DAMBQR010000184.1:340-1527 GCA_032055545.1 Pseudescherichia sp. | reverse complement strand
AACAACGGCGATATCCACTTGTTCATTCACGAAATAGTCCAAGGCCATTCCTGTCAATGTTTCGAATTCTGTAATTCCAGCCACTTCAGTGATCTGGTCTAATTCTTTAATGATTGGTTGATACTTTTCCACATAGGTAATCAATTGTTCGTCTGAAATTGGTTGACCATTTATCGCAATTCTTTCATTAAATGATTCAATATAAGGAGAGGTAAAGGTTCCGACTTTCAAGCCCATTTCTTCTAATAGACAGCGTAAATATGTCACGGTTGAGCCTTTACCATTGGTTCCTGCGATATGAATCGTTGGCACTTTGTTTTCTGGATGATCAATTTTTTCTAATAACGCATTAATCCGATCCAAACCAGGTCTTGAACCAAAGGGTAACCGGCTATGAATCCATTCAATGGCTTCTTCTAAGTTAGGTGACTTTTTCACTAATAACCAATTGAAACTTTTTCTTGAAAACTTTTTGCATTTTTCATAATTTTGCGTTATTAGCGGATACATTAATGAACTTATGGTAAACTAACATTCTGGATGGTTCATTCCAGCCAGCCAATTAAAAACTATTTTTAGAGCGTTCAACACGCTTATTCATGATTTTTTTATAAAGGTGGACTTATTTTGATGAAAAACAAATCGAAGCTTTTATGGTTAGGAAGTTTTTTCTTGCCGTTTTTACTTCTGTTGCTTGTATGGATGACATTACAACTTGCGCCTTTTGGTGACAACAACTTATTAGTTAGTGATTTAGGCACACAATACATGCCTTTCTTGAGTTTTTTAAAACGCTCTTTTCACGAGGGAATAACTACATTCTACTCTTTTTCCAATGAGATTGGTGAGTCGATTGTTCCTTTGGCAGCCTATTACTTACTGAGCCCTTTTAATGTGTTGGCTTTCTTTTTTCCTTATGAACAATTACCTATAGCAATTTTATGGATTATTACCTTAAAACTTGCCTTGATGGGTACTACGATGTTTAGCTATTTAAAATACACCTATCAAAAAGTTGATGGCACCACGTTACTTTTTTCAACGTCCTATAGTTTCTGTGGCTTTGTCACCGTCTATAGCCAAAACTTTATGTGGTTGGATGCACTGATTCTATTCCCGCTTATCTTATTGGGACTCCAACGTTTATGGGATCAACGCAAATGGGGCTTATACAGTATCACCCTATT
>DAMBQR010000184.1:0-239 GCA_032055545.1 Pseudescherichia sp. | reverse complement strand
AGCAGAAGGGATGCTCTATACAAAAAAAGCAGATTTTGATGTCTCGACGTTCTTTTTAACGCCTAAGTTTAACACTTCGTTTTTCTCGCAATTAGGCTTAGGTTCTATTAATTATGAGTTGCGTTTAGACCATTTACCAACCGTTTTTGCTGGATTATTTGTGACACTCCTCTGTGTTGCCTATTTTCAAACGAAACAAATTGCGTTAAAAGAAAGAATAGCTTCAGCGATTCTTTTAT
>DAMBQR010000183.1:1088-1531 GCA_032055545.1 Pseudescherichia sp. | reverse complement strand
GGGCGCTACGCTCGTTGTAGACGCTTCTGTTAAGCCCTTTGATGGAAGCATAGTGATAGTTGCTTTAGGTGGGGAGTTCGTAGTGAAAAGGCTAAGGCTTCATCCAGCTCCGGCGCTGTTGCCATTGGACTACGCAGGAACCCCGGTACCGATCGATCTCGATGATATGGACGAGAACAACGCTACCCGGATTTTCGGCGTTATGACGTATTGTGTAAACGACATGCGAACAGGCGAGTTCGACGACACCCCATATGGCATAGACGGCTAACATATGGTAGAAGATACACATACCATTAAGATGAGCTATGCATGTGCTGAAATACTCAAGCCTACAAGAATATTTGGATGACGTTAAAAGACGAGAACAACATAAAAAGCGTCTTGCTGATAAGTTGTTTCATACCGTCCGTTCAGGCTCATCAAATGAAATACAGACAGTA
>DAMBQR010000183.1:385-1036 GCA_032055545.1 Pseudescherichia sp. | reverse complement strand
TTCTCATCGTAAGATTACTTATCAGTTATCAAAATAAAATCTCTCATAAAGCTGTTTTATCCTTTTACCAAAATATCTTTTATAAGCATTTATTATCAGATGAAGAACTAACAGAGCTGAGTTCTTTAATCACTTCTCACAAATAAAAAACCTACCTACTCCTTTTGTCCTGATATTTTAAATTAAAAGATGCATTTACCTTATTAAATTTGCTTTTAATCGGAAGATGCGTTAATTCTTTTAATATCAACAAAAGGAGATTTATTATGAATAAACCATCAGAAAATAAAAAGGTTGGGTTTTTTGAAAAGCATGGCATGGCATTATGTTTCATCATTCCTGTTTTACTTATTATCATATCGCAGATAATGAAGGTGATAATTCCAGAAGAGTTTCTAATTAACCATGAGTTAATTAAATTCCTTTCTATTGAAATGCCGCTAATGGCAGGTGTAATGCACTTAATATTTTTGGCAATCATAGCAATATGGCATTTTGCTTTATATTTGTTAAGTGCGATGATACAAAGTAAAAGGTTTTATATCCAGATTATACCGATACTTGCTTTTATAAGCTTTTGGCTTGCTGCGATAATAGCTACAAATGAAATAAATCAGGTGAAACCAGAAGATATTTTAACCTCACCATATT
>DAMBQR010000183.1:0-215 GCA_032055545.1 Pseudescherichia sp. | reverse complement strand
AGGTACATGGTTTGCTTTAGATAATGCCGAGGGTCTTATTTATTATAAATATACATATATAGCACTTCCATTTATTCTTATCTTAGCAAGTGTAGTCATGTTATTTATTGAAATATGTTTTGGTTTATTTTCAGACAACAAAGTAGAAAACTTAAAAAGAATGAAAAACAAAAAATTAACTAAAAGGAAAAAGAGATTATTAAAAAGAGAAAAAG
>DAMBQR010000182.1:0-1539 GCA_032055545.1 Pseudescherichia sp. | reverse complement strand
AAAAGGCAGTTGGTTGACGGTGAAACGCGTATTAAAATGCCACCCTTTACACCCGGGTGGTGACGACCCCGTCCCGCCAGGACCTTTTAATACCAGAGAACACTAACGATGGATTCGCAACGCAATCTTTTTGTCATCGCTTTGTTGTTCGTGTCTTTCATGATCTGGCAAGCCTGGGAGCAGGATAAAAATCCTCAGCCTCAGACGCAGCAGACCACGCAGACTACGACCACCGCAGCGGGTAGTGCCGCAGACCAGGGCGTACCAGCCAGTGGCCAGGGGAAACTCATTACCGTTAAGACCGACGTGCTGGAGCTGGTCATCAACACCCGTGGTGGTGATGTTGAGCAGGCGCTGCTGTTGGGCTACCCGAAAGAGCTGAAGTCTACCGAGCCTTTCCAGCTGCTGGAAACCACGCCTGAGTTTATCTACCAGGCACAGAGCGGCCTGACCGGTCGTGACGGCCCGGATAACCCGGCAAACGGCGCACGTCCGCTGTATAACGCCAACAGCGACACCTTCGTGATGGCCGACGGCCAGAACGAGCTGGCGATCCCGCTGACCTACACCGACGCGGCAGGCAACACCTTCACCAAAACCTTCACCCTGAAACGCGGTGATTATGCGGTGAGCGTGGGCTACAACGTGGCGAACAGCAGCGCGAAGCCGCTGGAGATCTCCACCTTCGGCCAGCTGAAGCAGTCCATCAATCTGCCCGCCCATCGTGATACCGGCAGCAGCAACTTTGCCCTGCATACCTTCCGCGGCGCGGCCTACTCTACGCCGGACGAGAAGTACGAAAAATACAAATTCGATACTATCGCCGACAACGAGAACCTGAACGTCTCCTCTAACGGCGGCTGGGTCGCCATGCTGCAGCAGTACTTTGCCACCGCATGGATCCCGCGTAGCGACGTTGCGAACAACTTCTACACCGCTAACCTGGGCAACGGCGTGGCCGCTATCGGCTACAAATCTGCTCCGGTACTGGTGCAGCCAGGCCAGACCGCTGCGCTGACCAGCACCCTGTGGGTCGGCCCGGAAATTCAGGATAAGATGGCTGCCGTTGCGCCGCATCTGGACCTGACCGTGGACTACGGCTGGCTGTGGTTTATCTCTCAGCCGCTGTTCAAGCTGCTGAAGTGGATCCACAGCTTCCTGGGCAACTGGGGCTTCTCGATCATCATCATCACCTTTATCGTTCGTGGCATCATGTACCCGCTGACCAAGGCGCAGTACACCTCCATGGCGAAGATGCGTATGCTGCAGCCGAAGATTCAGGCCATGCGTGAGCGTCTGGGCGATGATAAGCAGCGCCAGAGCCAGGAGATGATGGCCCTGTATAAAGCTGAGAAGGTTAACCCGCTGGGCGGCTGCTTACCGCTGGTTATCCAGATGCCTATCTTCCTTGCGCTCTACTACATGCTGATGGGCTCCATCGAGCTGCGCCATGCGCCGTTCGCCTTGTGGATCCATGACCTGTCTGCACAGGACCCGTACTACATCCTGCCGATCCTGATGGGCGTGACGATGTTCTTC
>DAMBQR010000181.1:275-1548 GCA_032055545.1 Pseudescherichia sp. | reverse complement strand
ATTCAACGGAATCTGAACGTAGTAAGCCGTGCTGTGGAAAGACGACAATTTCTACCGCAAATGGTTTCGTTTGGGCCAATGCTTGGACTTCATCAAAATAACGTAAGTCTGTCATCGGTTCCACGTCGACATGTGTTCTGAAGGCTGTCGCGCCATGTGGTAATTCTAAGTCAATTAAATGGTTGGCGCGTTCTGTTAAAGAAAGTTCTAAATTATCTAAATAAGGGATTTCTGCTTCGACACGTTCCACAATTGACTTCGCTGGCGTCACCGGATACCACGGAACACCTAGTTTACTTTTATCAAAGTGACAATGTTTTTCAATCAAACCTGGTAAAATCAATTGATGGTGACCATCAATAATTGTCAACCCAGGTTCTTCTACCAATTCTTCATTGGGGATGATTTTCGTAAATACTCCATCTGTTATTCCTTCCCGAAAGGACACAATACTTAGTTGTACTGTGCTAAAATTTTACTAATTTCCGTATAACCTTTTTGATTGGCATAGTCCATTGCTGTTCGACCAGAATTGTCTTTAATGGATTGATCCGCACCATTTTCCATTAACAATTTTACAATATCTTGGTATAGTTGGTTCCCTTCACGTAACCCCACTGCCTCAATCAACGCGGTATAGCCAAAGTCATTTTGGAAATCTATGTCTTCTCGTCCATCTTCTAACAAGAGCTTCACATTGTCAATATGTCCTTTTTCAGCTGCCGGAATTAACGCATTGCCACCGTAACGGTTATGCTTATTTAAATCTGGTGTCGCATTTTTTAACATATATGCTAAAATCTCCGTACGTCCTTGCGCTCCCGCATAAAGATAGGGACTATCACTACTGCTATTTTGCAGATTAATATCGGCACCCCGATCAATCAACGCTTTTGCAATCTCAATATCATTATTGTGAACAGCGATATTGAGCGGTGTGTTGCCTTCTGTGTCGACTTCATCCACTTGATAAGTAGTATCTTGTAAAATTTCCTTGACCTTCTTCGTATCTCGTTGATTGGCTGCTTCTAACAGCGCACCCACTTCATAGGTCTTCATCGGTTCTTTCACTTCCTCTTTTGATGTTGTTTGAGCCACCGAACGGGTTGTACTGGTGCTTTCAGTTTTTGCACTACTTTGAGTAGTCACCGTTTGACTATTTTTTGATGCTGCAGAAGGTGTTTCTCCTCCTTGACACGCAGCAAGTAATGGAATGGTCACGACACTTAATAGCCCCATTAAAATTTTTTTGTTCATTGTGCTCAACTTCCTT
>DAMBQR010000181.1:0-265 GCA_032055545.1 Pseudescherichia sp. | reverse complement strand
CCAGTGGTTCTAATCTAACGAATCTTTTTTTATTTGTCGATTAAAACGCTTTCTCTGTTTTTCTATTTTAAAAAGAGAGAAACCAAAAGAAGTCGAAACTTTTTTTGGTTTCCATTCGTATGTTTTGTTCTTAAAAGGTAAATTCAGGATCAAAAGTTCCTTGGTATGGTTCATGTTCCACATAGACTTGGATATCGTTTCCTTCGTTATCTTTACCCATTCGTGTGTACGTAAAACGATTATCATTCAATTCTGTTAATTCTAA
>DAMBQR010000180.1:1212-1551 GCA_032055545.1 Pseudescherichia sp. | reverse complement strand
AATTCTATGGCTATTCTTTGAAATTAGCGCAAGAAATTTCTTATATTTATGGCTACCATGATTTATGGAACAATCAAGATGAATTGACAGAAGAAGCCAAAAATACACTGATTTTATACTTGGGAATCATGTTAGGGGTAACGTCAGCTGGTTCGGTCGTTCGGATTTTGTCTAATAGGTTGTCTATTCAAGCGCTAAAACGTCTACCACAAAAAGCTTTGACAAAAACGTTTCTCTTCCCAATATTGAAAAAAATATTAGCTGTTTTTGGGACGAAATTAACAAAAGCAACTTTTGCGAAAGGTGTTTCTAAAGCAATTCCCGTTTTAGGCGGCGTTG
>DAMBQR010000180.1:307-1088 GCA_032055545.1 Pseudescherichia sp. | reverse complement strand
ACTCAAGAAGATGCAGAAAAAGATTTAGAAATTTTAGAAGCCGATTTTGAAGTTATTTCAGAACAACCTGAAACAGAAACAACTAAATATGCGGACGATATTTTTAGTAAACTAGAGCGAGCACATGCCTTATTTGAGAAAAAGATTTTGACAGAAGCCGAATATATAAAGCTAAAAGAAACGATTATACAAGAAGGATAATTTAATCAATAAAAAATGGAATCTTTTCAATAAAGATTCCATTTTTTATTGAAAAAGTTGGGGTAATTCATTACACTTACACTGTATGACAGCGTAAGTTCTTGTTGTTAGAGCGAGAGAAAAGGCTTTATTTACGGAATTTTTTCTCATTAAAAGCGAGAGGAAGTATTTAATTGGCAGAAGCAAAATTTGAAGAAGCGTTAATAAAAAAGCTTGAGTCTGAGGGTTGGACTTATCGTAAAGACTTATCGAATGTAAGTATTAAAAAGTTAGAGCAGCATTGGCACGATGTATTAAGTGAAACAAATGCACATAAATTAAATGGTACACCGTTATCTGATAATGAATTCAAAATGATTCTCCAAGAATTACAACGTATTCGAACACCTTACGATGCTCAATTATTATTGGTTGGAGCAGGTGGTGTTGGCTCAATTCCGCTTGTTCGGGATGATGGATCAAGTTTAGAAATTGAAATTTTTTATTCAGATGATGTGGCTGGTGGTCGTTCACGTTATGAGGTTGTTAGCCAAGTAATGTTTAATAATTTACCTAAAGGTTTAATATCCAAGAGAATTAT
>DAMBQR010000180.1:0-289 GCA_032055545.1 Pseudescherichia sp. | reverse complement strand
AAAGATGAACATTTACAAAATCAATGGCATGCATTTGAACAATTGAAAGGCTATCATGGCGATGGATTATATGAGGGCTTATTTGCTTTTGTACAAGTCCAATTTATTTTAAGACAACAATAAGAGCATTATTTTGCACGACCTAATGCCTTTGAACATTATAATAAAACATTTGTTTTTGGCTGGCGTGATGAAAGAAATAAAGATATTACAGATGCTTTTGAATTTGCTCACCAAGTCATGGGGATTCCTGCATTACATCGGTTAGTCACTGTCAATATGATTCCAG
>DAMBQR010000179.1:1274-1567 GCA_032055545.1 Pseudescherichia sp. | reverse complement strand
ATAAGACTAACAGAAAAATCACTCTTAGATAACTTTTCAATTTGTGCATTTGCTGGTACTGGCGTTACTGTTACAGTCAACCCTTTTAAAGATTCTTGTAATTGATTTTGTAAAAATTCTCCAGCTTTTTTTTCGAATTCTCCGTCTCCAACCAAAATATCTAGTTTTAAATTGTTAGGTGAAGTTAATTCTTTTTGTGCATTTTCCCAGTACTTCTTGGCTTTTTCTTTATCATAACCAACTAAATCCTGATCTGCAAAATCTTTCTTTGTTTTTGGATCATACACTAATTT
>DAMBQR010000179.1:629-1162 GCA_032055545.1 Pseudescherichia sp. | reverse complement strand
ACATTTTTATTGTCCCAATAATTATTATTTTTTTCTATTACCCAACTATCTGAAGTGCCTAAACCGTCCAATTTAGTTAAATTAAACGCTCCATTTGTACTAATAGTGTCCTTTGAAGTACCATAATCTTTCTTATGCTTATCAGCAAATTCGTGATTAACAGGTAAAAACGCTGGCAATGCTAATAAATTAGTAAAGTAAGGAGTTGGTTCTTTCAACGCTATTTGCAAAGTATGATTATTCACTGCTTTTATACCTAAAGACTCTTTAGCTTTGCTACCTTTACTTATTTCTTCAGCATTTTCTATAGGAGCAAATAATCCAACATTTTGAGAAGTAGTGTTAGGATCAACTACTCTTTGCCATGCAAAAACAAAATCTTCAGCAGTTACAGGTGTTTTATCTGTCCAAGTTGCATCTTTTCTCAATGATATAGTATATGTTTTACCGTCTTTGGATATGTCGGGAAGCTTTTCTGCTAATGCAGGTTCTGCTTGATTTTTTTTATCCAAACGATATAAGCCTTCCATCAC
>DAMBQR010000179.1:0-340 GCA_032055545.1 Pseudescherichia sp. | reverse complement strand
AATCCAATTAGTGCATACATGAAAAAACTAATAATATCAGTTGGTCCATGTACTAAACCGAATGAAATAGAACTTAGTGCAATTCCTAAAATTGGCCAATCTTTTAAAAAATAACCAATAATTCCAGCTCTAAATACAATCTCTTCCATGATTGGTGCAGAAATCCCTAATATCAAAATAATTAGTAATGGATTCTCACCTGTAAACAAATTATTAATTGCCGCATCATTCGCAGTAGAATCAATTCCTTGATTATTTAACAGAATCGTTCCTAAAATTGCCACTAATCTTGCAATCACAACACCAATTACAATAATTAAAATATTCTTTTTATTGAGAA
>DAMBQR010000178.1:391-1567 GCA_032055545.1 Pseudescherichia sp. | reverse complement strand
GAAAAGAAGTACGTTATCGTGAACTAGAACATTTGGTTAAAGAAATTGAATCATTGAATTTATTAAATAAAAAAGTCAAAGAAATTTTACAAAAGCGTGAATTATATATAGACAGATCAATTGAATACTTATCGATGGATGATTGTTTCATCAGCATCGATGATTTTATTTATTTGGAATCATTTTCTGCTCAAAATAATTTTTACTTACCGACGTACTTAATTGAAGAATTTTTCAAAAAAATTGCGCATCGTAAAGTCATTTTGACGGCCAGCGAAGTTGCTGAAATGGGTGGTCACACCTATAAAGGCGGCCGTGTTATTTTAGAAAATTTTTCAGACGAGATTTTAGCAATTATTGAAGATAAAAAACGTAAAATGCAGCGTTTGTCTAACGAACCACTTCATTATTTTAAAGCGATTAAATAAAAAAAGAACCAGCGTACCCGCTAATTTTTTGGGGTATCTGGTTCTTTTTCTTGTTGTTCCATATCGGTCATAGTGTCTTCAATTTCTTTATGTAAGAAATAAGAAATAACTGTACGGATGATCACCAAGGTTGCCAATTTCAAAATATCTTGAAAAGTTGGTTTGACAATGGATTCAATAATATCAGCAGCAATTATACATAGCTCAAAAAGTGGGGTTAAAAGCGTCATTAACTGATGGGGCCACTCATTCATCGTATTCACTCCTACCAAAAAGCCTTTTCTTTAACTATAACGAAACGGCTGACTAACGTCAAATATTGTTGAAATAAACGGGCTAAACTATTTAGCTTATAGAACAAAACTAAGAAAATTATGAATAGCATCTAACAATTAAGTAAAAGGACTGTAAAGGTTCTTTTACTTTTTTTGTGTAAAAAAAGACTTTTAAAAGGAATCAGGTGTCAAAAAGTAAGTGAAAACCAACTTTGTCAGTGGATAGTCTTTTCATTAATTTTTAAAAGACAAATTTTACGTTTTCAAGAGCCGAATACTGCCAAGATTTAGCCTATAAAGGTGATAGAATCAGAAATTGAGTAAGAGATGTGTCACAAAAACAAGGGGACACATCGACTTGATGAAAGATTTAAGGAGCTGTAGTTGAAGTAAAGAGAAGCAAGTGTCCCAAACACTAGCGAAAGAAAATAGGGAGGATTAAAATGTTTAAGAAAGCAACGAAATTATTATCG
>DAMBQR010000178.1:0-346 GCA_032055545.1 Pseudescherichia sp. | reverse complement strand
AGCCGAAGGAGTGGTTAAAGCAGGAGATACAGAAGGAATGACCAATACGGTGAAAGTGAAAGACGACAGTCTAGCTGATTGTAAACGGATATTGGAGGGACAAGCTACTTTCCCAGTTCAAGCGGGTGAAACGGAACCGGTTGATTTAGTGGTTGTTGAAGATGCCAGTGGTAGTTTTTCAGATAATTTTCCACATGTAAGACAAGCGATTGATGAAGTGGTTCAAGGATTATCTGATCAAGACCGCGTGATGCTGGCTTCGTATCGTGGCGGAAAACAATTTATATTTCCTGATGGAAAAGTAAAAATTAATTCAGCTGATTATGATATGAATGTGCGTGTTGAT
>DAMBQR010000177.1:1202-1572 GCA_032055545.1 Pseudescherichia sp. | reverse complement strand
GCTAACTTTTTGTCAAAAAAATAAGGCTTCAGGAACCAGTCTTTACGACTATGGTTCCTGAAGCCTCATCATGAATTACTATTTTTTTGCTTCGCCTTTTAGGCTACTTCTTCTGAAAACTGACTGTTATATAAATCAGCATAAAAACCATTTTTTGCCATTAATTCATCGTGGGTTCCTGTTTCCACAATTGAACCTTCTGCCATAACGATAATCGTATCAGCATCACGGATAGTCGACAAGCGATGAGCAACTACAAAGCTGGTCCGATTTTCCAATAAACGATTCATTGCTGCTTGAATCAGTATTTCTGTTCGAGTGTCCACACTTGAGGTGGCTTCATCCAAAATTAAAACGTCTGGATTTGCTA
>DAMBQR010000177.1:426-1192 GCA_032055545.1 Pseudescherichia sp. | reverse complement strand
GGTCATTACCATAATGAATATTGTCATAGATACTTCCAGTGAACAACCAAGTATCTTGAAGAACCATTGAGAAGTGTGCTCGCAACTCTTCGCGAGATAAATCGCGCGTATCTACGCCATCATATTTGATGCTGCCGCTACTAATATCATAGAAGCGTTCCAATAAGTTAATTAGGGTTGTTTTTCCAGCACCTGTTGGGCCCACGATTGCGACCATTTCCCCAGGTTTAACATTTAAATTGAAATCTTTCATTAATAATTTCTCTGGTGAATAGCCAAAAGCAACATGTTCAAAAGAAACACGATAAGGACTATCTGTTTCCACTGGTATGCCAGAAGGTTCATCCACCATTTCTTCTTCATCTAATACTTCAAAGACACGTTCTGCCGAAGCCACCGTAGCTTGGATTGTATTCATTAAATTAGCGATTTGAGTAATCGGTTGTGAAAATTGATTGGTATATTGAAGAAATGCTTGGACATCCCCTAAATCCATCATACCATTCGCTACTTTTACGCCACCAAGTACTGCAACAAACACATAGCCTAGATTTTTGATAAAGTTCATTAAAGGCATAATGATCGCTGAAATAAATTGTGCTTTGCGACCAGCATGATATAATTTTTCATTTTCTTTTTCAAATACTTCTTGATCACTTTCTTCGTGGTTGAAACTTTTTACTACTACGTGACCACCGTAGGTTTCTTCGACTTGGTTATTCAATAATCCTAAGCTTTTTTGTTGAGCCGCAAAATGTTTTTGCGA
>DAMBQR010000177.1:0-216 GCA_032055545.1 Pseudescherichia sp. | reverse complement strand
GCGAGGTGCCACAATCATCACAACAATTAAACTTAATGGCACTGTTGCTAAAGCAATTAGTGTTAACTGCCAGCTAATGGTCAGCATCATCCAAAGTACACCCACAAATGTCACGATACTGGTAATTAATTGGGTTAAGTTTTGTTGTAAAGTACTCGCAATATTATCCATGTCGTTAATTGCCCGTGACATAATGTCCCCATTACTATGAGTATC
>DAMBQR010000176.1:1116-1581 GCA_032055545.1 Pseudescherichia sp. | reverse complement strand
ATTTCATTAAAAAGGTAAACACCACCAACCCGTTCACAATAAATAACCCGTTCATCACTTGTTTCAGTTTCTTTTTATCCGCAGGAGCGAGCCTCGTGTCGTAGCGCTGAACAAACTGTTGCGGATGTAGCAAGCGCTGGATTTTTGTCCAAAATGCTTGCTGTTCTTGCTCGTCATAATGAAAATAAAGGTACCGTAACTTATCAGATTGCCAGACTGACAACGAAATAATTGCTCCCAACAATGCGGCTTCAGGACCGACACCAGCCCCGAAAATTAAAATTACCAAGGCGGCCAATAAATTTCTAAACACTCCTGAATAATCGACCGATTGTTTCGCCTTCAATTCTGTCAGAGCCTCATGCGCCGTTTGTGGTACTTGTCCGAAGCGTTTCTTCAGATAACTCAATACCAACGCTCCTAGCACACACAAGACAAAATAATAGAGGATTGGCCATTTCATTT
>DAMBQR010000176.1:266-1106 GCA_032055545.1 Pseudescherichia sp. | reverse complement strand
AATGATAGTTGTTTCTTTTATAGTAGCAGATAGTTAGTGGTTTGTGTTTGAAGATTTTGGGAAGGATTTATTTTTTTGAAAAATTGAGGTTATGAAAAGTTATCGTTTTACATTATTATTATTTGAATTTGTTGATTGTATTTACGCTGATAGGTGTTTGGGAACTGTGTAAGTTGGGGAGGGTGGTTGAAAGAGTTACTCGTAAAAATAAAGAATTAAAATCAACGCTACCTTTAACAATATCTGCTCAAGAAGGATTGATAGATCAGAATGTATTTTTCAATAAATCCGTTGCTAGTCGAGATGTTAGTGGTTACTATCTAATTTATAATGGAGAATTTGCATATAATAAGTCTTATTCAAATGGCTATCCGTGGGGAGCTATAAAACGTTTAAATCGTTATGATATGGGAGTTTTATCAACGTTGTATATTATTTTTAAACCTAAAAATATAGATTCTAATTTTTTAGAAAAATATTATGATACTAGTTGTTGGTATCATGAAGTCTCGAAACATGCTGCTGAAGGTGCAAGAAATCATGGGCTTTTGAATATTGCAGCATCTGATTTTTTAAGAACTGAACTCACAGTACCTAAAAGTGTTGAGGAGCAAAGAAAGATTGGAAACTTTTTAAAACAATTAGATGATACTATAACACTTCATCAGCGTAAGTTAGAGCAGTTGAAAGAGCTGAAGAAAGCGTATCTACAACTGATGTTTCCAAAGAAAGATGAGACTGTTCCTCGGGTGAGATTTGCTGATTTTGAGGATGATTGGCAACTGTGTAAGTTAGGGGATGTCGTAGAAATTTTTGATGGTACTCATCAAACACCTAGGT
>DAMBQR010000176.1:0-216 GCA_032055545.1 Pseudescherichia sp. | reverse complement strand
AAACTAAAAAATACATTACCCATGAAGCAGATGAAAAAGAGTACTCAAAAAAAAGAGCTAAAAAAGGTGATATTTTAATGACTAGAATTGGTGATATAGGAACAATGAAAGTTATAGAGACTGATGAACCACTAGCGTATTATGTAACTTTAGCATTGCTGAAAGCAAAAGAAACTAATCCATATTTTTTATCTTTTATTATCTCTAGTCCTGAAA
>DAMBQR010000175.1:0-1594 GCA_032055545.1 Pseudescherichia sp. | reverse complement strand
TTTACTTATAAGGTGGATTAAAAGTATTCTTTTTTGAAGTTATGTAATCACTTCTTATAAATGACCAGCAGCCGTAGTATCTCCATAGTATTAGTTAAATTTATAGTGTTGTTTCAAACTATGCTGCACCTCTGGGGTTTTAGTGTTGCATCGTTCCAAGAAAAATAAAATATAGAAATACATGTTAATATTTATTTGATGAACTTATAGGTAATTATTATGCTTAATAACAATTTGGGTATTTTTATCAATATATTTACAGTAATAATGCAAATATTATTGCGAGTATTTTTAAAAAAAATTTTAAATTTTTACTAAGATCATGTTCCAAATAGTGGAACATCTTGAACATTCATTAATAAGTTAGTGCGTATTATTCGCGTTACTTTTAACATGGTCATGTTCTTTTTAGATTCTATGTTTAAAATTTGCAATAATACATAGGATATTAGTGCAGAGTAAATCTGTATTTTGAGTGCATTTTCATTGTGACCTATCCAATGTTTAATTGTTAGGTGTTGCTTAATCCACTTGAAAAAGCACTCAATTTTCCATCTTATTTTATAAAGATAAATTATCTTTCTTGCACATATATTACGCATATTTGTTAACAGTCTTATTTCTACCTCTTCATTTTTACTGTTAATATCAGTATAAGTAATTTCCCTATATACTCTTTTATTTTCATCTATATCTTTATTTTTAATTGCATTGGCACCTAATAATATATCTCTATCCAATACAGTATCTTCTGAACAATATCTTTCCCCACAATAAAACACCTTAGCATCTGAATATAAAGGGGTAATAAATTGAATTTGATCATCATAAAGCATATTGTACCACTTATAGTCACGATATCCTCTATCAAATAAGTATATACTTCCATCATCTGCAATAATGTTATCTATGCAATCCATATCCCTAACCTTTGAAGGAAATATATTAACTTTTTCAGGAATACTATTTGTATAGTTATATAGTATATTAAATTTAATTGAAGATTTTTCACATTCATAATAAAGTTCAGGAGCTAATTTAGCAGCTATTTGAATTGTAGTGGAATCCATAATTTTTATATTTTCTAATTTCTTTGAAGCTTTATTAAATCCAACTCTTTTTATAAAATAGCTCACAACATCTTGAAAAGCTTTTTCAAAAATTTCATAATTTCTTTGTTCATTTTTACGAGATATTTGAGATATACTTGGCAAGTTGAAAAGCTCTTGCATACTTGGTGTTTCCTTATAAACATCCACTAATCCATGAAGTGAGTTATAATTAGAAACCTGTAAAAATATCATTGATTTTACGTGAGAAAAAGTATCGAAAGTTTTTGTTTTAAAATCACTATTGTACGTGTTTGCTAAATAATTTACTTTATTCTCAGAAATTGGTTTAATTAATTTTATGAAAATTTTTTCCATTTTTCTGCTAATCATGATAAATTACCTCCTTTTAAATAATTTTAATAATATTCTTATTAAAATATCAATAAGGTTTCTTTAGGTAATTTAGGATACTTATTCAAAGATGCAACACCAAAACCCCAGGGGTGGTTCAATGCACAATTCACATTCAACAATTGAGAATT
>DAMBQR010000174.1:1042-1601 GCA_032055545.1 Pseudescherichia sp. | reverse complement strand
AACTTCTGAAGCTGGCTGACTGCCATAGACAATGGCAGGGACTTTTTGCTGTTGTGCGGTTTCTTTAAGTAATGGAAAATAATCAGCTTCGTGATTCAACACAATGACTTTAGAATGTGTAATCAATTGACGTTTGCAATAAAAGTAATCGTCAAAGGTTGGATGTTCAATTGGACTGATATGGTCGGGGGTAATGTTTAAAAAAATGCCGACATCAAAAAATAACTTGTAGACACGATTAGTTTTGTAGGCTTGGGAAGAAACTTCCATAATAAAATGAGTCATCCCGTTAGCAACAGCGGTTGCCATCATTCGATACAAGTCCAAAGATTCGGGTGTAGTCAAGGCAGATTTAAAGAATGTTTTGCCATCTAATGTCGAATTCATGGTAGAAAGCAAGGCTGTTTTTTGTTGTGTAGCAACATCTAAAATATATTTGGTGAAATAAGCCGCTGTTGTTTTACCTTTGGTTCCAGTAAAGCCAATCAGTTTTAATTTATTTTGTGGATAATCATAAAAAGCCATGCTTAACACAGCCATTGCTTTTTTAATGTCAGTC
>DAMBQR010000174.1:432-930 GCA_032055545.1 Pseudescherichia sp. | reverse complement strand
AGAAACATAGATTTCTAGGCCGTCTTTTACAGCATTTTCTAAATAGATTTCTTTAAAGTTTAATCCTTTACAAAAAAAGAGTGTTTCTGCTGTTACGTCTCTCGAATCGTAAGAAAGAGCCGTTACTTCTCGTTGACCTAACGTGTCGGAAAGGGTCAAGTGCCAGCCTTCTGGTGAAATAAATTCTTTTAATAAATCTTCTTTTTCTAAGCAATCGCGAATTGCGAATAATGAAATCGTCACTTTTTTTGCCTCCAAACGTTTCAACGAAATTTCAAAACTGTTGTCATTATAGCATTATTTTTCTTTTAAAAAAACCATCTCGTTAGCGTGAGAAAATCCATGAGAAATGTTAAAATAGGATAATTCTTCGAGAAAGTCGTTGCATATCCCAAGATGAACAATTAAAATAAAGAAAGCATACTCAAAGAATATTGGAGGACAAAATGATCAATCAACCAAATTCAGTTGATCAACCAATCCTGACGAACCAAGAAA
>DAMBQR010000174.1:0-422 GCA_032055545.1 Pseudescherichia sp. | reverse complement strand
ATTATCTCCCGCATGTTAGGGGCGATTTACATCATCCCCTGGTACGCTTGGATGGGCGAGCACGGAAACGAAGCGAACAGTTTGTTTTCAATGGGGTATACGATTTATGCCTTATTCCTAATGATCTCTACCGCCGGAATTCCAGGTGCGATTGCCAAGCAGACCTCGCATTATAATTCATTGAACGAATATAAAATTAGTCGACAGCTT
The DNA here is from genome assembly GCA_032055545.1 of Pseudescherichia sp. Classification (GTDB taxonomy): domain Bacteria; phylum Pseudomonadota; class Gammaproteobacteria; order Enterobacterales; family Enterobacteriaceae; genus Pseudescherichia. Next base: position 212 of record DAMBQR010000174.1, on the reverse strand, counting down.
TTTTATCGTGCCTTACAACTAATGGGTGGCTTAGGTGTGGTTTTTGCTATTGTGATGTTTTTGGCATCTCCGGCATTAGCAGCTTTGTCTGGCGGAGGTCCTGAATTAGTTCCAACAATGCGTTCATTAAGTTTAGCCGTTTTAGTTTTCCCAAGCATGAGTGTCATTCGCGGTTATTTCCAAGGAAATCAAGAAATGATGCCCTTTGCTTT
>DAMBQR010000173.1:1342-1603 GCA_032055545.1 Pseudescherichia sp. | reverse complement strand
CAGTAAATGTTGTCTGATTTGTGGTTATTTGAACGGAAACCTGCGCAATTTGTTGAAAAGCTAGTTCCAGTTGTTGCATAAATGTTTGATATAGCATCACTGGCATCAATTCATCAAAACTTAAATGAAATTCCCATAAGCGACTTTGTTGGTGAACAATGACCTTGTCAATCCGGCCATTTTGAATTAAGGGATGTTCTTTCGCTGTGTCATCTAACTGAATTTGCGTCATCAGTTTATCAAATAAATCGCGTGCTTTTT
>DAMBQR010000173.1:0-1269 GCA_032055545.1 Pseudescherichia sp. | reverse complement strand
CATTGAAAAAAGGCCCTCAGACAAATCTGTCAAGTGCCTTTTTTCGGTTTCTCTGCATTCGCTTCTCTATTAAGTATACTCGTTTTTTGTAAAAAAACAATCTTGTTCCGTCAATGGCTTGCTAAAAATTAGAGAACAAGAGTAATGTACTCCTGAAGAATTCCATTATTTGTTTGAACATATTGAACAAAAAAATCCTGTCAATCCGTATTTACCAATCCCTTACAAATCCATTCTTGCCATTTCTTCCAATTTCTCAATCTCTTTTCGATAATTTTTCCGCATGGCTTGTTCTGTTTCTTCTAGGATTAAAACAAATCGGTTTTCTGTTCGTTTCACTTCATCTAAACTGGTGGCTATTTGATGATGAAACATTCGTTTGTCCCAAGTATCATTTCTAGTAAAATAAGCCACCTTGCCTACTAGTTGGTTCGTTTGTTGTCTAAATCGCTGGATTTCAGCGGAAACATGTTGCTGTTGTTGATTGATTCTGCGCTTTTCTTGATAATAGTTGTCTTCAATCATCTGGTAACTGCGGCGTTTTTCTTCCGGTGTCATCTCTTAACCTCCTTTTGCTGGTGTTTTTAAATTTGCGTCAGGAATCGTTTTCAAATAATGGCTCGCTGCGTCCGCCACTTGCCCTTGAAACGCACCTTTTAAGGAAGAAGGCAACGTAGTTTTTGATTGTTTGCTCATCAATTCTGAAAGTTTCTTGATTGTATGTGTGGAGGTTTGTTTGATGGTTGCGATTCTGGTTTGTTTTGCTGTAATAATAGCTTGAATGGCTTGGCGTTCTTGTATCTTTTGTACGCGTTCTAATTCCAATTGAAGTTCTCTTTCCAGTTCATCCATGTGCGACATCCTTTCATTTCTGTGCAAATAACTGATTCCCTGCTTGGCGATCGTATTCTTGAATATTTTTAGCCGCAGTTGTTAACTTTTCACTAAATGTCATCAGTTTTTGATTATATTGTTGAACTTGTTTCCGATTGTGACTGGCCTGTGCCTCGTCCCACAAACGACTTTTTTCATACGGTGCAATCATTGCTTGGACCTCAGAATAAGACAAATATTGTCTAATTTCATTAGCACTTGTTAAAATTTCCTTGGAAATTTCTGCTAACGCTTGTTCTGTGTCTTGCTGGCTTTGTTTTAGCAATTTCTCCGCTTCTTCACCGATTGTCCTAGCCTGATTAGCTACCTGTAATGCCAAGTCTGCTCGTAACTTGATTTTTTGACCGCCAGAAGCACTGGCAATTTTTGTATGTA
>DAMBQR010000172.1:0-1609 GCA_032055545.1 Pseudescherichia sp. | reverse complement strand
ATACCGTCTTATGGAGCAAAACCCGCAGTCACAGCTGAAACTTCTTGTCCAACGTGGTAAGGAGCAAGGCTATTTGACCTATGCCGAGGTCAATGACCATCTGCCGGAAGATATCGTCGACTCCGACCAGATCGAAGACATCATCCAAATGATCAACGACATGGGCATTCAGGTGATGGAAGAAGCACCTGATGCCGACGATCTGCTGCTCGCTGAAAACTCAAATAACACGGATGAAGATGCGGAAGAGGCAGCGGCTCAGGTTCTGTCGAGTGTTGAATCTGAAATCGGGCGCACCACTGACCCGGTACGTATGTACATGCGCGAAATGGGTACGGTTGAACTGCTGACCCGTGAAGGCGAAATCGACATCGCAAAACGCATTGAGGATGGTATTAACCAGGTTCAGTGCTCCGTTGCCGAATACCCAGAAGCGATCACCTATCTGCTGGAGCAGTACGATCGCGTTGAAGCGGAAGAAGCACGCCTCTCTGACCTGATCACCGGCTTCGTCGATCCGAACGCCGAAGAGGATCTGGCCCCGACCGCGACGCACGTTGGCTCCGAGCTTTCTCAGGAAGAGCTGGATGACGACGAAGACGAAGATGAAGACGAAGAGAGCGACGACAACAGCGACGACGATAACAGCATCGATCCCGAGCTGGCCCGCGAGAAGTTCGGCGAGCTGCGTGCGCAGTACGAAGTCACTCGCGACACTATCAAAGCGAAAGGCCGCAGCCACGCTGCCTCACAGGAAGAGATCCTTAAGCTCTCCGAAGTGTTCAAGCAGTTCCGTCTGGTGCCGAAGCAGTTCGACTACCTGGTAAACAGCATGCGCGTCATGATGGATCGCGTGCGTACCCAGGAGCGCATCATCATGAAGATGTGCGTTGAGCAGTGCAAAATGCCGAAGAAGAACTTCATCACTCTCTTTACCGGCAACGAAACCAGCGAAACCTGGTTCAATGCCGCGCTGGCGATGAACAAGCCGTGGTCCGAGAAGCTGCAGGACGTAGCTGAAGACGTGCATCGTGGCCTGCAGAAGCTGCAACAGATTGAAGAAGAGACCGGCCTGACCATCGAACAGGTTAAGGACATTAACCGTCGTATGTCTATCGGCGAAGCGAAAGCGCGTCGTGCGAAGAAAGAGATGGTAGAGGCGAACCTGCGTCTGGTTATCTCTATCGCCAAGAAATACACCAACCGTGGCCTGCAGTTCCTCGACCTGATTCAGGAAGGTAACATCGGCCTGATGAAAGCGGTTGATAAGTTCGAATACCGTCGTGGCTATAAGTTCTCGACCTATGCCACCTGGTGGATCCGTCAGGCGATCACCCGCTCTATCGCGGACCAGGCGCGTACCATCCGTATCCCGGTGCATATGATTGAGACCATCAACAAGCTCAACCGTATCTCCCGTCAGATGCTGCAGGAGATGGGCCGCGAGCCGACGCCGGAAGAGCTGGCCGAGCGCATGCTGATGCCGGAAGATAAGATCCGTAAGGTGCTGAAGATTGCCAAAGAGCCGATCTCTATGGAGACGCCGATTGGTGACGATGAAGATTCGCATCTGGGTGATTTCATCGAGGATACCACCCTCGAGCTGCCG
>DAMBQR010000171.1:0-1647 GCA_032055545.1 Pseudescherichia sp. | reverse complement strand
GTCAGCTCGTGTCGTGAGATGTTGGGTTAAGTCCCGCAACGAGCGCAACCCTTATCATTAGTTGCTACCATTAAGTTGAGCACTCTAGTGAGACTGCCCGGGTTAACCGGGAGGAAGGTGGGGATGACGTCAAATCATCATGCCCCTTATGTCTAGGGCTACACACGTGCTACAATGGTTGGTACAACAAGATGCAAGACCGCGAGGTGGAGCTAAACTTAAAAAACCAATCCCAGTTCGGATTGTAGGCTGAAACTCGCCTACATGAAGCCGGAGTTGCTAGTAATCGCGAATCAGCATGTCGCGGTGAATACGTTCCCGGGCCTTGTACACACCGCCCGTCACACCATGAGAGCTGGTAACACCCGAAGTCCGTGAGGTAACCGTAAGGAGCCAGCGGCCGAAGGTGGGATTAGTGATTGGGGTGAAGTCGTAACAAGGTAGCCGTAGGGGAACCTGCGGCTGGATCACCTCCTTTCTAGGGAGTCGACGTAGTTGGTAACTCTTCTACGAACACTGGTACTATACTCTGTTTAATTTTGAGCGACCAAGGTCCTACAGGACAAAGGAAAAGCTCAATTGTTCTTTGAAAATTGCACAGTGAAGTATTTGTTTAAATATCCTTTTAAATTAAAAGATAAATAAACAATTTCGTCAAGACAAACAAAAATAAATTTAAAAACTAAAGTTTTTGAATTCTATTTATGCGAATTTGTATAAGACATTTTTATAAGGTTAATAAAGTTTTTTATTACTTTGTAAAAAACAATAGAAACGAGTAATACAAGGAAGCGAGTGAGCGAGGAGCGGAGTTTACTTATGTAAATGAGCACCACAGCGAGCGAAGCTGACGACGTAGTACAAAGTTTATATTGATTTTTAGATAGGTCAAGCTACAAAGGGCGCAGGGTGAATGCCTTGGCACTAGGAGCCGAAGAAGGACGTGATAAGCTGCGATAAGCTTTGGGTAGACGCAAATAGTCTGTGATCCAAAGATTTCCGAATGGGGGAACCCACATGGCTACGCCATGTACTATATGCTGAATACATAGGTATATAGAGGTAAACCCGGGGAACTGAAACATCTAAGTACCCGGAGGAAGAGAAAGAAAAATCGATTTCCTAAGTAGCGGCGAGCGAAAGGGAAAGAGCCCAAACCTAAGCCTTTGGCTTGGGGGTTGAGGACAGAACATAAAAGAGGTGGCTATTGTAACTGAAGATAGCTGGAAAGCTACTCCGTAGAAGGTAATAGACCTGTAAGTGAAACGAGAAGACCTTAAGTTCTGATCCAGAGTACCACGAGACACGTGAAACCTTGTGGGAAGCAGGGAGGACCACCTCCCAAGGCTAAATACTACCTAGTGACCGATAGTGGAGAAGTACCGTGAGGGAAAGGTGAAAAGAACCCCGGGAGGGGAGTGAAATAGAACCTGAAACCCTGTGCCTACAACCGATCGAAGCACTTTATATGTGTGACGATGTGCTTTTTGTAGAACGAGCCAACGAGTTACGATATGTAGCGAGGTTAAGTACTTAAGGTACGGAGCCGAAGGGAAACCGAGTCTGAATAGGGCGCAAAGTTGCATGTCGTAGACCCGAAACCGGGTGACCTATCCATGGCCAGGTTGAAGCGACAGTAAAATGTCG
>DAMBQR010000170.1:1368-1662 GCA_032055545.1 Pseudescherichia sp. | reverse complement strand
AATACATCTTCTGAATAATGGGCATCAAATGTCACAGTTGTTTCTGTGTAAAAGGCATCTAATGTTAATGATAAACTACTATTCATTGGTAAAATGTATTCTTCATTGGCTTTTCCCCAATATTTAATCAGAGCAATATTTGTATGCGCTCGTGCTTTTCCTGAAAGCATTACTTTTTCACCTCTAATGATTGAATCCATGTAGCAACAGCTCCATTTTCTTCTAAAGTCTGTGCAATGGTTTGTGCGGTCTTTTTATTATCTGTTAAGGCAATCATACAGCCACCGCGACCGC
>DAMBQR010000170.1:921-1358 GCA_032055545.1 Pseudescherichia sp. | reverse complement strand
TCTGACGGTTAATTGCTGGAGTTGCTCTTGCGCTAACGTCATTAGCTGACCTAATTTTTGTTTATCATCTTGTAAAATTGCCTGCTTCGCTTCTTTAGTAAAAGAACCTAATTGTTTCATTGTTTCAGCGATTGCTGTGGGATTATTTTGAGCTAGCTGCGCAATGTCTTTCACTGCTTCACGTGTTTGACCTTTAATTCCCGTATCAGCTACTACTAAGTAGGCATTAGATAAATTCATCGAGAAATGTGTGGGCGGAAATCCTCTAGTAAAAAATAAGGGATCAGCGCCGCTTGTTGCTGCGGCATCGATACCACTAGGATTGCCATGAGCAATTTTCTCACTTAAGGAAACAAGCTCAAACAATTCTTGATATGTATAAGCGTAATCAAAATAATCAAAAAGGCTTCGAACGATGGCCACAGCGGTTGCTGCGC
>DAMBQR010000170.1:355-911 GCA_032055545.1 Pseudescherichia sp. | reverse complement strand
CCATTCCTCGTTCAGCGGGAATCGTACTTGTTAAGGTCAAAGTGCCTTTAAACGTATCTTCCTTTAAAAAATGTAAGGTTTGCTGAACAACTTCCTTGATATTTGCTAGCTCTTGGGGCACGTCTTCAAGCAATCCTGTAAAATATGCACAATCTATCTGCATAGTTTTTGCCGGGGTAAAGACGGCTGTGATTTCTGTCGCTTGAAAAGGAAAGGCGATTGCTGGTTCGCCGTAAACAACGGCGTGTTCCCCCATTAAAATGATTTTTCCCGTCGCTTGACCGAGGCCTTGTTTTTTTATATTCATTCACTGACATTCCTTTTGAGTAGAATCGAGTATAGGACAAAAGACGTTCTTGGATTAGAAGAACGTTTGTCATAATCTCTTCATGATTTATAGGAAATGATTCCAAAAGTTTCTCTTGTTCCAAAAAAAGAGATTGCTTAACCTAAGATAGTTTACCTAAAAATAAGGCACAAGTAAAATGGTTCCGTTGGTTTTTCCAAAAAATTAATAACAATTTAATAAGAAAGAACCGACAGAACCAGTTATTCG
>DAMBQR010000170.1:0-345 GCA_032055545.1 Pseudescherichia sp. | reverse complement strand
TATTCGGCTATTTTTTTAAAATTTTCTTAGGTAATCACCAAACCAAGGGCACTTGCCAAATAAATGGCTTGTTCAGGGGTGACTTTAAGACCTGATAAATAGTTTGGTGAGAAAGTCAAGCGTTCAAAGGTGTTTTGGGAAAAATCCAATCCTTTTAAAGAAGTATTTAGCCAATTACTTTCGGTTAAATCGCAAGCTTCTAGAAGGAGTTTCTTCCAGGTGACCTCGAAAAATTCACTTTCGACTAAACGAGTCTGATTAAAGTGAACAAGATTAAAATTTGCAAAACGAAAAGAAGCATAATCGGCTTTGCAATCCTCAAATAGACAATCTTTTAAATAGCTA
>DAMBQR010000169.1:1469-1690 GCA_032055545.1 Pseudescherichia sp. | reverse complement strand
GTTCAATAATCATGCCATATTTAGAAAAGCTACTTAATGAGTATTCGAAGAGCCCTTGATTATCCGTTTTAAAATGAATTTCTCCATTTGGTTTTAAGATAATTTCATCTGTCGCTAAAAAGTTTTTATACGTTAAACGACGTTTTTCATGTTTTTTCTTTGGCCAAGGATCTGAAAAATTTAAATAGATTAAATCTACTTCATGTTCAGCAAAATATTCT
>DAMBQR010000169.1:0-1253 GCA_032055545.1 Pseudescherichia sp. | reverse complement strand
GCCATATATTCTGCTGCTCCGGGTCTATTTCTTACACGCATATTTAAAATTCCTTTCTTTTAAAAACAGACTGGTGAAATTCGCCAGCCTGTGTGGATGTTAAATGAATTAGTTTAACTACTAAACATTCGTTTTAATTGTAAAATTTCTGCAGTCATTGCTCTTCTTTCGCCCTCTTGGTGATGACGAACAATCTCTTGTAAAAAGCTAAATAAACCATACCAATAAATTCGTTGAACTGTACTTTCATTAGGAATTAAACCATAAGATAGTAACCATTGATTCCAACCGGAACGAGGCACATAATGACTCAAAATCATTCCTAAATCTACCGCTGGGTCCGCGACCATCACAGAATCCCAATCTACTAAATAGAGATAATTATTCGAGACTAACCAATTCCGATGATTCACATCGCCGTGGACAGCTACATAACTAGTCTCTGGATATTCTGGTAAATGATTATATAAATAAGTGATTACTTCTTTTAAATAACTGTTTCGTTTTAATTCTTTAGGTAGTTGACGCTTATACTCTTTCAACATTGTTAGCGGGGTACAAACTTCGCCACCAATTTTTTTCAACATGTCTTTCAGCAAATTGGAATGATGCAATTGGTATAACACGTCAATCACGTCATTGCGTTTGCCAATTTCGTCCGCATGTAATAAACGTCCTTCCAGCCATTCTTGGGCTGTTAGTACGTCGCCATTCGCTGTCCGCTTTGTCCAAATCATCTTCGGGGCTAACCCTTCTTTAGACAATGCTGCAAGAAGTGGAGAAGTGTTTCGTTTAATGAACACTTTCTCTGTTTCTTTTATTCCCATGTATGTTTGACCAGTTGCGCCCTTTATCGGCTGCAGACGCCAGTCTTTATCCAACTGAAATTCCATGGAAATTATCTCCTATCTCAACACAATTTTATTGCAATTTTTACAGCAATTACCATTTTAGTCGCCAAACCTTGCTTCGTCAAGCTTCTATGTGGTTCTTTTGTAAATTTTGCTGGGTTTTCTCATCTTTATAACTTATTCAAGCGCATTGGAACATACATTTTAGTGAAAATCACAACTTCTACAATTAAGGCACCCAGAATGATCAAGCTATTTTGCAAATTGCCTAAACGAAGGCAGACAATCCCACCAAAAATAATGGCCGCAACAGACAATGCGCCGCCAATTAACCGGCGAATTGCTGCTTGTTTTTTTTCTATTGAAATTGGATATAGCTGTGTCATCACCATATAATCAAAT
>DAMBQR010000168.1:0-1698 GCA_032055545.1 Pseudescherichia sp. | reverse complement strand
TAATAGGTTTCTCTCTGAGAAAGTATTTGGATTATGGACTTAAATTATTTACATTATTTTTTGAAAAAGAGCTAAGATTTTAAATATAATTTGAATTACTATGAAGTGAAGTTTGAGATATTTTTTTAGTAAGTTATATTTTTAATATCGAGTAGGAGCTGAATAATTATTTTATTCAGCGACCTCTCACACCACCGTACATACCGTTCGGTATACGGCGGTTCATTAAGATTGATGTATTAGTTGATATCTTTTAGATATGCTTTTATATCCTAGGTTCTCAATATATTTGTTATTGAGAGTTGAATGAAGAATTGGGCTATTGGATATTCTCCAGTAGCTTTTCCTTGTATTTGCGTATTCCAATGCTTTATAAGTCGGTAGACCGAGTTTTATTAATTTCTGTACTCTAGTCTTTACCTTTTTCCATTGTTTCCAAATACAAGCTCTTATTCTTCTCCTTATCCATTCATCTAACTGTTTTATTTTAGCGTTAGCTTTCGCTATTCCAAAGTAATTAATCCAACCAATTGTTAATTCATTGAGTTTCTTTAATCTATATTTATTACTTACCCCCTTGTTACGGCTAGTTAAATTTCTTACTTTATCTTTAAATCTTTTATATGATTTTTCATGTATTCTTATGTTAGCTCCGCCTTTTCCAAAATAAAATGAAAATCCTAGGAATTTTCTTCTTGTCACATAATCTACTGCACTTTTATTCTCATTTACTTTAAGTTTTAAGGTACATTCAAGTGTTTCTCTTATACTTGCCATAACCCTTATTCCTGCTTTTTCACTTTTGACATATATATTACAATCATCAGCAAATCGGCAAAATCTATGACCTCTTTTCTCAAGTTCTTTGTCTACTTCATCAAGCATTATATTAGCAAGTAATGGACTTAATGGACCACCTTGCGGTGTACCTTCATCTGATTTCACCTTAATTCCATTTAACATTATTCCAGATTTAAGATAACCTTTAATCAATTTAAGTACTCTTTTATCTTTTATTTTCCTTGCTAATCTTTCCACTAAGATATCGTGATTAACTTTATCAAAGAATTTCTCTAAATCCATATCAACAACCCATCTATATCCTTCATTGATATATTTTCTTGCCTTTAATACTGCTTGTTTGGCACTTCTATTCGGTCTAAATCCATAACTATTATCAGAAAATGTAGGGTCATAAATTTTATTAAGTTCTTGAGCTACTGCTTGTTGTATCAATCTATCAAGTACAGTCGGGATTCCAAGCACTCTAATTCCACCATCAGGTTTCGGTATTTCTACTCTCCTAACGGGAGAAGGTTTGTATCTTCCTCCTAATAACTTTTGCTTAATATTTATCCAGTTATTGATGATAAACGTTCGAAGTTCATCGACTTTCATACCATCAACTCCATGGCTTCCTTTATTAGCAACTACTCTTTTCATAGCTTTAAGCATATTATCTCTAGCTAAAATTCTTTCGAGTAAGTTATTAGTATCTTCTACTACATTGTTTTCTCTTTCTCTCTTTGCTAACGCCAAATTTTTACTCTGCGCCCCTTGTTTACCTCGAAGTTCCACTTCTACTTCCACAAGGCGACCTCTGTATTGAGTTGTCTGCTTTCCTTGTAATTTACTTGAGTTATCCAAAGTTGAAAACCTCCTAATGTTCAGTCCTTCCCGCACTACGTGCACATAATG
>DAMBQR010000167.1:1284-1717 GCA_032055545.1 Pseudescherichia sp. | reverse complement strand
GAGCTTACTACAGGGAAAGCGTATAGTGTGCAAGTTTGGGAAGTTCTTTATATTGATGGAAGATCAGCTGGATTTACAGGATCTTTGGTCCCTTTTGATTAAAAATATAAATAATGAAATGATTATTGGAAGCAATAGTTGATGATTATATCAACTATTGCTTTTTTTTAGGGGTGAAATATTTGAAAGTATCAAGACCGCCTCCTTCTATGTAAGAAAAGCCAGTTATAAATTTTAGGAGGATATATAATGGACAAAAAAATAAAATTATTTAAAAGTAAAGTGCTAATGATTTTAGCAATGTTAACTATTATAGGAGCTAATGTTGTACCTTCAACAATCGCTATGGCTGAAAGCTTAGATAATACTGAACAAGTAGCTTCTTCAAGTGAGAAAGAAGAGAAAAAGGTATCTGAAGAATCGATAGAATCTT
>DAMBQR010000167.1:819-1274 GCA_032055545.1 Pseudescherichia sp. | reverse complement strand
ACAACGGCAGAAAGTACACAGAATACTCAGACTGAGTTAGATAAAACAATAGGGGAAAGTATGAATAGTAATGATAGTCCTGTTGATTTAACAAATAATTCAAGTGAGACTACTAATACAGAAGCAGCTTCTACAACTGAAGGAGTTGAAGAGTCACAAGAAAAAGTAGAAAGAACGGGAGAAGAATTAGCCAATCGAGTTAATCCTACGGATGTACAAGGGTTGACAGATAATGAGATCATTTCACTAGCTAAATACTTATATGGTGACTATGCAAAAAAAGATTCTTCTTTTGGTATGTCAGTAAGAAATGACAAGGGAGAAAGTATTGAAATTCCTTTTGATCGCCAAACTAGATTTGCTCGTTCTATTGGTGCTGTAGGGAACCCTGTTTATGCTAGATATGATGTAAGTAGAGGTGCATGGACAGCATGGGGAGAGTTTTATCAACCATT
>DAMBQR010000167.1:0-809 GCA_032055545.1 Pseudescherichia sp. | reverse complement strand
ATTGATGATAAATTAGCATATTGTGTAGAACCAGGTGTTATTTTTACTCCTGGTGCTGGATTTACTCAACAAACGTCTTTTTCTGGGATTACAGCAGCACAACGTGAAGCAATTAACAATGTTATGAATTTTGGAGCAAAAAAAGGAGATAGTAGTGAGTATATTTTCGCTACTAATATGTATATTTGGGAAAAACTAGGTTGGTCTGTAAGTACAAATCTTCCCAACTATGCAGGATACAAAAATACAATTATCCAAAATATAAAAAATTTCCGAGTAAGACCGTCATTTCATGATAAAGACTATAGCATTAAGCAAGGTGAAACGATAAAAATTCCAGATACAAATGGTGTGTTAGGAAGTTTTACTATTGTCAATAATTCTGGTCTATCAATTAAAAAGAATGGTAATACATTGGAAGTAACTGCAACGGCAAGTTCAAAATCAGGGCGTGTTGATTTTAACAAAAAATCCTATTACTCAGGAAACCAATATTTCTGGGTAAAACCAGGTTCTCAAGCTGTAACAACAGCAGGTGCCGCTGACCCTACAGTTGCTTTTTTAAGATTTAATGTAATTAAAAATGGTAAAGCAAAAATCAAAAAAGTGGATGATAACGGAAACCCAGTGGCTGGTGCTAAATTTGAATTGAAAAATCTAGCGGACGGCTCTAAAAAAACAGCTACTACAAACAAAAATGGGGAATTCGAGTCTGTAGAATATGCTGCAGATACGCAATTAGAAATTCGCGAAATTGAAGCACCAATTGGTTATCTATTAGATACAAGTGTTAAAAAAGTTACAATTAA
>DAMBQR010000166.1:1349-1727 GCA_032055545.1 Pseudescherichia sp. | reverse complement strand
CAGTGAAGGCAACACCTGATTCAAAAGGTCGATTGAATGCTTTCTTACATGATGATCCAGTGGCCACAATTGTCTATGGAATTAACATTGACCCTCGTACAAAGAAGGCTGGTGCTGAGATTGAAATGCTCGTTCGCTTCTTTGGAGAAGATGGCAAAGAAATCTTGCCAACGAAAGAAAATCCATTTGTATTTTCAGGTGCTTCATTAAATTCACGTGGTGAAAACATTACGTATGAGTTCGTAAAAGTAGGAAACACGGATACTGTTCATGAAATTAATGGATCAAAAGTAGCTCGTCATGGAAATAAAGTTTATTCTAAAACGGATATTGATGTAGGGACGAATGGGATTTCAATAAGTGACTGGGAAGCAGTTC
>DAMBQR010000166.1:0-1339 GCA_032055545.1 Pseudescherichia sp. | reverse complement strand
AAACTAAAAAATAGTGATTGGGATGCTGTAGGGCACAAGAATGCGTACTTTGGTTCAGGTGTAGGTCTAGCCAATGGGCGTATTTCCTTTTCTTTTGGTATGACAACAAAAGGAAAAAGCAATGTGCCTGTATCTAGTGCGCAATGGTTTGCTTTTAGTACCAACTTAAATGCAAAATCAATTACGCCTTATCAAGAAAAAGGACGTCCAAAGCAACCAGAAAAAGCAACGATTGAATTCAATCGATACAAAGCCAATGTGGTTCCTGTTCTTGTTCCGAATAAAGAAGTCACTGATGGTCAGAAAAATATCAATGATTTAAATGTGAAACGTGGCGACTCTTTACAATACATTGTGACAGGGGATACGACAGAACTTGCTAAAGTAGATCCAAAAACAGTAACAAAACAAGGGATTCGAGATACCTTTGATGCAGAAAAAGTGACGATTGATTTATCCAAAGTGAAAGTTTATCAAGCAGACGCAAGTCTAAACGAAAAAGACTTAAAAGCTGTTGCTGCAGCGATTAATTCAGGAAAAGCTAAAGACGTGACCGCTTCTTATGACCTTAATTTAGATCAAAACACCGTCACAGCAATGATGAAAACCAATGCAGACGGCTCTGTTGTTTTAGCAATGGGGTATAAATATTTACTTGTCTTGCCGTTTGTAGTGAAAAATGTAGAAGGCGATTTTGAAAATACCGCTGTTCAATTGACAAATGATGGCGAAACGGTAACAAATACAGTGATTAACCATGTGCCAGGTAGTAATCCTTCCAAAGATGTAAAAGCAGATAAAAACGGTACAGTCGGCACTGTCTCTCTTCATGACAAAGATATTCCGTTACAGACAAAAATTTATTATGAAGTGAAATCTTCCGAACGTCCAGCCAACTATGGCGGAATCACAGAAGAATGGGGCATGAATGATGTCTTGGACACGACCCATGATCGTTTCACAGGGAAATGGCACGCTATTACAAACTATGACCTTAAAGTAGGGGACAAAACGTTAAAAGCAGGAACAGATATTTCTGCCTACATTCTTTTAGAAAACAAAGACAATAAAGACTTGACGTTTACAATGAATCAAGCATTATTGGCAGCGTTAAATGAAGGAAGCAATAAAGTAGGCAAACAAGCTTGGTGTATGTATCTGGAAGTCGAACGGATCAAAACAGGTGATGTAGAAAACACGCAAACAGAAAACTACAACAAAGAGCTTGTTCGTTCTAATACGGTGGTGACACATACGCCTGATGATCCAAAACCAACTAAAGCCGTTCATAACAAAAAAGGGGAAGATATTAACCATGGAAAGGTTGCTGGTGGTGATG
>DAMBQR010000165.1:239-1732 GCA_032055545.1 Pseudescherichia sp. | reverse complement strand
TACTAAATATATTATTATGCTCGATTATATTCATATAACTATAGTGATAAAATTAAGTGATACTAAATATGAAAAAGAACTGGCGAACAATGTTCGCCCCTACAATGTTGATAGCAATTGTATCGATAATTAAAAAATAAGTCTAAAAAATTAATTTCAACTTTAATTGTCCATTGTCAATGGTAAATTCCTATTGTATAAGTTGTGCATTACAAATTATTTAAGTATATAATTATATTAACTTAACTTGTTGTGCTAGTTAATCATTAGCAATATTTACAAATAGAAAAACTCTAGCATTTTTGCTAATCTATCATCAAAAGAACCAACAATCAATGATAGGAGGAAAGCAATATGCTAGAGCTTAATAAAAATTCTACCATAACAATAAACAACTTAAAAGATTTTATTACTGTCATTTATGTTATAATTGACGATATTTACCAAAAAGTAACTCCAGCATACATAAAGTATCGCCGTAACATTGATAAAGCAATAATGTCAGATAGTGAAATTATAACTTTATCCTTAGTGGGTGAACTTTTAACTATTGATTCCGAAAAAGCATGGTTTGGATTTTCTCGAAAAAATCTAAGAGATTTATTTCCTAAATTTTGCACTAGAACAAGATTTCATAGAACTAGAAAATCTCTTTTTAAAGTAGTTGAAGTTATTCGTAAGGAACTAACAAGTTTCCTTAACTATCAACATGATCAGGTTAGAATCATAGATAGTATGCCTATACCAGTATGCGCTTTTGGTAGAGCACACTTTCACAGATCTTTTAAGCCGGAGGCTGCCTACGGTAAATGTGCTTCCAAGAAAGAAACTTACTATGGGTTTAAATTACATGCTATCATAGCTCTAGATGGATATATATCAGATTTTATCTTAACTCCAGCTGATACAGACGATAGAGTCGCAGTATGGGACTTAACAGCTATCGCTCCATTTACAACAGTTATCGGAGATAAAGGCTATATTGGAGAAAGTTTAGCTTTACATTTGAAATCTGAAAATCACATAAACCTAGTAACTATAAAACGTACTAACTCTAAAGTTAAAGTTTCAAAACAGTTCAGGCGAATGATTTTTAAAGCTCGTCGAAGAGTTGAAACTTCTTTTTCTCAGCTTTCTGGACAATTAAATATCCAAAGAGTTTTAGCAAAATCTATGTGGGGACTAGTTTCTAGAATAACAAATAAAATTTTAGCCCATAATCTTTGTTTTTTCATAAATAAAATCTTAAATATTAATCCTAATATTGCGAAAATCAAAGATTTAATATTTGGATAAAACTTTTTAAAAGAACATTTTAAATTCTTAGGATTACTATGCTAATGTACTATGGAATAATAATCCTATTAATGAAAAATTATCTTTTAGCACAACAGGTTAATTTATTATAATATTTCTATGATATAATCTGATTAATAAATTATATAAGGCATCTTCAAAAAATAAATAAGTCAGAATGCTCGTCTATTTTGTGT
>DAMBQR010000165.1:0-223 GCA_032055545.1 Pseudescherichia sp. | reverse complement strand
AAAAGGAGAGATAAGAATGGAAAATCCAATAGTTACGTTTAAAATGGCAAATGGGAAAACAATGAAAGCTGAATTATATCCAGAAACAGCACCTAATACAGTTAAAAATTTTATAAGTCTTGTTAAGAAAGGTTTTTATAATGGACTTATATTTCATAGAGTAATACCAGGATTTATGATTCAAGGTGGATGTCCTGATAAAAGTGGAATGGGCAATCCAGGC
>DAMBQR010000164.1:0-1737 GCA_032055545.1 Pseudescherichia sp. | reverse complement strand
TGAGAACCTTAAAGGCCAACAAACTGTTTAAAGATGATTTAAGTGGTGTCGTTATAGCTTTTGGCAAAGGCTGCCAAGAAATAATGGATGTGCAAAGCCAACTCCTTTTTATTGGGAGTTCTGCCAGACATTAAAATTATGGTGGCAGAACGAAAGGGGGTTAGCAGACTGGCCGAAAAAACCCAGCACACCCGAAGGTGTCCCCCTCCCGTTCTGAACTGCACCCCATAAGTTAGACTTTTTAAACTTATGAGGTGTGCCCTATGCCAATTCCGAAGCATTCAAAAGAGTTAAAATTAAAAGTCATTCAAGCTTATTTAGATGGAAGTAAAGGATATAAAATCCTTTCACAAGAATTTAATGTTGATCTCCAAACCATCCGCTTATGGATTGAAAACTATAAGGCACAAGGTGAAGATGGCCTGAATGTTAAAACTAAAAAAACCTACTACTCTTCCGAATTTAAAATCAAGGCTGTACAAATGCTTCTTGATAAGATACCGGTAAGAGAAGTTAGAAGACGGTTAAATCTGAGCGGGACGTCAATTTTAAGAAGGTGGCTCGCTCAGTATCATAAAGAAGGGATTGCCGGGTTTAATACTACGAGGATTTATACCAATATGGTTAAACAACATAAAACCAAAATAACTAAACCTATAAAAGAAGACAAAGATAAATCTCAACAGGAGCTCATTGATGAAGTGACTGCTTTACGAGCAGAGGTTGCCTTTTTAAAAAAGCTAAAAGCCTTAAAACTGAAGCAACGTACTTAAATACACTTTGTACTGCAGACACTGTTCAGGTTATTTCAGAATTAAGGCAAATTTATCCATTAAAACTCTTACTCAGTATTGCAAAGATTGCTCGTAGTACTTATTTCTATCACATGAAAGCTGTACGCTCTAATGACAAATATACTGAGTTAAAACAGCAGATTAAGTCCATATATCACAAGCATAAGGGATGCTATGGCTATCGTAGAATTACTCTTGCCCTGAAAAGTACAGGAATAATAATCAACCATAAATGTGTATATCGCCTTATGAAAACCATGGGACTTAAATCACGTATCAGAGCATTGAAATATCGCTCATATAAAAGTGGTTGTGTCGGGACGGTGGCTGATAACATTATGCAACGGCAATTTAAAGCGAACCATCCCAACCAGAAATGGGCAACTGATGTGACGGAATTTAATGTTAACGGTGAAAAACTTTATCTATCACCAATTATAGATTTGTTTAATGGGGAAATTATTACTTTCCGGATCCAACGTAAACTCAATTATGAGTTAGTGAAAGATATGCTCATTCATGCCTTAGCTAAACTTAAGCGACATGAGAAACCAATTCTCCATTCAGATCAAGGATGGCAATATCAAATGGCTCATTACCAACAGCAATTAAAGCAACATGGTTTAATTCAAAGTATGTCTCGTAAAGGAAATTGCTTAGATAATGCTGTAATAGAAAGCTTCTTTGGAATATTAAAATCGGAATGCTTTCATGGAGAAAAATTTCAATCAATTGATGAATTAGAGAAAACGATACGAGAATACATTCATTATTATAATCATGAGAGAATCAAGGTGAAGCTACAAGGTTTATCCCCGGTACAATATAGAAACCAGTTTATAAAAACTGCTTAACTAACTGTCCAACTTTATGGGGTCAGATCATTCCGCCGCAGAGGGGGCACGAGGGTTCGTCACTAAAAGATTGCTCTTTTAATGCTTTT
>DAMBQR010000163.1:0-1783 GCA_032055545.1 Pseudescherichia sp. | reverse complement strand
CACCCATGGTGGTGGAGATGCTAACTTTCTTGATGTACACGCCTTTCGCCTGAGTCGGTTTTGCTTTTTTCAGCGCAACCAGCAGGGCTTCCAGGTTTTCTTTCAGTTTGTCAGCGTCAAAGTCCACTTTACCGATGGTGGTGTGGATGATGCCGTTTTTGTCGTTACGGTAACGAACCTGACCTGCTTTCGCGTTTTTAACCGCTTCAGCAACGTTAGGGGTTACGGTACCCACTTTCGGGTTCGGCATCAGGCCGCGCGGACCCAGAACCTGGCCCAGCTGGCCAACAACGCGCATTGCATCCGGGGAAGCAATAACAACGTCAAAGTTCATTTCGCCTTTCTTGATCTGGTCAGCCAGATCTTCCATACCTACCAGCTCTGCGCCAGCAGCTTTAGCTGCTTCAGCGTTCGGGCCCTGGGCAAATACGGCTACGCGTACGGAACGACCGGTACCGTTAGGCAGTACGGTTGCACCACGAACGTTCTGGTCAGATTTACGAGCGTCGATGCCGAGGTTAACAGCAACGTCAACGCTTTCGTTGAATTTAGCGGTGGCCAGCTCTTTCAGCAGAGCAATGGCTTCGTTGATGTCGTACTGTTTGGTCGCATCAACTTTCTCACGGATCACACGCATGCGCTTGGTCAGTTTAGCCATTTCTTAACCCTCCACTACCAGGCCCATGGAACGAGCAGTACCTTCGATGGAGCGAGTCATCGCTTCAACGTCTGCACCAGTCATGTCCGCCGCTTTAGTCTGTGCAATTTCTTGCAGCTGAGCGCGAGTGATAGTACCCACTTTGTCTTTGTTCGGCTTGCCGGAACCAGACTTGATACCAGCCGCTTTCTTCAGCAGTACAGCTGCCGGAGGCGTTTTGGTAACGAAAGTGAAGGAACGGTCAGCGTAAACGGTAATAACAACCGGAATCGGCAGACCTTTCTCGATGGAATCAGTTTTGGCGTTAAACGCTTTACAGAATTCCATGATGTTAACACCCTGCTGACCCAGAGCCGGACCAACCGGTGGGCTCGGGTTTGCCATGCCAGCTGCAACCTGCAGCTTGACGTAGGCCTGGACTTTCTTAGCCATGATAGTTTCCTCGTTTGGGTATAGCGCCTTTATGCAAGGCTCCCCGTGATAAATAGTGTCTTACGGGTACGTGACCCATAAAAACAAAAGGCGCGAAATTGTAGTCCAATCTCGCGCCTTGTGCAACGGATAAATCGTCGCTTTTTTGATCGCCTGGGTTATTAGGCTTTTTCGACCTGGCCGAAGTCCAGCTCTACCGGGGTCGCACGACCGAAGATAGAGACGGATACTTTCAGGCGGGACTTCTCGTAGTCCACCTCTTCCACCACGCCGTTAAAGTCAGCAAACGGACCGTCGTTAACACGCACCATCTCACCCGGCTCAAACAGCGTTTTCGGACGCGGCTTATCGCCAACCTGCTGCAGGCGGTTCATGATCGCGTCAACTTCTTTGTCGCTGATCGGGGCCGGACGGTCTGATGTACCGCCGATAAAGCCCATTACGCGCGGCACGCTGCGCACCAGGTGCCAGCTCGCGTCGTTCATGACCATCTGGACCAGAACGTAACCCGGGAAGAACTTACGCTCGCTCTTACGGCGCTGGCCGCCACGGATCTCGACCACTTCTTCGGTCGGCACCATGACTTCACCAAACAGCTCTTCCATATTGTGTAATTTGATATGCTCACGCAGCGACGTTGCTACGCGGCCTTCAAAACCGGAAAACGCCTGAACGACGTACCAGCGCTTTTTA
>DAMBQR010000162.1:1514-1790 GCA_032055545.1 Pseudescherichia sp. | reverse complement strand
AGTGTTGTAGGAGCAAACTCTACTACTGCATATGCCCAAAGTGACGATGGTTATTGGGACAACTTTGCAAAAAGTAAGGTCCCTAAACATTTATGGAATAAATATCAACAAGCTAAAGCAAAACAAGGTGCTTGTATTATGAAAGGAATTTGGTCTGCAGTAGCATTCCATAAACTTTCATGGTCAGCTGCGATTCAAGCTGCTTACAATGCAAGTTCTTGTCATTCATTTAATAGACAATACTCTTAACAGATAGCAGTCAAGAAACTTGACTGC
>DAMBQR010000162.1:928-1504 GCA_032055545.1 Pseudescherichia sp. | reverse complement strand
TAAATAAACAAATCCCTGTTGTGATAATACCAACTAACGGTAACAGACTTAGTAAAGCTACAAATTTCGACCACCCAATATCAACAAACCTTCTTGCTTGGAACAGAAAACCTATAATAATCATTATAAAGAACACGATCCTAAGAAAATTATAAAAATCAAATGGCCCATTTATCACGAAATATTTTAAATAATTGTTTTCAATCAGAGACTTTTTGTATACAAACATTGAAAAAGTTTCTATCCCTAATCCAAACACAAACAGTATACACTGATAATACCAATATTTTCTTCTTGATAATCCCTTGTTTAAATCAAAAATATTTTCCAAATCTATATCCCCCCAAACCTACTAATGCTACTTTATGTATTTATTTACAATACCATTGTAATTGGCAAATACATAAAATAGCAAATAATATCCTAAAACAGCTATGATTTTTTCCTTACAAAGTATACATTTCTGATTGAATTTATCCTATTTTAGTAAAGTAATTATCTATTAACCAATATATAAGACTGTCTCTTGGGGGGAGACAGTCTCTAAGGTTATAACTTATTTTAGCCTTTCATTTC
>DAMBQR010000162.1:0-918 GCA_032055545.1 Pseudescherichia sp. | reverse complement strand
ATTCATAGAACTGAACGATCAATTTTTTCAGTTTGTAAGAAAATAGTTAAATCTGAAATAGCTATTTTTATTTTACAGTATCTACCCCTGCCTTTCAATTGCCTTGATATTACTTTTATTTCAGGATTATTTAACATGAACAAATACTTCTGAATCTTTTACATAAATGTCATGGTAATAATTAGATTTCATTAACTCACTTTCTTCTTTATTCAACGCGTTAATATCAAAGATCTCCATGTTCACGTTTAAACCAGTGTACGTTCTAAATAAAAACTGATTTGGCCAATAAAGGGCTTCATTTGGTGGAACCAGTTCTTTTAATATAGGATAATTCTTCGAACTATTGACAAATACTGGGGAATCCTTAAATAAAGAGGTACTATGCACAGTCACCGTGTCACGGTTCACTAGGTCTTTTAAATCATCGGCTAATATCATACTTTGTCGTTCAAAAGATTCCTTTTGGTGGCTTAACGCACTAGCATAAACAAATGTAAAAGATAAAAGGTAAACACAGAAAAGGCAAACCGCTGTTTTTGACACATAACCTACCGCGTTTTTAGAAGTATTTGCCAAAGTAAGCATGATAATTGAAACTACAAAAAAACTAAAACCATAACCGTACATAGGTGAAATTAACAAAAGCTTTTCCGGAAAGATTAAAAAGACGCCGTAACTCAAAATAGAGCCTAAAAATAGAAATAATACTGCGTATAAAAAGCTTTTAACAGGCGATACTTTCGCATTAAGAACCGTACTTAAAACAAAGAAAATTACTAGAATAAAAAACAAAAGTATCCATAGTTTTGTACTCTGTTCAGTTATTTTTGACAGATACATTTGACTATTTACCAGGATTGTTTTAGGTATATCCTTAACACTCGCGATTGTTGTCATACCACCTCGCGTTGCTAT
>DAMBQR010000161.1:1490-1794 GCA_032055545.1 Pseudescherichia sp. | reverse complement strand
TGATCAAGCTACACCAACAGGTTTAACAGTTAAAATTGCTGGATCAACTGTAGCTCTTGATTCTGCTGTTGCAGCTAGTGGTAAACTTACTGTTACAACTAAAGCTGACTTTGCTTTAACAGATAGCATTGTAGTTGAATTCAAATCAACGAATCTAGTTGATGCTAATAACAATAAAGTTAAAGATGGTTCTGTTTCAAAATAATAAATTTGTAATGTGAACCGTTCAAATTATAAAAGCCTTGTGGAGATATTAAAGTGTACCCTTTGTAAAGGACATTTTGAAAAAAAGCTAGGCAACCTT
>DAMBQR010000161.1:491-1480 GCA_032055545.1 Pseudescherichia sp. | reverse complement strand
AGCTTTTTGAAGCTGCTGTCTGTATTTTGCGGGCGGCAGCTTTTTTAAGTTCCATTGCCCTCGATAATGGTTGTAATATATCATATAACTTTTCACTTCTCGTTTTACTTCTTCTAATGTTTCGCACGCTTTTAGATTGGTTTCATCTTTAAAATGACCGAAGAAGGATTCTTGAGGGGCGTTATCCCAACAGTTTCCTCGGCGTGACATAGATTGCCCTAGTCCCATTTCCTTCACAAGTTTCTGGAATTTTGGATTCGTATAATGGAATCCTTGATCTGAATGAATAAATGCATCTTTCGTTAAATGGTGGTGATTTCTCTTCAATTTACGAAGAGTATTGAGCGCGATATCCATACTTAATGAAGCAGATACTTCATACGCTAAAATTTCGTTTGTCTCAGCGTCCTTAATCGTTGATAAATAAGCACGTTTGCCGTTTCCGTACGGTAAATACGTGATATCTGTTAATAATACTTTTCCTGCTACACCTTGTTTAAAGTTACGCTGTAATTCATTTGGACATGTACGATGTTCTTTTGTCGCTTTGGCCATTCTACGTGCCGGATTCGCTTTTCGAATTGGACATACAATCTCGAATTTCTTCATAATACGGCGAATACGTTTTAAGTTATATGTAATCCCATATTGATTTTCTAACGTCATTTTAATTTGACGTGCACCTTTCCTACGTCCTCGGAAATGATATGCTTTTAAAATGACTTCTTTGACGGCTTCATCTGCTAACTCATGGGTTGCACGCTTTTGTGCTGATTTTTCTGTGAAATAATTATAGTAACCTGAACGAGATACGCCCATGATTTCACATAGATAGCTTACTAAACGTTTTAGTTTATATTTTTGGATCGTTTTACTGATTAAATCAAATTTTAGTTCTGTTGCGATTGTTATTTCTTCTTTAACATCTGCCTTTCGAGTAGATTGAGCTTTTTTAAAAGTTCATTCTCCGCTTGTAATAATCGATTTTT
>DAMBQR010000161.1:0-481 GCA_032055545.1 Pseudescherichia sp. | reverse complement strand
GTTCTATTGGACGACCTGAATTCGTTTTCCGTGTATCTTGTAGACCCGCTACCCCAGTTGTACGATAAGCTGCACGCCAACGCTTTCCCGCTGAACTAATGCGCTTTAAACCAATCAGTTCAACATCTAAACCCGCCTCTTCAAAAATCGTTCTTGGGAGTTTTCCTTTTTCATTTTCTGCAATAAAATAGCGTTTAAATTCCTCAGTATAAGTAATCGCTTTCTCACTAATAGCTTGGACATTAGGATTACAGCTTAGTTGTTCTTGCTCTTTTTTAGTAAATAATCTTTTCGTCATTTCATTCCGCTCCGACATCTTTTTTCTCATTATAAACAAAAGCACCCTATAGGATAGACTTTTTTCAAAATGTCTATCTTATAGGGTACAGTTTAGTCATGAAGACACATAGCTTTTTTTATGGGATTTACATCGCTTGTTCTTCGCCTTCTGCCACTTGATTGGCAGTTGTAAGATAGAACA
>DAMBQR010000160.1:0-1801 GCA_032055545.1 Pseudescherichia sp. | reverse complement strand
TAAATCGGTAATTTCATTGCTCTATAAACTCCGTACATCGCTTCAATGCAAGGAACCAGGCAGTCGGCTGGATGTACGGCCGACGTGGCGGAGCGTGGCGCTCCGGCCTGGTTCATAAATCTTTTATGGTTTTATTACGCGCGCAGTTTGACGTTGATTGCGTCCTGCGCGCGGGTCGTGCGCTGTGTTTCCTGGCTGTGCTGGCGATCGGCTACGTCCATCACTTCCTGGTTATTAACCAGTTCACCAAGGGTGATATTGTTCAGGAAGCCGGTCAGGCGATCGCTCAGATCGCGCCACAGCGCATGGGTCAGGCACTTATCGCCGCCCTGGCAGCCGCCTTTACCCTGACAGCGGGTCGCGTCTACCGATTCATCAACGGCGCTGATTACTTCGCCAACGGCGATGCTGTTGGCATCTTTACCTAACAGATAACCGCCGCCCGGACCGCGTACGCTGGCCACCAGGCCATTTTTACGCAGGCGGGAGAAGAGCTGCTCCAGATAGGAGAGGGAGATACCCTGACGCTCGGAGATATCAGCCAGCGGAACCGGGCCCGATTCAGAGTTGAGCGCAACGTCCAGCATTGCAGTAACGGCATAACGCCCTTTCGATGTCAGTCTCATGTCTTACTTAACCTCAAACTCGCCCCTGCCCGGGGTTGTAGTTATAAAACGTTGTTATAAAAACAGTGATATAGATGGTCTGTTACATAGCAGGCGCAAGTGTGACATTCCCGACTAAAATGGTCAACTATTTACTTGACTGTTTTAGTCAGGTATTTGGCTATTAATGCCGTTTCCTTCACGCCGGGTGGCGCTGCGCTTACCCGGCCTACAAAACCGTAGGCCCGTGCCAGCGAAGCGCCGCCGGGCAAATAGACGCTACTGCTCTTTATTCTTCTGCTCAATCGACGCCAGAATACCGCGCAGGATGTTCAGCTCCTGGCTCTCCGGACGCGCGCGGGTAAAGAGACGGCGCAGCTTGTTCATCACCTGGCCCGGATGATCGGGGCGGATAAAACCGGTTGCCAGCAGGGTCTGCTCAAGGTGGCCGTAGAAGCGCTCCAGGTCATCCACCAGCGGATAAGGCGTCTCTTCCTCTGCTGGCTCAGCGCCCTCTTCCTGCGCCGCCAGCCACGCCATACGCACCTCATAGGCGATAACCTGTACCGCCATCGCCAGGTTCAGCGAGCTGTACTCCGGGTTTGCGGCAATGGCGACATGGTAGTGGCACTTCTGCAACTCTTCGTTGGTCAGGCCCACGCGCTCGCGGCCAAAGACCAGCGCAACCGGGGCGTGCTGCCCTTCGCTCACGCTCTTCAGCCCGCACTCGCGCGGATCGAGCATCGGCCACGGCAGCGTACGGGAGCGGGCGCTGGTTCCGACCACCAGGCTACAGCCCGCCAGCGCGTCGTCGAGGGTATCGACAATCTGCGCGTTACCGATGACGTCGCTGGCCCCGGCGGCCAGGGCGATGGCCTGAGAGTCCGGCTTCACCAGCGGGTTTACCAGCCAAAGATTCGTTAGGCCCATGGTTTTCATGGCGCGGGCAACGGAGCCCATGTTGCCGGTGTGAGAGGTTTCAACCAGCACAATTCGTATATTTTGCAGCATAGTTTTTCAGCGTCTTAAGAATATTTGCGCATATTAGCATAAAGCAAAGACATATTCCGAACTCGCTGCTATACTCTGCGCCGTTTTCACCCCCGTTCTTTAACATCCAGTGAGAGATACCGATGCATCCAATGCTGACCATCGCCGTGCGCGCAGCGCGCAAGGCGGGTAATGTAATTGCCAAA
>DAMBQR010000159.1:1383-1817 GCA_032055545.1 Pseudescherichia sp. | reverse complement strand
ACAGAAGCGATTCCAGCAAGTAAACGGACCATCGGTAATGCCATCATCAATAGTGGGATGGCCTTCGGTACATCAGGTGGGTACCTACTTTCAAGTAAGTTGGTTTTAGAAAATGGTGAACATTGGAGCAAACCATTCTTTATCATGGCGATTCCAACGTTTATCGTAGGAATTCTTTTCTATACAATTTTGAAAGAAAAAGTGATTCGTCCTGGTGAAGAAGCTGCACGAGCAGCTGCTGAAGAAGGACCACAAGAAAAGATCTCATTAAAAGAAATTTTCTCAAATCGTAATTTATTAGCCGCATTTATTTTATGTTTCACAAGTATTTATGCAAACTTTGTCATTATTACTTGGTTGCCACAATTTTTAATTGCTGAACGTGGCTTTACAGGAGCGAGCGTTGGTTTCATTTCATCACTTGTACCATGGGC
>DAMBQR010000159.1:842-1373 GCA_032055545.1 Pseudescherichia sp. | reverse complement strand
CCTTAATCTTCGCTCGTTTGAATGATAAAACAGGTGCGACGAAAAAATTAGTCTTTACATTAGTACCTTTAGCAATCCTATCTGTCTTTGCGATTGCTTTTGTAACAAATCGGACATTGTTAATTTCTGTTTTAATTCTTTATGGGTTAACAGGGAAATTAGCGTTAGATCCAATTATGGTGACTTTTGTTACCAAACATGCACCAAAAGCGGCCTTAGGAACAACGTTAAGTGCCTATAATTTTATTGGGATGTCAGGGTCAATCCTAGCACCGTATGTCACAGGATATTTAGCAGATACAGCAGGCTCAATGCAAGTTGGCTTCTATCTTTCTTGTGTACTATTAGTTATTGGTTTACTAGCTTTTGCTTTCTTAGCTAAAGATGAAAGTAAACCGAAATTAGGTTAATTATCCCTTCGATAATGACTGAAACAATCAAAATGAGCAAGACAAAATCTTTCATTTCGTAAACAAATTATTTCTTATCCGTCGATACTGAAAAGATTTTGTCTTTGCTTTACTAAAAAGG
>DAMBQR010000159.1:0-790 GCA_032055545.1 Pseudescherichia sp. | reverse complement strand
ATTTGTTGCTAAAGGGGAACAAGTCATTGTCTGTCACGGAAACGGACCACAAGTAGGGAATTTGCTTTTACAACAAAAAGCAGGCGAAAGTGAAAAAAATCCAGCGTTGAAATTGGATACTTGTGTTGCGATGACACAAGGAAGTATCGGTTACTGGTTACAAAATGCTTTAACTAATGAGTTTGAAAAACGTAACATTGCTAAACCAGTTATCTCTGTAGTTACGCAAGTGCGTGTGGACAAAGAAGATCCTTCGTTTAAAAAACCATCCAAACCAATTGGTCCATTCTATACAAAAGAAGAAGCTGACGCGGAAGCAGCCAAAGATGGCTCTACGTATGTGGAAGATGCTGGCCGTGGCTACCGAAAAGTTGTTCCATCACCAATGCCTAAAGAAATTGTTGAAAAAGAGGCGGTTCGTGCTTTAGTAGAGGCGGACGTTTTAACTATCTGTTCTGGTGGCGGGGGCATTCCGGTCGTAGCAGAAGACGGACAATACGTAGGTGTGGAAGCGGTTAACGACAAAGATTTCTCTGCACGTGTTTTAGCTGAAAACGTTGATGCAGACCGTTTGATTATTTTGACAGGCGTTGATAACATCTACATTAATTACAATCAACCAGATCAAAAAGCATTAGAACAAATCAGTGTAGCCGAAGCAGAAGAATACATTAAAGAAGGTCACTTTGCTGCTGGTAGTATGCTACCAAAAATCGAAGCTGCCTTAGACTTCGTAAAAGGTGATGACAAACGGAAAGCAATCATTACTTCTATCGAAAACTTAGAAAAC
>DAMBQR010000158.1:1258-1824 GCA_032055545.1 Pseudescherichia sp. | reverse complement strand
AAATAATGAATATTTAATTACACCCAATATACCAACACTATAAGAGATATTGCCTGAAGCTTCTTTTAATCTTTCTTTTAAATCTTTATCCATTCTAATACTAAATGATTTGCTGCTTTCCCTTTGTATCTTTGCTTTGACATTTATAAAAGAATTCCCATTTGTTTTATCATGTTCAATACAATGTATATTCCCATCAATGTTTTTTATTTCTATTGCTTTGTTTTGCTCTTTTAGTTTGCTTAAACCATGATTTAATAATCCAATAATTGCAATATCTAAAGCGCCAGAACATTTCTGTTTCAGTAAGCTCTTAATATCGTCTGTCATTCTAATACAAGTGTATGCTGTTTTGTTTTTAAACTTAGCTTGATTAATAACAAACACTCCAGAATTTAAATCTTTTTCTTCTATTGTAATACTATTCATAAATATCTCCTTTTTTGATTGATGTTATTATTATTTAAGTTATTAAATTTAATATGTCAATTATTTAATATACATATTGACTAATATTTTAATTGCTGTATTTAATTAATAACATTTCAACAATAATTATAAGGAAT
>DAMBQR010000158.1:473-1248 GCA_032055545.1 Pseudescherichia sp. | reverse complement strand
GAGATTTTTATGAATAAAATAAAGATGCTTGTTTTTAGCATTTTATTTACTGCGCTGTATTCGGCACAAGCACAAGCGGCAAACTATTATAGTTTGACTGGAGATAAAAACTTTGTGCTGAATGCTTTTGATAAATATTTTAATCCATCAATTGTAGGGATAATCGGAACTTTTTTAGATTTTTATGGGCCAATATGTTTAATGGTAGCTGCTATTATTGCTGCCTACATTTTGATTGTTGGAACAGTGACAACCGCTCATGAAGGTGAGATGTTAGGTAAAAAATGGTCATCATTATGGGTTCCGATACGTGCTCCGTTAGCTGTTAGCTTGCTATTGCCAGTTAGTAATGGATGGGCTGTTATTCAGCTTATAGTTATGGCATTAGCTGTTCAAGGTACAGAATGGGGGGATGCAGGATGGAAGAAAATAGCCCCTTCTTTAATAACTGACAGCACTTATATATCCGTGACGAATAAAACAGCTATTCGCCAACTCGTAGTTAATACCTTATATTCTGCTGCTTGTGTGAAAATAAATAATGATGTAGCAACTAAGGCATTACAAAAATCTGGTGTTAAGTTATATGGATTTATGGATGCCGCTAATTTTAAATCTGATTCAGGTTCCAATAAAATGATTGGTTATACCTTCGGATATCCAGATGGAAACGCATTTTCAGGTTATAAAACAGATAAATGCGGAAGTACAAAAATGAAGCTTCTTAATGAAGATAAAATGCCAGATCCGGGTTCATTATTAATAAACACGAACG
>DAMBQR010000158.1:0-463 GCA_032055545.1 Pseudescherichia sp. | reverse complement strand
AGCTGCTAATGCTGCTTTAGTATCTGGTGCTATGGCATATGCTGAAGCTAACTTGAAAGACAGGTCTAAGACTATTGATGTTGAAACATTAAACAAACACATTGATCTTATGACTAATGCTTATGCTCAAATTGTACAAACTGCTGCTGAAGCTGCTATGAAAGATGCTGTTAATCAATCACAGGTTGATAAGTTAACAGAAGCTGGATGGACTTATAGCTATGCGTTTTATATGAGAATAACAACGGCTGCGTCTTCTGCTAATGCTGCTTTAAATAACTTCCCTATTTCCTCAGCAACATTGAAAGAAGAAGATTTTAAATACAATACATGGGGTGAGGTTTACAGTAGACTTGATAAAGTAAGAACGTTATTGAATGCTACTAATAAACTCAATTCTAACCTTTCTGATGAAGGTGATAATGATGGGTTATATCAAAAAGCCATAGGGATTATAGGTGGT
>DAMBQR010000157.1:1510-1826 GCA_032055545.1 Pseudescherichia sp. | reverse complement strand
GTAGTGGGGTTATTTATAAGAAAGATGGTAAAACGGCTTATGTCGTGACAAATAACCACGTCGTAGATAAAGCACAAGGATTGGAAGTTGTTTTATCTGATGGTACCAAAGTGAAAGGCGAATTAGTCGGAACCGATGCTTATACGGATTTAGCCGTGATTAAAATTTCTTCCGACAAAGTTGATCAAGTCGCTGAGTTTGGGAATTCTAGTAAAATCACAGTCGGTGAGCCTGCTATTGCAATTGGTTCCCCTCTAGGCTCTGATTATGCTAACTCTGTCACACAAGGAATCATCTCTTCTGTGAATAGAAACAT
>DAMBQR010000157.1:0-1386 GCA_032055545.1 Pseudescherichia sp. | reverse complement strand
CCGGTGGTCCACTAATCAATATTGAAGGACAAGTCATTGGCATTAACTCAGTAAAAATTGTGCAATCAACTAGTCAAGTGAGCGTTGAAGGGATGGGCTTTGCCATTCCAAGTAATGACGTAGTCAACATTATCAACCAATTAGAAAAAGATGGTAAAGTGACGCGGCCAGCTCTCGGGATTACGATGTCTGATTTAACAGGTATCTCTTCACAACAACAAGAACAAATTTTAAAAATTCCAGCTTCTGTAAAAACTGGCGTAGTGGTTCGTGGTGTTGAAGCAGCGACCCCTGCTGAAAAGGCTGGATTGGAAAAATACGATGTTATCACGAAAGTTGACGGCCAAGACGTAAGCTCTACTACAGATTTACAAAGCGCGCTTTACAAGAAAAAAGTTGGCGACAAAATGGAAGTGACTTATTATCGTGGTTCTAAAGAAATGAAAGCAACCATCGATTTAACCATTGATAAATCAGCTTTAACACAACAAAATAATCGCAGCAATCAATAAAAGAAAGAAACGGCCTGTTGTTCAAACAACAGGTCGTTTCTTTCTTTTATTCTCCTACCGCAAATGCAGAACCAACTTCTGCATCAAAAGGCAATTCTAAGATTCCTTTTTTAGCTGGTGCATTTGGTAAACGTAATTCTTTTGCTGAACAAATCATTCCAAAACTTTCTTCCCCACGTAAAACCCCTGGCCAAATCATTAAACCATCAGGCATCATTGCGCCTGGCTTGGCAACAACTACTTTTTGTCCTGCTTTGATGTTCGGTGCGCCACAAACAATTTGTAAGATTTCGCCGTTGTCTACTTCTGTTTGTGTGATAGATAGATGATCTGAATCTGGGTGTTTTTTACATGATTTGACAAAGCCGACCACAATTTTAGGGGTGTCGTCTTTTTCAAGGGTTTCTGAAAATCCCGCATCTTTAATCGCTGTATTGACTTTTTCAATTTGTTCGTCTGTTAAAGTCACTTGGCCGGTGCCATTAATGTCACCTAGAAGCGCTGAAGCATTGAAAATATTCCAAGCTACCACTGTTTCTGGCGCCTCAACTAAACTTACACGTGCCACATCGCCGACACGTTTTACTTGGTTTTCCGCACCTTGATCGTCCGCAACGATGACAAGTAAGACATCGCCAACGTGTTCTTTGTTATATGCAAAAATCATTTTTGTTCCTCCTCTGTCATTTTCCTGTCTTATCTTATCAAAAATTGACCCATTGTGCATACTTTTTTGTCGAAAAACTAAAAGACTTGGAAAATATGTCGCTACGACTTATTCTCCAAGTCCTCAATTTTGAGTGACAAGCCGCTGATCCTTTGAAAAAACAAAAGAAACGTTAGGTCAACTCTCTATTCAATCAATAACTCTTTT
>DAMBQR010000156.1:0-1841 GCA_032055545.1 Pseudescherichia sp. | reverse complement strand
TAACAGTCCGCCGTTCTACCGACTGAACTACAGAGGAATCGTGTGAACGGGGCGAATATTAACGATGGGGGGTTGGCTTGTCAAAGGGTGATTTAAAAAAACCGTCTGATTGCCCAATTATTCCCCACATCGCACAAAACAGAGCAACGCCCCGATGGTTTACTGTACGTTTTGCCGTTTGGCACGCGGATATTTCCACAGCCAGCGACCGCTGATCATGCGCCAGTAGAAGAACGCGCCGCGCACCGCCCAGTCGAGGAACATCCCCAGCCAGACCCCAACTACGCCCATCCCCAGCACCACGCCCAGCGTATAGCCCGCGACAACCCGGCAGCCCCACATCCCGAGCATAGAGACCCACATTGCAAAGCGAGCATCACGCGCGCCTTTTTGCCCCGCTGGCAGCACCCACGAGGCCGCCCAGATAGGCATAAAGGCGGCGTTAAGCCAGAGCAGCGTTTTCACGACCTCCTGCACATCCTGCTCCGGGGTATAAAACGAGGCCAATATGCCGGCAAACGGCGCGCTGAACCAGGCGATACAGGTCAGGCCAATAGTTGAGAGCCAAAAGACGTGGCGCAGCTGGCGCTCGGCCTGACCAATCTGCCCCTTACCCAAGCGCCTGCCGGTAATGATCGTTGAGGCAGAACCCAGCGCGTTCCCCGGCAGGTTGATCAGCGCCGCCACGGAGAAGGCGATAAAGTTACCGGCGATGACGTTAGTACCCATACCCGCCACAAAAATCTGCGTCAGCAGTTTGCCGCTGTTAAAAAGCACCGACTCAATGCTGGCTGGAACACCAATGCCCATTACCTCCCAGATAATGGCAAAATTAAGCGGTTTGAAGTAGCTTTTGAGCGTGATCCGTAGCGCCGGGTTGAAGCCAATCATCAGTACCCAGATGATGGCCACCGCACCAATATAGCGGGAGATGGTCAGGCCCAGCCCGGCCCCGGCGAATCCCAGCCCGGGCCAGGAGAAGACGCCATAGATTAACGCGCTACTGATGATGATATTGAGGATGTTCATACCGCCGTTGATCATCAGCGGAATTTTAGTATTCCCCGCCCCGCGCAGCGCTCCGCTGCCAATCAGCGCAATTGCCGCCGCCGGGTAGCTCAGCACCGTTAGCTCCAGATAGGTCAGCGCCAGCGCTTTGACCTCGGGCGTCGCCTCTCCCGCGACAACGTCAATAATCTGCGCACCAAAGTAGTGGATCACTGCCGCCAGCACGGCGGCAAAGAGTGTCATGATCACCAGCGACTGCCGTGCCGCCGCCCGCGCCCGCCGCCTGTCGCGCTTGCCCAGGCTGAATGCAACCACCACGGTGGTTCCTAAGTCGATAGCGGCAAAAAACGCCATTACCACCATATTGAAGCTGTCAGCGAGGCCCACGCCCGCCATCGCCTCTTTACCTAACCAGCTGACCAGAAAGGTGCTTAACACCCCCATCAGCAGTACGCAGGTATTTTCCAAAAAAATAGGTACCGCCAGCGGAGTGATCTCACGCCAGAAAAGAACTCGGTAACTATTGCGTTTTTTATACCAGGACGTGCGTACGACGGCCTGTCGTAGAGCGGCAGTGACGTTCAAAATGGACCTTAGCGAGAGTGCGAGAGAGAAAGTTGAAACCTCATTTCAAATGATGAGGGAGAAATGCCGATCCTGCAAAGTATTTTCCACAGATTTTGTTGGCAAAAGCACCAGGATGGTGAGAGAAGCAGCAGACGAACCACATTGATTCAAATGGAGTTTGACAAAAATTTTTATGCCGCTATTATTCGCTGCGTTCACACGATTCCTCTGTAGTTCAGTCGGTAGAACGGCGGACTGTTAATCCG
>DAMBQR010000155.1:0-1863 GCA_032055545.1 Pseudescherichia sp. | reverse complement strand
TCTATATTGATAGTGAAGATGGCATCAATGTTGATGATTGTGCTGATGTCAGCCATCAGGTTAGCGCCGTGATGGACGTCGAAGATCCCATTACCGTCGCTTATAACCTGGAAGTCTCCTCACCTGGTCTTGATCGTCCGTTGTTTACCGCCGAACACTACACGCGCTATTTAGGCGAAGAGGTTACGCTGGTGCTGCGTATGGCGGTTCAGAATCGTCGCAAATGGCAGGGCATTATCAAAGGTGTCGATGGCGAGATGATCACCGTTACGGTCGAAGGTAAAGATGAAGTGTTCGCCCTGAGCAACGTGCAGAAAGCGAACCTGGTCCCCCACTTTTAACAGTCTGGATTGAGGTGAAAGGCCCCCAATGAACAAAGAAATTTTGGCTGTTGTTGAAGCTGTTTCCAATGAGAAAGCGCTGCCGCGCGAGAAAATTTTTGAAGCGCTGGAAAGTGCGCTGGCTACAGCAACAAAGAAAAAATATGAGCAAGAGATCGATGTCCGCGTTGAGATCGATCGTAAAAGCGGTGACTTTGATACCTTCCGCCGTTGGGTAGTGGTCGAAGAGGTCACCATGCCGACGCGTGAAATCACGCTGGAAGCCGCACGCTACGAAGATGAGAGCCTGAACCCAGGTGACTACGTAGAAGATCAGATTGAGTCTGTGACCTTTGACCGTATCACGACTCAGACGGCGAAGCAGGTTATCGTACAGAAGGTACGTGAAGCCGAGCGCGCGCTGGTTGTCGATCAGTTCCGTGAGCACGAAGGTGAGATCATCACCGGTGTGGTGAAGAAAGTGAACCGCGACAACATCACGCTGGATCTGGGCAGCAATGCTGAAGCCGTGATCCTGCGTGAAGATATGCTGCCGCGTGAAAACTTCCGTCCGGGCGACCGTATTCGCGGCGTGCTCTACGCAGTGCGTCCTGAAGCGCGCGGTGCGCAGCTGTTCGTGACCCGTTCCAAACCGGAAATGCTGATCGAACTGTTCCGCATCGAAGTGCCAGAGATCGGTGAAGAAGTTATCGAGATCAAAGCGGCGGCCCGCGATCCGGGTTCCCGTGCGAAAATCGCGGTGAAGACCAACGATAAGCGTATCGATCCGGTCGGTGCCTGCGTGGGTATGCGCGGCGCACGTGTTCAGGCGGTCTCTACCGAGCTGGGCGGCGAGCGTATCGATATCGTTCTGTGGGACGACAACCCGGCGCAGTTCGTGATCAACGCGATGGCACCGGCAGACGTAGCCTCTATCGTAGTAGACGAAGACAAGCACACCATGGATATCGCCGTTGAAGCCGGTAACCTGGCGCAGGCGATTGGCCGTAACGGCCAGAACGTCCGTCTGGCTTCGCAGCTGAGCGGCTGGGAACTCAACGTGATGACCGTTGACGACCTTCAGTCTAAGCATCAGGCGGAAGCCCATGCGGCGATTGATACCTTCACTAAGCACCTGGACATTGACGAAGAGTTCGCCACCGTGCTGGTTGAAGAGGGTTTCTCAACCCTGGAAGAGCTGGCCTATGTGCCAATGAAAGAGCTGCTGGAAATTGAGGGTCTGGACGAAGAGACCGTTGAGGCCCTGCGCGAACGCGCGAAAAATGCCCTGACGACCCTGGCCCTGGCGCAGGAAGAGAGCCTTGGTAATAACAAACCGGCTGACGACCTGCTTAACCTTGAAGGCCTCGATCGCGAGCTGGCGTTTAAACTGGCTGCTCGTGGTGTTTGTACGCTGGAAGACCTCGCTGACCAGGGCGTTGATGACCTAAGCGATATCGAAGGGTTAACCGACGAGAAAGCGGGTGAGCTCATCATGGCCGCACGTAATATTTGCTGGTTCGGCGACGAAGCGTAATAAACT
>DAMBQR010000154.1:1603-1865 GCA_032055545.1 Pseudescherichia sp. | reverse complement strand
GCCAACTACTATCTTTCCCACGAAGATAATTTAAAAAACTATACTATTTCTCATGTCGGCTATGACAATGAGGATTTTGCTGTGGGCGTCCGAAAATCAGACAATCAATTAGTCCAAAAAATCAATACTGCCTTTGAAACGTTACGAAAAGATGGCACCCTTAGTAAAATTTCTCAAAAATGGTTTGGAGAGGACGTTACAAATAACACAAAAATAAACTAAATAACGAATAAAAAGGTGTACTGCTGACGGAACTGACCTA
>DAMBQR010000154.1:0-1593 GCA_032055545.1 Pseudescherichia sp. | reverse complement strand
AAATTAATGGGCCAATTTGCGAATCCATCGTGGGTGAAATTTTTAGCTTGGATTATTGCTATTGCCTTGACGTTATTGAATTTATTTTTAATTTATGGCACATTAACCGGTTTAACGAATTAATAAAAACAAAGGCTAACTGGAAAAGGGAACTGACCTAAGATTGTGAGACAGGAATAAAAAAGCATTTTCCTAGACTGCTGATTTCCGATAATCTATCGGCGATTGGTAGTCTAGTTTTTGTTGAATTCGACTTTCATTATAATAAGTAATGTATTTTTTTACAATTTCTATTACAATAGATGTAGGTTCATTTGTGAGCCCATCTAAGTAGAACGTTTCAGACTTTAGTGAGGCATGAAACGATTCGATGCAGGCATTATCTGAAGGTGTCCCTTTGCGGGACATACTCATGGTAATGCCTTTTGTTTTTATTTGATTCTGGTAGTCAAAAGAAGTATAAACAGAGCCCTGATCACTATGCAATAGACAATCCGTTGTTTGGGGCAATTGATCAAGTGTATCCAGAACAAAAGCCGTATCTTGCTTATCACCGATGGTATAGGCAATAATTTCACCATTGTATAAATCCATAATTGAAGACAAATACAATTGCTTTTGACCAAAAGGCAGATAAGTAATATCTGTTACCAATTTCTTTAAAGGAGCGTCTGAAGAAAATTGTCTATTTAGCTTGTTCTCGACAACCGTGTAAGGTTGTCCCACTTTACTGCGTTTCTTCATTTTCACGCGACAATTCCAATGATATTTCTGCATAATCTTTTGTACGGTGTTTTTGTTTACTTTGTATTCCTGATTAATCAACGCAGTAATCTTTCGATAGCCATATCGAAACTTATGTTGGAAGCAAAGTCGACGAACAGCTTCTTCAAGAGGTGTTAACTTTCCCAAGTCTTTTCGATGAGTCCAACGATAATAAGTAGCTCGCGAAACGCCGAAAAGTTGACACAATGCAGTAATGGTTATTTTTCCTTTCATTCTTTTAACTAATTCTACAAATATTTCTGGCTCCACGTCCTTTCCAATTCTTTGTACTTTTTTAGCACCTCAATATGCATTTTTAAATAGTTATTTTCATTTCTAAGCTGTTGTTCATTTGATAGAATTTCTGGACCTTTTCCATAAGCATATTGTTTTCCAACGGGTTGAACCAGACGATGATTCTCGCCATTACGGTACCAACGCCACCATGTTTCAATTTGTGTTTTGTTTTTAATTCCTAATTCTGCCATAATTATTTTTACAGGAATATTCTCTTTTTTCATCTGTATAGCCATTTCTTTGATGTGAATCGGATAAGAAACTCGATTTCCCATTGAAAAAGCACCTCCTAGTTAAATTCATTTTAACGTGAATTCAACAAGAGGTGCTTTTTTATTTTGTCTCAGTTTATTGGGTCAGTTCACTTTTGATGGCAGATTTTTTTATTGACGTAATTGTTTTTGATAAATTCTAGCGCAAGACTGCTCTTCAGTGGTTACCATTGTCAAAAATTCCCAGTTATATCTTTCATAAAAAGTAGTATGGTCTGTGAGCAAATAAAGCTTTTTAAATCCAGCTTTAGCAAGAAAA
>DAMBQR010000153.1:1539-1876 GCA_032055545.1 Pseudescherichia sp. | reverse complement strand
CATTAACTATTTGTTGAACAATTTGATCTGCTTGCTCTGTTTCGCCAAAGTCTGCCATATTACAATCCAACAAAGTACATAAACCATTCATTGTTCCATTTACACAGGCCTTCTTATAAATGGATGATAAAATATTCTCAGAATAACGTGCATTTAAGCCAGCGTTATTTAATACCTTAATGACTGCTTCTGCTGCTTGTTCACTTTGCGCTCCTAAATTTTGTAAATCAATCGAACCATTGCCAAATAATTTTACTTTGCCCGGTCCTTCTAACCCAGCGGTCCACATTGTGTTTCCTAATAAAATATTTTCGTATGGCACGTATTTTTTGATAAT
>DAMBQR010000153.1:0-1405 GCA_032055545.1 Pseudescherichia sp. | reverse complement strand
GCTTCAATATGTTCTGGCCAACCATCAACAAAAATAACGTCATTTCCTGCTTGATGTAACATTAGTCCAAAACGACTGCCCATAGCGCCAGCACCTGCGATAATCATCTTCATTTCTTTTCCTCCGTTCAATTTTTTATTTTTAGGTAAAAATCTGCTAAGAAAATCTCTATCTCTTACTTTTATAGCAATAAAAAGGCAAAACATATGTTATATTATAAGTGATCTATTTGTTATTTTTTATCCAAGCACATTTGTGTAAGCGCTTTTAAAAAGAAAGGGAGTTTCTGATGAATATTCAGCTTTTAAAGTACTTCATTGAAATTGTTAATACCCGCAGTTTATCGGCGGCCGCTCGCAATTTATTTTTCACCCAACCAACACTTTCTTTAGCATTGAAAAAAATGGAATCTGAGTTAGGCACAGCGTTGTTTGATCATTCTGATCAACCGTTTCAATTAACCGATACAGGTCTTTATTTATATGAACATGGCCAAGAAGTTGTTTTTCAATTCGATCAATTGGTAACAGATATTCGTGAAATGAACCAGAAACCAGTTAAAAAGCAATTGCGTTTAGGCTTAACTACTTTATTTGCTGTACAATTTATGAAAGAAATTTCACGATTTTTAACAACCCATCCACATGTGAATTTAATATTACAGCAAGATGGCTCGCCAAAATTACAAACGATGTTAGCAAATAAAGAAATTGATATGGGGCTAATTTCTTTCCCAAATACCTTACCTGAAATTATTCATATTGAACCTTTAGAAACGACTACCAAAGGCTACCATGTTTATGTCGTGGTACCAGAATCAAATCCTCTCTCTCAACATGAAAAATTAACTTTTAAAGATTTGAAAGATCAACGATTTTCATCGTTAAGTGATAATTTTATGATTGGTCGCCTACTACTAGATCGGACTCGGAGCTTCGGTTATGAGCCGAATATCATTTTGCATAACGATGATTTACAAGTACTTCTTTATAGTTTACAAAAAAATAATTCGATTTGTTTGCTACCGATTGAATATTATGAAGTGGGAAAAAGTCAGGGACTGAAATGGATTCCTTTAAAAGATAAGTTTGACTATTTCCCCATCGGCATTGCTTTGCGCCGCGATTTTAGTATGACAGAAGATGTTAGAGATTTTATCCAAATCATTAAAGAAAATTAATGGATAGCCTAGCCTTGATAAGCAAAGACGACTTTACTATCATAAAGTTTCAACACTTTTTCAAATAAGAATTTTGAGAATAAACCCGCGACAATTGGAACAACAAACCAAGAAAAGAGTAAAGGTAAGATCCCTAAGCCCGCATCCAATGAAGCAAGTGGCCCCACGAGTCCAACCAAGCCAAATCCAGCCGATTGTGGGGTTCCTGAAATGTTGAATAGAACC
>DAMBQR010000152.1:0-1957 GCA_032055545.1 Pseudescherichia sp. | reverse complement strand
TGCACGGTTGGCGTCATCGTGTTCCAGGAACGGGATCAGGGACGCACCGACGGAAACCACCTGCTGGGTGGAAACGTCCATGTAGTCAACCTGGTCGTTGCTGAACAAGCTGGATTCGCCTTTGCTACGGCAGGTAACGAGGTCATCAACAAAGCGACCCTCTTCGTCCAGGTTGGTGTTCGCCTGGGCGATAACGTAGTTACCCTCTTCGATAGCAGAGAGGTAATGGATCTCGTCGGTCACAACGCCGTCGGTGACTTTACGGTACGGCGTCTCAAGGAAGCCATATTCGTTAGTCTGTGCGTACACGGACAGGGAGTTGATCAGACCGATGTTCGGACCTTCAGGCGTTTCGATTGGACATACGCGACCGTAGTGGGTCGGGTGTACGTCTCGAACTTCAAAGCCTGCGCGTTCACGGGTCAGACCGCCCGGGCCGAGAGCAGAGATACGACGCTTGTGCGTGATCTCAGACAGCGGGTTGTTCTGGTCCATAAACTGGGACAGCTGGCTGGAGCCAAAGAACTCTTTCACTGCCGCCGAGATCGGCTTGGCGTTGATCATATCCTGAGGCATCAGGGTATCGAGATCGCCCAGAGAGAGACGCTCTTTCACCGCACGCTCAACACGCACCAGGCCAACGCGGAACTGGTTTTCTGCCATTTCGCCTACGGAACGGATACGACGGTTGCCGAGGTGGTCGATATCATCCACTTCACCAATACCGTTACGGATCCCGATGAGCTTCTTCATCACTTCGATGATGTCATCTTTGCTCAGGATACCGGAACCTTCGATCTCGTCACGCAGCAGAGAACGGTTGAACTTCATACGACCTACCGCAGAGAGATCGTAGCGGTCTTCGGAGAAGAACAGGTTCTCGAACAGGCTTTCTGCAGCTTCACGGGTCGGCGGCTCACCAGGACGCATCATGCGGTAGATCTCTACCAGCGCGCTCAGGCGATCGGTAGTCGGATCGACACGAATCGTTTCCGACATGTACGCGCCGTGATCCAGATCGTTGGTGAACAGCGTTTCAATACGTTTGTGGCCAGACTGGCTCAGCTTAGCCAGCAGATCCAGGGACAGCTCCATGTTCGCCGGGCAGATCAGCTCGCCGGTGGAGGTGTCAACGTAATCTTTAGCCGCGACTTTGCCCGCAATGTATTCAACCGGTACTTCGATGTGTTTGATCTCATCTTTTTCCAGCTGGCGAATGTGGCGCGCAGTAATACGGCGGCCTTTTTCGACATACACTTTGCCGTCGGCTTCAATATCAAACGAGGCGGTTTCGCCACGCAGACGCTCCGGGACCAGCTCCATCTGCAGCTTGTTGTCGCGGATTTCGAAAGTGACTTTTTCAAAGAACAGATCGAGGATCTGCTCGGTGGTGTACTGCAGCGCACGCAGAATAATGGTCGCAGGCAGCTTACGGCGACGGTCGATACGCACGAACAGGTTGTCTTTCGGGTCAAACTCGAAGTCCAGCCAGGAGCCGCGGTAAGGAATGATGCGCGCGTTATACAGTACTTTACCTGAAGAGTGCGTTTTACCTTTGTCGCTGTCAAAGAATACGCCAGGACTACGGTGAAGCTGAGACACGATGACGCGCTCAGTACCGTTAATAACAAAGGTACCGTTATCGGTCATGAGCGGAATTTCGCCCATGTAAACTTCTTGCTCTTTGATGTCTTTAACGGTGCCTTCCGGCGCTTCGCGCTCGTAGATCACCAGGCGCAGTTTTACGCGCAGCGGTGCCGAGTAGGTCACGCCGCGGATCTGGCACTCTTTCACATCAAAGACAGGCTCGCCCAGACGGTAGCTGACGTATTGCAGCTCGGAGTTACCGCTGTAGCTCGCGATCGGGAACACGGAACGAAACGCCGCTTCCAGACCATACTGTCCTTCAGGATCTTGCTCGATAAACTTCTGGAACGAGTCAAGCTGGATAGAAAGG
>DAMBQR010000151.1:0-1988 GCA_032055545.1 Pseudescherichia sp. | reverse complement strand
CATGTGTTACCTCCGCTAAGTTGCTTGTTTCAATAGGAATACTTGGTTGTGTTCCTGCCGATTGATTCGTTTTAT
The DNA here is from genome assembly GCA_032055545.1 of Pseudescherichia sp. Classification (GTDB taxonomy): domain Bacteria; phylum Pseudomonadota; class Gammaproteobacteria; order Enterobacterales; family Enterobacteriaceae; genus Pseudescherichia. The sequence goes on along the minus strand of DAMBQR010000151.1, from coordinate 1,913 downwards.
CAATTTCTCCACTAGGTGTAACGACTACGTCTATTGGTTTAGTGGGCTGTTCAGGAGTTTTTGGTGTTTCTGGTTCTGCTGGTTTTTCTGGAATCACTGGTTGAGTTGGTTCTTTCGGTGGTTCTGGAGTAACAGGTTTTTCTGGTTCGCTTGGTGTTGTAGGCTCGGTTGGTTGACTAGGTTCTGTTGGCTCGCTTGGTTCAGTCGGTTCAACCGGCGTTCCAGGATCAATTGGCGTTGTTGGTTCTGTTGGCTTTTCTGGCTCACTCGGTGTTGTAGGCTCGGTTGGCTTGCTTGGTTCTGTTGGATCAGTTGGTATTACTGGCGGTTCTGCAGGATCCACCGGCTCAGTAGGATTCGTAGGTTCACTAGAATCAGTTGGTTCGGTAATTGGTGGAGTTGCTGGATCTGTTGGTCCTAAATCGTCAGCGAATGCTGTTATACTTCCGCCACCGAATACTAGTACTGCACTAAACAAGCTTGATAAAATAATTTTTTTCATTGTAATTTCCTCCAAATAATTTTTTATGATTTAATTGCTTTTTTTCTTTATTAACAAATTTAACTAGTTTAAACTCATATAAATGTAGTAGTGAGGGAAAGGTCATTACTCCTTTTCTTCTGATCACTACACTCGACTATCTATTTTTTTGTTCGTTTCGCAGTTCTTTTTCTGATAAAAAATAATCATGATAGGCTTGTCGCTTAATGCGAGTTTCAATATAAAACATTGGGACTTCAAAAGTAGAGTTTTGTTCCAATCCAAACTTGCTTCTTTCGGTATCCACTTTCAACGTTCCGTTCTTTAGTAAGTGGATAACATCGATCTCATGAATATTTTCAGGTGTTACTTGGTTATTTGTTAATAATTCAAAGGTTTTTCCTTTTTTTACTTTAATCATCAATAGGCGACCACGAAATCCTTGCCAACGAGTATTGACTTCTTTTTCCTGAATAGCTAACTCTTTCATTGCGACACTTCCTGTTCGTTCTTTTATTTTTTCCATCATTGTCCTTTCCAACAAAAAAAGAGAAGCACGCTTTCGGCTTCTCTTTACCTGTCTTAATTCCTTCATTATTTTTCTGTTTCTTTTCGTTTCAATCCAAACCATGCCAGACCTGCAAGCATTCCTGCCCCTAGTACAGAGAGTAACGTATTTTCTTTCTCGCCAGTTTGCGGTAATTCTGGCACCACACTTGCCTTTTCTACCACTAATGGCTCTACTGGTGCTTGCGGTGTTTTTGGTGTTGGTGGTACAATCACTGTTTTTTCTGGTGGCGTTTGTGGTTTTTCTGGCGTATGTGTCACTACCGTATTAGTTTTAATCTTCTCATTGTTGAAAGATTCTTCGATTGTGTTGTAAACGTCTCCTGCCGCAATTCGTTCTACACCAATGAACGCTTTCCATGAGTGTGCAACGTGTTTGTTTTCTTTTAGATTCATCGCATCTAAAAAGGCTTGACTGGCCGTGATTTTCACTACCCCTTGTTCAAAGGTCATCGTGAATAGTTTCGAAATGTCATCCCCTTTATTCACTTTGGTTCCGTCTGCTAAGACAAACGCAGAATTGGCAAACACAGACCATTGGCCACTAAATTTGTCATGTTTGACGTCTAGTTTGTCACTAAGCGACCATTCTTCCACAACACCAGCGTATTCTGCAGGAATGTCACTACTTGTAAATTCATAGAAGAATTTCTCCCCTAATTTGATTGTAGCGCCATTTTGACTTTGTTTGTCACCGACTTTAATAACTACGTCTTTTTTAGGGTTCACTTTTGGAATATGGTTGACAACGGTATTGGTTTTAATTCGTTGACCAAATGTATTTTGTTCCGCTGAATTATAAACATCCCCAGAAACATCAGCTTTGACTTTTGTAGGGAGTTTTTCAAGCAATTGTTGCCCACCA
>DAMBQR010000150.1:1649-1994 GCA_032055545.1 Pseudescherichia sp. | reverse complement strand
AAGGACGTGCGAACATGACCGATATATACCTTGTCACACAAGCGTTTATGGATTATGATAAAGAAGATAAAAAAGAATTATTGTCTTATAAATTTGCGTTCCGGCCAAACCAAAAAGAAGCACAGAAAAAAGTTTTAGAATTTTTTGGTATGGATACGAATCCAGCAAATCTTCAGTTAATTAATGAACTAAAATCAGGGACTTGTTTATTCCAAGACCATCGAGGACGTAGCCAGCCTATTGCAATTGATGTTTTATTCGATAGTTGGTTAATGGCCGTTTCGTCTACTAATAAAGAGGATGAAGCTACTCAAATGGCGTTGGCAATGGAACAAGGAACATAAA
>DAMBQR010000150.1:1010-1625 GCA_032055545.1 Pseudescherichia sp. | reverse complement strand
TTTGGTGTGTCAACTCAATTCACTTTTTATAAAGATGGAGAAGTTAGTTTATTAGAGTCTGGATCAAGCTATAGCGGAACATACAGTTACAACGATAAGGAAGAAAAATTGACTATTGATATAAGTAACATAGGCAAAAACATTTTTTCTGATGTAAAAGAAAAGAATGGGAAAATAACTGCTAAGTATGGGAAAAACAAAATATCTCTTGAAAAAGTCAAAGAAAAATAAGAGGTGATACCTTGAACAAGAAATTATTAATTAAAACAGCCTTACTGTTTCTAGTAGGCTGTTTTTTTGTTGTTACACAAACTACATCTGTTAATGCAGCACCTAAACCTGATGAAAATAAAGTTATTGTTACAGAGCCAACTACTAATGTAGATACAATTTATGATACTTACAAAGACAATGCTTTTGAGTTAATGACTAAGGAAAAAGAGAAAGAATCTGTAACGGGTTTTAATGAAGCTATCACTAATGCTTCTGCGACAATAAAGACTTTTGTTTGGTCAATGGTAAAAGGACTCGGAGAGTTTAATGCAGTTATGGTAAAAACACTATTTAGTATGGATATTATAACTGCTATTAAGCAACCGATTATGAACCTAACGT
>DAMBQR010000150.1:0-1000 GCA_032055545.1 Pseudescherichia sp. | reverse complement strand
AACTAATATGTTAGGGATTGCGGGAACGATTGGTATTGCCTTTGTCTTTGTTATTTTAGGTGTAAAATTTATTGGACAACAACGATACAAACGGTTTTTTGGTATTTTTTTAATGACGATTCTTATTTTTACAGGTCTTTCCGTCCTAAAAGATGCCAACACATCCAATTCTTTGTTTGATATGATGTTTAGTGTAGATAAAGAAGTTGAGACCGCATTTGTAAATATTAATCCGGTCTTAGGTGATGTTAGTGTACCAATGACAGAGAAAGGGAAAGATAAGAACGGAAATGAAGTAGAGCAAAAATTATCTGCAGATCAACGAGCAAAAAGTGCAGGAAATTTAATTGCTTCACGTGTTTTTTACACCAATGTGTATGAACCTTACTTGCTCATGAACTATGGAACAAGTGATGTTAATAAAATCCGTAAGAAAACAGTAAAGTATAAAGATAAAGAATATGATCGAATCAACTTATTGTTAGACAACGATATGAATAGCGAAGAAAATAATAAGTTAATGGAAGAAGTTGTAAATTACGAAAGTAAAGACTTAAAAAACCGTTCAATTATGTATTATAACAACTGGACCAATACTTTTTATGGCTTGTTTTATCTGGTAGTTAACTTCATTCAAACAGTGGTGTATTTCCTGTTAAGTTTCTTACGATTAATTATTTCTGTCATTCAATTGTTCCTATTGCCGTTGTTACCGTTATTGTTGTTCGCAGGACTCTTTTTAACTGAAACCAACATCTTTGCGAATTACTTTAAAACCTTTGGCATGACTATTTTTATGAAGGGAATGGTTGGTTTTGCGACTATTTTCTTTGCAAGTTTCTTATCACTAGGTTTTCAATTAAGCAATCAGACAGAAAACGTGTGGCAGAAGATATTAACGATACTTATTTATCTTCTTACACCGCTTGGCTTGTATGTCTTCCGGAAATTCTTTGCTAATCTTGTCACGGGACGTGTTTCACTTTCTGATGGTGTCGGG
>DAMBQR010000149.1:0-2016 GCA_032055545.1 Pseudescherichia sp. | reverse complement strand
ATTTTAGAATTAATTAAGTCCTATTTAGTATACCATTTAGTGTATTTTTCAACAAGGATAAAGAAAAAATATGTTATTAACAATATATTATATTTTTATTATGATATGCTATAAATAAGTATAGAGTAGTCACGGAAACTAATATGTAAAACCTGATTTTGTATAGAGTGATTATAGACCTATAAATTTTATGTTCAGAGAGTAGTTAGGAATAAAAATAGGCATAGCAAACAAGCCTACACGATGCAGGAACTTTCAGAAAAAAGTATTCAATTGTCAAACAGTTACTTTAATAAATTTAAAATACTAAAACCTGATATTAATTCCAGCAATCATAGTCATAAATGAATAACGTTTTTTACCATGTATTCGTAAAGAATGAATTCTATAATCATTAAGAATACGATTATTTATACGTTCTGAGCAGGTTCTAGTTTTATAAATAGTTTTCCATTGTTTTGAGCCGCGAGGCACAGAAGTAAACAACCGCAAATCCCATGATGGTTTAGTATAGATTACTCGCCCATAAGGTGATGGTGAGCACTGTTCACAACAAGAGCAACTATCAACCTTTTTTAAAACTAAAGGGCAACGCCATTTAAGGCGTGAACGACTTTTTTCAAAACCGTTATAGACCATTTCATGGCCACCAATGCAGGTAGGAACTCCTTTTTCATTAATATCTAAAGTAGTTGGATATTTTGAATTTCCTTTATTTTTGGAGTTCAAATCAATAAAGGGATTAATGTTCCATTTGGAACATAATTCATATGTAGGATAGTTATCATTAGCTGAGTCAAGAACATAATTCGATATATTGAACTGCGGTAACAGTTCTCTAAATTCAGCTAATGCGACTATTCCAGTGACACTGTCGTGTCTGCTTGCTTCTACAAATCGTAGATAAACAGGTAGATCTATCTTATATTTTTTATTGTGAGAAGATAAAGCATAGAGAGTGTAGCCGTAAAACCAACGATTTTCATGACTGTCCCAACCCCAATTAGCATCTATGTCAGAAAGTCTACGAGGGCATTTGCAATCGTAAATTTCATTTTTACGGCAGTCACAAACTTTAGAACCAGAGTAAGAAGACTTACAGTGAACACAAGTACCATCACCGACAACTGTAAGGTTATCTTTTTCTATTAAGTTAAGGTTAAAAGAGGGCTCTACAGCAACTAATGAGAATATTTTTTGAAGCAGCCTTTCGGCTCTTAGGGAAAATGAGCGACCAGCTTCAAAAAAATCTGAAATTCTCTTAACAACACCTGTTTTTTTATTAGGAAGCTTTTTATTTTTCCCAGGTGTCTTAATTTTAGAGGGTTTCTTCTTATATGGATACGTATTTTTTAGTTTGGCCCTGTCGGTAGACAGATTTGAGAGCCATAATCTAGAGATAAAATCATAATGAGCACCAAGTGAAGGGACATTATTTTTGGTGCAGCCTATACAGGTTGCAAGCAACTCACTAGCATGAAGCTTTTTAACCCAGTTGGTAATGCTTGTTTCCTTTTGAAAAAGCATTAAAGAAAATGAACGAAATATTTCAGGTTGAAGGGTTGCAGGCCTGCCAGTATTAGAATAATAAGGTTTTAATATCTCTCTAAGAATATCTAAGTCTAAGCAATACAACTTAGAGATAGAAGGTTCAAGTTCTATAACTTTTTTAGGAAAAGTTTTGTAGAAACATGAGAGATTTGAAATAATAAATTGCTGATAATCAGCATGAGAGCTCCAATTTTTAAGCATAAAATAATCCTCCTATTAAAACATGTCTTTAAGAGGAGCACCGCAAAATTCTATAAGCTTGTCAAGTGTTTTATGCAAAAAAAGTGGGGGAATCAACAAAAATTAATGATATTAAAAATGAGTAGTCACAGGAGCTAAGGAGTTTCCGTGAACGCTCGATATAATAAAGGGGGAAAATATAAATAATTAACATAATAGGTATAAAAACCTATATTTTAATTATATCATAAATTATTCTTATTAGAGTTGACATTCTAAAATCAT
>DAMBQR010000148.1:0-2022 GCA_032055545.1 Pseudescherichia sp. | reverse complement strand
AATCAACACGCCTGATCCGCTACTTTAGTTTCTACTAGCAGAATGTGAAACTTGTTGGGACATGTATTTCAACCATTACTTTAGAAATCGAGTAGGAGACTAGCCATTATTTGGCTAGTCGACCTCTCACACCACCGTACGTACGGTTCCGTATACGGCGGTTCAATCTCTTAAGTATCTGAGCTCATAAAGTTGGATTATGTCTTTCAACCCCCACTTTGTGAGCTTTTCATTTGTTATTGCTCGATTAATAATCTCATTTCTCGATAGTCGCCAATATCCTTTTCTTGAATTTGATATTTTCATCGCATCATCATGGTCAATCCCATATTGACGTAGTTTCGCATACTTCGTTTTTGGTTTCTTCCATCGCTTCAAGATGAGTTGACGCAATCGATGATTTAACCAACCTTTTATTTCTTTTATGAAGACTTTCATATTGGCAATGCCATAGTAATTAATCCATCCAACCGTTGTTTGATTGATTCTTTTCACAATCTCTTCAAACGTACCTGCCATTTTACGACTCGATAATTTTCTTAGTTTATTTTTGAATCGTTGTTTAGCGGATTTACTTGGTCGGCATCCAACTTTCCCATTAAGTTTTGTATGTTAAAACCTAGAAATGTGGCGCTTATTGCACCGCATACTTTACTTTTCTTTTCATTAATCGTTAACCCTAAATCTTCTTCGATATATTTCTTCACACTTGCCATGACACGTTCCCCCGCTCTTGGCGTTTTCACGTAAATCACAAAGTCATCCGCGTATCGAATAAAACGATGCCCTCGTTTTTCCAATTCTCTATCTAGTTTATTTAAGTAAACATTTGCTAGAATAGGAGACAGTGGGCCACCTTGCGGAGCGCCCTCCGTTGTATCAATGTAAGTATCCTTATCAAGAATACCTGAACGTAAGAACTTCCAAATAAGTTTGAGGACTATCTTATCTGTGATGAACTCTTCTAGATATGCTCTTAGTCGTTGGTGATGAATTGTATCAAAATAACTTTTTAAATCACAGTCCACCACTGTTCGATATCCTTCTTGATAGTATTGTGCGGCGAGTTCGATTGCCTGATGTGCGTTTCTTCCTTTTCGGAAGCCGAAACTATTCTTAGAAAAATGCGGATCAATGATTGGGTCAATTACTTGTAGAATAGCTTGTTGGACTACACGGTCGAGCACACAAGGAATCCCTAACTATCTCACCCCGCCGTCCGATTTTGGAATAGCTACCCTTTTCACTGGTTGCGGTTGGTATGTGCCATCCATTAGTTTCTGTTTGAGTGGCTCAAAATATTTCCGCAGGTGAGATTTTAGTTCGTGAACTGTTATTCCGTCCACACCCGGAGCTCCTCCATTTTCTTTTACCTTTTTAAAAGCTCTCCATAAATTGCCGTTGGTAACGATTCTATCGATTAAATTGATACCATCTTGTTTCTTCATTTCCATGACTACATCCCTACACGCTCTTATATACTCTTTCGCTTCCAGCTTATCCCTTTATAAGTAGCCATCTTTTGGTCTTTACCTCGATGTTTTCTGTGTTTCGACGGGATGTCTTCACCTCCTTGTTCCTTCAAGATTTAAGATTGTTCAGTCCTTTACTTTCGTTAGAAAGCTACTATGACCTCTGCTGACTTCTCCTGATTCATCCGATTATCACTAATCCGATTGTTAATCCAATAACCCTCAGGAGACCTCCCCGGGTAAGCGCAACCACTTTCCTCTCATGTAACTGCCAGATTTACTGTATGGGATTCGGGCAGTATCGGATTTTGTTTTGAACTGCAAACTCGTCCGTCCCAATTCAGCCTTATATCTGATTTCTATTCGTCAGTTCGAGATTTTGCGTCCGACTTCCTTCAGATTCCACGTCGCCATGGACACCCTTGTCTTTCGCTAACAGTTCCTACTGCCAAGCCTGTAGTGGACTTTCACCACCAAGTTGTTGCGCATGCCGGGCACACAATATAAAAAAGAGTGTTCCATTAGTTGGAAACACTCTTTTTAAAATTAT
>DAMBQR010000147.1:0-2023 GCA_032055545.1 Pseudescherichia sp. | reverse complement strand
CCCCACTGTTTGCACTCTCCTTTGCTGATTCTTCTGTCGTTACTACATGTGTATTATATGAATTTGGCTCCTCTTGTAATTCATTGGTAAGTGTTACTGGTGCCATTTTATCCAATAAAAAATTAGCGCCTTGTTTTACAAAGGTTAATTTCAGCGCTTCTTGATTGCTCTGATTTTTCAACGCTCCTTCATCATTATTTCGTTTGGTTCGTTGTGTATTCTTATACGTGACGTCCACAATGACTTCGTTGTTTTCAGTATCAATATAGATTTTATACGTATCAAGTACTTGATTGACTACATAGCCTTTATACGCTTGATTAACAGGCTGTTTTTCTACATTCACTAATTCGTTATACATGGCGCTTGTCACCAAAGGTTCATAGCGATTTCTATTTTCGCCAAGATCTTTTTTTGTATAATACGCAATCAAAAATTTTTTTACCGTACTTGTTGTTAATTCCTCTTTTTTCTCGACTTTTACTTGTTTTTCATTGGTGTTTACTTGTTTTCTTTGCCCAACACTAAGCCCAATCAAAAAAATAAGCATAATAAGCAGTAAGCTGCCACCAATAAAGCCAATTTTCTTGTATCTACTTAATTTTTCCATATTATACATTGTTCTTATTGGTTCCTTTCTTTTTAGTTTAGGCGCATAAAGTATTCGCCTGCTTCTTTTTTTAAGACACGCCAATTCATAGAATACTCACCACTGACATTCATTTCAGAAATGACAAAACTACCATCAGAGTTTACATGCTCCACATAAGCCACGTGTCCATATTGCGTACTAGAACCAGCTACACCATTTGTAAAAATAACAGCATCCCCTTTTTTAGGGGCCGATTCAAGTGTCGCTCCGGGCGTTTGACTGTAGTTATGCACCCATTGATTGGCGTTTCCCATAGTAGGGTGAATGCTTTTTCCTAACTGTGCAAAACGATTAAACACATACCAAGTACAATTCCCTGGCGCATACGCATTGCCTGGCCAGCCTTGTCCTGCTTTTGTTTCTCTGTCTGTGGGTAATGGTTGCATTTTTTCTTTATACTGCGCAAAGACCTCACTCCCAGAACCACCGATTGGTGTACCCGATCGAGAAAAGAATGTAAACCAATTTTGTGCAGCTTGAATTCGTTCTCCTAACTTGTCTCCGGGATTTCCTTCCCAAACAGTTAGAAAATAAGTAGTAAGTTCTGGAATAGTTGCAGCAACCTTACTTCTTGCTACATTATCTGCTGCTGTTCGTGAGCCTGGTGCATCGCCGTCAAAAATAAAGTCCAGTTGCAATTGCAGATCATACCATTTTTTATTTTTACCTTTGGCATAGTCTAATAACAACGTATGCCTACGACCACCATCAGCTGTATCCGTCCACTGACCTAAACCTAGTCCTCGATGGAGAATATTTGGAAAACGTCCCCCATAAATTTGCGGACCTCCCATAGAAAGCCAACTCGGTTCGTCCCACGAATTCCCATGCGCACCTACAGGCGGGTTCAAATAATCCCCTTCTGCACGTTTTGGATTAATGCCACTTTCTACCGAAAAATTGCCTAAAATCGCGCTAATTCCCTCTTTGGTGTATCCCTTTTTTGATAAATAATCATAAACAGCTTGCGCTCTTTTTTCGACACTTGCTCCAGGAGAAAAATCTGCACTTCCTAAAAGAGTCGTTTGCGTGTAGGTTACACGTGGAAAATAAAAGGCTGGATTTACAAAAAACCAGTCTTTCGTTTCTTTTTTATATTTTTCATACTGGAATGTAACTGTTGAATTCTTTGTATTCCCAAGAAATGTTCCCTCTTCAACATCCATACCTTTTGTTAGTCGAAGGGTATTCACACCACGAATCGTTAACCTAGCTACTTTCTCTTTTTCGATAACCAGCGTTTCTGTATCAGGCACCGAAACGATTTGGCCGTTCATTGGTGAATGAAACGGCTGATTATCTTCAATCAATACATCAATGCCTTGATATAAGGTGAGCTTCTCTTTTGATTTGTCATAGCCATAGCGCTTA
>DAMBQR010000146.1:653-2044 GCA_032055545.1 Pseudescherichia sp. | reverse complement strand
CTTGATTATTGCTGCTTCCCCACGGGTCGCGGTCTTGTCCGTTATTACCGGGCTGGTTCCACGCCATGTATGTGCTCCATATTTGTTATTCGTTATCCCCTGGAGGGGAAATGTCTTCAGGCCAGCCGCCAGGTCAGACTACGTAGTCAACCAATGCAGGTTCTTGTTTACAGAGGCGACGCCATTCAACGATCGGCAGACGAATTTGCAGACCCAGGCTGCCGTCCTCCTCTGTCCACTCTTTTTCTATCGCCTGAAGCTGATAAAATCGGCTTCTTAGCCGCCCCTCCTGCGGAGGCAGATGCAGCGTATGCTGGGCCACCTCCCCGGAGAGACGCTCGGTTAGCGCCTGAAATAACAGTGGTACGCCTACTCCGGTTTGCGCTGACAGCCAAACCCGAATCGGTCTGTTTTCATCGTCCCTGTCGATACGTGGTTCGAACTCGTCGAGCATATCGATCTTGTTCATCACCAGCAGGGTCGGGATCTCATGAGCGTCAATCTCTTCGAGAACGGTATTCACCGCCTCAATGTTCTCCTGGACGCGAAGGTCGGCGGCATCGATCACGTGCAGCAGCAGCGTGGCCTGGCGCGTCTCCTGCAGAGTCGCCTTAAAGGCGGCCACCAGGTCGTGCGGCAGGTGGCGGATAAAGCCTACCGTATCTGCCAGCACGGTCTCGCCGACGTCGGCGACGTCAATGCGGCGCAGGGTCGGATCCAGCGTGGCAAACAGCTGGTCCGCAGCGTAGACCTGCGCTTCAGTGATCTGATTAAACAGCGTCGATTTACCGGCGTTGGTATAGCCGACCAGCGATACCGTAGGGATATCTGCCTTCGCGCGCGACCGGCGCCCCTGCTCGCGCTGTTTGCTAACGCGCTCAAGACGCGAGAGGATCAGGGTGATACGGTTACGCAGTAAACGACGGTCGGTTTCGAGCTGGGTTTCACCCGGACCGCGCAAACCAATCCCGCCCTTTTGACGCTCAAGGTGGGTCCAGCCGCGCACCAGGCGCGTGGCCAGATGGCGCAGCTGCGCCAGCTCAACCTGCAATTTCCCCTCATGGGTACGTGCACGTTGCGCAAAAATGTCTAAAATCAGACCGGTGCGATCGATAACGCGACACTCGCACAGTCTCTCCAGGTTTCGTTCCTGGGCTGGGGACAGGGCATGATCAAAAAGCACAACCGATGCACCCGATGCTTTTACGGCGTCCGCTATTTCAACTGCCTTACCTTCACCAACAAAATATTTGGGGTGCGGTGCTTTACGGCTACCGGTAATCACCTGCATTGCATCGACGCCAGCTGAAGAGACCAGGGATTCAAACTCCTGGAGATCTTCCATATCTTTGTCTTGCGAAAAATAGATGTGTACCAGCACCGCCTGCTCA
>DAMBQR010000146.1:0-449 GCA_032055545.1 Pseudescherichia sp. | reverse complement strand
TAAAGATTGCCCCTTAGCCATTCTATCTTTTCCTTATATGCTTGTTTTGTACTTTGAACCCGAAGGCCCTGAAAACTGCGTAAAATTTTGCGCACGATCCGATGTAATTGTACACATTCAGTCTGCGTTAGCACCAATAACCTGTAATACTTCATTTCGCGCCTGTTCCGGCTTTTCACTGTCTAGCCAGTGAACACCTTCCCAACCGCGAAGCCAGGTTATCTGGCGTTTCGCTAACTGTCTCGTCGCGCAAACACCTCGATAAACCATTTCCTCATATGAGATCTCGCCTTCAAGGTATGACCACATCTGGCGGTATCCCACACAACGAACGGAAGGCATGTCCGTATGCAAATCTCCACGAGCAAAAAGCGCCCGCACTTCTGCTTCAAAACCTGAAGCCAACATCTGATGAAAACGCTGCTCAATTCGTTGATGGAGCAGTTCAC
>DAMBQR010000145.1:1313-2085 GCA_032055545.1 Pseudescherichia sp. | reverse complement strand
AAACAAGTTGTTATCGTCTGTATGTTGCGCATCTAATTTAGTAAAATACGTCCATGAAGCGGTTAAATCTTCCTCTTCTTGAACAATCGCTGGTTTTTGTGTACTACTTGCAACGCCACTCAATAAAAAAACAAGAAAAAGAACCAATAAAACAACCCAAGAAATCGGATTTTTTAGAATCAATGCAGCGACTTTCCCTAATGTCTTCTGACCATTAAAAAAAGAACGAATCAAGCCAATACCTTGTTCGGCTTTCTTCGCTTCTTTTGCTGCTTTAAAGCGCATAGCACGATTCCGTAGTTGTTTCATAAGTTGTTTTTTTAACGTAAAGTCTTTTGGTGTGCGCTGAAACCCACGTCCTCTTGAAAAGTTAAATAAGCGATTCCCCAATCCATACGTATCTTTTGCAGTTTTCACCGAAAGATTCTTAACCGTTTTTCCTGTTTTCAAAGCTGTACGCATGTTAAATTTAGCTTGTTGTGTTTTTTCATAAAGGGTCATTGCTTCATTCAGTGTATCTTCCTGCGTTAACGTGGTTCGTACTTTTTGCGTCGCTTCTCTTTTCAACCCTTCCTTGGTTTCCCTTTTCACTTGGTTAACGACACGCGTTTCATCTACTTTTTTCGTTCGTTTGTAAGCAATTTTCTGTGCTTTTTTGCGTTTCTTTTGCTCTACAAATTTCTTTTTATCCAGTAAATGGTTAATACTTAAGGGTTCCTTCCCTGTTTTCAAGGTAAGTTTATGTTTTTTTAGGGATTGCTTGTAATTTTTC
>DAMBQR010000145.1:331-1303 GCA_032055545.1 Pseudescherichia sp. | reverse complement strand
TTAGAAAGTTTAAACTCCTTTTTAGTCGTCTTTAACGCTTTTTTTTGCAACTTCGTCGCTTCTCTTGATTTTAAGGTCAAATTTTTTCTAAGACGCTCTTCTACTTGAGTTTCAACATGTACTTTTTCTTTCCAAGTACGCTTATTTTCTACCATATCCTCACATCCTAAGCGTCGGTGTTCATAATTTCAAATAGATGTGTTTCTTTTGGAATAGGATTTTCAAACGGAACAACTACCCCACCTGCAGAAATTAGCCCCGTTCCTTGTGGGGCTCGATCATTGATATACTTCTTCAATGCAGGTGTCAGACTTAAAATTTCTACTAATCGTTGTGAATCAATTGGTTTTTGCCGTAATAAAATCAAAAATTCACTATTGGCAATCATTTTTTGCCCCGCTTTACTGTCTAATAACGTCGTAGGGTTTTGCGTGATACCTGTTGTCACGGCGCCATACTTACGAATACGCGCCCATAAATTTAAGAACCACTCTGCTTCTTCTTCCGTTGTGAAATTGACTTGTAATTCATCAAAATACAAACGTGACGTTACTTTTCCTTGTCCGGATACTACTTGTTTCCACAACTGATCTAAAATCACTTTCATGGCAAACTTTTTCAAGCGATCATCTAATTTTTTTGTATTAAAGACAATAAAGGGTGCCGTTAAGTCGATATTCGTTTGGTGCGCAAAGATATCTTGTGAACCCACACAATAGGTTTCCACTTTATTCGCTAATTCTTTGGCACCTTCATCCGTTTGTTCTTTTAAGATTCTAAACCAATCGACTAATGTTGGCTCTGTCTCTTTGTTTTCAAAGCGTTCATACGTCAACAACGTCACACGGTCAACAAGTCCCGCATCCACGTCCGTATAGCTTTTTAGTAGCGATTCAAACATAGTGGATAACAAATTAGATTTTTCTTTAACTAAATCAAGTTCCTGGTCCTCTTCATCCAATAACTGCTTGT
>DAMBQR010000145.1:0-321 GCA_032055545.1 Pseudescherichia sp. | reverse complement strand
TCCGAAAATAAGCCCACTTGGTGTAATTAAATCTTTTTTTCGGTCAATAGTAATCATGTTCTTCGTCAACTGATTCCGGCCATAAAACTGACCTGTTGGGCTTTGTAATTCCACATTGGTAAAAGGTACTTGTGTAGCAATATTTGTTGTTGTTAGATCACGCATATAACTCATTTCAACGTCTAAGTAAGGTTTTCCAATCGGTAAGATTGTATTGAGTGCTTCTTCTTTGTAATTGTCTACTGTATCAAACACAACTTGCCAGGTTGCTCCTACGTTTTTCACCGATTCAACAGCTTCTAAAAGTTCCTTTTCTGTTTC
>DAMBQR010000144.1:0-2156 GCA_032055545.1 Pseudescherichia sp. | reverse complement strand
TAATACTGCCACTAATGGAGATAATGGTGAAGGTTCAGGTGAAAGTGAAGAAAAATCAGAATCATCAAATAATAAACCTAAAGATACCAGTGTAGATTTACAGGATTTTAATAAATAAAAAATAAATTAAAATAAAAGCCTCTTTTTAGAGGCTTTTTTATTGACAAGCATTATTAATATTTGTATATAAAATAATATACACATTACAAAGGAGAATTATTATGTTTATTGAAAATAAAAACAAAGAGAAAAAGAAGTTAACACTTGGTAGAATTGCTGCTGCGCCATTTATAGGAACTGCGAGATTATTTACAGCGCCTTTTGTTTTACCTTATAAAGTGGGTAAAAACATTGTTAATGCTGTTCAATATGCTCATGGTGATCCGAGCAATAAGCGTACCTTTGAAGAATGGTATGTTATTAAAAACTCTAATGAAGGAATTTTACAAACAAACTACAGAAAATGCGCCTCAATAGCTTTATTAACATTGATGCTAACGTGTGTCGCTCTGTTCTTTGGTTTTAGTTTTATGACAAGAGCTGATTTAACAATCCCATTAAGGATGGTTCCTTTTACCGCTGCGCTTGTCGGTTTTGCCGGGTATTTCAATCTTATCGTTAATGCTTATTGCCTTAAGGCAAGAACTTTTGAGAATAAACTTAATGTCTTCAAATCCATTGAAGACATTATACCTAACCCTTTTTATGAATTCACTTCTTGTGTGAAAGATAAAAACAATAAAAGTAGAAATGTTCCAGTTATGTTTTATCCGAAAAATAAAAAATAATTTGATATCCATAAAACAGTACGCTAATATTTAAATCATCAAATGCGAGGAGATGAAAATGCTAAACTTATATATTGATTCATTACTGAACTTATCAACAGTGTTCTACGGTATTCCGTTGTTAGTCCTTTCGGCGTTAACTACGGTTGTTTTAGGTTTCGTGGTGTTTTATCCACTTGGTAAAATGATGAATACTAACGCTTATAAAAGCTTTCCTGTGTTTCATATGATGCCTGTAAACAACTATGCTTTTAAGTTGATTGTAGGTTTTCCAGTGAGCATGGTTGTATTCTTAACGTTGGGTATCACTATTCTTTCTTTCGTCAACGTTCTGATTAAAATCTTCATGTAAAAATAAAATCCTCGCATAAAAAGAAACCCTCTTAATGAGGGTTTTTTATTTTATTTCATTCTTGTTGGTATTCTTGCGTTGTAGACAGGGGCTTGAACAGGAACAGGGGCTTGTTCATGGCTATGTCCGGGATTTTCAATATCTTTATCTATATCCTTTTTTTTGCTTTCCTTCATACCGCCAAAAGGCATAAAACTATCTAACTTTTTCGCTTCATGAACTTCTTTGAAAAATCTGGCTTGTTCTTCTGATGATGGCTTTACTACCAAACCCGCTCTTGTTGCTTCTTCATATGCTTCTTCAAGGAAAAGCTGATTACCATCAAAACTAATGCTGCTCCATCCTTTAGCCTTAGCCATTAGAGTTAATCTTCTTGCGGCTAAGGTTCTATCCTTTGTGGCAATTGATAATCCCTGCGCATCTTCTTTAAGAACAGATTTATCAACAAAATGTATGCTTCTGCTATTGGTGTTATTAACTATTTTTGAAAGTGAATTCCCAAACATGGTTTTTATTTCATGTTCTGGTACAAAGTTAACAGGAGCATGAGAAGATGCTGAAAATGTCTCCTGTAGTTTTTTTGTCATTTTTTCAATAAAACTATTCCCCGCATAACGATTACTAAAACTATCCAGCTCGTCAGTGTCCACTTTTGGTTTAGCTTTCTGTTTTGCCTCTTCTGCTTTACGCATAGTGAACGTATCAAGCCCTGATAAATCCAGTTCTTTAGGTGCTGGCTTGAACTTAGATATGTCCATACCTTCCGGTTGTTCTACTGGAGCCGGAGCTGCAGGAGTCTGCTTATCACTGACAGTTTTAGCTAACTTCGCTATGTCGTCGTTCGTCATTAAGTTTTGTTCACCCTTCAGCTCTTCATCATCCAAATCTTCAACTACAGGCTGTTTTGATACAACGGCCTTAACTACTGTGGCATTGAATGATGGCCTTCTTCCCTTTGGAGCATCACCTGCAGGCGCTGGATTAGCATTAAAGGGGTTGTCTATCTCGATGCCAGC
>DAMBQR010000143.1:0-2200 GCA_032055545.1 Pseudescherichia sp. | reverse complement strand
TCAGACCTCCGTGGACCGCCTGGTACAGCAATTTGCTGATGCAGGGATCCCGAAGGCTGCTGAAGACTCAGTAACAGCACAAGAGAAACAGACGCTGCTGGCGCACCTGAACCGTGAACACGGTTCCGCGCCGGACAAGCTGACGCTGCAGCGCAAAACGCGCAGCACGCTGAATATCCCTGGCACCGGCGGGAAGAGTAAATCGGTGCAGATCGAAGTCCGTAAAAAGCGCACCTTTGTAAAACGCGATCCGCAAGAGGCTGAACGTCTCGCCGCGGAAGAAGAGGCGAAGCGCGAAGCGGAAGAGAAGGCAACGCGTGAAGCAGAGGAAGCTGCGAAGCGTGAAGCCGAGGACAAAGCCAAGCGTGACGCACAAGAGAAAGCGAAGCGCGAAGCCGAAGAAAAAGCGAAACGCGACACCGCTGATACGGCGAAGCGCGACGCTGCGGAAACGAGCAAAGTGAGCAATCAACCATCTGACGAAATGACCAAAGCTGCCCAGGCTGAAAAAGCGCGTCGTGAAGCCGAAGCGCAAGAGCTGAAGCGTAAAGCTGAAGAAGAGGCGCGTCGTAAGCTTGAAGAAGAAGCACGTCGCGTAGCAGAAGAAGCACGCCGTATGGCGGAAGAAAATGAGAGGAACGGGGTTATCGAACCTGCAGAAACCGAAGACACCAGCGATTATCACGTGACCACCTCTCAGCATGCTCGCCAGGCTGAAGATGAAAACGATCGTGAAGTAGAAGGCGGCCGTGGCCGTACCCGTACCGCTGCAAAAGCTGCTCGTCCTCAGAAGAAGGGCAACAAACACGCTGAATCCAAAGCTGACCGTGAAGAAGCACGTGCAGCGGGCCGTGGCGGTAAAGGCGGTAAGCAACGTAAAGGTTCTTCCCTGCAGCAGGGCTTCCAGAAGCCGGCTCAGGCGGTTAACCGTGACGTTGTGATCGGCGAAACCATCACCGTTGGCGAACTGGCGAACAAGATGGCGGTAAAAGGCTCTCAGGTCATCAAAGCGATGATGAAGCTGGGCGCTATGGCCACCATCAACCAGGTCATCGACCAGGAAACCGCGCAGCTGGTTGCCGAAGAGATGGGCCACAAGGTCATCCTGCGTCGTGAAAACGAGCTGGAAGAAGCCGTAATGAGCGACCGTGATACTGGCGCAGCGGCCGAGCCGCGTGCACCGGTAGTGACCATCATGGGTCACGTTGACCACGGTAAAACCTCACTGCTTGACTACATTCGTTCTACCAAAGTGGCGTCCGGCGAAGCGGGTGGTATTACCCAGCACATCGGTGCCTACCATGTAGAAACCGAAAACGGCATGATCACCTTCCTGGATACCCCGGGCCACGCCGCGTTTACCTCCATGCGTGCTCGTGGTGCGCAGGCAACGGATATCGTGGTACTGGTAGTGGCAGCTGACGACGGCGTGATGCCGCAGACCATCGAAGCTATCCAGCACGCGAAAGCGGCGCAGGTACCGCTGGTGGTTGCGGTGAACAAAATCGATAAGCCAGAAGCCGATATGGACCGCGTGAAGAACGAACTCTCCCAGTACGGCGTTATGCCGGAAGAGTGGGGCGGTGAATCACAGTTCATCCCTGTGTCTGCGAAAGCGGGTACCGGTATCGACGACCTGCTGAACGCTATCCTGCTGCAGGCTGAAGTGCTTGAGCTGAAAGCGGTACGTAAAGGCATGGCGAGCGGTGCGGTCATCGAATCCTTCCTCGATAAAGGTCGTGGTCCGGTTGCTACCGTGCTGGTTCGTGAAGGTACGCTGAACAAAGGCGACATCGTGCTGTGTGGCTTCGAGTATGGCCGCGTACGTGCGATGCGTAACGAACTGGGTCAGGAAGTGCTGGAAGCGGGTCCGTCCATTCCGGTTGAGATCCTGGGTCTCTCCGGCGTTCCGGCTGCCGGTGATGAAGTGACCGTTGTGCGTGACGAGAAGAAAGCGCGTGAAGTTGCGCTCTACCGTCAGGGCAAATTCCGTGAAGTTAAACTGGCGCGCCAGCAGAAATCTAAACTCGAGAACATGTTTGCTAACATGACCGAGGGCGAAGTTCACGAAGTGAACGTCGTTCTGAAAGCTGACGTACAGGGCTCTGTGGAAGCGATCTCCGACTCCTTGCTGAAACTCTCTACTGACGAAGTGAAAGTGAAGATCATCGGTTCTGGCGTAGGTGGTATCACCGAAACC
>DAMBQR010000142.1:0-2210 GCA_032055545.1 Pseudescherichia sp. | reverse complement strand
GATCGCGCGTCTGATTGACCGCCCGGTTCGTCCGCTGTTCCCGGAAGGCTTCGTTAACGAAGTGCAGGTTATCGCGACCGTGGTTTCCGTTAACCCGCAGGTTAACCCGGACATCGTGGCGATGATTGGTGCGTCCGCAGCCCTCTCTCTGTCCGGTATTCCGTTCAACGGCCCGATCGGCTCTGCGCGTGTGGGTTACATCAATGACCAGTACGTTCTGAACCCGACTCAGGACGAGCTGAAAGAGAGCAAGCTGGACCTGGTGGTTGCCGGTACCGAAGCCGCTGTGCTGATGGTTGAATCCGAAGCAGAACTGCTGAGCGAAGACCAGATGCTGGGCGCGGTGGTATTTGGCCACGAGCAGCAGCAGATCGTTATCCAGAACATCAACGACCTGGTGAAAGAAGCCGGTAAACCGCGTTGGGACTGGCAGCCGGAAGTGGTTGACGCAGCGCTGAACGCGCGCGTTGCTGCGCTGGCTGAATCCCGTCTGAGCGATGCCTACCGCATCACCGACAAGCAGGAGCGTTACACTCAGGTTGACGCGATCAAATCTGAAGCTATCGCTACCCTGGTTGCCGAAGACGAATCTCTGGACGCTAACGAGCTGGGCGACATTCTGCACGCCATCGAGAAAAACGTGGTGCGTAGCCGCGTGCTGGCAGGCGAGCCGCGTATCGACGGCCGTGAAAAAGATATGATTCGTGGTCTGGACGTGCGTACTGGCGTGCTGCCGCGTACTCACGGCTCCGCGCTGTTCACCCGTGGCGAAACGCAGGCGCTGGTTACCGCGACCCTGGGTACCGCACGTGATGCGCAGAACATCGACGAGCTGATGGGCGATCGCACCGACAGCTTCCTGTTCCACTACAACTTCCCTCCGTACTCCGTAGGCGAAACCGGTATGGTTGGCTCGCCGAAGCGTCGTGAAATTGGTCACGGTCGTCTGGCGAAGCGCGGCGTGCTGGCAGTGATGCCGGACACCGAGAAGTTCCCGTACACCGTGCGTGTGGTGTCTGAGATCACCGAATCCAACGGCTCCTCCTCCATGGCTTCCGTGTGCGGTGCTTCACTGGCACTGATGGACGCTGGTGTGCCGATCAAAGCTGCCGTTGCCGGTATCGCGATGGGTCTGGTGAAAGAGGGCGACAACTTTGTCGTGCTGTCCGATATTCTGGGCGACGAAGATCACCTGGGCGATATGGACTTCAAAGTAGCAGGTTCCCGCGAAGGTATCTCTGCCCTGCAGATGGATATCAAAATTGAAGGTATCACCAAAGAGATCATGCACGCTGCGCTGAACCAGGCGAAAGGTGCACGTCTGCATATTCTGGGCGTGATGGAGCAGGCGATCAACGCGCCGCGCGGCGACATCTCTCAGTTCGCACCGCGTATCCATACCATCAAGATCAGCCCGGACAAGATCAAAGACGTGATCGGTAAAGGCGGCTCTGTTATCCGTGCCCTGACCGAAGAGACCGGCACCACCATCGAAATCGAAGATGACGGTACCGTGAAGATCGCAGCGACCGACGGTGAGAAAGCGAAATACGCTATCCGCCGTATCGAAGAGATCACCGCTGAGATTGAAGTAGGCCGTATCTACAATGGTAAAGTGACCCGTATCGTTGACTTTGGCGCGTTCGTTGCCATCGGTGGCGGTAAAGAGGGTCTGGTTCACATTTCCCAGATCGCTGACAAGCGCGTTGAGAAAGTGACCGACTACCTGCAGATGGGTCAGGAAGTACCGGTGAAAGTTCTGGAAGTTGACCGCCAGGGCCGTGTTCGTCTGAGCATCAAAGAAGCAACCGAGCAGTCTCCGTCCGCTGATGCGCCGCAGGCGCCGGCAGCAGACCAGGGCGAGTAACGTTGCCATTAGCTCCTCGCCGCTGGCGGGGAGCTTTTACAACCGGGCAGGATGCCAGCATTGCAGCCGGGGGACAGGACGTTCAACCTTTTGTTGTCTTCGGGAGTAGGAAATGAAGCCTTTTTTGCGCTGGTGTTTCGTTGCGACAGCTCTAACGCTGGCAGGATGCAGCAACTCTGCCTGGCGTAAGAACGAAGTCCTCGCAGTGCCACTGCAACCGACTTTGCAGCAGGAAGTGATTCTGGCACGTATGGAACAAATTCTTGCCAGTCGGGCTTTAACCGATGATGAACGCGCACAGCTTTTATATGAGCGCGGAGTGTTGTATGATAGTCTCGGTCTG
>DAMBQR010000141.1:844-2276 GCA_032055545.1 Pseudescherichia sp. | reverse complement strand
AAACAGTTGATTATAAAGAATCACTTTACAGCTTGTACTATGATGTCCGTTTTACTGAAGGGAAAGAATGGCGCCAAGTGCAAGTGATTTTGCCTGTTAGTTATGCAGAAAATGAACTGAAGTTACTTGATAGACCAACGTTAATGAATTTAGCGAAGACAAGTGAGAGTAACAAAGTTGCTTATGACGAGCAACGTTTTATACCTAAAGGAAAAGAAGTAAATGAAGAAGAAACAAAAAAACTAACGGAATTTACCAATCGTTTCTTTGAATTATATGTAAAAAATGATGAAAAGTTAGGACTAATTACCAATGTAAAAGGACTAGAACATGCGACGCTAGAAAAAGTAGATATTACAAGTCTAAGAGAAACAGGCCAAGGGATCTATGATGTTCGAGGAACCTACCAATTCAGTTATGAAGGGAAAAGTCCGCTAACGTCTAACTTCTCATTACAAATTGAAGCAACAAAAGATAGTTATTTTATTAAAAAAATGAATGGAGTGTAAGAATATGTTTGATTTATCTGGTTTAGCAAATAATATTTCCTCACAGGTGATTATACTATTGGTGATTTTAGGACTGGTATCCTTAGTTGTAGCGGTTGCAACACAAGGGGCCGCACGAGGAATTGCGACAGTCTGCTTAATCTTAATTTTAATCGCGTTGGTTTTAGTCTTAAAAGATGCTGAAAAAATTGGTACCTGGTTGAAAGACTTAATTTTCAAACCAAATGCTGGCTTTATTTTCCCAATAAAAGGTTGGCGATTTTGATGGAATATAATTACACACGAGAATTTAAACAACCTCACAAGATTTACAGTATCAAAGGGGTAGCATTGCCTTTTGCGCCAAACGGCATTCGATTGGAACAAATTTTTGTAGGTATTGGTATCCTTATTCTCTTATTGATATTCGCGATTATTTCGTTTGTCGCTAATTTTTGGTTGATTCTTATAGTAGGAGTGGGCGTCCTTGTGTGGACGCTCTTTTCTTTAAAATGGGATAATAAGAGCTTTCTTGATTATCTAATTGGTCGAGGAAACTTCTTGTATCAAAAGAAAAAAAGATATGAACATGGGCTACTTGTCCAATTCCATAAAGAAAAAGTCCAATACAAAGTTAGAAAATAAAATGTTTAAAGAGAGATTGCGAGGGGAAATCAGACCAGTAGAATAAAAGAAAAGTAGGTTAGCACATGTTATAATGATTAGGAGTTATTAGATAGCATGATTTATTAAATCCATACAAGAAAATATTAATGACTATAAGAGTAGGAGGAAATAATCTTGATTAATAACGTTACGTTAGTTGGACGATTAACAAAAGACCCAGATTTAAGGTATACACAAAGTGGAACAGCCGTAGGTCAATTTACGTTGGCCATTAATCGCAACTTTACCAATGCTAACAATGAAAGGGAAGCAGATTT
>DAMBQR010000141.1:0-777 GCA_032055545.1 Pseudescherichia sp. | reverse complement strand
GCTGAATCATTGGCAAATTATGCTAGAAAAGGCACCTTGATCGGTTTAACCGGACGAATTCAGACCAGAAACTACGACAATCAACAAGGGCAACGGGTCTATGTGACAGAAGTTGTCGTTGAAAACTTTCAATTATTGGAATCAAAAGAAATCAATGAACAGCGTAGGGGGCAATCTACGGGGCAAGCAACGTTTGATAAAAATGTTACAAGTAACGAACAACCAGCAACAGAGAACCAGACCCCCGATCCATTGGATCCATTTTCTCCAGAGAATAGTCCATTGGATATTTCTGACAATGACCTGCCATTTTGAGTGTGTTGAAAAATAACTGAAGATAGTAAATGCAAAGAAAGACAAGTGAATCGATCACTTGTCTTTTTCGTTCAATGAATAATCAAATAATCAGAAAAGGCGGTGAGAGATTGAAGTATCAGTTTTTAATTTCTTACTTTGAATTAGAAGTTTTTGTAGCAGCGAGTGTGAAAAACTTCCAAATGATGGAAGAAGAACTGCTTGAAAATAGAATCAAAGATTACCAAAAGAACGCACAGAAACAGACAACGTTGGTCTATTGGGAAATGGACGGCGAAGGAAAAGAAGACAGAGATATCTACCACAAAAAACGTCCTATCCCTGATAATGCGTATTTATTATATTCTGAAGAACTAGAGTCAGAAAAACTGATAGAAGTAGAGAAAGAGGCAATAAAAATTGCTGAAAAAGTTGGAACAAATGGTTTTCAATTTATGCAAAAGAATCAAGAAATTGCTGTCT
>DAMBQR010000140.1:0-2306 GCA_032055545.1 Pseudescherichia sp. | reverse complement strand
TCATCTTCTTCTGGATCGCCCGCATGATCATGATGACCATGCACTTCATCAAAGATGAAGACGGCAAGCCGCAGATCCCGTTCAAGACCATCTACATGACCGGTCTGATCCGCGACGACGAAGGCCAGAAGATGTCCAAGTCCAAGGGCAACGTGATCGACCCGCTGGATATGGTGGACGGTATCTCTCTGGCGGATCTGCTGGAGAAACGCACCGGCAACATGATGCAGCCGCAGCTGGCAGAGAAGATCGCCAAGCGCACCGAGAAGCAGTTCCCGAACGGCATCGAGCCGCACGGCACCGACGCCCTGCGCTTTACCCTGGCGGCGCTGGCCTCTACTGGCCGCGACATCAACTGGGACATGAAGCGCCTGGAAGGCTACCGTAACTTCTGTAACAAGCTGTGGAACGCCAGCCGCTTTGTGCTGATGAACACCGAAGAGCAGGATTGCGGCTTCAACGGCGGCGAGATGACCCTCTCCCTGGCGGATCGCTGGATCCGTGCCGAGTTCAACCAGACGGTGAAAGCCTTCCGTGAAGCGCTGGACAGCTACCGCTTCGATATTGCTGCGGGCATCCTGTACGAGTTCACCTGGAACCAGTTCTGTGACTGGTATCTGGAGCTGACCAAGCCGGTGATGAACGGCGGCTCTGAAGCCGAACTGCGCGGCACGCGCAACACCCTGGTCACGGTGCTGGAAGGTCTGCTGCGCCTGGCGCACCCGATCATCCCGTTCATTACCGAAACCATCTGGCAGCGCGTGAAGGTGCTTACCGGTAACACCGCTGACACCATCATGCTGCAACCCTTCCCGGCCTTCGATGCCGCGCAGGTGGATGAAGCCGCAGTAGCGGATACCGAGTGGCTGAAGCAGGCGATTGTCGCGGTGCGTAACATCCGCGCCGAGATGAACCTCTCTCCGGCTAAACCGCTGGAGCTGCTGCTGCGCGGCTGCAGCAGCGATGCGGTACGTCGTGTGAACGACAACCGCAGCTTCCTGCAGACCCTGGCGCGTCTGGAGAGCATCACCCTGCTGCCTGCCGATGATAAAGGCCCGGTCTCCGTGACCAAGATCATCGACGGCGCAGAGCTGCTGATCCCGATGGCTGGCCTGATCGACAAGGCCGCCGAGCTGGAGCGTCTGGCGAAAGAGGTGGCGAAGGTTGAAGCAGAGATCGGCCGTATCGAGAGCAAACTGGGTAACGAAGGCTTCGTGGCGCGCGCCCCGGAAGCCGTCGTTGCCAAAGAGCGTGAGCGTCTGAGCAGCCTGGCCGAAGCGAAAACCAAACTCGTTGAACAGCAGGGCGTCATCAGCGCGCTGTAATCGCGTTCGCCCCTTACCTCTCTGGTAAGGGGCACTTCTCAACAAAGAGCCTCACCATGAATGTTGCAACTGCCACTCAACTGCACATGCGCCGCATCACGCCTGAAGACAACGCGGCTATCGCCGCTGTTATTCGCCAGGTTTCAGCGGAGTATGGCCTGACCGCCGACAAAGGCTATACCGTGGCCGATCCCAATCTGGATGAGCTGTACGCCCTCTACAGCCAGCCGGGCCATGCCTACTGGGTGATTGAGCAGGATGGCCAGGTGGTGGGCGGCGGCGGCGTCGCACCGCTCCAGTGCAGTGAACCCGATATCTGTGAATTGCAGAAGATGTACTTCCTGCCCGCCGTACGCGGCAAAGGGATGGCGAAAAAGCTGGCGCTCGCCGCGCTGGATCACGCGCGTACGCAGGGTTTTACCCGCTGCTATCTGGAGACCACTGCCTTCCTGAAAGAGGCAATTGGCCTCTACGAACATCTGGGCTTTGCACACATCGATGGGCCACTGGGCTGTACCGGGCACGTCGATTGTGAAGTGCGGATGTTAAAATCGCTGGCCTGAATCAGGCCGGGACGCCGCTGTGAAAACGAAACTCGCTGTCGGGGGTAGCAATCAGCGCTGCCTCCACCTCACCAAAAAAGCGCACCCGGGGCGTGATATCCTGCGGTGAGATCGCCTGGGCCAGCGTCAGATAGTCCTCATAGTGGCGCGCCTCGGATCGCAGCAGCGACAGATAGAACTTCTGCAGATCCTCGTCGAGATGCGGTGCCAGGGCGGCAAAGCGCTCGCAGGAGCGGGCCTCGATATAGGCCCCGCAAATCAGCTTATCAATCAGCGTGAGCGGCTCGTGGGTCCGCACCTCCTTCAGCATCCCTTTGGCGTAGCGGCTGGCGGTAATTTTGACGTAGGGAATGTTCCGCACCGTCATCGCCTCGCGCACCTGCCAGAAGTGGTGCAGCTCCTCTTTAATCAGCAGCAC
>DAMBQR010000139.1:0-2320 GCA_032055545.1 Pseudescherichia sp. | reverse complement strand
CACCACCACGCTAATCACGACCAGGCTAATCACTCGTAGAAGGGCTGTCATTTTCTGTACTTTCTGGCTTCTTGTTCGAAGGAATACCTAAAGAGTTATCACAGATTTCGCTATCGACACAACATTTTTTTATAAGTTTTTTATTGGGACGATGACAGACATTCCTGAAACGTATTGTTTTAGCTATAAAAAAGATTATATGAAAATAATTCACCTGCGAACGATTTTCCATGACTGCGCGTCAGCTTCCTGCGTTGAGTATGCATTGCATCGCTGATAAAAATAGTGCTGAACCCAGGCCGTAAAAACGCTGATGCGTAGCTGGCGGTGAAAATCGACGGTGCCATAATCCTGCCGTTACAGGAGGAGCTATGTCACTGTCGGTTGTTTATACCCGTGCGGCGTTAGGGATCGCTGCACCGCTCATTACGGTTGAGGTACACATCAGCGTGGGGCTTCCTGGCCTCACCATTGTTGGGCTGCCGGAAACCACGGTCAAAGAGGCCCGCGATCGTGTGCGCAGCGCCATCATCAACAGTGGCTATACGTTTCCGGCAAAGAAGATCACCATTAACCTTGCACCTGCGGATCTGCCTAAAGAGGGTGGGCGGTATGACTTACCCATCGCTATCGCGCTCCTGGCGGCCTCTGAGCAGCTCACTGCATCCCACTTAAGTCACTATGAGTTTGTTGGTGAGCTCGCGCTTACAGGCGCGCTGCGTGGCGTTACCGGGGCGATATCCAGCGCCCAGGAGGCGATTAGCGCAGGCAGGCAGATTATCGTGGCAGAAGATAACGCAGCGGAGGTGGGGCTGATTGAGGGCTTTCATAGCCTGATTGCCGGACACCTTCAGGAGGTGTGTGCCTTTCTTGAAGGGAAGCATCCGCTGCGGGAAGCCGTACCCGATATAGAGACGTTTACTGCCGCTGAAGACGATCTTAGCGACGTGATTGGCCAGGAGCAGGGAAAACGGGCGCTGGAGATCACCGCTGCGGGCGGCCATAACCTGCTACTCATTGGTCCTCCCGGCACCGGTAAAACAATGCTGGCCAGCCGCCTGACTGGCCTGTTGCCGCCGTTGAATAACCGGGAGGCGCTGGAGAGCGCAGCGATTGTCAGCCTGATCAATACCGCTATGTTAAAAAAGCAGTGGCGGCGCAGGCCCTTTCGTTCACCCCACCACAGCGCTTCTCTCACCGCTATGGTGGGCGGCGGCTCGATTCCCGGACCGGGCGAGATTTCGCTGGCGCATAACGGCATCCTGTTTCTGGATGAGCTGCCCGAGTTTGAACGGCGCGTGCTGGATGCGCTACGTGAACCCATTGAGTCCGGGCAGATCCATATTTCGCGCACGCGGGCTAAGGTAACCTACCCCGCCCGCTTTCAGCTGATAGCGGCGATGAATCCCAGCCCGACGGGTCACTACCAGGGAAGCCATAATCGCGCCACCCCAGAGCAGACGCTGCGCTATCTGAGTAAGCTCTCCGGGCCGTTTCTTGATCGCTTCGATCTCTCGCTGGAGATCCCCCTCCCCCCACCGGGTCTGCTGCGTCAGACGACGATCCGCAGCGAGCGTAGCGAGACGGTGCGCGCCCGTGTGCTGGCGGCACAGGTGCTTCAGTACCGTCGGCAGCAGATGCTCAACGCCCGGCTTGAAAACGCGGCTATACGTAAATACTGTCAGCTGGTGCCAGAGGATGCCGAATGGCTTGAAGAGACGCTTGCGCAGCTTGGGCTATCGATACGCGCATGGCAACGCCTGCTTAAAGTGGCGCGTACAATTGCCGATCTGGAAGAGAGTGAGACGATACGCAGAGAACATCTCCAGGAGGCGCTGGGCTATCGCGCTATTGACCGCCTGCTCATTCACCTGCAGAAAATGATGGGATAAAAAAACAGGGGCCGTAGCCCCTGCATCTTAATCGTCAGATTCGGTGTAATCTTCCGCACCTTCCATCTGCGGCTTACCGCCGGAGAGGGTATGGAAGCGTTTCGGACGCTTAATGCGCGTCATGTACTTACTCCAGACGCGTTCCGCTTCGGTGACGGGCTCGCGTTGACCACGGCAGACGGCGACAAACAGCTCTTCCTCTTCGGTCACCGGCTCACGTTTGCCGAGATCGAGTTCGTTGAAAGCATAACCGTGCCGCTCCAGCAGCTGCGCCTCTTTGATGGTGAAATCACCATGACGAGAGAACCCGCGCGGGTAGTATTTGTTGTCGAAAAAACGATTAGTCGTCGTAAAGCTTTCCGCCATCCTACACACTCCTAATTCTTTGGCCGAGCTATTTATGGCGCGGAGTATTAGTTACGCTTGAC
>DAMBQR010000138.1:1821-2404 GCA_032055545.1 Pseudescherichia sp. | reverse complement strand
AAAACAAAAAAAGACCTTCATTTTTTTTGTTTTCAAAAAAATAAATGGTCTTTTTCGTTGGTTAATTAATATTGCTAACATTAATATTAGCAGTATATATTCTCAGGTTTTATTCAAATTATCTATCGATTGCAGAAATTTCTAGCCTAGAAACTAAAAAAATATTCTTTCCTTTTTTTTTAGTTTATTAAAAAAAATGTTTATTTCACCAAAATGTAAATGATTGATATTTTTCTAAAGCTATTTTATCTATTAATAAATCTAGTCTTTCAATATCAAGATATGGACCAATATTAGTTAATTGGTAAAAATATTTATAGTTATTTTCAAGTAAAGAATTTGATATATTTGATATTACTAAATCAAAATTTTCATCATTTACATACTGAGTAATAGTGATATTTCGTCTATTATTTAATTCAGTCTCTAACAAAAGAATAGTAGCATTTAACACTAAATGAGATGTTGTCAATACAACACCTATTTTCACACAATATTTTTTTTTGGGAGATAAAGTATATAATAAAAAAATGAGTCTTTTTTCTATCTGATCTAATTTAAAAGAATCGAACAAGGAACTAGG
>DAMBQR010000138.1:1182-1811 GCA_032055545.1 Pseudescherichia sp. | reverse complement strand
AGTACTAAAAGAACTATTGAATAATTTAAAATAATCCATGAACGTCAAACTATCTGTTGAATAACTATTACCTCTAAAATAATATATTTGTGATAATAAAGAAAAAACATTTGTTTCAATTGTTACATCCTGTTTATCCAAAATGAATATAGCCTTTATAGCAGCCATTATTTTACTTGTTAATTCAAACGCGGGATTCCTTTTATTAAATAATCCTAATTGAATAATTTCATATGAAGTCATCCCAAAAGAAATAAAAAACAAACTTAAGAAATAAGAAAATAATTGTACTTCGCTTTCATTGTAAATTGATTTATGTTTAATGTATATTTTTTGAAAAAATTTATTTATAGGGGTTTTGCTATATTGTTCTACATCTTTTTGTTCGCCAATACTCAATGAATTCATGGATACTTCACCAATCTTTTTCAAAGTAACTAAACTCCATAAATAAAATTGCTCTCTTTGAACTACAGAAAGATTATATTTAACACTTACTTCTTCTACTAAATTACTAAGTAAATTCGAATTACTTTTTTTTTCATCAACCGAACTTACCCAAAAGAAACTGTAGTAAAAAAATATTTGTTGCTTTATGTCCCCAACTATTCTTCCGTGACTAATTTTCA
>DAMBQR010000138.1:0-1172 GCA_032055545.1 Pseudescherichia sp. | reverse complement strand
TCAAATTATAATCAGTCAACAATTCATTGCATGATCCAATAATTCTCCCTAGTGTAGTTGTACTTACTTGTAGATAATTCTCAAGTTTTACATAGCTTATCTTTTTACGAGAAAATAGATATCTAAAAACCTTATACTTGTTTGAGTCCTTTAAAAATACTTCTGCTAACATATCGATAGAAACATCATTGATAAATTTTAATTCTAATGAGTTTCGCGTGACAATAAGTTCTAATTGATTTGAACTTATATCATCATTTAACAGTTTTACCTGTAAACTTTCAACTATTTTTCCTAATGTTGGCAGAGTAATATTTAATCGTTCACAAATTTCAGACTTTTTTAACTCTCTTGATGATAGATATAGTAACTTTAATAGTAAATATTCATTCTTTACATAATTATCAAGTAAATCTTCTTTATGCATTAAAAACACCTCCCTCACAAAAAAATAACAGTCATTATAAATCATCATACTACAATATATGTGCTACTACAAATATTACTCAGAAATTTAGATAATTAATATTAATTATTTCAACTAATAAGTATACCTCTATTACTTTATAAACTCCCTAAAAAAATCAAAACTGGAAATGGCTCTATTTAATAGAGCCATTTCCAGTTTCGCCTTTAAAGTTAGACATTAGTCTAAGAATATTATACAAAATTTAAAACTGTTTACAATATTTTACAAGATAAATATTACGTAGTTTCAAATTATTAAAAATATATAGTTATATAGTTTCAGAGAAGTCCCCAAAACCAAATGGTTACTACTAACTTAGTACAATAATACTAGGCTAATTGGGAAACTACCTCAATTTTTTTATTTTCATGTTTATAAGCAAGATTTATTCTTTCCCTATCACTTTTTTTCTTTTGATTTTCAAATATCCTTTTATCCTGTGTCATGTTTCCAGCAAAAAAAGCAATTCCTACTGCACCTAAAGAAAAGACAAATTCTAAAGCTAACCAACGAAACAGTACCGTCAAAATTAAGATAATAAATATTGCGATCACTAAAACGGCGTCTTTTGTTCCAAAATTTAAATACCCAAAATTCATTAAACTCTCCACCTTTTTTAAATTATTGAAAGTACACAATCAAAAATCTTTTTTACTTTTTCAATCGTTTTGAGCTACTTCATTTATTTTTTCTTCAATTGCGA
>DAMBQR010000137.1:0-2417 GCA_032055545.1 Pseudescherichia sp. | reverse complement strand
GTCGTCAGCTCGTGTCGTGAGATGTTGGGTTAAGTCCCGCAACGAGCGCAACCCTTATTGTTAGTTGCCATCATTTAGTTGGGCACTCTAGCGAGACTGCCGGTGACAAACCGGAGGAAGGTGGGGATGACGTCAAATCATCATGCCCCTTATGACCTGGGCTACACACGTGCTACAATGGACGATACAAACGGTTGCCAACTCGCGAGAGGGAGCTAATCCGATAAAGTCGTTCTCAGTTCGGATTGTAGGCTGCAACTCGCCTACATGAAGCCGGAATCGCTAGTAATCGCGGATCAGCATGCCGCGGTGAATACGTTCCCGGGCCTTGTACACACCGCCCGTCACACCACGAGAGTTTGTAACACCCGAAGTCGGTGGGGTAACCTTTTGGAGCCAGCCGCCGAAGGTGGGATAGATGATTGGGGTGAAGTCGTAACAAGGTAGCCGTATCGGAAGGTGCGGCTGGATCACCTCCTTTCTAAGGATATTTTCGGAATACAAACCTAGGGTTTGTAAGATTACGTTTTGCGTTCAGTTTTGAAGGTTCATTCTTCTGAATGAATTACTTCAAAACTTGTTCTTTGAAAACTGGATAAAACGACATTGAAATTGTAACAAACACATTTATTTTTTAAGTTTTTTTATAGGCTTAGTAACTTGGTTAAGTTATTAAGGGCGCACGGCGAATGCCTTGGCACTAGGAGCCGATGAAGGACGGCACTAACACCGATATGCTTCGGGGAGCTGTAAGTGAGCTTTGATCCGGAGATTTCCGAATGGGGGAACCCACTACGTTTAATCGCGTAGTATCTTGACGTGAATACATAGCGTCTTGAAGGCAGACCCAGGGAACTGAAACATCTAAGTACCTGGAGGAAGAGAAAGAAAAATCGATTCCCTGAGTAGCGGCGAGCGAAACGGGAAGAGCCCAAACCAAGAGGCTTGCCTCTTGGGGTTGTAGGACACTCTATACGGAGTTACAAAAGAGCGAGTTAGATGAAGCGACTTGGAAAGGTCCGCCAGAGCAGGTAAAAGCCCTGTAGTCGAAAGTTCGTTCTCTCCTGAGTGGATCCTGAGTACGGCGGAACACGTGAAATTCCGTCGGAATCCGGGAGGACCATCTCCCAAGGCTAAATACTACCTAGTGACCGATAGTGAACCAGTACCGTGAGGGAAAGGTGAAAAGCACCCCGGAAGGGGAGTGAAAGAGATCCTGAAACCGTGTGCCTACAAGTAGTTAGAGCCCGTTAATGGGTGATAGCGTGCCTTTTGTAGAATGAACCGGCGAGTTACGATTACGTGCGAGGTTAAGCTTTAGAAGGCGGAGCCGCAGCGAAAGCGAGTCTGAATAGGGCGAATTAGTACGTGGTCGTAGACCCGAAACCAGGTGATCTACCCATGTCCAGGGTGAAGGTGAGGTAACACTTACTGGAGGCCCGAACCCACGCACGTTGAAAAGTGCGGGGATGAGGTGTGGGTAGCGGAGAAATTCCAATCGAACTTGGAGATAGCTGGTTCTCTCCGAAATAGCTTTAGGGCTAGCCTCGTGATGAGAATACTGGAGGTAGAGCACTGTTTGGACTAGGGGGCCATCCCGGTTTACCGAATTCAGACAAACTCCGAATGCCAGATATTTATACACGGGAGTCAGACTGCGAGTGATAAGATCCGTAGTCAAAAGGGAAACAGCCCAGACCACCAGCTAAGGTCCCAAAGTAATCGTTAAGTGGAAAAGGATGTGGCGTTGCACAGACAACCAGGATGTTGGCTTAGAAGCAGCCATCATTTAAAGAGTGCGTAATAGCTCACTGGTCGAGTGACGCTGCGCCGAAAATGTATCGGGGCTAAACGATTCACCGAAGCTGTGGATTGACATCTACGATGTCAGTGGTAGGAGAGCGTTCTAAGTGCGTTGAAGTCAGACCGGAAGGACTGGTGGAGCGCTTAGAAGTGAGAATGCCGGTATGAGTAGCGAAAGACGGGTGAGAATCCCGTCCACCGTATGACTAAGGTTTCCTGAGGAAGGCTCGTCCGCTCAGGGTTAGTCGGGACCTAAGCCGAGGCCGATAGGCGTAGGCGATGGACAACAGGTTGATATTCCTGTACCACCTCCTCACCGTTTGAGAAATGGGGGGACGCAGTAGGATAGGGTAAGCGCGCTGTTGGATATGCGCGTCCAAGCAGTAAGGCGTGTGTGTAGGCAAATCCGCACACTGTAACGTTGAGCTGTGATGGCGAGTCCGTATGGACGAAGTTCCTGATTTCACACTGCCAAGAAAAGCCTCTATCGAGGTGAGAGGTGCCCGTACCGCAAACCGACACAGGTAGTCGAGGAGAGAATCCTAAGGTGTGCGAGAGAACTCTCGTTAAGGAACTCGGCAAAATGACCCCGTAACTTCGGGAGAAGGGGTGCT
>DAMBQR010000136.1:0-2468 GCA_032055545.1 Pseudescherichia sp. | reverse complement strand
AAACTTTAACGCCTTAATCGGAGGGTGATATGGCAATGACTTACCACCTGGACGTGGTCAGCGCAGAGCAACAGATGTTCTCTGGGCTGGTCGAGAAAATCCAGGTAACGGGTAGCGAAGGTGAACTGGGGATTTACCCGGGTCACGCCCCGCTGCTCACCGCCATTAAGCCTGGTATGATCCGCATCGTGAAACAGCACGGTCATGAAGAGTTTATCTATCTGTCTGGTGGCGTACTTGAAGTACAGCCGGGCACCGTGACCGTACTGGCTGATACCGCGATTCGTGGCCAGGATCTCGACGAAGCGCGAGCGCTGGAGTCGAAGCGTAAAGCAGAAGAGCACATTAAGAGCTCGCACGGCGACGTGGATTACGCTCAGGCGTCTGCGGAGCTGGCCAAAGCTATTGCGAAACTGCGCGTTATCGAGTTGACCAAAAAAGCGATGTAACACCGGCTTGAACGTACGAAGCCAGTCTGGTCTCCAGGCTGGCTTTTTTTATGCCTGCTTCTATTCTCTTTGTTTAGGTAAATATCGCCCGTTCGGCCTGGATTCTCCTCTTGCGGATCCCTTTATACTCACCCTCACTTTGCGCCGAAGCGGCAGCTGATTTACTGCGCCCTCTTTATTCAAGAGGCGAAAGAAATGTAAAAACATCAGCATAGCGGGTAAAGAGACAGCAATATGTACGCGTTATGCCGTAATTCGTTTTATGATGGGTCAAACCGGGGGAATAAATGCGGATAAAAGCGGCCAATAGCACATTTTATACGCACCCCATTTCACGTTGAAAAAAATGTAGTATTTTCAACGTCAAAAGGTAAAAATTCTTCTTCAAATCAGAGTCAGGACGCGTATGTTGAACAGTAGCATGAGCGTGGTCATCCTTGCCGCTGGCAAGGGAACCCGTATGTATTCGGATCTTCCTAAAGTGCTTCATACTCTCGCCGGGAAAGCGATGGTACAGCATGTCATTGATGCCGCAAATAATTTAGGCGCAAGCCGGGTTCATCTGGTCTACGGCCACGGGGGCGATCTGCTTAAACAGACGCTGCGTGACGACAACCTGAACTGGGTTCTGCAGGCGGAACAGCTGGGCACGGGCCATGCTATGCAGCAGGCAGCCCCTGGCTTTGCCGACGACGAAGATATCCTGATGCTCTATGGTGACGTACCACTGATCTCCGTTGAGACACTGCAGCGCCTGCGCGATGCAAAACCGCAGGGCGGCATCGGGCTGTTAACCGTTAATCTTGACGATCCCACTGGCTATGGCCGTATCACCCGTGAAGGCGGAAAAGTGACCGGTATCGTTGAGCACAAAGATGCCACTCCCGAACAGCATAAGATTCAGGAGATCAATACAGGGATCCTGATTGCCAACGGTGCGGATCTGAAGCGCTGGCTGGGCAAGCTCACTAACGATAATGCGCAGGGTGAATACTACATCACCGACATTATCGCGCTGGCTTACCTGGAAGGACGTGAGATCGCGGCGGTGCATCCGCAGCGCCTGAGCGAAGTCGAGGGCGTGAACAACCGCCTGCAGCTTGCTCGCCTTGAGCGCGTCTATCAGGCCGAGCAGGCAGAGAAGCTGCTGCTGGCGGGCGTTATGCTGCGCGATCCGGCACGCTTTGACCTGCGCGGTACGCTGAGCCATGGCCGTGATATCGAGATCGACACCAATGTTATCCTGGAAGGTAACGTCACGCTGGGTAGCCGGGTCAAAATCGGCGCGGGCTGCGTGATCAAAAACAGCGTCATCGGTGACGACTGCGAGATCAGCCCCTACAGCGTGGTAGAAGATGCCACCCTGGAAGCTGCCTGTACCATCGGCCCGTTTGCCCGTCTGCGCCCTGGCGCGGAGCTGCTGGCTGGCGCGCACGTAGGCAACTTCGTTGAGATGAAAAAAGCGCGTCTGGGCAAAGGCTCGAAGGCGGGACATCTCACCTATCTCGGCGATGCGGAGATTGGCGACAACGTTAACATCGGCGCAGGGACCATTACCTGCAACTACGATGGTGCCAACAAGCATAAAACCATTATCGGCGACGATGTTTTTGTCGGTTCCGATTCACAGTTTATCGCTCCGGTGAGCGTGGCCAGCGGCGTCACCATCGCTGCGGGGACCACGGTGACCCGTGATGTGGCCGAGGACGAGCTGGTGATCAGCCGTGTGAAGCAGACCCATATCAAGGGCTGGAAGCGTCCGGTCAAGAAGAAGTAACGTTTTTTGTAAGCCGGCCAGGCGGCAACGCCGTCCGGCAAACAGGGATGAGGAGGTCAATATAGATCTCCCGCCCACTCGCAGTAGCTATAAATATAACCCCACTCTCTACAAGGCTCGGGGCGCCCGGAAAACGGGTAACGCAGGTTGACCGACAACGCATGGCTTACGCCATAATCAGGAAATCTAACTATGTGTGGAATTGTTGGCGCAGTTGCGCAGCGTGATATTGCTGAAATCCT
>DAMBQR010000135.1:0-2539 GCA_032055545.1 Pseudescherichia sp. | reverse complement strand
GCCGCCGTCTCGGTACGTTTCGGCTGGGCCGCCGCTTTCGGCGCGCTCTGGGCAGGCTTCGGCTCAATCGTCGCCTGCTGGCGCTCGGTGCGCGGCGCAGCGCGATGCTCGGTTGCGGATGCCTGACGCTCAGACGCGGCGGTCTGGCGCGACTCTGCTGCCTTACCGTTGTGCACCGGCGCAACGGTAGCAGGCTCGGTTGGCAGGGTGGAGTTCACCGCCACGCTGTCTACCTGGTTTTGGTTCTGCGGCTGCGCCAGCGCGTTGTTCAGGTCGCCCTGCACCTCAACGCGCTGCTGCCCTTCCGGTGCGGCAGTGGTCTGCCCCTCGGTTGGGGTAGAGGCGATTGGCGGCAGGGAGACATCCTGCGGATTACCCGCCGTCTGCTCAGCGGAAGTTGTACCCGGCGCAGGCTGCGTGCCGTTGGCCTGGTCGGCGGCGTTATCTGACAGGTTGACGCTCTTCTCTGTCGAGGCCTGCTCGCTGCCGGACTTATCAGCAGGCGATTTCAGTGCGGAGCCGATACCGACGATCAGCAGCAGCAGAACCAGGATCCCCAGGCCCATCATCAGGTACTGGCGGGAGGCGGGTTTGGCAGCAGGGGCTTTTTTACGCTTGCGGGGGCGGCGCTCTACGCGCTCCTCATCCACGGCGCTCTCTTCCAGCTCATCTTCTTCGTAGCTTTCATCAGCCTCTTCACGTGCTTTACGCGTCCGTGAAGGGCGACGATCGTCAGCGTCCAGATCGACATCATCAAAGTTGATCTGCGGATCGCTGTCGCGTTCAGAAGACTGGCGCGTACGACCAGGGCGACGATCGCTGGGATCGGTTTTCAGCTCGTCTTCTGGTTTAAATTCATCCATTTAACACCCCACTCAAAGGCTAATGCCAACCACTAGTGCGCATCGCCCGAAGTTAAACACCACGACTGGCGTGGCCAGACCTTTCTAATTTTCACGCCTGCTGACAGTCAGCAATAGCGCCAAGAACAACATCGTGTGGCACTCCGCCACGCACTTCACTCTTCCCTATTGCCAGCGGCAGGACTAAACGCATCTCGCCCGCCAGCACCTTTTTGTCACGCAGCATGTGCGGAATATAGGCCTCTGCGGACATCTCCTGCGGACCGTTGACCGGCAGGCCAGCGCGCGTGAGTAAGGTAATGATTCGCTGCGTATCGTCACGGCTAAACTGGCCGAGACGTTCGGCTGCGCGTGCTGCCATAACCATTCCCGCAGCCACCGCTTCACCGTGCAGCCAGTTACCGTAGCCCATTTCAGCTTCGATAGCGTGGCCGAACGTGTGGCCCAGATTGAGTAAAGCACGTAAGCCTGTCTCGCGCTCGTCTGCGGCGACAACCTCAGCTTTCAGCTCACAACAGCGGCGGATACACCAGGCCATGGCCGGACCGTCGAGGCGCAGAAGCGCATCGAGGTTCTCTTCCAGCCAGCTAAAGAACGCGGCGTCAAGAATGATGCCGTACTTGATCACTTCAGCCAGACCAGAGGAGAGTTCACGTGCTGGCAGCGTCGCCAGGCAGTCGAGATCGACGACCACCGAGACGGGCTGATAGAACGCGCCGATCATATTTTTGCCGAGAGGGTGATTCACCGCCGTCTTGCCGCCAACGGACGAATCGACCTGAGAAAGGAGCGTGGTGGGCACCTGAATAAAGCGCACGCCACGTTGATAGCTCGCTGCCGCGAAGCCGGTAAGATCGCCGACCACGCCGCCGCCAAGGGCGACCAGCGTTGTGTCACGCCCGTGAGGTTTCTGCAACAGGGCGGTGAAGACCGTATCCAGTACCGCCAGGCTTTTAAACTGCTCGCCGTCCGGCAGCACGACGCTGTCAACCCGCACGCCCGCCTGTTCAAGCACATGGCGGACCTTTTCGAGATAGAGCGGAGCCAGCGTCTCGTTAGTGACCAGCATCACCTGGTCGCCGGACTGCAACGGCAAGAAGGAAGCTGGATCGTTAAACAAACCAGCCGCGATGGTAATTGGGTAACTACGTTCCCCAAGAGTGACGGTAATCCTCTCCATGACGCGACATCCACCTCAATTGCGTAAACCTGCAGGCGTTATATTAAGCCAGAATCAGTTGCTTTCCAGCATATGAATAATCTGGTTTGCGACCACTTTTGCGCTCTGATCGTCGGTGCGGATGGTGACGTCGGCAATCTCTTCATAAAGAGGGTTCCGTTCGTCAGCCAGCGCTTCGAGAACTTCCCGCGGCGGCGTCTCCACCTGTAACAGTGGACGCTTTTTATCGCGTTGCGTACGAGCCAGCTGCTTTTCGATAGTGGTTTCCAGATACACCACTACGCCACGGGCGGAGAGACGATTACGGGTTTCGCGGGATTTCACAGAGCCGCCGCCTGTCGCCAGCACAATGCCCTGCTTCTCGGTCAGTTCGTTAATGACCTTTTCTTCGCGATCGCGGAAACCTTCTTCACCTTCTACATCGAAGACCCAGCCCACATCAGCTCCGGTTCGTTTCTCAATCTCTTGATCAGAATCGTAAAATTCCATATTGAGT
>DAMBQR010000134.1:0-2567 GCA_032055545.1 Pseudescherichia sp. | reverse complement strand
GAAATAGGTGTAGCAGTTCAGCGCCCAGCCCAGCTGCGCGTGCTCTGGCACGTGGGACTGAACGAAAATGGTGCTCTTCTCGGGATCGATCCCGCAGGCCAGGTAGAGCGCCAGCGTATCCAGGGTTGCCTTACGCAGCTTCTCGGGATCCTGGCGGGCGGTGATGGCGTGAAGATCGACGATGCAGTAGATGCAGTCGTACTCATCCTGCATGGTTACCCACTGACGCAGCGCACCCATATAGTTGCCGATGGTCAGTTCACCTGAGGGCTGTGCGCCACTAAAGACGATGGGCTTAGTCATTTTTCTGTTCCTGATGTTCACTATATGGAAGCCCAAGCGCGGGCAGTAACTCTTTAAAATGGTCGAAGATACGATCCGGCTCGCTCAGCGCGATGGCTTCGCCGTAGTTGTAGCCGTAGGTGAGGCCCACGGCGCAGCAGCCTGCCGCCTTCGCCGCCTGAATATCATTCCGCGAGTCGCCAACAAACAGCAGCGCCTGTGGTGCTACGCCCAGCTTCTCAGCGACCAACAGCAGCGGCTCCGGGTGCGGCTTTTTATTTTTGACGTCGTCACCGCCGATCACCAGCGTGAAGTAGCGGGCAATATCCAGCGCCTCCAGCAGCGGTGCCACAAACGGCGTCGGCTTGTTGGTTACCAGCGCCAGCGGATAGCCCTCTTCATGCAGCGCCGCCAGGGTGGCAGCCACGTCCGGGAAGAGGAAACTGCCCTCTTCAACCACGTCGGCGTAGTAGCGATCGAAAAGCTTGCGCAGAATGCGGGCCTGCTCCTCTTCGGGAATGGCGGCATGATCGATAGCCGGTTTGCCTGCCATTGCTCGCTGGCTGGCATGCTCCTGTCGAGACCAGGCCAGCGCCCGCTGCATCAGCACGTCAGCGCCGTTGCCGATCCACGTCACCACCCGTGCCTCACCGGCAGCGGGCAGCTC
This sequence comes from Pseudescherichia sp., assembly GCA_032055545.1. GTDB lineage: Bacteria > Pseudomonadota > Gammaproteobacteria > Enterobacterales > Enterobacteriaceae > Pseudescherichia. The sequence goes on along the minus strand of DAMBQR010000134.1, from coordinate 1,618 downwards.
CAGAGCGTAAAGCGCCTGGTCTACCGCGTGGGTCAGGCCCGGCGCGCTATCCACCAGCGTGCCGTCGAGGTCGAATGCAATCGCCTGGATCCCGTCGATTTTTTTAGCCATGATGCACCTTTGCCAGCTCGCTGCGCATCTTATCGATAACTTTGCGGTAGTCCGGCTGGTCAAAAATGGCCGAACCGGCGACAAACATATCTGCGCCCGCGGCGGCAATCTCGCCGATGTTATCCGCCTTCACGCCGCCGTCAACTTCAAGGCGAATATCGTAGCCGGAGGCGTCAATGCGACGGCGCACTTCGCGCAGCTTATCGAGCGTATGAGGAATAAATGACTGGCCGCCGAAGCCCGGATTGACCGACATCAGCAGGATCACATCCAGCTTGTCCATGACGTAGTCAAGCCAGCTTAAAGACGTTGCCGGATTGAACACCAGCCCCGCCTTGCAGCCATGCTCTTTGATCAGCTGTAGCGTGCGGTCCACATGCTCGGTTGCTTCCGGATGGAAAGTAATGATGCTCGCCCCTGCGGCAGCAAAATCCGGGATCAGACGATCAACCGGCTTTACCATCAGGTGGACGTCAATCGGGGCGGTGATGCCATAGTTGCGCAGGGCTTTCAGTACCATCGGCCCCATGGTCAGGTTGGGGACGTAGTGGTTATCCATGACGTCAAAATGCACCACGTCGCCACCGGCCGCCAGCGCGTTAGCGGTGTCCTCGCCCAGGCGGGCAAAGTCAGCCGACAGAATTGAAGGGGCAATCAAATACTGTTTCATCCGCATCTCCTTGAGAACTATTTTTTATCTGCCGGGCGATAGAGCGCCAACAGTTCGTCCACCTTTTTGCGTGTGCCACCGTTGCTGCTAATGCTGCGTCGCACTTTAACCTGAAAATGCGTCGCAGCTTTGTACCACTCACGGGTGTCCGGCGTATCGTGATTCGAAATTAACACCGGGATTTGCTTGCTGACCAGCATTTCTGCCATCTCTGCCAGACGCACCTGCTCTAACGGGCTAAAGCTGTTGGTATGGTAGGCGGTAAAGTTTGCCGTCGCGGAGAGCGGCGCATAGGGCGGATCGCAATAGACCACGGAGTTTACGTCGGCGAGCTCCATGCATGCCTCATAGGAGAGGCAACGAAACTCTGCGTTCTGCGCCTTTTCAGCAAAATGGTACAGCTCGGCTTCCGGGAAGTAGGGCTTTTTATAGCGGCCAAAGGGCACATTAAACTCACCGCGCAGGTTATAGCGACACAGGCCGTTATAGCCATGGCGGTTTAGATATAAAAACAGCACCGCACGCCGCAGGGGATCCCGGCACTGATTGAACTCGCTGCGTAGCTGGTAGTAGACCTCAGCCTGATTATGCTGCGGTGTAAACAGCTTGCGGGCGTTGAGGATGTACTCGTCGGTGCGGGTCTTGACGATGTTGTAGAGACCGATCAAATCGCTGTTAATATCCGCGAGGATATAGCGCGAAAAGTCGGTGTTAAGAAACACCGACCCGGCACCAACGAAGGGTTCAATAAGACACTCACCCGGCGGTAAATGCTTTTTAATGTCGTCGAGCAGGGGGTATTTCCCCCCTGCCCATTTCAGAAAAGCGCGATTTTTT
>DAMBQR010000133.1:0-2764 GCA_032055545.1 Pseudescherichia sp. | reverse complement strand
GATGCTGCTTGCTGCCGCCGGGCAGCTCGGGAGTGAAATATGGCAGCCCACCGTCGCCTCCGCCGACGAAGGCACCACGCCGCGGGAAGAGGACAGGGTGCTCTGTGATAAACACTCAGGCCCTCAGTATCTGGCGGAAGGCTCTGACAGCGTGTTCATCAACGGCCAGCCCGCAGTGCGCACCGGAGACCGCACCACCTGCGGGGGTACCGTGTCGGGCGCGGTATCGCCCAACGTCATTATCGGCGGCGGGACGCTGCGGGTGCGGGATATTAAAAGCGGGACGGTGCCGGGGCTGACCCTGGCGATGGTTGCGCTGTCGCTCATCCGTGGCCGCCCCGGTAAAATCCTGAAAAACATGCCCTGTGCGCTGGCGGCAGCCGGGGGCGGCATGCTGGCGGATATGGCCGTCAGCGCCCTGTTCGCCTCCCCGCACCCGGTTCATGCCGCCACCGGCGTGAAGGTGCTCAACGATGACAATGAGCTTGATTTCTCTCTACCGGGACGTTTCCCCCTGGGCTGGCAGCGGAGCTACAACAGCCTGAGCACCCGCGAAGGGCTTTTTGGTCCGGGCTGGGCCACCGCGTTTGACAGCTGCCTCACCTTACATGAAGGCGAAGTGACATGGTCTGATGAGACCGGGCGCAGGCTGCGCTTTACCCTGCCTCCGCCTGACCAGTCGCTCTACAGTATCAGTGAGGGGGTGATGGTCCGCCGCAATGAACACGGTGACGTGGCCATTGCAGACGAGGACGGTGCCGTCTGGCGGCTGTTTAAACCTGTGCGTAATAACCCAAACCTGCTCCGGCTGGCCTCGCTCAGCGATGAGTACGGCAACGCCCTGGAGACCGGGTGGGATGAACAGGGGCGGCTGGTAAGTATCCATGACGAACCCCGCGCCATCGACGTCACCCTGCATTATGAGGATGAACGCTTCCCGCAGCGGGTCACTGCCGCCACGCACTCCGGCGGGGACAGAACGTGGCCGCTGATGCGCTGGCGCTATGACGCGCGCGGTCAGCTGGCTGCCGCCACCGACCCCGCGGGCGTGACCACGCGGGAGTACCGCTACAACGACCACGGCCTGATGGTCTGGCACCGCCTGCCGGGCGGGCTGGAGAGCGAATACCGCTGGCAGCAGTTCGACCACTGGCGGGTGGTGGAGACCCGGACCGGCACCGGCGACGGCTGCCGCATCGCCTACGACCTGGATGCCGGGCTGACCACCGTGAGCCGTTATGACGGGCACACATGCCGGCACTACTGGAACGACCAGCAGCTCATCACCCGCTTTGTGGACGAGCGGGGTGAAAGCTGGCGGTACGAGTGGAACGAACATGAGCAGCTGGTGCGCCGCACCGACCCCCAGGGCCATGCCGTCACCTTCGTGTATGACGACACCGGCAACCGGGTGCAGGAGACGGACGCGGACGGCAACATGCGGGCGACGCAGTGGCTTGAACACCGTGCCCTGCCGGTGGCCGTCACGGAGCCGGACGGCAGGGTCACGCGCTTTTACTACGATGCGCACCACGGCCTGGCCCGCATCGTCGACGCCGCCGGGCAGAGCACGCTGCTTCACCGCGATGAATATGGCCGGGTGGTGGAGGAGGTGGATACCGCCGGAAACAGCCGTCAACGGGAGTATAACGACGCGGGGCAGCTCATCCGCGCGACGGACTGCTCCGGGCGCGTCACCCGCTACCGCTGGCATCCCCTGGGCTGGCTCAGCGCGGAAATCACGGCGGACGGGGAGGAGACCCGCTACGGTTACGACCCGGCAGGCCGTCCGGTGCTGCTGGAGCGGGCGGAGGGGTGGCAGGAGCGCCTGACCTGGAACAGACAGGGCCTGCCGCTGGCCCATGAGGGGGCCGACGGCAAACGCAGCACCTTTGGTTACGATGAGGCCGGATGGCTGGTCACCACCACCAGCCCGCAGGGCGGGACGGTGCGCCGCCACCGGGACAGGCGGGGACGCCTTACTGCGCTGGAGAATGAGAACGGCGAGACGTACCGGTTCCGCCGGGGGCCGGACTCGCTGCTGCTGGAGGAAGAGGGGCCGGACGGCGTCGTCACCCGCTATGGCTACGATGCCTGCGGGCGCACCGTATCACGCACCTTCGCCGCCGGGCATCCGGAAGCCATCACCCACACCTTCGCCCGGAGTCCGGGCGGACAGCTGTTAACCCATACCACGCCGGAAGGCCAGACCCGTTACCACTACACGAAGGCCGGACTGCTGAGCCGCATCGCACTGCATCCCGCACTGGCGGAGAACGCCTGGAGCCGCGAGGCGGAGCAGGAGCTGCGCTGGGAGTATGACGCCCTTGGCCGCGTCATCAGCGAGCAGGGTGAGCACGGGGAACTGGCCTGGGAGTATGACGCAACCGGCAACTGCACGGCACTCCGGCTGCCGGACGGACGCACACTGAAGCAGCACTATTACGGCAGCGGCCACCTGCTGGGCATTGCCCTTGACGGCCTGCCGGTGACGGACTTCACCCGCGACGAACTGCACCGGGAGGTCAGCCGCACCCAGGGCCTGCTCACCACCCGCAGCGAGTATGACCGCCTGGGCCGCCTGCACCGCCGGGACGTCTTCACCGGCAGCGCGCAGCGCCCGGCCCCGCGCCGCTGGTCCCGCCGGTGGGATTACGACTACCGCAATAATCTTGTGCGCGAGGAGCGCGACGACGATCCGTTCAGCTGGCATCACTGGCAGTATGATAACGCAGGGCGGCTGCTTTCTCAGGACGGCACGCTG
>DAMBQR010000132.1:2479-2867 GCA_032055545.1 Pseudescherichia sp. | reverse complement strand
TGTTTAGAAAAAGGAGAGGAAGAAAATGATTTATATTAAAAATTTTGTACATGATTTTGATTCTTCAACAATTACCTTTGAAGTAGAACGTGAAGGAGTCACGAATCATGTAGAAACTAGAGATACTGGTTATGGAACGACTTCTACAGATATTAATGATTTTACTGAAGATTGGTCAGATTCTGAATACAATCAATTAGAAAGTTTTTTACACGGTTGTCAAGAAATAGTGCATTCCTTTTATCATTAATTTTTTAATCTGAAGGAAAATACTGCGGATTATTTCCTAAAGCTTTTGTAGAAGATAATGAATTTATGAGGTTTATATATTTCTCTAAAATTAAAAAAGCGTTTCATATCGAAACGCTTTTGAATATTTATTTTTTCT
>DAMBQR010000132.1:1842-2469 GCA_032055545.1 Pseudescherichia sp. | reverse complement strand
CACTTCAGTGATATTAAGATTGGCCAATCTTAAAAACGAAAGGATGTTTTGCTCCTTTCGTTGGCGTGTAGTGAGATAAGAGGCAGGTTCGATTCCTGCCTCGCCAATAGAAAATGTTGAACTTGAAAGGATGAAAAAAATGAGTAGATTAAGCAAAATTAATGATTTAGCGTTTGAATTGACACATGAACCGGAGAAAGAAAAACGAATATTTCTTGCGAAAAAGATCTATGATTTAGCTGAAGTAACGCCAACTGAATACGATCAAACGTTGTTAATTCAAAAATTAACTGAGCCGCAATATAGAGAATGTCCTTTACTTTCATCAATAAGTTTGCTAAGAGAACAAAATTCATTTTTAGCAGCAAAGTTAGATAACTTAACAGAAGAACACCAAATGTTTGTGCTAGAAGAAGTTTGTAACGAACGTATGAAACTGGGTGAGGAACAAAATACAAGTCTTTCTTTTGATAAAAAAAATAGCTTGTTAGCTTATATTCATGGTTTAGCAGGTGGTATTGTGTTTTATTATCAAGAAATAGGTGAAGAACAAGTTATTGTTTGTAGTAGACAAATATATCGTATGTCTTTTAATGCAGAAAGTAAAAAGGGAGACAAAGTAAGATA
>DAMBQR010000132.1:749-1832 GCA_032055545.1 Pseudescherichia sp. | reverse complement strand
CAATAGTGAAGGATATGTTATTTGTTTTAATGCAGAATCTATGGGAGAAGTAAAAAGAGCACTAACGTGTTCATTTGAGGCTGACGATATTGAAAAAGTCATTGAGGAGGCCAAAAGCAATGAAAAATTATGATCCAAATATTTTTTGGGGCCTGCATACAATCAAGGTAAGTTTCCAACAATGGGACTATAAAGGCTATTTAACCTTTGTAAAAAGTGGAAATTGTAAAGGATTAGACGTATTAAGAATAGATGCAGACGATTTATATGACATGAAATTTAAAGAAAACCCAGTCAATTTTGAATGGGGTGATACAGATGATGGTGGCGAAGACTGGTTTACAATGACTTTGAAAAATGATAAAGGCGCCAAATTGTTAGTTGAAGATGAGTGGGAATGTTTGAAAGATTATATGTAGGCGTGGAGATTGTTGATTTTGTGGAGGTGGAAGAAGAATGAAATATAAAATTGCAGTAACTGAAACATTGAGGGCAACACGACATATTGATGTCGAATACGACGAAGATATTGATGAATTGTTACATGATGTAGAAAATTCGCCTTATGAAGAAGATGTTGCAAGCACTTTGAAAGAGTTTGGGGCAACTATTTTAAAAGAAGATCAGCCAATTGTAGGTAAAATAGGCGATTGGGAAACTGAAGCATTAGACTATAGTGTAATGGAGGAAAAATAAATGAAATTTTACGAAATGAAAGAACCTTATTTTGCATTAATCGCTGCTGAAGATGAAAAACAATGTTTAAAACTTTACAAGGATATTGTTTGCGAAGTCGAAGACGAAAAAGAATTTTTCGATGATATGAAAACAATTGATAAATACGAAGCGTTCAAAATGCTTGCTAAAAGTCATATTGAAGATGGTGGAGAATTGGGCGCAGAAGAAGCTTTTAATCAATTAGAAAATCTTGAAGAAGACGGCGAAGTATTGTTAATCGATAGACGTTTGATTTAGGAGGAAAACAGTGATGAATGCACAAGAATTGATTGAAGAGTTAGAATGTTTAGAAGTCGCTACAGATAGTCTTGATTTTTTGAAAGGCGCTCATTATGCAAATGAAAG
>DAMBQR010000132.1:0-598 GCA_032055545.1 Pseudescherichia sp. | reverse complement strand
GATTGGTATGTGAACGATATAAGGAATTGAATGTTATAAAAAGGAGAGATTTATCATGGTAGTAAAATGCGAAAAACAATTTGGAATGGAAGTTGTATATGTTACTAAGAGGAAAAAAGCAGAAAGTGTAGAACAAAAGTTGGTTACTTTGTTAGAAAAAGAAAAGAATTATCAGCTGCTTCTATCTGAATGTGCGAAAAAAGTAAATAAATCCCCCTTAGAGATACTTAGTATGATAAAACAATTTACACATATAGAACGTAGTTACGTACGGATAAACGGTGAAATAAAAAATGTATTGCGATTAATGCCAGAAGTTAAGTTGTAATCTATTAATTAGGGGGAAAAACTGATGAAAACTTTAAAGTATGTAGGAATGTTGTTGTTAGCGTATGTTATTTATTCAGGTGTATATTCAGGTTTAACCTTTTCGATTCCTGTATTTTTAACTATATTTTTAATGATTATTTTTTGGAAGATTAGTTTGAAAGCCTTGAAAGCAGTTCTATTCTTTGTGACGTTTATGTTTTTTCAATACTAACTTTTGTGATAAACAGGTTTAAGAGTTTAAAAAAAAGGAGAACAAATTATGGAAACT
>DAMBQR010000131.1:0-2886 GCA_032055545.1 Pseudescherichia sp. | reverse complement strand
CGCCACCCGACATAAACGCTGACGCCTGATGGCGCTCCGCTTATCAGGCCTACGGTGCTGCGGGTGGGGTTTTGTAGGTCGGGTAAGCGCCGCGCCACCCGACATAAACGCTGACGCCTGATGGCGCTTCGCTTATCAGGCCTACGGGTGCTGCGGTGGGGTTTTGTCGGTCGGGTAAGCGGAGCGCCACCCGACATAAACGCTGACGCCTGATGGCGCTCCGCTTATCAGGCCTACGGATGCTGCGGGTGGGGTTTTGTAGGTCGGGTAAGCGGAGCGCCACCCGACATTTGCTACTGCGCGTGCGTGGCAGAGACGATCCAGAAGGCCAGCGCCGTCATGGCGAAGGAGCCAAGCAGGTTCACCGCGACGTTCAGCAGCGCCCAGCCCGCCCGCCCATCCTGCAGCAGAAAGACGACCTCAGCGGAAAAGGTTGAGAAGGTGGTCAGCCCGCCGCAGAAGCCGGTAGTAATCAGCAGCTTCCACAGCGGATCGATATGGGTCATCCGGTTAAACCACGCCAGCCCCATTCCGATAATAAATGCCCCCGCCAGGTTTGCCGTCAGCGTGCCGATAGGGATCGCGTTGTGTAACGGATTTAACTTCATGCCGAGAAACCAGCGCAGCACGCTGCCGGTCCCGCCGCCGATAAAAACCGCAAAAAACAGTTGTATCACTGCTGGTTCCTGCTATTTGATGTGTCAGGTCGCTAAGTTTAACGCAACGGGCAGAGAGGTGAGAAGATGATTGTAGCAGCGGGACAGTTTGTAGTGACGGCAAGCTGGGAGGATAACGCCCGGACCTGCGTCGCACTGATGGCGCAGGCGGCAAAGCGGGGATCCGCGCTGCTGGTGCTCCCCGAGGCGCTGCTGGCCCGCAGCGACAGCGATCCCGGCCTGTCGGTGGCCTCGGCGCAGCCGCTGGACGGCGGCTTTCTGACGCAGCTGCAGGCGGAGAGCCGCAAAAACGCCATGACCACGGTGTTGACTATTCACGTGCCGTCCACCCAGGGCAGGGCGGTGAATACCCTGGTGGTGCTGCGGGCGGGGCAGATCGTTGCCCGCTACGCCAAGCTGCATCTCTATGACGCCTTCAGCATTCTCGAGTCGAGCCGGGTGGATGCGGGCAGCGCCATCCCACCGCTGATTGAGGTCGCTGGCATGAAGGTCGGGCTGATGACCTGCTACGATCTGCGCTTTCCCGAGCTGGCCCTCAGCCTGGCCCTGCAGGGGGCGGAGCTGCTGGTGCTGCCCGCCGCCTGGGTACGCGGGCCGCTGAAGGAGCAGCACTGGGCAACGCTGCTGGCGGCGCGGGCGCTGGATACCACCTGCTACATGGTGGCCGCTGGCGAGTGCGGCAATAAAAATATCGGCCAGAGCCGCATTGTCGATCCGCTGGGGGTAACCGTAGCGGCAGCAGCCCAGGAGCCGCAGCTGATCTGCGCCGAGGTGAGCGGGGCGCGGGTGCAGGAGACGCGGGCGAAGCTGCCGGTGCTGCGTCACCGTCGCTTTGCGCCTCCGCAGCTATTATGATGTTTTTTTAAACAACACTTGATTCACCTTGTTACAGATTGCTATTGTGTGCGCGCGCCGAATGTCCGTTAATAGTGTCAGGTTTCAACGGCGCATTTCGCAGCCTGTTTTTTAGTAAAGAAGGTGTTTATGGGTGAGATTAGTATTACCAAGCTGCTGGTAGTTGCCGCACTGGTTGTTTTGCTGTTTGGGACGAAGAAACTGCGTACCCTCGGCGGCGACCTTGGCGCAGCCATTAAAGGCTTTAAGAAAGCGATGAACGACGATGACACCAGCGCAAAAAAGAGCGTTGACGGTGACATCCCGGCAGAGAAGCTCTCTCACAAAGAGTAGTGGCAATGCCGAATGGCTTGCGATAAAAAAACCGGCGCTCAGGCCGGTTTTTTATCGCAATAGTGTAAGTAGTTATTGCAGCACTATTTTACTTCGATCCCTTTTGCCTGCAGATCGGCATGATAAGAGGAGCGAACAAACGGGCCACAGGCCGCGTGGGTAAAGCCCATCGCCAGCGCTTCGGCTTTCATCTCGTCAAACTCTTCCGGGCTGACGTAGCGCTGTACCGGCAGGTGGTGACGGCTTGGCTGCAGATACTGGCCGAGCGTCAGCATGGTCACGCCGTGGCGGCGCAGATCGCGCATCACGTCCACAATCTCTTCGTTGGTTTCGCCCAGGCCAACCATCAGGCCCGATTTGGTCGGGATATCCGGGTGAGCCTCTTTAAAGCGCTCCAGCAGCTTCAGGGACCAGTTGTAGTCCGCGCCTGGACGTACCTTGCGGTAGATACGCGGCACGTTCTCCAGGTTGTGGTTAAAGACGTCCGGCGGCGTGGCGGAGAGGATATCCAGCGCACGATCCATACGGCCACGGAAGTCGGGAACCAGGGTCTCAATGCGGATGCTCGGGCTCTTCTCGCGGATGGCGGTAATGCAGTCGGCAAAGTGCTGAGCGCCGCCGTCGCGCAGATCGTCGCGGTCAACGGAGGTGATAACCACATAGCGCAGGGCCATGTCGGCAATAGTTTGCGCCAGCTTCAGCGGCTCGTTGGCATCAGGAGCTATCGGGCGGCCGTGAGCAACGTCACAGAACGGGCAGCGGCGGGTACAGATAGCGCCCAGGATCATGAAGGTTGCCGTACCGTGATTGAAACACTCCGCCAGGTTAGGGCAGGACGCCTCTTCACAGACGGAATGCAGGCCGTTTTTGCGCATGGCCGCTTTAATACCCTGGATACGGGAGGAGTCTGCCGGCAGTTTGATCTTCATCCACTCCGGTTTTCTTAACAGGGCTTCGCGCTCTGTTACCACGTTTTTAACCGGGATAAGGGCCATTTTATCGGCATCGCGGTATTTAACAC
>DAMBQR010000130.1:1871-2924 GCA_032055545.1 Pseudescherichia sp. | reverse complement strand
TCGCTCCCACAATACACAGTAATTCCTATATTTAAGTTCTTTAATCTTAATTTAAAGTTTTTCTTTGATACTGGGATAAGTTCCTCATCAAGACAATAATTATTGTATTCTTCATAAACAACTTTAGTTTTAGATCTATCTTTTTTATTTTCGGTAATGTCATAATTACGCTTGATAAATGCTCTTACACTATCAACATCCACGCTATATTGCTCTTTAACTTCAAGCATTTTTTTAGACGGTGTAAATCTAAAATTATTAATTATTAACCTTTCTAAGCCTATAAGTGACCATTTAAATATATAATCTTTTTCTTTTAGTATTTTCTCATGAAATAATTTATCTCTTTCTTCTACTGGAATAACATTATCACATGGGATTATATTAATTCTTTCAAAGACATGTCCTCCTAAATCTCCATTAAAAGAAGGTATGTGGTTACCACTAAACATCATTAATCCTCTGTAATGTATGCTTAAAGGGTCTTTTCCTTTTTTCTCTATGCTTATGATATCTCCACCAGTTAATTGTTTCATCATCCCTAATGAACTTTCATCAATAAACCTACCTACAACATCACCACAGGCAATAAGTCTTTTGTTTGCTACGTTCCCAAGGCTAAACCTATCACCTAATTTACATACATCTAAAGCCATAAACAATTTATCACTTAATAACGCATTTAGTACCTTTATAGGTATTGATTTACCTGAATTACCTTTACCATATAAGTATGTAAAAGATTTTACTATAGATGCATCATAGTTACTTAATATTAATCCGTACCATTCCTGGAGAAAATCTTTTATTTCCTGGTCTTCTTCTGTTAATGTATTTAAAAAACCATCCCATATATGATTATTAGAAGGGTTGTCCATATAATTTATATCTAATTGAAAATCACTAATATATCCAGGGTTGTGAGGTTTTAATTCCTTAGTCTTTATGTTATATAATCCATTTTTAAGGTTTACAATATCTCTATCACCTTGTAATGCTCTATAATCTACTGGAGCCTTTGTCATTAACATATTAGCTACTGCACTTGTTAAA
>DAMBQR010000130.1:977-1861 GCA_032055545.1 Pseudescherichia sp. | reverse complement strand
TTGGATAAGTATTCAGCCACTATGCCTTTTAATATGTTTTTAGATATATTTTCATATACTCCATTTTTATAAACATAAATTAAAGGGTTATTGCTGCTTATATCCCCAACAGTTACATAATGTAATGTATCTTCAATACATCCAGTTAATATACCTTGATTTACTGTTTGCTTTTTATTCTTTTCATTGGTACTAATCCATGGAGCATAAACCCATTCAATTTTATCAACTTCTTTTAAAAACTCTTCTTTGGTATGCCCTTCTTGAATATAATCTGTTATATCGCCTTTTTCTTTATCTGAAATAGTTATAACTTTTATTCTATGTGCATATTTTCTTAATTTATTTTTTATTTCGGCTCCGTAATTCTTGCCTGGTTCATCGTTATCAGGAAGTATTATTACATTTGCACCTCTGAAATAACTGCAATATTCTTCGAGCCATTTCCCAGGCCCCGCCCCATTACTTCCAGTCGTAGCGACTAATCCTAATCTATTTAAAGTGTCGCAGTCCTTTTCGCCCTCGCAAATATAAACATTATGACCATTATTTATAGCCTTTATAAGTTTAGGCAAGTTATATAGTATTGGTTTTTGTTCAAAGAAAATCTTCTTTTTTGCTCCTGGTTTATCTTTATTTGAATATTGGTTTGAACCTTCAAAGGTTTCGCTATATTCACCATAACCTAAACCCCAAACGGTACTACCATCTACATATCTTTTTTGAAAAAATCCCTTATCTTTAGTTCTTATTTTTTCAAATAGTAATGTTCCATCTTCGTTTTTATATTGATACGTCGCTATTGTATTAGAATCACTTTCTTTCTTTTCACAAGTTGTCCCTAAATCTTCAAATGTTAAACCTACCTTGTTTAAAATAGTATC
>DAMBQR010000130.1:394-967 GCA_032055545.1 Pseudescherichia sp. | reverse complement strand
AGTATCAATTTCGCATCCAGCATGGCAGTACATAACAGTCTTATTAGTTGCATTGTCATACTTAATTGACAATGATGCATTTTTATCACTATGTGAAGGGCATAGACATTTTGCCACGTTCCAATTCCTTGATTTCACTGTAAATTTATTTAATATTTCATTGTAGTCCATAAAAGCACCATTCCTTTGTTATCATATTTAGTGCAACAAAAAAAGTCTTCCAGGTATAGAATTCACCTAAAAGACTTGAAACTTACATGCTTATTTGATACAATACACCTATAAATGTTAATATAGCTATATTGTAAAAACAAGTTCTCTTAAAAGTCATTAGGGTATCGGGATATACCTTATTGATATACTGATTAAAATGTTATCAGCACTTTAATCAGGTGACAGAGGACTTTTTTTATTTTACTATGTTTCTATTATAAAGCATGAAAATCTTATATGCAAATATTACCTGATTACTTTTTATTTTTTTAAGGGTTAGTTACCATTGAAAATGCTTTATTGTCTGCAACTAAAAATGCCATTCTCATAGTAGCCTTAATTGCTATCATATCTCTTTGT
>DAMBQR010000130.1:0-384 GCA_032055545.1 Pseudescherichia sp. | reverse complement strand
TGCTAGGTTTATCGTACCATTACCACTTGTTATTGTAGCTTGGTCAAGAACTCTATAATCAATACCCTCTCTAGTACCTATAATAGCTTTTGAAAAATCACCAGTAATTGCTAATGATTTGGCATCATCAAAATTTCTTACAAATTCTATAGGGGTATCATAAGCATTTGTTAATGTAATAGCACCCTTATATTTACTATCGTTGGACAATGCTCTCAATACCTTCTTTTGACTAGTACCCATTAAAATATTGCTACAATTATACTTATTATCTTCCACTAATCCCATAGCATTAGATAAGTCGCAATCCAATTTGTCAGTCGCTACAATTTTTTGATTTCCAATAGCACTAATTAAATTCGTATCAAAAGGACTATTTACCCC
>DAMBQR010000129.1:0-2945 GCA_032055545.1 Pseudescherichia sp. | reverse complement strand
ACACGCCGATGGAATTTGTTATTGACGTGCTACAAAAGTTCTTTTCTTATGATGTAGAACGCGCTACGCAATTGATGCTCACGGTTCACTATCACGGGAAAGCCATCTGCGGCATTTTTACTGCTGAAGTAGCAGAGACCAAGGTGGAGATGGTGAACAGGTATGCCCGGGAGAACGAACATCCGTTGTTGTGTACGCAGGAACTCGCCTGATTAAGGCAAACTATTGAGGGGGTGCCCAATGCTCAACCAGGAACTGGAACTCAGTTTAAACATGGCTTTCGCCAGAGCGCGCGAGCACCGACATGAGTTTATGACCGTCGAGCACTTGTTGCTGGCTCTGCTCAGCAACCCATCGGCTCGCGAGGCGCTTGAAGCGTGCTCCGTCGATCTGGTGGCGCTGCGTCAGGAACTCGAAGCCTTCATCGAACAAACCACACCCGTGCTGCCCGTCAGCGAAGACGAGCGCGATACGCAACCGACGCTCAGCTTTCAGCGCGTATTGCAGCGTGCGGTATTCCACGTTCAATCCTCTGGCCGTAGCGAAGTGACCGGCGCGAACGTACTGGTCGCTATCTTCAGCGAGCAGGAGTCTCAGGCTGCCTATCTGCTGCGTAAGCATGAGGTGAGCCGTCTCGACGTGGTGAACTTTATCTCCCACGGCACGCGGAAAGACGAACCGAATCAGGCTTCCGATCCCGGCAGCCAGGCAAATCACGAAGAGCAGGCAGGCGGGGAGGAACGTATGGAAAACTTCACCACCAATCTCAATCAGCTTGCTCGTGTCGGCGGAATCGATCCGCTGATCGGCCGCGACAGGGAGCTGGAGCGAGCTATTCAGGTACTCTGTCGTCGGCGTAAAAACAACCCGCTGCTGGTGGGCGAGTCCGGCGTCGGTAAAACGGCAATTGCCGAAGGCCTCGCCTGGCGTATTGTGCAGGGCGACGTGCCGGAAATCATGGCCGATTGTACCGTCTACTCTCTGGATATTGGCTCGCTGTTGGCCGGCACGAAATACCGCGGTGATTTCGAGAAACGTTTCAAGGCGCTGTTAAAACAGCTGGAGCAGGATACCAACAGCATCCTGTTTATTGATGAGATCCACACCATTATCGGGGCGGGTGCCGCCTCGGGTGGTCAGGTCGATGCGGCTAACCTGATCAAACCACTGCTCTCCAGCGGCAAGATCCGCGTGATGGGCTCTACAACCTATCAGGAGTTCAGCAACATCTTTGAGAAGGACCGTGCCCTGGCGCGTCGCTTCCAGAAAATTGATATCACCGAACCGTCTGTTGAAGAGACGGTGCAGATCATCAACGGGCTGAAGCCGAAGTACGAGGCGCACCACGACGTGCGTTACACCGCGAAAGCGGTGCGTGCGGCGGTAGAGCTGGCGGTGAAATACATTAACGACCGTCATCTGCCGGATAAGGCTATCGACGTGATTGACGAGGCCGGTGCGCGTGCGCGTCTGATGCCGGTCAGCAAGCGTAAAAAAACCATCAACGTGGCGGATATCGAAACGGTGGTGGCCCGCATCGCGCGTATTCCTGAGAAGAGCGTTTCCCAGAGCGATCGCGATACGCTGAAGAGCCTTGGCGAGCGCCTGAAAATGCTGGTCTTTGGCCAGGATAAGGCCATTGAGGCCTTAACCGAAGCCATTAAGATGAGCCGCGCCGGACTGGGTCAGGATCATAAGCCGGTAGGCTCGTTCCTGTTTGCCGGGCCGACCGGGGTGGGTAAAACCGAGGTCACGGTTCAGCTCTCAAAAGCGCTGGGTATTGAGCTGCTGCGCTTTGATATGTCCGAGTATATGGAGCGTCATACCGTCAGCCGCCTGATTGGTGCGCCTCCGGGATACGTTGGCTTCGATCAGGGCGGGCTGTTAACCGACGCGGTGATCAAGCATCCGCACGCGGTACTGCTGCTCGACGAGATCGAGAAGGCGCATCCGGACGTCTTTAACCTGCTGCTGCAGGTGATGGATAACGGTACCCTGACCGATAACAACGGGCGCAAAGCGGACTTCCGTAACGTGGTGCTGGTGATGACCACCAACGCCGGGGTACGTGAAACCGAGCGTAAATCCATTGGTCTTATCCATCAGGATAACAGCACCGATGCGATGGAAGAGATCAAGAAGATCTTTACGCCAGAGTTCCGTAACCGTCTCGACAACATTATCTGGTTCGATCACCTCTCTACCGAGGTTATCCATCAGGTGGTGGATAAGTTCATCGTCGAGCTTCAGGTGCAGCTGGATCAGAAAGGCGTTTCGCTGGAGGTCAGTCAGGAAGCACGCGACTGGCTGGCAGAGAAGGGCTACGATCGGGCCATGGGCGCACGTCCAATGGCGCGCGTCATTCAGGACAACCTGAAAAAACCGCTGGCCAACGAGCTGCTGTTTGGTTCGCTGGTGGATGGTGGTCAGGTAACGGTCGAGCTGGACGTCGAGAAAAACGAGCTGACCTACGGCTTCCAGGGTGCGCAGAAGCACAAGCCGGAAGCGGCGCATTAATCTCTTATCGATCGATCGTTAACGAAAGCCAATAAAAAAGGCCGGGAAATTTCCCGGCCTTTCTACATCCAGATGCTGAACCGTAGGCCGGGCAAGCGCAGCGCCGCCCGGCGGTCTGCTGTGCCGGATGGCGGCTAAGGCCTTATCCGGCCTACAAGGGATGGGTGCCGCCAAATATCACGGCAATAAAAAAGGCCGGGAAATTTCCCGGCCTTTTACTATTTATACTCTGTGCCATTACCGCACAGCAGCGATGCGATTAGCGACTACGGAAGACAATGCGGCCTTTGCTCAGGTCGTACGGGGTCAGCTCAACAGTCACTTTGTCGCCCGTCAGAATGCGGATATAGTTTTTACGCATTTTACCGGAGATATGCGCAGTTACCACGTGACCGTTTTCCAGTTCTACGCGAAACATGGTATTAGGC
>DAMBQR010000128.1:1995-2987 GCA_032055545.1 Pseudescherichia sp. | reverse complement strand
AAAACCAGAAAGGAAGTAGTAAAAATGAACGACCCACAGCTAAAAAATCAGCTAGAGCAGGCACGTAAAGAATATCAGAAGTTAAATAAAGCCATTCTTGAAAATGATACGCCTACATTGTTACTAAACTATGGTTGTCTGAAAAATGCCAATAATCGTTTGAATCAGTTAGCATTCTTTTTAAATCACATTGAATGGAAGGACGTATAAATATGTCAGAAAAAAAGAAAAAATACTGTGTGACAATTGTTAAAACCTTAGAGGTAGCTGTTTCTGTATTTGCTGAAAGCGAAGAACAGGCACATGAATTGGTTTCTAACATGTATTACGACCAAGAAATTATCTTGACAGAAGATAATCACGAAGCAACAGAGTTTATCATTTAAAACAACGAAAGAGGAGAGCTTTTATGGGAACACGAACAGCAATTTTTAAAGAACAAGCAGACGGAACGTATCAAGGCATATATTGTCACTGGGACGGTTATATAGAGGGCGTAGGCGCTGTTTTATATGAACATTACCAAGACCCTGAAAAAATTCAAAAAGTTATCAATCAGAAAAAAGCCCTGTCCTGTTTAGGAGTGAAAGAAAACGTACTTTACGAATACGACAATGTCGGCTGTCGGGAACTAACTTGTTGTGGTTGGCACGAGTTTTGTCTATATGTTCGACCAGAAACAGAAATGTATCTTGCACAATCATTAGAAGAAATAAGAGAACAACAATACTTAACGCTAACTGACCTTGACCGAATTGACGGTTGGACGGAACTCGTTGAAGGGAAAGTAACCTTTACACCTTATCGTGGCTCTGATAACAACGGCTATTTATATGCACAACGTCAGTCTGGAGAGTGGCTAGTAAGCACCATGAATTGCAATGGAGATATGAAAGATTTTGAACCATTATCAAAGTATTTCCACGAAAAAAAGACAAAAAAAGAAACCTTTTGCTAACGACAAAAGATTTCTAATAGGACTTTACTTGAAT
>DAMBQR010000128.1:485-1985 GCA_032055545.1 Pseudescherichia sp. | reverse complement strand
ACGACCAAGAAATAATCTTAACAGAAGAGAATCACGAAACAACAGAATTTATCATTTAAAACAACGAAAGAGGTGAAAAAGATATTTTAGAGGTATTGAATTATATCCACGAAAAAAGCACAAAAAAAGAAACCTTTTGCCACTAACAAAAGATTTCTAAAACGTTATGCATGTTTAATACTGTAAAACAAGTATAACGTATCTCATGACCTTTGACAAGTGAATTTTCCAACCTCTTATTCATAAGAGGTTGGGTCAATAATAGAAACGAGGGAACGTTATGGACTTTCAAAATATACAAACTGTAAAAGAATTAACACACGCACTCAAACAATACAAACCAACACTAGCAACGACAATTTTTGACGACATACAAGGCTATATCAGTGTCGCTTTCAGAAAAGAACACATTGAAAAAGACGGAAAAAACGTTCAGTTTTTATGTTTTTATCCTAATTATGAGGTCGCTCTTTATCCAGTCGTGACATTACTTTCTTATCTTGAAAAGCTACCAGAAAAAGCAACCGTTGCGATTAAAGACCCCAACGGTAACTACTCGTCCCTTTATCTAACCATTGATGAAACGATAGATAAAGGGACGAAATACAAGTGGCTAGTAATTAGCGACAGACTTTCTTATGAACGCTTTTACTTAACTAGTCAATTGACTATACAAGAGCAAGCACTGGAAAAGATGTTAAAAGAACTAGAAACCGAACCTAACAATAGACTAGAAGCCATTCACGACTGGCTATGCCAACAAACCGATAAAGACCTTTTGACTGGTATTTTAAAGGAAGATAGAACATTGAAAGGGGCAGAAGCTTACTGCATTCAAAAGGCCTATGAAATACGTAATGGTAACGGGGCAATGGCTAGTCACATTACTGTTTTTAACTGGGTTAGAGAATATTATACGCTTGACGAACTGCCAACGGATAAGCCAAAAATACAAGCGACAATAAAAAGCGATTATATCAATCAAAAAATACAGCGACCAACACCAGTAGAAACCAAGAATAATAACGAAATAGATTTGTTTGAGGGGGAAGATTTTTAATGAATACTAATGACTATGTAGAGAATAAATTACAACCGCCAAGAGCGTTCTTTGAATGGTGCTACACTTCTTTTCGGACATATGTATGGAAAAATAAAAATGAAACCATTGTTGCTTCAACAAGAAAACACGATTGGATAATTGAGAAAAAATTGAGAAAGAACTCTCGATTGACCTTTTATGATTCAAGTAATTGTTTTCAGATTGTTCTAAGTACAAGTAAGCGAATTGAAGTACAGACCTACAAAGTTATTTCAGAGTATGAAAATGGAGTGCAATGTTTTCGTGAACAGCTAGAATGTATTGAAATATTTTCAAATAATCAACATATCAAGATTGGAAAGATATGTTTACCTGTATATTATGGTTACAATATGGGCATAGCCTTATATCCTAATGAATGGAAAAAGCGTTTAGAACGTGTGTCAGAGTTGAAATAT
>DAMBQR010000128.1:0-475 GCA_032055545.1 Pseudescherichia sp. | reverse complement strand
GAGCGATTAAACGTTGACAATTTAGCTACCACGTACAAATATAGAACCTTGATAGAATTTGCTCAGAAAATAAATGCTCATAAATTAGCATATGATGTTATGAGTGGTGCAGTAGACATGCGAATACTTACAAAGAACTGTCTAAGGAAGTACAAAACATTTTTAAAGAATACAGACAATAGTCTAAAAGAGATACAGCTGAAACAAACATTTGAAAGCTTAAACATACCAATGGTAAAAGGGATTGAAAAATACGTATTAAAGAGCGACATATCCGATTTTCCAAATGAGATTGGCGCTGTTAAGTTTCAGAATTGGTTAGTAAAGCAAGGAAAGTCATTTAAGTATTATCAAGACTACCTCAATATGTTAACGCTCCTAAAAATAGAAATAAACAAACGTAATCAGTTACCGCCAGATTTAGAAGTCGCACACGATTGTGCAGTGGATAGAATTAATCAGGTGAACTATTAAG
>DAMBQR010000127.1:901-3122 GCA_032055545.1 Pseudescherichia sp. | reverse complement strand
GCTTACGGCAACAGATCATGGACGATTCAACTAGTCTTGAATTAGAAGGAAAATACGAAGGAATAAAACGATTCATGTTAGACGTTTTAGAAGATGCTTATTGGAAAGAATTAGCAAATATGCCAGAAGACCAACGACACTTAGACGATTGGGATTTCTTTTGAAATTGGTTACTGAAAGGAAGCGATGGATTACAATTTGTTTGATTTTTAACCAGCCATGCTAAGTTTTTCCGTTTCGGTTCCTTTGGTTTTTTTGTTAGCGATAATAAAAAAATGATGCCTGACACAAAAATATAGGAGGGAAAAAATGATTATTTTATCAGGACTTTTTATTTTAGGGATAGGAATAGTTGGAGGTTATCAGCTAGCCACGTTACCTAAATTAATTGAAATGAAACAGCACAAAGCAATACAGAACCATTTCAATGTTAAAGGAAATGAGTACACCTATTATCAAGAAGACAGTGAAAATTACATTTTATCCTTGGAAGATACAGAATATCGAATTAAATTTTCCAAGAACACCCCGTTAAAAGTGGTATTCACTGAAATTTTAGAACCTATGTAAGGGTGAGTTTATGTATATCTCTTTTGATTTAGAAGCAACACAAGCAGAAAAAATAGCTCTACCTGTCCATCAACGATTTTCGCTCGTTCAAGGTCTTTTGTTACTTGAACAAGCCAATCAAGAAGTTTTGGCCACAAAACAAGGAGGCACGATAGCCTATTTTTTATATACAGGAAAAGAGCAAGAACTACCTATTTTAGAAGCGGAACTTTTATTACCGGTCAAACGAAAGGATATGTTAGACGTATTACTTGAACCAGTCACAAATGATCCAACGCTTGATCCAATAGAAGTAAAAAACTTCTTACAGTTAGTTAATCAATCGTTGCCAAAGAAGCAACGAGCTAAAAGTAACAAAAAAAGTACAGAAAAGAAGGAAACTACTGATACAAAGCCAGTGAAGAAAAAGGTTTTTTTGTCCGTTAGTCTTATCATACTTGTTGGATTGATTCTACTTATGAGTGGTTTTTTATTAGGGAAAACCAATTCTACACCTTATCAAGAAAAAGAATTAGAGGTGAAAAAAGAACTCAAAACCTTAACAGAACAAGTCAACGAGCAAAATAAAGTAGAAACATTTACTCGATTCTTTCTAACTAATTACTATTCAGGAAAAACAGATGCCAAAACCAGACAAGCAGTTTTAAAAAAGTTTGTAAAAAAAGAAACCTTATCTGATTTTTTATCGGAGAAAAGCCGAGCGAGAAGTATGTTTCCCTGGGAAGTAAAGAAGAAAGACAAACAATGGACGATAGCGTTCATTGTTGTATTAATCAATGAAAAAGACGAGCAATCGACAAAGAAAATTACGTTTACAGCTGAAGAAACAAAAGAACAACTGGTCGTAATGGAACGACCGACAGAAGAAGATTTTGAACTTACAAATTAAAATTAAAATGGAGGAAATAATGATGAAAAAAATTCTTTTTGCTAGTTTATTTAGTGCCACACTACTATTTGGGGGAAGTGAAATTTCTGCTTTTGCACAAGAAATTATCCCTGATGATACTACGACACCGCCCATTGAAGTACCAACAGAACCAAGTACACCAGAAAAGCCAACAGATCCAACACCGCCAATTGAGCCACCTGTAGACCCTGTAGAGCCACCTATTACACCAACGGAGCCAACAGAACCGACAGAGCCGACAACACCAACAGAACCTACAACTCCTACAGAGCCAAGTGAACCAGAACAACCAACGGAGCCAAGTAAACCAGTAGAACCTGAAAAACCAGTTACACCAAGCAAACCAGCAGAACCTGAAAAAACTGTGACACCGACTAAACCAACAGAACCTGAAAAACCAGTACAACCAGCAGAACCAAGCAAGCCAATCGACGTTGTTGTAACGCCAACAGGGGAATTAAATCACGCTGGAAATGGTACACAACAGCCAACAGTCCCTATTGAAACAAGTAATTTGGCAGAAATCACGCACGTGCCTAGTGTAACAACACCTATTACAACTACAGACGGAGAAAACATTGTAGCTGTAGAAAAAGGTGTTCCACTTACACAAACAGCAGAAGGGTTAAAACCTATTCAATCAAGTTACAAAGTATTGCCTAGCGGAAATGTAGAAGTAAAAGGTAAGGACGGTAAAATGAAGGTTTTACCATACACAGGTGAAGAAATGAATATCTTTTT
>DAMBQR010000127.1:0-774 GCA_032055545.1 Pseudescherichia sp. | reverse complement strand
AGCGTATAGATAGGAGCGTACCATGAATAAGAAAAGAATTGTCTTTGGGCTTCTCTCTTTTTTCTTGCCTATATTTTTAGTCTTTGGAGGCTTACTTTTTTTTCTTTTATTATTAACGAGTACGTCAGATACTTCAAAAAATGATTGTATTCAGCCAAGTATAAATAATCCAACTGATGCGACAGATACACCTAAATCGATCGAGCAGTTTGTAAAAAGCCATAAAGATGCTTACCTTTTATCATGGAAAGCAGGTGGCTTTTTACCGTCTGCTAGTATTTCTCAAACGATGGTAGAAAATGGGTTTAATTTTACTAATCCATCGGGGACGTCATTTTGGCAGGCACACAATATGGGCGGTGTTAAAACGTCAAAAAAAGAAGATTTTCCTGTAACTTTAGCAACATTCGGCCAAGATTCTGTTGATATTTCTGGTACAAAGCCAGGGTCAAACGTCGGTGATGGCACTGGTGGGGCATATACCTGGTTTAAAGACTACAATGCTGGAATTGTTGGAAAAGCAGAATTTATGGCACACCAGACACTGTATACAGGTGCTATCAATAATACTGACGGATTAAGTACTTTATCAGCTATTTATTCAGGAGGATGGGCTACAGACCCTACTTACCTCATGAAGTTACAGGCCACATACAACAGCTTAGGCAAACAGTTTCAATGGTTGGATCAAGAAGCAATACAGAAATATGGTAACGCACCGTTTAAAAAGAGCGAACTTGTCCCAAATATTCCCGGAAAATCGCCAATCACAAA
>DAMBQR010000126.1:0-3175 GCA_032055545.1 Pseudescherichia sp. | reverse complement strand
GTACACCACCGAGTTTGATAATTAATGGATTCATCATCACACCTTAAATAAGAGACTGCGTTTCAGGGTAGCCGAAACGAATATTTGCACACTGCATTGCCTGGGCGGCAGCGCCTTTGAGTAAGTTATCTTCTGCGGCGACGATAATCAGATGCGCGTCCTGCACGGCAAAGCCAATATCGCAGAACGGCAGACCGACCACGTTTTTCAGGGCTGGAACGCCTTTGTCATAGAGGCGCACCAGGGGTTTATCCGCATACGCCTGAATAAAGGCTTCACCGATCTGCTCTTTGGTCACGCCCGGCTTCAGGCGGCAGGTAATGGTCTCGAGGATCCCGCGCGGGAAGCTGCCCAGATGGGGGGTAAAGATCACATCCGTGCCCAAATGGGTGGTAATTTCAGGATGATGGCGGTGATTAAACACGCCATACGGCTGCAGGCTCACTTCGCAGAAGCTGTTTGAGATTGCCGCTTTGCGCCCGGCACCGCTGACGCCGCTGGTGGCGTTGATCACCGGCCACTGGTTGAGATCCAGCAGTTCAGCGTCGATCAGCGGCTTCAGCGACAGCTGCGCCGCCGTTGGGTAGCAGCCCGGTACAGCCACCAGCTGTGCCTCTTTCAGCCTGTCAGCGCTCCACTCCGCCAGGCCATATACCGCCTGCTCAAGCAGCTGCGGATGCTGGTGGGTGAAGCCATAGAATTTTTCATAGAAAGCAGCATCGTTAACGCGGAACGCACCGGAGAGGTCGAACACCACGCAGCCCGCCGCCAAAAATTGCGGGGCCAGGTCGTGACTCACCTCATGGGCGGTCGCCAGGAACACCACATCAACACCCTCAACAAACTCGCTGATATCGGACATCGGCTGCAGGGGCAGATCGACAATACCTTTCAGCTGCGGGTGCAGATCGGAGATTAATTTTCCTGCATCATTGCTTTGCGCTGACACGGTCAAAGCGGTTATGGTCATATGAGGATGGCGATTCACGTAGCTTACAAGCTCTGCGCCCGCATAACCGCTAGCGCCCACAATCAGCGTATTCAACATCGGGTTCCTTTATGCTCAACGTTAATGTATTTTTATTCACATTTACTGCATGAATATTGATACTATCACGACCTAAGGTGTGTCAACAATGAAAATGAATTTACCGCCATTTATCGAGATCTACCGCGCCCTGATAGCTACGCCGTCGATCAGCGCCACGGAAGAAGCGCTGGATCAGAGCAATGCGTCTTTAATCAATCTGCTGGGCGGGTGGTTTGGCGACCTCGGGTTTAACGTAGAGATCCAGCCGGTGCCGGACACGCGCAATAAATTCAACATGCTGGCCAGTATTGGCCAGGGTGCAGGTGGCCTGTTGCTGGCCGGACATACCGATACGGTGCCTTTTGACGATGGCCGCTGGACCCGCGACCCCTTCACGCTGACCGAGCACGACAACAAGCTCTACGGCCTCGGCACGGCGGACATGAAGGGCTTTTTCGCCTTTATTCTTGATGCCCTGCGTGACGTAGACGTGACGAAGCTGAAAAAGCCGCTCTATATCCTGGCGACTGCCGATGAAGAGACCAGCATGGCGGGGGCGCGCTACTTCTCTGAAAACACCGCGATTCGCCCGGACTGCGCCATTATTGGTGAGCCAACTTCGTTGCAGCCAATCCGCGCCCATAAAGGCCATATCTCTACGGCAGTGCGCGTGCTGGGCCAGTCGGGCCACTCCAGCGATCCGGCGCGCGGCGTCAACGCTATCGAGCTGATGCACGATGCCATTGGCCGCTTGATGCAACTGCGCGACTCCCTGAAAGAGCGCTATCACTTTGAGGCGTTTACGGTACCTTACCCGACGCTGAACCTCGGCAGCCTGCACGGCGGCGATGCTTCAAACCGTATCTGTGCCTGCTGCGAGCTGCATATGGATATTCGCCCGCTGCCGGGCATGACGCTGAACGATCTCAACGGCCTGGTGAACGACGCGCTGGCACCGGTGAGCGAGCGCTGGCCGGGGCGCCTGAACGTCGCCGAGCTGCATCCGCCGATCCCGGGCTACGAATGCCCGCCGGATCACCAGCTGGTGCAGGTGGTGGAGAAACTGCTCGGCACCAAAACCGACGTGGTGAACTACTGCACCGAAGCGCCGTTTATCCAGACGCTCTGCCCAACCCTGGTGTTAGGCCCAGGCTCCATTAATCAGGCACACCAGCCGGATGAGTATCTGGAGACGCGCTTTATTAAGCCTACCCGGGAGCTGATTACTCAGGTTGTGCACCACTTCTGCTGGCACTAACGCACTGCCCTCTCCTGCCGGAGAGGGTAAAAAACCGCTCTTACCATAAGTTCTACTTATTTACTTCAAAGCGAATTAAATTTCGTAAATTACGCACGTTTATTCGTTTGCTGAACCGATTTCGCCGCAATTGACGCACGGGTTTTTACGTGGCTTTATAAAGAACAACTGAGAAAAATGTCCGGCAGGTTTCAGATACAGGACATTTAAAATTGAGATGGGGTGTCTGGGTTAACATGAACGAACAATATTCCGCTTTGCGTAGTAATGTCAGTATGCTCGGCAAGCTGCTGGGAGAGACCATCAAAGAGGCGCTGGGAGAGAACATTCTCGATCGCGTCGAAACGATCCGTAAGCTGTCTAAATCCTCACGCGCTGGCAACGAAGCTAATCGCCAGGAGCTGCTCACCACGCTGCAAAATCTGTCCAATGACGAACTGCTGCCGGTGGCCCGCGCCTTTAGCCAGTTTCTGAATCTGGCGAATACTGCCGAGCAGTACCACAGCATTTCGCCAAAAGGCGAAGCGGCCAGCAACCCGGAAGTGATTGCCCGCACCCTCAGGAAGCTGAAGGACCAGCCTAATCTCAATGAAGATATCATTAAAAAAGCGGTGGAGTCGCTGTCGCTGGAGCTGGTGCTGACCGCTCACCCGACAGAGATTACCCGTCGAACGCTGATCCACAAGATGGTGGAGGTCAACAACTGCCTCAAGCAGCTGGATAACAAAGAGATTGTCGATTACGAACGCAACCAGCTGATGCGCCGCCTGCGCCAGCTGATCGCTCAGTCCTGGCATACCGACGAGATCCGTAAGCACCGCCCCAGCCCGGTTGACGAAGCCAAGTGGGGCTTTGCGGTGGTGGAAAACAGCCTGTGGGAAGGGGTA
>DAMBQR010000125.1:0-3347 GCA_032055545.1 Pseudescherichia sp. | reverse complement strand
GCCGACACCACCGGCAGCGTCAGCGGTAAGGTCTGCGCCGCCGCGTCGCCCTGCTTTGCCGCCACCCTGTCCGCCAGCACCCGGAACTGTGCCTGGGTGATATCCAGCCCGGCGCATATCTGCCGTACCGTGCGGGCGCTGTCGCCGGTGACATCGGTATAGCTGAAATCTGCCCCGGTAATGGCAAACGGCGCGTCAAACAGCGACGGAGAGTTGAATACCTGGTCGAAGAACGGCACCGCAGGCGAGATGGCGTAGGGGGTGATGACATCCAGCACGGCGGCAAACTCAAAGGCGGTGATGCCGTACTTCTGCTGCCAGTGGCGGAACACGCCAAGCGCCCGCAGGGTATGGACGTTGAGGGAGTAGTCGCTGTTATCATTGCCCTGGGCATGGATGCAGGCACTGAGCAGCAGGTCGGTCTCCTCATAGCTCAGCCCCAGCCAGCGCTGCAGGCGCACCATCCGGTTGATACGGTCCATGCGGGCATCGGAGAGGGCATTTATCTTTGGTGATAAAACAAGGTTTTCAAAATTACAATTTTCCGCATAGTCAGAGAGCTCTGCAATTTGTGCCACCGGAACAGTGGAGTTAGTTATAGTAGTGATATCATCCTCGGTCAGGCATCGATTCCAGATAGTAATATCATCGTAGCTTGCCTGGCATGTACAATCGGGATTTGCCTGGTAGTACATTTCATCAGGATTGCCATTAAACCACAAAGAGTTCGCATTTGAACTTAGCGATGTCATTTCGGACACGTCGAAATCAATACCCCAGGTGCCCTGATAAAAAGTTATTGTTTTGTTAGAGGCTGAATAGGCGAGTGCATAATATTGCCACTCGCCAAACTTAAGGTACGTTAAAAAACTATTATTATTCAGATTATTCTTACCATCTGAAATATTCAAGCACATTACCTTTCCATTATAGGAACCTACTGAAAGCACGATACCAGGTGCCTGTAGGCTATTTCCTGTTATATTGCAAACCAATAGTGCATTTAACGGAATGTCCGAAGAGAGTTTAAGCCAGAACCCCAGCGTGACGTCCTGAGCCGTATTACTGAAAATATCGTATGGGAAAAAAGCACTCTGTCCTTTTGTCGAGTCAAGTAATATACCCTGGCCAAATGCGCCATCAACGTTTTCGGCTCCATAAAGGAATCTAAGTGAATTATCCCTTCTATCAATAGTATTAAAACCTATCGGCGGCGTGACATTGTTATTGATTAATGTTGCTCCATAACAAGCAGATGAGGCAGCATATTGTGCCTCATCTACATTCTCTGAAACTATGACGCAGCTCCCGCCAGCATTCCCTGCGATCAACTCCTCTACTTGCGGCACGGTAATACCCAACTGGCGAGTAAAGGTATCGAAATCTTCAAACGGCGTATAATCCGTCGTCTCCAACCCAAGGTTAGTTTTATAGAAGCTCGTCAGGTCGGACGCAGTGCTGTTATCTGGCTCGGTAACCAGCGTCTGCTGCTCTGGAGCCAGTCTGCTTGCCAGCTCATTACTGCTGTTGCTGCGTTCCCCACGCCAGGAATCGTTCATAAACCACGGCCAGTCTGTGGCGCTCTGGCCGATAATCTCTTCCAGCGGTACATCAGCATTAAGCAGGGAGAGTTCCACCTGATCGTGAGGGAAGTGGTACGGCAGCAGGTTGGGATAACGCGTCTCCGCCAGGGTAACATCTACACTGTGCCCTGCCGGTAATAAAGGCGTGATGCTATTTTCCAGAATTTCGTTAACCAGCTGTAATGCCGGGATCTGCTGATTTACGGCATCGTTATCCACTGTCAGGGTCGCCAAATCCGGGCGGCGCTCGGCAAGAGTAATCACCTCATCGGCAGAACTGCTGGCCTGAATCTCCAGCTCAAAGGCGAGGGCCTGCTGATAGATCCAGGTCAGGTAGCTAACCGGCGAATCAACGGCCTCCGGTGCGCCGGACTGGCAGTAGGCCTGCCAGTTCTCGGCAAACTGATTCTGCCATGTTGGTCCATCCTGAACTAAACCCTGTATGCTGCCAGCGGTAGCGCGTTTTTTTACCGGTTGACCGCTGAGGGTCGTCGGGATTGCGCTACGAATAGGCTGCGTAATCTGGTTTTCCCTGAACAAACGGCGAATACACTGCGCCTGACCCATGGCGAGGTCCCACGCTTTGCCGCCTCGCAGGCCCAGCCACGACATATTCCTGGCAATAAACTGTTTACGTGAGGTGCGAATAACGTCAAAAACAGATTTGTAACCGTTATTCTCGAAGCTTCCCGACAAAACTCGCAGCGTCTTTTCTACTTGCTGAAGAGCAGGGCTAATAGAATAAGCCATAATAAAATTCCTGTAGAAGTGTGTTAAACACGTTGAAAGCTATAGCGATGACTTCCCTGACTGGGCCGCGACCAGCGATTCGCCTGCCGACTGCCAGGCATCCCAGGTCTCCGTCACCCCGCCGGGTATAAGCTCTCCCGTTGCCAGCAGCGGCGTTACCGACAGCCCCGTCTCTGCTGACAGCGCCTGCAGGCGCATCACGTAATCCACATCCGTTACGCTTTTCGCCAGCCCGCCTTCAAGGGCGGCCGTGGCATCCGTTACCTCGCTGCTCTCCCACCCCAGCAGCCGCGCCAGCGCCTCTGCCGCCTGGGTTGCATCCGGCGCGGTAGCAGCGTTAACCCAGGCGAGATAGCCCAGCACCCGGTCCTCATCACCTGCCACACCCAGCCAGTCGGCGTAGCGGCTGAACCGGTAGAGCAGCGTCAGGGTGAGCGTGATGTCGCTTACCCCGAACCAGTCAGGATGGGCAAGGAACAGGCTGAGGGTGGCCGGGGTCAGGCTGAAGGCGCTGCTGATGCCCGCCCGCTGGCCGACGGCGAAAAGGTTTGTCAGATAAGAAGCCGGAATCTGAGAAGGGTCGGTGAGTGCCGCGCCGCTGTTCATGCCGAGCGAGTCAGAGAGCAGGCGATACTCGCTGTCACCTGCCCACTGAAGCAGGAAGGGCGGCAGGGACTGGGCGGTGCTGAACATCTGCGCCAGAGCACTGTCGGCGATGCCGTTCTGCGTCAGGCGGGCCTGGTTGATGATGCCAGAGAGGGTACTCACCGCCTGCTCCCGATCGGCATCGGTGGCGAAGGTAATACCGGCGACGTCAATATCGTTGCTAACCATGGGAGCGATCGTGTCGTAGTCGGTAGCCGCAGCCAGTACCAGCCCTTCATCGTCGACCAGATCGGGGAATATCGTCAGCCAGCCGCTGACGTCTGAGCCTGCCGGGAGCGGAACAGCGGCAAAAGTCTGCTCGCTCAGCAGGGCGGCAGGCAGCTGCTGCCTGATGCCGTTAACGAAATT
>DAMBQR010000124.1:0-3366 GCA_032055545.1 Pseudescherichia sp. | reverse complement strand
CAGCTGCATCGGCATCAGCAGCGCCAGCTCGGCCACCTTGTGGCCGTCGGTGCCGTCGATGCGAACGGTGCTCTCCCCGTGCTTATCTTTGGTCAGGCCGATAGCGGTTTCGCGCTCCGCGCCCTGTAAACGGCCATGCAGGATAAACGACTCCTGCTCGTGGCGAATAACGCGACCAATCTGCAAACTGCGAAACGCCCGGCCGTGGCCGAGCGTATAGATCGCTTCCAGTACGCTGGTCTTGCCGCTGCCGTTAGCGCCAACCAGGAAGTTAAAGCCGGGGGAGAGAGCAAGATCCGCGCTTTCGATATTGCGAAAGTCGCGGATCAACAGGCGGGTGAGCGACATTACAGTCTCATTGGCATGACAACATAGGCTGCCGACTGAGATGCGGCATCTTCAATCTGTACGCTCGATACGGAATCGGTCAGCAGAATACGCACGTTTTCGCACTTCAGCGCGTTCAGCACGTCCAGCACGTAGCTGACGTTAAAGCCGATCTCCATCTCCGTCCCGGCGTAGGTGACGTCGAGGATCTCTTCGGCCTCTTCCTGCTCCGGGTTGTTGGCAGTGATCTTAAGCTGGTTTTCGCTAACGTAGAGGCGCACACCACGGAACTTCTCGTTAGAGAGGATAGCGGCGCGGGCGAAAGCCTGCTTGAGAATATCGCAGCCAGCGTCGAGGTGCTTATCCGGGTTCTTCGGCAGCACGCGGCGATAGTCCGGGAAGCGACCGTCCACCAGCTTGGAGGTGAAGATAAAGTCGCCCACGTGCGCGCGGATATTATTGCTGCCGATCTGCACGCGCAGCGGCGTCTCACCGCCGTCGAGCATACGCATCAGCTCAATCACGCCTTTACGCGGCACGATCACCGAATGGTTTGGCAACGTCACCCCGATAGGCATTGAGCACACGGCCAGACGGTGGCCATCGGTCGCTACGGTACGCAGCTCTTCGCCTTCGGTCTCAAACAGCATACCGTTCAGGTAGTAGCGCACATCCTGATGGGCCATTGAGAACTGCGTCGCCTCGATCAGGCGCTTCATGGTCGCCTGTGGCAGGGTGAACTCTACTTCGCTCTGCCAGTCGTCGAGGTTCGGGAAATCAGCTGCCGGCAAGGTTGACAGCGAGAAGCGGCTGCGCCCGGAGCGCACCAGCATCCGGTCGCCCTCCAGCTGCACGGCGATCTCTGCGCCTTCCGGCAGGCCACGGCAAATATCAAAGAATTTGCGCGCCGGGACGGTCGTGGCCCCGGGTTCATGCGGCTGGGCCAGCACGACGCGGGCAACCATCTCCATCTCCAGATCGGTACCGGTGAGGGACAGCGCGCCGTCAGCCACCTGCAGCAGCAGGTTGCCCAGGATCGGCAGCGTAGGACGGCCGCCCAGCGGGCCACTGACCTGCTGAAGCGGTTTTAATAGGTGTTCACGTTCAACGGTAAATTTCATAGCATCACGACGATAGAGTTCGGATTAAATTGGAGAAATCTTCTTTGATATCATGGCTCTCTTCACGCAGCTGCTCGATTTTACGGCAGGCGTGGAGCACGGTCGTATGGTCGCGGCCGCCAAACGCATCGCCGATCTCCGGCAGGCTGTGGTTGGTCAGCTCTTTGGCCAGCGCCATCGCCATCTGGCGCGGACGCGCTACCGAGCGGGATCGGCGCTTGGAGAGCAGATCCGCCACTTTAATTTTGTAGTACTCCGCCACCGTCTTTTGAATATTGTCGATGGTGACCAGCTTTTCCTGCAGCGCCAGCAGATCGCGCAGCGCTTCACGAACGAAATCGATGGTGATGGCGCGGCCGGTAAAGTTGGCGTTGGCGATCACGCGGTTCAGCGCTCCCTCCAGCTCACGCACGTTGGAGCGCAGACGCTTGGCAATAAAGAACGCCACCTCACCCGGCAGACGAATGTCGTTTTCGTCGGCCTTTTTCATCAGGATCGCTACGCGGGTCTCTAACTCGGGCGGCTCGATCGCCACGGTTAACCCCCAGCCAAAGCGCGACTTCAGACGATCCTCTACGCCGTTGATCTCTTTTGGATAACGATCCGAGGTAAGGATGATCTGTTGGTTGCCTTCCAGCAGGGCATTAAAGGTGTGGAAGAACTCCTCCTGGGAGCGCTCCTTATTGGCAAAGAACTGGATGTCATCGATCAGCAGGGCGTCCACGGAGCGGTAGTAGCGTTTGAACTCCTCAATGGCGTTGTTCTGCAGGGCTTTTACCATGTCCTGCACAAAGCGCTCGGAGTGCATATAGACCACTTTGGCATTGGGCTTGCGGGCCACAATGCCGTTACCCACCGCGTGCAGCAGGTGCGTCTTACCGAGGCCCGTGCCGCCGTAGAGAAACAGTGGGTTATAGGCCCCGCCGGGGTTATCGGCCACCTGGCGAGCCGCCGCGCGGGCCAGCTGGTTCGATTTACCTTCGACGAAGTTATCAAACGTGTGCTTCACGTTAACGTTAGAGCGGTAGGTAGGCTCCGCCGGAGCGGGAACGTTGTCCCAACCCGGGCGCGGCGCAGGGGCTACGCGCGGCATCTGCACCGCCGCCACCTGGGCAGGCGCGGCGACGCTTGCCGGCTCTCTTAGGGTATGGGCAACCGGTCGGGTACCCACTTCAAAGCGCAGCTGTGGCGTATCCGAGCCACAGAACTCGTTCAGCAGTCCGTTGATATTATTGAGGTACTTGTCCCTGACCCAATCGAGTACAAAACGGTTTGGCGCATACAAAGCCAGCGTGTTGTCACTCAGTTCCGCCTGCAACGGGCGGATCCACATACTAAATTCTGTGGCTGGTAACTCATCCTGCAGTCGGGCAAGACACTGCTGCCAAAGCGAAAGTGACACGGCGGACTCCACTCGAACAAAAGTCGATAATAAAAGACGAAAGCTGAAATTAATGATTGTAGACACACGTCGAAAAGACCCCTGAAGGGTGACGTGCGAACCGCTATTTGCGGTTTTTGCCCCGATCCGGATCCGGGATGCAGGATCGGGACCGCGGATCATAACGTAAACCGCCGAAGAGATCTTCTGTTTCTCACAGATTCTTCACGATTTATCCACAGGACGATCCGAATCGGCTAAGTGTAAACGATCCTGGCGCCGGTGCGGCACGATTTAGGCCGCATATTGGAAAAATTAATAAGGATCGATAAAAATTCACCGAAAGGATCTCTTGTAGATCCTGGAGGATCCTTGCGCTTTGGCCCTCAGCCCGTATAATCCTCCACCCGGCGCGCGCAGCTCGATTTCTTGCGCCGACTATCGTCTACTTTTCATGCGAAAACGGTGGAATTTAGGCGGTATATAAGGAAAGAGAATTGACTCCGGAGTGTACAATTATTACAATCCGGCCTCTTT
>DAMBQR010000123.1:0-3471 GCA_032055545.1 Pseudescherichia sp. | reverse complement strand
TGGCGAAAGCGGGGATGAACCGCGTAGTGGGCGACCACATGGGTATGCTGGCAACGGTCATGAACGGCCTGGCAATGCGTGATGCGCTCCACCGCGCCTATGTGAACGCCCGCCTGATGTCCGCTATTCCGCTGAATGGCGTCTGTGATAACTACAGCTGGGCTGAAGCTATCAGCCTGCTGCGTAACAACCGGGTGGTGATCCTCTCCGCCGGTACCGGCAACCCGTTCTTTACCACTGACTCCGCTGCCTGCCTGCGCGGGATCGAGATCGAAGCGGACGTGGTGCTGAAGGCGACCAAGGTCGATGGCGTGTTTACTGCCGATCCGGCAAAAGATCCGGCTGCTACCATGTACGATCAGCTGAGCTACAGCGAAGTGCTGGATAAAGAGCTGAAGGTGATGGATCTGGCGGCCTTTACCCTGGCCCGTGACCACAAACTGCCGATTCGTGTGTTCAACATGAACAAGCCTGGCGCGCTGCGCCGCGTGGTAATGGGTGAAAAAGAGGGCACTTTGATCACGGAGTAATTTCCGTCGTCAACAAATAGAGGTAAGATTCCGCCTTAACAGTAAAGCGGTTCTTATCAGACACCTTTTACGGTGTCAGAGATTAAACGGGGCTATACTTAGCACACCTTCAGGCGTGCTGGCGTATGGTCTGCCTGAGACCAGTTTTCAAGGATTCGTAACGTGATTAACGATATCAGAAAAGATGCCGAAGTCCGCATGGAAAAGTGCGTTGAAGCATTCAAAACCCAAATCAGCAAAGTGCGCACCGGTCGTGCTTCCCCAAGCCTGCTCGACGGCATCATGGTGCCATACTACGGTACCCCGACGCCGCTGCGTCAGTTAGCCAATATTACCGTGGAAGACTCCCGCACGCTGAAAATCAACGTGTTCGATCGCTCCCTCAGCCCGGCGGTTGAGAAGGCGATCATGGCGTCCGACCTTGGTCTGAACCCAAGCTCTGCCGGCACCGACATCCGCGTTCCGCTGCCGCCGCTGACCGAAGAGCGTCGTAAAGACCTGATCAAAGTGGTGCGTGGCGAAGCCGAAGGCGCGCGCGTGGCAGTACGTAACGTACGCCGCGATGCCAACGACAAGGTGAAAGCGCTGCTGAAAGATAAAGAGATCAGCGAAGATGAAGATCGTCGCTCTCAGGATGACGTGCAGAAGCTGACCGACGTAGCCATTAAGAAAGTGGATGCGGCGCTGGCGGAAAAAGAAGCGGAACTGATGCAGTTCTGATCCCGCGCACGTGATTAAACAAAACGCCGTTCAGAGAAGCCCTACCGGGTTTTTGCTGGCGGCGTTTTGCTATGTTGCTCTTCACCAGTCACCATTGGACGTCTCTCGCTTATGAAGCAGCTCACCCTCCTTGGCTCAACCGGCTCCATCGGTTGCAGTACCCTCGATGTGGTTCGCCACAATCCCGATCGCTTTGCCGTTACGGCGCTGGTTGCCGGTAAAAACGTGGCCCGCATGGCGGAGCAGTGCCTGGAGTTCACGCCGCGCTATGCGGTGATGGACGACGCCGCCTGCGCTCGCGAACTCAAAGAGATATTGGCCCAGCACGACAGCCCTACCGAAGTGCTGAGCGGCCAGCAGGCCGCCTGCGATATGGCCGCGCTGGATGAAGTCGATCAGGTGATGGCCGCCATCGTCGGGGCGGCGGGGCTGCTGCCCACCCTGGCTGCGATCCGCGCCGGCAAGCGCGTGCTGCTGGCCAATAAGGAGTCGCTGGTCACCTGCGGACGCCTGTTTATGGAAGCGGTCAAAGAGAGCGGGGCGCAGCTTCTGCCGGTAGATAGCGAGCATAACGCCATTTTTCAGAGTTTACCGCAACCCTTCCAGCGCAACCTGGGGTACGCTGACCTCGAGCAAAATGGCGTAGCATCCATTCTGCTTACCGGGTCTGGTGGTCCCTTTCGCGAGACGCCGCTGTCTGAACTGGCCGCAATGACGCCGGATCGGGCCTGCCGCCATCCGAACTGGTCAATGGGACGTAAAATCTCCGTTGATTCTGCCACCATGATGAACAAAGGTCTGGAATATATTGAAGCGCGCTGGCTGTTTAACGCCTCTGCCCGCCAGATGGAAGTGTTGATCCACCCGCAGTCGGTGATCCACTCTATGGTGCGTTATCAGGATGGCAGCGTGTTAGCGCAGCTGGGTGAGCCGGATATGCGTACGCCTATCGCCCATACGATGGCCTGGCCGGATCGCGTCAGCTCCGGGGTGAAGGCGCTTGATTTTTGCTCGCTCAGTACGTTGAGCTTTGCGGCCCCGGATTATGATCGCTATCCCTGCCTGAAGCTGGCCATGGAGGCGTTTGAACAGGGCCAGGCGGCGACAACAGCGCTGAATGCGGCAAATGAGGTGACGGTGGCCTCATTCCTGGAGTCACGCATTCGCTTTACCGACATCGCTGCCCTTAATCTATCCGTACTCGAACGTATGGATTTGCGTGAACCGCAGAGCATTGATGACGTTCTGGCTGTGGATGCGCTGGCCCGTGAGACGGCACAGCAACAGGTGAACCATCTCGCAAGCCGGTGATATTGCTGCCATGAATGGCCGTGATATTTGTTAGCGTTCGGCTTCAGTGATATAGTCTGCGCCATCCGATCGCTGGTCTTTGGGCCGGAGAGGTCAGGTAAGCCGTGGTTTAGCACGGCTTTTTTACGTAAAGGCTTCAGTATTTCTGAGTACCGCTAAATCCTTTTCAGGGACTTAAAACGCGTTATGTTGTCAATGAACCTTCCTTTAAGCGAGAATTTGCCAGCGCATGGCTGCCGCCATGTGGCGATAATTATGGATGGCAATGGCCGCTGGGCAAAAAGACAAGGGAAGATACGAGCCTTTGGACATAAAGCCGGAGCGAAGTCCGTCCGCCGCGCAGTCTCCTTTGCTGCGAACAACGGCATCGACGCGCTAACGCTGTATGCTTTTAGCAGTGAAAACTGGAACCGTCCGGCGCAGGAGGTCACTGCGCTGATGGAGCTGTTTGTGTGGGCGCTGGATAGCGAAGTCAAAAGCCTGCACCGTCACAATGTGCGCCTGCGCGTCATCGGTGACACCAGCCGTTTTAACTCACGTCTGCAGGAGCGCATTCGCAAAGCGGAGGCGTTAACCGCGCAAAATAGCGGGCTGACGCTAAGTATCGCCGCGAATTATGGCGGACGTTGGGATATTATTCAGGGTGTACAGCAGTTAGCGGTACAGGTACAAGAAGGGCTGTTACGCCCGGACCAAATTGATGAAGATGCGCTGAGTAAGCAAATCTGCATGCATGAACTGGCTCCAGTGGATTTAGTGATAAGGACAGGGGGGGAGCACCGCATCAGTAACTTTTTGCTATGGCAGATTGCCTATGCTGAACTTTACTTCACGGATGTTCTTTGGCCTGATTTCGATGAACAAGACTTTGAAGGTGCGCTGCATGCCTTTGCCAATCGAGAGCGTCGTT
>DAMBQR010000122.1:913-3512 GCA_032055545.1 Pseudescherichia sp. | reverse complement strand
TCTGAGCTGTTGGACGGTGTATTCAACCCTGCGTATGGTGTCTTCATCAACTTCACCACGATAAACTTCAATCGTGTTGTTTAACCATTTAATCTGAGTAATAAAGTCTTCTGACATTTCTTTAAAAAATGCTGTTTCCTCAGCTTCATTATCTAACTCTTCTTCAAGACAATGAGCCTTTTCTTTAAGGTAATCTATTTCACTTTCAAGATCGTTATTAGCTTTTTCAAGAAGTCTTGTTTTATCTTCAAAAACAGCTACTGTATTTTGGTATGTTTGGATTTTATTCAGACATTGGGAAAGAGACTGCTCTAACTCCTGATTAGAACCTTCAAGTTCTATTTTTTCTTCGTTTTGGTCATAGAGTAAATCATTAAGCTCTTTTATTTTTAAGTGTAAGCTGTAGTTCTCTTTTATCAGATCTTTGTTTTCACTTTCTTCATTTCTCAACCTTTCAATTAAAATGATGTTATGCTCTTCTAAATCAGTCAACTCTTCCTGAGTTTTATCAGTGATTTCTTTTATTAATGCTTTCAACTCAACAATTTCACTTTCAAGCTCTTCTACTTTAGCTTTGCTATCATCCAAATCAAGAGCTAATTGTGTATAGTTATGGTCATGTAAAACAGCTTCGCATTCATACTTTTCATTCAAATCTCTCAAATACTTCAATTCTTGTTCCATTTGATACAAATCGTTCAAACATGAGATCTGAACATTATCAGTAAGAAATCTTTGTTCTTCTATTGATTTTAAAAGCTCCTGATACTCTTTTATTTTTGGTAAGACACCTTTTGATTTTGGCTTTACCATTCTGTAATGCTTTATTTTCAATACAACGCTATCAAGAACAGACTTATCAAACTTATCAACCACTATTATCGCTTTAGTTTTTATGTTTGTTTTAGCTACAGCATCCTGAATCTTTTGTATCACGTTTTTTAGTTCTGTTTCTCTCACATCATCAATAGCAATAAGATCGCTGTGTTTAATGCCGAACTTAATACAGTTATAAGTAGGATTTGAATAATGTATATGTCTTTCTTTTGCTATCTCTTTAAGCAAAGTCGATTTACCTACACCGCTAACACCAGATACAACAACCACATCACATTTATCTAAAGCTTTTTCTATTTTTTCTTTTAAGTTATTCATATATCTCTCCTTTTGTTTTAATGAATAGATATTGAATAATCAATTAAAAGAATAAAATCAAATTTAATCGGAAAATAAATTAATAAACTATATAAAAGCGGTAGGTATACCGCTTATTTTATTAGTCTTGCTTTTCATTCTACTTTACCTGAATGGATTATATGAGTTTTTGTAAATCTTCTTTCGATATGTTATCAAAATCTTCTTTCTTGAACTCTGAGATCTCCAACGGAAGAAGCTTCCTTGTATCATTGAAGATATTTTCAAGTTTATATTTCATCCTTTTATCAATGCGCATTATCTTTAAAGCTTCTTCATAGTCCATTATGAACTCATGATAACGAACCTCTTCATTTACTATATAAAATCTACATGATGATTTGTTATACTGATCAACATCCATAACAACAAAGCTCAAATCATCACTGTCCTTTACCTCAATATCTCTTTGATGAAGATAATGGATCATGAAATCTCTTATTTGTTCTTGTTGACATATTATTTCTTTAGCATCTTGTATTTCAGCAATAACTGAAACAACCCGTTTAGTTCTTAGTGTAGTTCTTTTTATTTCATATTTACTCTCTTCAAGACTACGAACCGTATAAAAATACAACCAATATGACATATAAACCTCGCTTATTTTTTATTAAACCAACTATTTCTTCATTAACTATTTTCTTTCTTTTTTCATATCAATCAATCCACCATCTCACTTTACCGCTTTCCTTCTCTGATAATGTTCTATACATATTTTCAAAGATACAATAATAAGTGCATGAGAAGCATTCACTTATAAATCTGTTGTGTTCATACTTAAAGCTCATCTCACTGTTAAAACACAAGTTAAGGGCATAGTTCAACGTTCTTTGATTAATGTATTCATCATCAATATGATTAAAGGTATTTGCTAAAGTAAATCCTTTTCTATAATCTATTTCAAAGAAAGGAACACGATTTATTCCCTCATAACCCGGATGATGAACATCTATCATTTTTATATGGATGTTATCAAAGATATTAAAACCTTCCACATTATTTAAAACAAAACCTAAAACCTCAGCTTTTACTATTTCATTATATTGCATTTTAAACCTCTCTTATTTTTGATTAAACCAACTGTTTTCTTCGTTCACTATTTTCATTCTTCTTTCAATCATTGCCATTTTTAAACACACATCAGCCATTACCAATACCCTTTGATAATGCTCTTCGTTATCACACTTACGCCTGTCTATGAGTAGCCTGTTTATCTTTGGGACTTCTGCTAAACACTTTGCGAACAGTTCAGGTGAATGCTCATGAAACGGCGTTGATAACATGCTTTCTATCGTTATGTAGTTATTCCCCAAGTTGTTGCTGTGAAAATCTACTGGCCTGAACTTCTTTCTACCTTTACTCATAATTAAATCCTCATTTTATGTTATTTGTTTAAGCTGCTTTA
>DAMBQR010000122.1:0-813 GCA_032055545.1 Pseudescherichia sp. | reverse complement strand
CGAATATTCAATATTGATATGTTCGCTTTCTGTTGTGGTTGGTAGTGAACTAAAGAAACCGTCATTCAGGTTTTTATTACACAACATACCTACAGTTTTTTTCTCTTCTACTTTTTTCTGAACCCATGCGTAGCATTGCTTATGCTGTTCATCATTAAAATCTGTTGAATACATAATCGAGCAATCACGATAAGGCGGATCACAAAACAGGAACGTATTTTTATTAACCTTAACGTCTTCATAGCCTCCACATGTGATCACTGCTTTCTGTAATGCTGTTGACCAGTTTTTGATATTTTCATAATCAAAACCATTTTTATTCGTCTGGAATGACGTGAAAATTCGCCCGTTTTTCTGACTGTATAAGCCCCTGAACATATTGTTTAAGAGGAAGTAGAACATAGCCGTTCCTCTCACTGAAAACTCAACCCCTATTGGTAATGAACGGTATTCTTCACGTAAGCGATAGTAGAAGTGTTTTTGACCGTCCAGCGTCTTATAGTGGTTGCGTTCTTCAATGGCCTTCAGCTCGTCAATGAACCCGGAACAATTCCTTTTAATGGTGTTCAGTAGGTTGATGATCTCCGGGTTAATGTCGTTCAGGTGGTAGCTTCTGATGTGTTCACGGTGCTGATTGAAAACTTCACAGAACATAGCGCCTGCGCCAAAGAAAGGCTCTGCGTAGTATCGAATACGCTTAAAATCTGGCATATAGGGGCGATACGCTTTGATAAGGCGACGTTTGCCGCCAGCCCATGCGTAAAGGGGAGTAAGTGGTTTGGTGATGTAGTCGTGATCGTTTGCTGCTGTTTT
>DAMBQR010000121.1:2099-3681 GCA_032055545.1 Pseudescherichia sp. | reverse complement strand
CGTTGGTATGACTAACGTTCAAGTGGTTGAAGTAAATTTATTCGTTTTATTTTTTAATGTCGCAGTTCTTTTATACATAATAAAATGTATATTATTCATTAAATATCTAGTTTATACAATGATAAATGCATAATTAAACATATCGTAATAGCATCTCTATAGCTAATGACACTAATAAAATATATCCCCCTCCATTCTAAACGTTCAATACTGTATGCCTTGCAACAACCGCTATAAAACTTCTCACCAATTTTTTAAACTCGGATGGGGCGTATCTTCTAAATTGGGACGTACTTAAGAAATCACTATTGATATTAGTATTTTTTTAGATAAAAGGGCGAAATTTACTGCATAAAAATAAACCACCTTATTTGGTGGCTTTTTCAATGTAATCTTTTAAAACTGTAATGACTAGATTATTAAAGGATCTATTCTCTTTTACTGCAATCCCTTCTAATTCCTTTTTTAATTCTTTAGGAATAGTAATTAATGTTCTTGTGTTATTTTCTGATATTTTACCCATATTCTCACCTCGAAAGCATTATAACATGATATTTACTTGTTGACTAGTTGATATCAGCTTGATATAATATAGCTAATAAGGAAATAAAAAAACAAAAATAATTAAATGTACATAGGGAGGAATTTTATATTATGAAATACGAAGAAGTAAGCAATTTAGTTGGAGCCATTGTAGAAAATGAGTTTAATCATATTCAAAATTACGAGGAAAGAGGATTTATAGATACAGATAAAGAGCAAAAAGAGCTTACCGAAGTATCAGAAAAGCTATTTAAGCAGCTATCCAAGGATATGTCTGAAGAGTGTAAAGAATTGTTAGATGACTATTGTTCAATAGTATCAGGTGAATGGATAAACATGTGCAAATTTTATTTCAAAGAAGGGATTAGAGCTGGATTAGATAATCTTAATTTTATAAAAGAAATTGACGGTTTTAAAGGTAAATATACGTTGTAAGGAGAGCGGTACTCAATCTTGCTTGTAAATTGCTTCAAAATCGCCCTAGAACCTCAATTCAGTACGTGCCAATGGTATTATGCCTTTATAGGTTTAAAGTGCTTAAAATAGGATTATAGGGCGATAGCCACTAACAGATATTTTTATAGTAATGGGTTTGAAGATGGTGTTAGAATGATATTAGAATTATTAAACGGTCTATAATATAGATATTGGAGGGATTAATTATGTTTGATAGAAAAGAACTTGAATGGATCAAAGAATTAGTTGAAGATAAAGTGGCTGATATGAAGGAAAAAAATGAGTATGATTTTTATACATATGATAAAGAAATATTTGAAAGTATTTTAAGGAAAATTGAAGAGTGTAAATAATTAATTTAAGCCTTAGAAATAAGGCTTTTTATTTCAAACTGCTTATAATTGGGTATAATATTTAATAAGGGGTAATTATCATGAAAGATATACCAAATATAAATGAGGCCCTTACTTTTAAGGAAGCTATAGAAATTATTAAAGAAGAAGAAAAAAAGCTGAAAAGAAGGATAAAGAAGATAACAAAAAATAAAAGCACTTACTAAGTAAAAATAGTAGGTGCTTATTAT
>DAMBQR010000121.1:0-2089 GCA_032055545.1 Pseudescherichia sp. | reverse complement strand
TAAAGAGTGTAAAATAGACTATAAAGGAGTTTAAAGGTGGGATGTAAAGTGAGTAAAGAATGGTTCAAAGTAATTGAAATCGCTGATTTACTAAGGTTAAGCAAGGTTAGTATATATAACAAAATTAAAACACTTGACAATGACGTTTTACAGCCTTTACAACGTAAAGAAAAGGGCATTACATACTATAACTACAAAATAATAGATATGATAAGAGATAATCCTATTAATACTACCAAAGAAGAAACTGCAGCTGACACTACTTCAGATAAGTATATAGATATTTATATATCAGAATTAAAAGATGAGATTAACTTTCTTAAAGAGCAAATCCGTAACAAGGATGATTTGATTTTAAGGCAAGTAAAGTTAGTTGAAAATGACCAAATATTAAGAAGAGATAATTCACCACAGATAAATCAGTTAGAAGAGGATAGATCTAGGGCAGTAGATGAAAAAATGACTACCTGGAGAGAAGAACATTTTAGTTCAGAGATTAAAGAGATAAAAGAAAGTCCTTTACAAAGGCTTAAAAGATTCTTTAAAAGTAAATAGTTTAGCTTGATATCCCTTAATTTTAAGGGGTATTTTTTTACTCATACTTTAATTTTGATATTGTTAAAAATTAAAATACTATCACTTAAAAGGGTGTTTTTATGGTAAACACTATTGTAATTATTTAATTTCTATGCTACTATAAAATTAAAGAAAGTAGGAGGTTGAGAAATGAAAGTATTAGGAGCACTTTTAAGAGAAATGAGAAAGGAGTTGGATTTAACTATTCAAGATGTCGCAGACAAATTGGATTTAAAGTATGGTACGGTTGCCAATATGGAATCAGGAGGCAAAAAACCTACCTTGGAACAACTTAATCAGTATGCAGTAATGTTTGGAATTGATAATGGCATAGCCTTATTATCATTAGTCTTAGCAGACTTAAACCTCATGGATACTGACTCAGAAGAATTCAGAACAGAATTCCGAGAATATGGTAAATACTTTGATGAAATCAAAGAAGAATTTTATGAGAAAAGGGCAAGTGAAGACCTGAAGATAAATATCGATATAGATGCTGCCATTGATATAATTATCAAAAGGTACACAACTAAGGAAAGTACCCCAGTGAATCCAAAAGAAATTATATTCTTAAGGGAAGAAATAAAGTCAATTATTCAAGTTAGGGCAAATCATTTATTAAGCAGATAGAGGTGTAGCAATGGAGAAAAACAAAGTAGGTGAATATATGGATAAAGATAATAACCTTCCTATTGAAGCTGAAAAGGAAAGTTTAGTTAGTGATATAACTATAGAGCAATTTAAAAATTCACTAGAAAACAATCCAGAACTTAAAGATTATTTTCAAAATGCAATTAATGAGGAAATAAATAATAGATACCCTAAAAAAACTAATGATGAGATTAAGTTTGAAAATCAACAAAAGGAACTCGAAAAGGCTATGGAAGAAAAAAGACAACTTGAATTACAAATCAAATATCAAAGTATGATGGTTGAAAATAACCTTCCTATTGAAATATTGGATTTTGTTGCGGGTAAAGACATTGAAAGTACTATATTCAATATTGAAAGATTTAAAAACTTAACTGATAAATATATTCAAACTGGTATTGATAAGGAAGTTCGTAATAGATTTAAGGACTGTTCTTATATTCCACCAGGAGAAAATGGATGGGTCGAAGATGAAAAAAAAGATTTATGGAAGATACAACATTTTTAAAAGATAATTTAACTGGATCAGTACCAGTTGAAATTGCAAAAGATGTAATAAAAAACGTAATAGATCAAGCGAGTATATTAAGGGTGTGTAAACACGAACCAATGA
Source organism: Pseudescherichia sp. (assembly GCA_032055545.1). GTDB lineage: Bacteria > Pseudomonadota > Gammaproteobacteria > Enterobacterales > Enterobacteriaceae > Pseudescherichia. Next base: position 249 of record DAMBQR010000121.1, on the reverse strand, counting down.
CATCAGATACTAAAACATTACCACAATTAACTGACAGTGGTTCAGCATCATGGGTCAAAGAGGGTGAAATGATAGGAACAGCAATTCCTAAATTCACATACCCACAATTAAAAGCGTGTAAGTTAGCTGTTATAGTTCCAGTAACCAATGAGAAGAACAACGACAGTGTAATTAACGTAATGGATAGTATAAAACAAGCAATGGCAGATGCGTTCGCCAAGGCAATAGATGAAGCTATGATATTCGGGG
>DAMBQR010000120.1:976-3721 GCA_032055545.1 Pseudescherichia sp. | reverse complement strand
AGCTAAAACCCCTGAATCAGAAAATGAAGCATTTAAACGATTATTAAGTACGCTTCCTTCAAGAAAAGAAAGAGAACACGTGTTACGAGAGCCAATTGAAGAAAAAAAATTTGATCGTGTGAAAACATATAAAATTAAGTCTCAACTTAGAAAAAAGACATAGACAGATAAATAAGGATTTAGAGAATAGTTAAAAGGAAGAACATTGAGAAATTTATTCAATGTTCTTCCTTTTTTATATGAATAAGTTAGTTAACAAGTATTTAGTGGAGAAGAGGAGAAAATCAATTGAAACACAGAAGAGAGTATGATACACATGGAATTGAAATTGGACATTGGAACAAAGAAAATTTAGTATATACGATTGATTGTGATTGCGGAAAAGTAAAGGACGATACAAAAAGGTTGTTTACAACAATTAGAAAATTTGGATTTTCTTTTCTCTAAAGAAAAACAGCTAAGAAAGATTGAATTTGAAAAAGACATAGTATAAAATAATAGATGATTTTCGTTAAGAAGGTCATTAAATTTCTCAATTTTGACGAAGTTCTCTATTTGATAGAGAGCTTTTTTATGTATTATCCGAGAATATTTGTGATTTTACTGCTCATAATAGCTTACGTCAAGAAGATCATTTAAAAGTATAAAATAGTCAACTGACCACTCGTTGACTATTTTTTATATAAATAAGTACCAGATAAATGGTCAGCCGTTTTCCATCGACTGACCAAAGAGATAGATTTGTAAAGAAGTGATTTGTGCTTCTTACAACTCTTTTATATCATTAATTGAGTTAATAGACAACTGTATAGAATATTTATTTATGGATGAGGATGTAGGAAAAAGAGAAGATTATTGACAAAAAACAAAGTTAATGGTAAATTTAACATGTAAACAGGTAACTTGAGTACTCTGTTCGGCAACGATGAATATAGTGTGCTGGAATGCATTGTATTACTGAGCCATAGTAGGGTTGTGTGTGGACACCTCAAACCAGCAAAGAAAACACTCATTAATCATATCCATTTTGAAGGAATTCGTAAGAATTCCTTTTTTTTAGGGGAAACAATATGTGTGATCAATTATTTAATGCAGCACAAAAATTTAATATTTTAATGGAAAGAGAGTATCATTTTCTTTTGGGGCGTAAAGGGAAGTCTAAAAATGTGAAACTTAACTTTTGTGCAGAAAATTTTTTTCATTTAGTCGGTATACACAAACTGAATGATATAGACCAAAGTAAATTAAGTGCAAAAGCTTTTTTTTCTAAAGCTTTAGCAAAAAAGATCACTTTAGAAGATTTAGGTAAATCTTCTAAAATTAATACTATCATGGATAGATTATATATTGTTGAAAATTTAGATTTAATTTTGGAGCAAAATAATGAATATTTTCAGTTTAGAGAAAAGGTAATATTAAATAGTAAAATTAATTGGGAGTTGTTAATAGAATTTTGCACAGATGAACTTGAAGGATATCTTTTTTTGGATGAGTATAGAAGAAATAAAGGAACTTTTTTTTGTTGTAGCTGCTTTTCTAAAGATAGAAATGATTATGCTTTTAAACAAATAAGGTGGACATTACTTAAAGTAGAATATATTCAAAACGGAATTGAAATTCCAATACAAGTTTACAAAAGTAAATCTTATAAAGAATAAAGATTAGTTTTTGTAGAATGTATTTTGGTTAAATTTGTCTCAGTTTTATAAATAAATAGTTATACTGGCAACTATTTATATAGATTTTCATATAAAGAGCCAACAGAGTATACCCTGTTGGTTCTTTTTTATATTCCAGTTGTTATTAGGTACGTAGTAGGACATTCAAATTGATTCTACGTCATTTGTGTAAATTTTGAGTGTACTCTAATTAGACAATTCTTTTTCTTGATTTTATTTCTTTCTGGATGTATGATTAGGGTGTGTAATAAATGTTTGGAAAGGGGAAGTTTTTTGAAGGTTGCGTATGCAAGAGTTTCATCCGTTGATCAAAACTTGGAACGACAAATTCAAGAATTCAAAAAATTAGGGGCAGAAAAAATATTTGTGGAGAAAAAGTCTGGCGCAAGTATTGAGCAGCGCCCTGTTTTTACAGAAGCATTGGATTTTGTAAGAGAATCAGATATTTTTATGGTAGAAGCCATTGACCGACTAGGTAGAAATTATGATGAAATTATTCAAACGGTTAGTTTATTAAAAAATAAAAATGTTCGATTAATCATAACAAGTCTTCCTATTATGGCTGAAGCAATTGGAAATCCATTACTTGATCGTTTCATTAAAGATTTGATTGTGCAAATTTTAGCGATGATTGCAGAACAAGAACGAGTAGAATCTAAACGACGACAAGCGCAAGGGATTAAAATTGCAAAAATGAATGGTGTCTACAAAGGTCGTCCTAAGTTATGCAGTCCAACAGCTAAAGACCCTCAAAAAAGAGCAGTATATAGAAATATTATAGAGGAGTTACAGAAAGGTACAGCTATCTCAGAAATAGCAAAGGAGTATGGGATTACTAGACAAACCGTTTACAGAATTAAGAAAGACTCTGGCAAAAATTAGTAATGAAGCTTTTTTTCTTTAGTGTTAGGTAAGTTTATCAAGCAATATGTTTTATAAATATATGAAAGGTAGATGATACACTGTGAAAAAATATGCAACATTTATATTAGTAGGGGGATTGTTAAGCGCTAGTATTCTTCCTAATGTAGTTAATGCGAATGAAGAGCCTTCAGTAACTAGGACT
>DAMBQR010000120.1:0-966 GCA_032055545.1 Pseudescherichia sp. | reverse complement strand
AGAATAGTCAAAAAAATGGACAATGGGGAACTTGTTCATGGACTTTTGATGAAACTACTGGAACGTTAGAAATCAATTCAGGAGAATTAGGGGAATCACAACTTTCTCCGTGGAATACTGGAGCAGTTAGTGCAAAAGAAATAAAAAATATAGTTTTTTTAGGGAAAGTATTACTACCTGAAAATGCTAGCTCAATGTTTTCTAGTAATATATCAGACAATGAGTTAACTAATCTTATTTCTTTAGAAAATATGTCAAATATTGATACAAGTAAAGTAACTAATATGGCCAACATGTTTGCTTCTTGTGAAAGTTTAACTACACTAGATTTAAGTAGTTTTAACACAAGCAATGTAACTACTATGTATGGAATGTTTGCTGATAACTTTAACTTGCAAAGTATAAATTTGAGTAGTTTTGATACAAGTAAAGTAACTAATATGGCAGATATGTTTATTTCTTGTGAAAATTTAGCTACGCTAGATTTAAGCAGCTTTAACACAAGTAGTGTAGAAGTAATGCAAGAAATGTTTTATGATTGTAGGAATTTGATTTCTTTAGACCTAAGCAATTTTGATACAAGTAAAGTTACCAAAATGCATAGCATGTTCTCAGGATGTACGTTACTTGAAAGTCTAGATTTAAGCAGTTTTGATACAACGAATGTTTTGAGTATGTCAAATATGTTTAAAAACACAAACGGACTAAAAAAATTAACATTAGGAGCCAAGATAAATACAATCAACGGATCTAACCTACCAGAAATTATGAAACAACCTGGTTTAACAGGAAACTGGCAAAATGTAGGAGATGGGACGGTTAATCACCCTAATGGGAATAATGTATGGACTTCTTCTGAATTTATGGCTAATTTTCAAGGAAATAGAGATGCAGATACGTATGTTTGGCAACCGCAAGCAGCTGCAGATGTAACAGTGAAATACGAAGATGAAGAAGGAAATGAAC
>DAMBQR010000119.1:0-3762 GCA_032055545.1 Pseudescherichia sp. | reverse complement strand
ACCAACCCGTTCCAAACGTGGCATGCGTCGTTCCCATGACGCGCTGACCGCAGTCACCAGCCTGTCTGTAGACAAAACCTCTGGTGAGTCTCACCTGCGTCACCACATGACCGCTGACGGTTTCTACCGCGGTCGCAAGGTTATCACTAAGTAATCACGCGCAAGCGTGAGGCTTAGTGAGGGGAATCCCCGTGATCACGGGGGTTAACCGAACCAGGCTCGACGATACCTTGACGCGTCTAACCCTGGCGTTAGATGTCATGGGGGGCGATTTTGGCCCTTCCGTGACGGTGCCTGCAGCTTTGCAGGCACTGCATTCTAACCCGCAGCTCACACTTCTGTTAGTCGGTCATCCCGACGCTATCACGCCATTACTTGCCAAAGCCGATTTTGACCAGCGCTCGCGCCTGCAGATTATCCCTGCCCAGTCGGTTATTGCCAGTGATGTCCGTCCCGCCCAGGCCGTGCGCAACAGCCGGGGCAGCTCTATGCGCATGGCGCTGGAGTTAGTAAAAGAGGGGCGCGCCGAGGCCTGCGTCAGCGCAGGTAACACCGGTGCGCTGATGGGGCTGGCTAAGCTGCTGCTTAAGCCCATCGACGGTATTGAACGCCCGGCCCTGATGACGATACTGCCGCATCAGCAGAAGGGCAGAACCGTGGTGCTGGATCTCGGCGCTAACGTTGATTGTGACAGTACCATGCTGGTGCAGTTTGCCATTATGGGATCGGTGATGGCCGAAGAGGTGATCGGTATTGAACATCCGCGCGTGGCGCTGCTCAATATCGGTGAAGAAGAGGTCAAGGGCCTCGACAGCATCCGCGACGCCTCGGCGACGCTGAAATCGATCCCATCGATCAACTATATTGGCTATCTTGAAGCTAATGAGTTGCTCACTGGCAAAACGGACGTACTGGTCTGTGATGGCTTCACCGGTAACGTGACGTTGAAGACGATGGAAGGCATGGTCAGAATGTTCCTGTCGTTGCTGAAATCACAGGGCGAGGGCAAAAAACGGTCGTGGTGGCTGCTTTTATTAAAGCGTTGGTTACAAAAAAGCCTGACAAGGCGATTCAGTCACCTCAACCCCGACCAGTATAATGGTGCCTGTCTGTTAGGATTGCGCGGCACGGTGATTAAGAGTCATGGTGCAGCCAATCAGCGCGCGTTTGCTGTCGCGATTGAACAGGCAGTGCAGGCGGTGCAGCGGCACGTCCCCGAACGGATTGCCGCTCGCCTGGAATCTGTGTTACCGGAAAAAGACTGAGCGTATATGTATACGAAGATTAGTGGTACCGGCAGCTACCTGCCCGAGCAAGTGCGAACTAACGCCGATTTAGAAAAGATGGTCGATACCTCCGACGAGTGGATCGTGACCCGCACAGGTATCCGCGAGCGCCGCATTGCTGCACCGGATGAAACCGTAGCGACAATGGGCTTCGAAGCCGCTAAACGCGCCCTTGAGATGGCAGGCGTTGATAAAAACGATATTGGCCTGATCATCATGGCCACCACCTCGGCGACCCACGCTTTCCCAAGCGCGGCCTGCCAGGTGCAGAACCTGCTGGAGATTAAAGGCTGCCCGGCGTTTGACGTGGCGGCTGCCTGCGCAGGCTTTACCTATGCCCTGAGCATTGCCGATCAGTATGTTAAAAGCGGTGCGGTAAAACACGCGCTGGTGATCGGTGCCGACGTGCTGGCGCGCACCTGCGATCCTGCCGATCGTGGAACGATCATTATCTTCGGTGACGGCGCGGGCGCGGCGGTGCTGAGCGCCTCCGAAGAGCAGGGGATCATCTCAACCCATCTGCACGCGGACGGTAGCTACGGTGAGCTGCTGACGCTGCCGAATATGGATCGCGTCAACCCGGATAATCCAACCTACCTGACCATGACCGGTAATGAAGTCTTTAAGGTGGCCGTGACCGAGCTGGCACACATTGTTGAAGAGACGCTGGCCGCCAATAACATCGACCGTTCCGAGCTGGACTGGCTGGTTCCACACCAGGCGAACCTGCGCATTATTAGCGCGACGGCGAGAAAGCTGGGCATGGAGATGGATAAAGTGGTGGTGACCCTTGACCGTCACGGCAACACCTCGGCGGCGTCCGTGCCTTGTGCGCTGGATGAAGCCGTGCGCGACGGACGTATCAAGCCGGGTCAGCTGGTGCTGCTCGAGGCCTTCGGTGGCGGCTTCACCTGGGGCTCTGCGCTGGTTCGTTTCTAGTATTAAGGATAAATAAGATGACGCAATTTGCTTTTGTCTTCCCGGGACAGGGTTCTCAGACCGTGGGTATGCTCGCCGATGTGGCAGCTCAGTTTCCCCAGGTGGAAGAGACCTTCCGCGAAGCCTCTGCGGCGCTGGGCTATGACCTGTGGGCGCTGACCCAACAGGGTCCGGCAGAAGAGCTGAACAAAACCTGGCAGACCCAGCCTGCGCTGCTGACGGCCTCCGTCGCACTGTGGCGCGTCTGGCAGCAGCAGGGCGGTAAAACCCCGGCGCTGTTGGCAGGCCATAGCCTGGGCGAATACTCTGCGCTGGTGTGCGCCGGCGTGATTGACTTCGCTGATGCCGTGCGCCTGGTTGAGCTGCGCGGCAAATTTATGCAAGAAGCGGTGCCGGAAGGGACCGGCGGCATGTCGGCCATTATCGGCCTTGACGATGCAGCCATCGCCAAAGCCTGTGAAGAGGCCGCTGAAGGCCAGATCGTCTCGCCGGTGAACTTCAACTCGCCGGGCCAGGTGGTGATCGCCGGGCATAAAGAGGCGGTTGAACGTGCGGGCGCGGCCTGTAAAGCAGCAGGCGCAAAGCGCGCGCTGCCGCTGCCGGTCAGCGTACCGTCCCACTGCGCGCTGATGAAGCCTGCAGCTGAGAAACTGGCCGCCGAGCTGGAAAAAATCACCTTCAACGCCCCGGCTATCCCGGTGGTTAACAACGTTGATGTGAAGTGCGAAACCACGCCGGAAGCGATCCGCGATGCGCTGGTTCGTCAGCTCTACAGTCCGGTACAGTGGACGAAGAGCGTAGAGTTTATGGCTTCCCAGGGCGTAGAGCACCTGTATGAAGTCGGTCCGGGCAAAGTGCTGACTGGCCTGACCAAACGTATTGTTGACACCCTGACCGCCTCGGCAATTAACGAGCCTGCGGCACTGTCAGCGGCGGCTGAGCAATAAACAAGGAATCCAAAACCATGAGTTTTGAAGGAAAGATCGCACTGGTAACCGGTGCAAGCCGTGGCATTGGCCGCGCAATTGCTGAAACCCTCGTAGCCCGTGGCGCGAAGGTGATCGGTACCGCGACCAGCGAAAGCGGCGCGCAGGCCATCAGCGACTATTTAGGTGCAAACGGCAAAGGTTTACAGTTAAACGTGACCGATCCTGCATCTATTGAATCTGTGCTGGATAATATCCGTGCAGAGTTTGGCGAAGTGGACATTCTGGTAAATAATGCCGGGATTACGCGCGACAACCTGTTAATGCGGATGAAAGACGACGAGTGGAACGATATCATCGAAACCAACCTCTCTTCTGTTTTCCGTCTGTCAAAAGCGGTAATGCGGGCTATGATGAAAAAGCGTCATGGTCGCATTATCACTATCGGTTCTGTGGTGGGTACCATGGGAAATGCTGGTCAGGCTAACTACGCTGCGGCGAAAGCAGGCCTGATCGGTTTCAGTAAGTCGCTGGCGCGTGAAGTCGCGTCCCGTGGCATTACTGTAAACGTTGTTGCTCCGGGCTTTATTGAAACGGACATGACGCGTGCG
>DAMBQR010000118.1:0-3930 GCA_032055545.1 Pseudescherichia sp. | reverse complement strand
GCCTGGCCTATCAGGTACGTACAGAAGACGGTGTGTTGGTTGATGAGTCTCCGGTAAGTGCGCCGCTGGACTACCTGCACGGTCACGGCTCCCTGATCTCTGGTCTGGAGTCCGCGCTGGAAGGTCACGAACCTGGCGACAAATTTGACGTGGCGGTGGGCGCAAACGACGCTTACGGTCAGTACGACGAGAACCTCGTACAGCGCGTACCGAAAGACGTCTTCATGGGCGTTGATGAGCTGCAAGTAGGCATGCGTTTCCTGGCGGAAACCGACCAGGGTCCAGTACCGGTTGAGATCACCGAAGTGGAAGACGATCACGTGGTGGTTGACGGTAACCACATGCTGGCTGGCCAGAACCTGAAGTTCAACGTTGAAGTTGTTGCGATCCGTGAAGCGACCGAAGAAGAGCTGGCCCACGGCCACGTTCACGGCCCGCACGGTCACGACCACGGCCACGACCATGAACACGGCGACGGCTGCTGCGGTGGTCACGGCCACGATCATGACCACGGTCATGGTAAAGGCGGCTGTGGCAACGGCGGTTGCGGCTGCCACTAATAGACTTTGTCTTTCAAAAAGCGGGGATCCACCCGCTTTTTTTACGCCCTAATAGTGGGGCGGCGGCGTCTCTTCTGACTGAGAGGCCATATGGGAAGGCTGGCTGGCTTTCAGCTTCTCGGTAACCAAACGCATCAGGTCCCGCAGCTTCGCCATCTCCAGCTCGTGGGCGGTGACCGTCTGGTTAAGCTCCTCGATCGTAATCTCCTGAAAAGCCAGACGGCTCTCCAGCTCGGCCAGTCGCGCTTCCAGCGTCATATCCTGCATGTTTCACCTCATCTGTTTTAGCCCGGATTCTACGCAACTTCATCCCGCCGCGCAGCAAGCCTTTCAACCTTAAGAAACTAATTTAAACAAAAATAGTCACAAAAGAGGCAACAATCGGGAATGTCGTTATATAGATTTCTCCCACAACGCTTTATAGTACGTTTTTCAAATACGCAAACCTGGGGCAACATGCCCCCGGCCCTGGAGATATGGATGAAATCACTGTTTAAAGTCACGCTGCTGGCGACCACGATGGCCGTTGCGCTGAATGCACCTCTCTCTTTTGCTGCTGACGCCCCGGCTAAAGCCCCGGCGACCACCGACAGCAAAGCGGCATTCAAGAATGACGACCAAAAATCAGCCTATGCGCTGGGCGCGTCACTGGGTCGCTATATGGAAAACTCCCTGAAAGAGCAGGAGAAGCTGGGCATTAAACTGGATCAGGCCCAGCTGATTGCTGGCGTTCAGGATGCCTTCGCCAATAAGAGCAAGCTCTCTGACCAGGAGATCGAGCAGACTCTGCAGGCCTTTGAAGCACGCGTGAAGGGTGCCGCTCAGGAGAAGATGGAGAAGGACGCGGCTGAGAACGAAACCAAAGGCAAAACTTTCCGCGACACCTTTGCTAAAGAGAAGGACGTGAAAACCTCCTCTACCGGCCTGCTCTACAAAGTAGAGAAAGAGGGTACCGGCGACGCACCGAAAGATAGCGATACCGTGGTCGTTAACTACAAAGGTACGCTGATCGACGGTAAAGAGTTTGATAACTCCTATACCCGTGGTGAGCCGCTCTCCTTCCGCCTTGATGGTGTGATCCCCGGCTGGACCGAGGGCCTGAAAAACATCAAGAAAGGCGGCAAAATCAAGCTGGTGATCCCACCGGCGCTGGCCTACGGTAAAACCGGCGTTCCGGGCATTCCGGCTAACTCTACGCTGGTCTTTGACGTAGAGCTGCTGGATATCAAACCGGCACCGAAAGCGGACGCGCAGCCGAAGGCGGAAGCGGCAGCACCGGCAGAGCAACCTGCCGCAGCGGATAAAAAGTAAGACGCTGAGAGCCGCCGCCTGACCAGGCGGCGGTTTTTTATTACAGGGCAGATATAATTAACACTGGAAAGCGCTATGGGCGCTGTATTAATTTAGATGTCCCTGTAAATGATGAGCCTGCCCTGAAAACATAACGACAGGCTCCTGAAAAGGAGTGTTTTTTTTCATGTCCAGGTCGCTATTAACCAACGAAACCAGCGAGCTTGATCTGCTGGATCAACGGCCTTTTGATCAGACCGACTTCGATATCCTGAAATCCTACGAAGCGGTGGTTGATGGGTTAGCGATGCTCATTGGTGCCCACTGTGAAATTGTCCTGCACTCCTTGCAGGATCTCAAATGCTCCGCCATCCGTATTGCCAACGGTGAACACACCGGGCGTAAGATTGGCTCACCGATTACCGACCTTGCCCTGCGCATGCTGCACGACATGACGGGCGCAGACAGCAGCGTCTCCAAGTGCTACTTCACTCGCGCCAAGAGCGGCGTGCTGATGAAGTCGGTTACTATCGCTATCCGCAACCGCGAGCATCGGGTCATTGGCCTGCTGTGCATCAACATGAACCTTGATGTACCTTTCTCGCAGATTATGAACACCTTTATTCCGCCAGAGACGCCGGACGTTGGCTCTGCCGTCAACTTTGCCTCCTCGGTGGATGACCTGGTGATGCAGACCCTGGAGTTCACCATTGAAGAGGTGAATGCCGATCGCAACGTCTCGAACAACGCAAAAAACCGCCAGATCGTGCTGAACCTTTACGAAAAAGGCATCTTCGATATTAAAGATGCGATTAACCAGGTCGCGGATCGGCTGAATATCTCCAAGCACACGGTCTACCTCTACATTCGCCAGTTTAAGAGCGGTGATTTCCAGGGGCAGGATAAGTAATGCGCTTTGCCTTACTGGTGACGGGACCCGCCTACGGCACGCAACAGGCCAGCAGCGCGTGGCAGTTTGCCCAGGCGCTACTGGCGGCGGGCCACGAGCTGGTGAGCGTCTTTTTCTATCGGGAAGGGGTCTATAACGCCAACCAGCTTACTGCCCCCGCCAGCGACGAGTTCGATCTGGTTCGTGCCTGGCAGGCGTTGCACCTTGAGCAGCAGGTGGAGCTGCATATCTGCGTCGCGGCAGCGCTGCGGCGTGGCGTGACCGATGAGACCGAGGCCCAGCGAGCCGGACTGGCAGGGGCCAATCTTCAGCCGGGCTTTATGCTCAGCGGCTTAGGCGCGCTAGCCGAGGCCGCCTTAACCTGCGATCGCGTGGTGCAGTTCTGATGAAAAGCGTGGCATTTGTGTTTAACTCCGCTCCCCACGGCTCCGCTGCCGGGCGGGAAGGGCTGGACGCGCTGCTGGCAATGTCGGCTCTGACCGAGGAGATTGGCGTCTTTTTTCTTGGCGACGGCGTTTTCCAGCTGCTGGCCAACCAGCGCCCCGGCAATATCCTGGCGCGTGACTACATTGCCACCTTCAAGGTGCTGCCGCTCTATGATATCGAACAGCTCTGGCTGTGTGCGGCCTCGCTGCGCGAGCGTGGCCTGAGCGCCTCAACCTCTTTTATTCTTGATGCCCAGCCGCTGGAACCTGAAGCGCTGCGCGAGTGTCTAAATCGCTATGACGTCGTTATGACGTTCTGAGGCTGTTATGCTGCATACTCTTCGTCACTCTCCCTGGCAGTGCGACATCGCTACGCTGCTGCGCACAGTGCAGGAAGGTGACGACCTGCTGCTGCTCTCTGATGGCGTCGCGGCGGCGGTAACGGGAAGTCGCTACCTTGATTTACTGCTGGCGGCCCCCATATCCGTTCATGCTCTGCAGGAAGATATTGATGCCCGCGGTCTTTCTGGTCAAATTTCGAACAGCGTCGCTCTGGTTAGCTATAATGATTTTGTTAGCCTGACGGTAAAACACGCTGCTCAAATCGCCTGGTAGGGGTGAGATCGCTGTATATTTCTTGACACCTTTTGAGCACAGCCCTAAAATTCCGCGTCCTCATATTGTATGAGGGCGTTTTATTACGTGTTTACGAAGCAAAAGCTAAAACCAGGAGCTATTTAATGGC
>DAMBQR010000117.1:0-4020 GCA_032055545.1 Pseudescherichia sp. | reverse complement strand
CTCCCTGAGACTTTAAGTCTCCTGAAGGAACGTTGAAGACGACGACGTTGATAGGCCGGGTGTGTAAGCGCAGCGATGCGTTGAGCTAACCGGTACTAATGAACCGTGAGGCTTAACCTTACAACGCCGAAGATGTTTTGGCGGATTTTAGAGACGACAAAATTGCCGGGAGCAATTTTGGACAGTGCGGAGCACTGGCCCCGAAGGGGTGAGCATCAGGATGATGCGAACAATTTTCAGCTGATACAGATTACAGTCTTTCGCCTGACGGCGACAGACAGACAGAATTTGCCTGGCGGCACTAGCGCGGTGGTCCCACCTGACCCCATGCCGAACTCAGAAGTGAAACGCCGTAGCGCCGATGGTAGTGTGGGGTCTCCCCATGCGAGAGTAGGGAACTGCCAGGCATCAAACAAGCAGAAGGCCATCCGTAAGGATGGCCTTTTTGCGTTGCGGCAGAAAAACGCCGGGCGGCATTGCATTTGCCCGGCCTACGGTCCGGAAGACTTTGTAGGCCCGGTAAGCGCAGCGCCACCGGGCGATTACTCCTCATTCGCAAGCGATCGTCCAGCATATGGGGTACACTAGCCCTGTTTTTGTCTTTGGATGGCGTCTATGAATCACTCCCTTAAGCCCTGGAATACCTTTGGCATTGCGCATAATGCGAATCACATCGTGCTTGCCGAAAATGTGCAACAGCTCCTTAGCGCCTGGCAGAATGCCGCGCAGATCCGACAGCCCGTATTGATCCTGGGTGAAGGGAGTAACGTTCTTTTTCTGAATGATTTTGCCGGAACCGTGATTGTTAACCGCATCATGGGTATCGATATCACCGACAAATCTGACGCCTGGCATCTGCACGTTGGTGCTGGGGAGAACTGGCACCGACTGGTTCAGTACACGCTGGGTAAAGAGATGCCTGGCCTGGAGAATCTGGCCTTAATACCGGGCTGCGTAGGTTCATCCCCCATTCAAAACATCGGCGCCTATGGCGTTGAGCTACAGCGCGTATGTGACTACGTTGACTGCGTTGAGCTTGCTACTGGCCAAACCCAGCGCCTTACTGCTCAGGAGTGCCGCTTTGGCTACCGGGACAGTATCTTCAAACATGAGTATCAACACTCTCATGCCATTGTTGCGGTGGGGCTACGCTTATCCAAGGCATGGCAGCCGGTACTGACCTATGGCGATCTGGCACGTCTCGATCCTGCTACTGCCACGGCGCAGGAGATCTTTGATACCGTCTGCAATATGCGCATGAGCAAGCTTCCCGATCCAAAAGTAAACGGTAACGCAGGAAGCTTCTTTAAAAACCCCGTAGTAAGCGCAGAGGTGTCGCAACAGCTGCTGATTCACTATCCTGAAGCGCCGCACTATCCGCAGGCCGATGGCACCGTCAAGCTGGCTGCCGGCTGGCTTATCGATCGTTGCCAGCTGAAAGGCACAACGGTAGGGGGTGCTGCCGTTCATCGCCAGCAGGCACTTGTGCTTATCAATGAGCACCACGCGACCAGTAAGGATGTAGTAGCGCTGGCACACCATGTGCGCCAGCAGGTAGGTGAAAAATTCAACGTCTGGCTGGAGCCGGAGGTACGTTTTATCGGCCCAACGGGAGAAGTGAACGCTGTGGAGATTATTGCGTGAAGGACAATACGATTCCATTAACCCTGATTTCTATTCTTGCCAACGGTGAGTTCCATTCAGGGGAGCAGCTAGGCGAGCGCCTGGGAATGAGCCGGGCGGCCATTAACAAACATGTCCAGACTCTGCGCGACTGGGGGGTTGACGTCTTTACCGTACCGGGAAAAGGCTACAGCCTGCCGGAACCCATCCAGCTACTAAGTCAGGATTTAATCAGTAGCCAGATAAACCAGGGCCAGGTAGCAGTCTTGCCGGTTATCGATTCAACGAATCAGTACCTGCTGGATCGTATCGGTACTCTACAGTCAGGCGATGCCTGCGTTGCCGAATATCAGCAGGCGGGGCGGGGCCGGCGCGGGCGTAAATGGTTTTCGCCTTTTGGGGCGAACCTCTATCTCTCTATGTACTGGCGTCTTGAACAGGGTCCTGCCGCTGCCATCGGCCTGAGCCTGGTCATCGGTATTGTGATGGCAGAAGTGCTGCGCGATCTTGGGGCCAGCCAGGTACGTGTTAAATGGCCCAACGATCTCTATCTTCAGGATCGCAAGCTGGCCGGTATCCTGGTTGAGCTGACAGGGAAGACCGGTGATGCAGCCCAGATCGTTATCGGGGCAGGGATCAACCTGGCGATGCGGCAGGTTGAGTCAGACGTCATTAATCAGGGGTGGATCAATCTTCAGGAGGCGGGGATCGCTATCGATCGCAATACGCTGGCCGCCCGGTTGATTAACGAGCTGCGCGCTGCGCTGGAGCTATTCGAACAGGAGGGGTTAACCCCTTATCTTTCCCGCTGGGAAAAACTGGATAACTTTATCAACCGTCCGGTTAAACTTATTATTGGCGATAAAGAGATAGTCGGTATTTCACGCGGAATAGATGCGCAAGGTGCGCTGCTGCTAGAGCAGGACGGGGCGATCAAACCGTGGATGGGCGGTGAAATTTCATTAAGAAGCGCAGAATAATAACGATTGAGGGAGCATAGCGCTCCCTCTTTTATTTGCGTAAACGTACCTGCTCAACGGCGTGATTAGCACTTTTAGTCATGATCAGGCTAGCCCTTTCACGAGTGGGTAGTATATTTTCTTTCAAATTCAGGAAGTTGATCTCCTGCCACAGGGAGGTAGCGACCTTAACAGCCTCCTCTTCAGAGAGCTTCGCATAGCTGTGGAAGTAGGAATCCGGATTGCTAAATGCCCCTTCACGGAATTTTAAGAAGCGATTGATATACCAGCGCTGTAATAGCTCTTCCGGGGCATCAACATAAATAGAGAAATCGACAAAGTCCGAGACAAATACATGATGCGGATCGTGGGGATAATCCATCCCGCTCTGCAACACGTTCAGGCCTTCGAGAATTAAAATATCGGGGTGGGTCACCGTCTTATCCCCATCGGGGATCACATCATAAATAAGATGGGAGTAAACGGGGGCAGTTACATCCGGCACGCCCGATTTAAGATCGGAAACAAACTTCACCAGGCGGTGCATATCATAGGACTGCGGGAAGCCTTTCTTCTTCATAAGGCCACGGTCTTTGAGCACCTGGTTTGGATGCAGGAAGCCATCGGTGGTAATTAACTCTACCCGGCGATGCTCTGGCCAGCGGCTCAGCAGTGCCTGCAATACGCGAGCGGTGGTACTTTTACCCACGGCCACGCTGCCGGCAATACTGATGATATAGGGGATGCGCTGTCCGTTAGTACCCAGGAACTGTTCCAGAACGGCCTGACGGCGCAGATTGGAGCTTATATAGAAATTGAGTAAACGCGACAGGGGTAGATAGATCTCGGCAACCTCCTCGAGGGAGAGATCTTCATTAATACCTTTTAACCGCGCAATTTCCCCTTCCGTCAGGGTCATCGGCACCGAATCGCGAAGTGCAGCCCACTGGCTGCGGTTAAACTGTAAGTAAGGCGTCATTAACGTTTGCTCTGCTGCATTCATAAGCATGTTTCTGCCTGCCATTGATCGTCACCGTTGCGGGGATAAACGTTCAGCGATGCGCAGTCCTGAAAGACAGCTCAATGGCACGCTACATTGAAGTTTATTATGGACAATGGGCAGGAGGGTAACATCAGATTGCGGGTAAGGATAAGAAAAAATAGTTGCGAATAGTGCTTTCACTGATACGCGTCACGTAACAGGATCGGCATATAATCATTTAGTCTGTTTCTCCCTTTCTCGTCCCTCTCTGTAAACCTGCAAAACGTTGAATATTTGTTCGCCGTTGCATGAATTGACAGCATTTTTTCATGTCAGCGCACAAAATGTGAGCGATAGAACGTTTTATGCGATTTTTTTGTTGCATGAGTCCGCAGGTCTCCCTAGAATGCGCGCTACTTGATGCCGACTTAGCTCAGTAGGTAGAGCAACTGACTT
>DAMBQR010000116.1:1074-4023 GCA_032055545.1 Pseudescherichia sp. | reverse complement strand
AAAAAAATGAGCAGTGATGCTAAAATAGCGTATGCTTTACTTAAAGATCGTTTTACTTATTCAATAAAGAATAATTGGATTGACAACGAAGATAATTTATATTTTATTTTTACAAATGAAGAATTGATGACCTTATTAGATGTTGGAAATCAAAAAGTTGTTAAAGTAAAAAAAGAGCTTGAAAAAGTAGAATTGCTACTACAAAAAAGAATGGGGTTGAATAAACCAAATAGATTATATTTGTTACGTCCAGAAGTTGAAGCAACTGACGTATATTTACAATCAATTGATGAAAACGTTGATAACAGCGGAAATGTGAAAATCACACTTCCAGAATTAGAAACAAATACTCCCTTGAAATCCCTTGATAATACTGGAAATGTGAAAATCACACACAATCTATATAAAGAACTAACTACAGACACATATAAAGATACAATAGTAGATACGACAAAAGAAGAATTACAGCAGCAAGACCAGACCTTTTTAGATAAACGCTGTTTAGACTTAATTGCCTTATTTAGTAACACAATTCAAGAAGCACACAATGCTGTTGGCATTATTATTCGGGCAAAGAACAAACAAGAAAAAAAATATGGAAGAGTATTAATTGCAGAAGATTGGCAAGAAGAAATTGAAGCCACCTTACGCAAGGTCTACCATAAAATTAAAACAGATGCTAAAATTAAGAATGTCGATAATTACATGTTTGGGGCTTTCTGTACAACCTTTGAGAATTGTCTGATACAATTACAGTCGTGGGAACAAAAAAATGAGTCTCAAACGGTTGTAACATTACATGATTGGGTAGAAAAAAAATAGAGCTTGGAGGAATGCGAAAGTGAAAAAGTGTAAGAAATTGTGTTTTATTGGAATTGGTTTATTACCGTTGATGTTAGCCAGTTGTGGTACAAATAATGCAAAAAACGATTCACAGGAAAAATCAGGAAAAAATGTAAAACAGGTAGCTACTTTAACAGCAGGCACGCCAGTTCAAAGCTTAGACCCAGCTACAGCGGTAGACCAGACAAGTATTACTTTATTGGCAAATGTAATGGAGGGATTGTATCGATTAGACGAAAAGAATCAACCTCAACCAGCTTTAGCAGCAGGGCAACCAAAGGTATCGAATGATGGGAAAACATATACCATTGTAATAAGAGATGGGGCTAAATGGTCTGATGGAACTCCCATTACTGCTGAAGATTTTGTAGTTGCTTGGCAAAGAGTTGTAGACCCTGAAACTACTTCTCCTAACGTGGAGCTATTTTCAACTATAAAAAATGCAAAAGAGATTATTTCTGGTAAACAACCTAAGGAAAAGCTTGGAGTCAAAAGTAATGGCGAACAAACATTAATAATTGAATTAGAAGAACCAACCCCTTACTTTACTGACCTATTAGCGCTGACTGCTTATTTTCCAGTGCAACAAAAAGCAATCAAAGAAAACGGAAAAAACTATGGAACATCTCAAAAATCAATCAAAACAAATGGTGCGTATGATCTAGCTAATTTAGATGGAGTAGGAACATCTGATAAATGGACGATTGAAAAAAATGAAAAATATTGGGATAAGAAACATGTATCTATGAAAAAAATTAATTTCCAAGTTGTCAAAGAAATTAATACAGGAATTAATTTGTATAATGACGGACAACTGGACGATGTGCCACTTGCTGGAGAATATGCAAAACAATACAAAAAAGATAAAGAATATTCAACAACGTTAATGGCGAATACGATGTTTTTAGAAATGAACCAAACTGGAGAGAATAAACTTTTAAAAAATAAAAATGTCCGAAAAGCGATTAGCTATGCAATTGATAGAGATAGCTTAGTCGAAAAATTATTAGATAATGGCTCTATTCCTTCTGTTGGTGTTGTACCTGAAAAAATGGCTTATAATCCAAAAACAAAAAAAGATTTTGCCAATGAAAAATTAGTGGAGTTTAACAAAAAACAGGCAAGTACTTATTGGGAAACTGCCAAAAGTAACGATAAGGTCTCTGAAAAACTAGAATTAGATATTTTAGTAGGTGACGGAGAGTTTGAGAAAAAAGCAGGAGAATTTTTACAAGGTCAATTAGAAGAAAACTTAGAAGGATTGAAAGTTAATATTACACCAGTACCTGCTAATGTATTTATGGAACGTTTGACGAAAAAAGATTTTGCAATAAGTCTAAGCGGGTGGCAAGCTTATTATGCAGACCCAATTAGTTTTTTAGCAAACTTTGAAACCAATAGTCCATTGAATCATGGTGGATATTCCAATAAAAACTATGATGAATTAATTAAGGATACTTCCTCTAAACGCTGGCAGGAGTTAAAAAAAGCGGAAAAGTTAGTAATAGATGATGCGGGTGTTGTGCCAGTGTTTCAAGTGGGAATAGCTCGGCTTCAAAAAAATACAATAAGCAACTTAATGATTCACCCTGTTGGAGCTAGATATGATTACAAAAAAATGATGGTACAAAATTAGAGGAGAAGCTATGGAATTAGTACGTAGAATTTTTTTAGATAAACGTGAGATTGTACTTGTTGGAACCTCTCATATATCTAAAGAGAGTGCAGAATTGGTAAAAGAGGTAATTGAAAAGGAAAATCCAGATATTGTTTGTTTAGAATGGGATAAAACAAGGTACAATAAATATATGAATCCTGATGAATGGTCAGATACAGATATTGTTCAAGTAATTAAACAAAAAAAATTAATAGTTTTGATATCAAGTGTAATATACAGTTTAATTCAAAAACATTTGGCAAAAATAAATGATTCTGTGCCAGGAGCAGAATTTTTCCAAGCAGTGAATAGTGCAGAAAAAAGTGGTGCTAAATTAGCTTTAGTCGATAGAGATTCACAAATTACATTTAAACGTTTTTGGCGGTTGATACCTCTAAGAAAAAAGGCTCTTTTTCCACATGCTTTTGGTAAAGTTTTAGAAGGAGCAG
>DAMBQR010000116.1:437-1064 GCA_032055545.1 Pseudescherichia sp. | reverse complement strand
AAGAAACTTCTTAATTCAGAAAATTTTGAACCTATATTTGAGCAATTACAGCAAACATATCCTGAATTGTGGGAATCTTTTTTAATTGAGAGAGACTTATATATGTCTACAAAAATTCTAAATGAAGAAGGAAAAAAAATAGTTGTTATTATTGGTCAGGCGCACTTAAATGGAGTTGAGAAAAATATAAAGGAAAATCGAAAAGCAAATATTGAGGAATTAGACGGATTACCACCCAAACTTTGGTCAACTAGGGTTTTAGAAAGTATTATACCTTTAATAATTATTGGTTTATTGATTTATTCTTTTGTTTTAGGAATGGATATAGGTATAAATCAAATCATTCGATGGGGTATATGGAATGGCGGCGTAGCTGCACTCTTTACTGTTTTAGCACTGGCTAATCCATTGACGGTTATTACTTCTTTAGTACTTGCTCCACTTGCAACGTTACTACCAATGGTATCAATAGGTGTATTTTCTGCAATAGTAGAAGCTACCATCAGAAAACCTAAAGTTCATGATTTTCAAACAATGGATGAAGATTTGCTATCAATAAAAAAAATATATAAAAATAGGGTATTGAGAATATTTTTGGTATTTATTTTAGCAAGTATCGGTGGTACT
>DAMBQR010000116.1:0-420 GCA_032055545.1 Pseudescherichia sp. | reverse complement strand
ATAGGTGGACTAGATATAATTAAGAATTTATTTTAACTGTAAGGATAGGAAAACCCAAAAAATAAGACATTAAAAATCTTATTTTTTGGGTTTTAAGTTAATCTATTTTTTTGTGGTCAAAATTTTTGGGATCTAATACTTGTCCATCATCGTCAAGAACACCAAATATTTGTTTTGCTTTTTCATCATCACTTTTAGAAATGATTGTTTGTAAGTTTTTATGGAATTGCTCAACATATTCAGGGCTTTCCACTTGTTTCAGTATTTCAACATACGAGAATACTTTCATAATATGCTCTATATCTCCAGAAGTAAAGTATAGAAGCATATTTCTTGAAGCTATGAAACTTAATTTATATTTATAACTAGTGTAATTTGATAACAAAGTTTCAAAGTGATTTAGAAGGATAAAGCAAGAAC
>DAMBQR010000115.1:0-4257 GCA_032055545.1 Pseudescherichia sp. | reverse complement strand
GCATCAAACAAGCAGAAGGCCATCCGTAAGGATGGCCTTTTTGCGTTGCGGCAGACCGACGCCCGGTGGCGCTGCGCTTACCGGGCCTACAGACGGCACCTGTCCCCCGTAGGCCGGGCAAACAGCGTGCCGCCCGGCGTGATATCGAACCTGATGCTTTACGCTTTATGCCCCGGCAGAACCGTATTCATAATCTGACTTGCCGTATCGGCGATCACTTTACCTGCAGAGCGGTCGCCTTTGGCCATCGATGACATAAACGCCTTTGCCTGCTCCAGCGTAATATGCGGCGGCAGAGGCGCGACTTCCGGATCGGTTTTAACCTCCAGCACCACCGGGCGATCCGCGCTCAACGCTTCATTCCATGCGTCATGAAGCTTATCTGGATCGTCAACGAAGATCCCTTTTAGCCCAATGGACTCAGCAAATTTAGCGTAAGGCACGTCTGGTACATCCTGGGTAGCCTCAAAGCGAGGATTTCCCTCCATGACGCGTTGTTCCCAGGTCACCTGATTAAGATCGCCATTGTTAAATACGCAAACAATGAGTCGCGGATCGGACCAGCCTTGCCAGTATTTCTGAATGGTGATTAACTCAGCCAGGTTATTCATCTGCATGGCACCATCGCCTACCAGCGCAACGACCGGTTTTTCCGGGAAGGCGAACTTTGCGGCAATGGCATAGGGTACCGCTGCGCCCATGCAGGCGAGACCGCCTGACAGGGAAGAGCGCTGGCCCTGCTTAATGCGAAAGTCACGTGCGTACCAGTTCGCGCAGGAGCCTGAGTCAGACGTCACGATGGCATTGTCCGGTAAGAGGGGAGACATCTCCCACACCACGCGCTGCGGGTTAACCGGATTGGCTTTCGCCATGGCCCGCTCCTCCATTTTTTCCCACCACGCCTGAACTGAAACCGCGATCTTCTCCTGCCATGCGCGATCGTCCTTATGTTGAAGCAGAGGCAGCAGCGCCTGGAGGGTATTCACCGCATCACCATGAAGATTCACTTCGGTGGGATAACGTAACCCCAACATCGAGGCATCGATATCGATCTGTACGGCACGCGCCTGTCCCTCTTTGGGTAAAAACTCAGTCCACGGGAAGCCGGTACCAATCATCAGCAGGGTGTCACACTCCTGCATCAGATCCCAGGAGGGTTCAGTACCCAGAAGCCCAATACAGCCGGTCACAAACGGCGCATCATCAGGCAAAATATCCTTACCCAGCAGCGCCTTCGCTACCCCTGCACCAAGCAGGTTAGCCGCCTGAACCACTTCAACAGCAGCGTCCCGCGCGCCCGCGCCAATCAGAATCGCTACCTTCTTACCCTCGTTAAGGATGTCAGCGGCGCGCTGCAGATCGTACTGGTAAGGAATGATCTGCGGACGCTGGTAGCCCACGCCTGAGTGGGTAAAGCCGTGGGCATGCTGCGGCTCCTGCCACTCTTCATCCTGAATATCCTTCGGCAGGATCAGTACCGTGACGCCATTATTGGCCCTGGCGATGCGTACGCCGCGATCTACCAGATGGCGAACCTGGGAAGGGGTTGCCGCCTCCTGAACGAAGTTGGCCACGTCGCTAAACACGCGATCGAGGTTGATCTCTTGCTGATAATTAGAGCCACGTGCCGTGGCTTCTGCCTGGCCAGCGATGGCGATCACTGGCATATGATCCATACGGGCGTCATACAGGCCCGTCAGCAGATGGGTTGCGCCTGGCCCGCCGGTTGAGAGGCAGACGCCAGGTTCGCCGGTAAATTTGGCATGGGCGCAGGCCATAAACGCGGCCATCTCTTCATGGCGCACCTGAATAAACTCAATGCCGTTGCCCGCCTTTTCAGCACGCTGTAGCGCGCCAAGCACGCCGTTAATACCATCTCCCGGGTAGCCGTAAATACGGGTTACGCCCCAGGCTTTTAATCGTTCTATAAAGAAGTCGCTAGTCATCTGGGCCATTATTTTTCCTCGCGTCAGGTGTTTGTTCGAGGATAGTTCACCTAAGGCAAATGGGCGAAAAAGGGGGAGTTCTCTGAAGAGTGCTATGGTTAGAAGAGCAATCACAACGGAGAAGCCCGGTGCGCAAAGAATTTGACTATGAGCAGGACTTTACTGAAACCGATTTTCGCCAGCATCCCGAACGTTATCAGGTTGGCCGGGGAGAGCAGGGCGTATTGCTGGTCGAGCCATACAAAGGTGAGATCCTGCCATTCTGGCGCTATAAGGATCCGGAGTCGGCTCAGAAATCAGCGGAACAGATTTATGCCCTGTTTGAGGAGTACCGCAAGAATGATGACTTTGTAGGCATGGATATGGCCCGTAAGTTTATTCAGATGGGCTATACCCGCGCACGTCGTTATGCCAACTACAAAGGTGGAAAAAAGTATGATGAGAATCGCGAGCTAAATCCTCGTGGTAACGACCCGGTTAAGGCCGCTGCAGCAGCGATCTTTAAAACCTGGTGGGATCGGATCCGGGCTGATGAAGATTACCTGAAGCGCAAAAAAGCCCATCAGGCGAAATGGGGTTAGCGCGCCAGCTGCCAGACGGTGTAACCCGTCGTAGCCCCGGCGACATCCCAGGTAAAGTCTTTCCAGCTCCAGCCGCTTCCAGCCGGGCGGCTATCCCACAGCTCTTTTGATGCCCCCAGACTCAGCGAAAACATGACCCCGATAGCCGCGCTGCGATCGGCGCTGACGCCCTGACGCTGGGCATACTCATTACCCGCAGCAGAGAGCATCGCAGAGCCGAGGAAGTGCTGGGCCTTGTCCTGACCGTACCACTGGTCGTCAGCCATATGCGTGCAGCCGGTTAAGACCAGCAGGGAAGGTAAGATAAGAGAGCGCATTGCTAATCCCAATAAAAAGGCCCCATCGATGACGGGGCCTGACGTTGTGTGCAGCTTACAGAATACGGCTAATCAGCCTGTCGATACGTATCCGGCGCAGGCGACGGATCAGCTTACGCACCTTCACCGGGTACTCGGCGATGCTCTGCAGATCGCGATAGTGCTTCACCACGGTAGTGTGGGTGCGGATCAGCTCCAGCTCTTTATCACGCTGCGGAGCCAGCTCCTGCTGCGGATCGTGGATAAGGATCGCGTTTTCCAGATCCAGTCGCCATGCGCGTGGGTTAAGGTTGTTGCCGGTCAGCAGCAGCCACTCGTCATCCACCCACATCCCCTTCAGGTGATAGCTGTTATCCGCATCCTTCCACAAGCGGACAATGAGCTGATCGGTATTCACATAGTACTGTAGACGGCTCAGGAAGCGGCGCAGATTGATCTCATAGAGATAGGGCAGCGCACCGATGATCTTAAACGGCTCGTTTTCCGGAATATAGAAGTCGTTCGCCGTCTTATCACCAACGATAATCTCCACTTTCTTACCTTCGCGCAGCAGCTGAATGATATTGCGTACCAGCACCGCCGGCAGGTTAAAGTAGGGGGTGCAGATCGTCAGCTTGTGCTCGGTGCACGGCATCAGATGGAAAATCGTCTTGTTGAGCAGGCTGGTTTTGCCAAGGCCAACCAGCGGCGTTACCGCCAGCTGCTCGTTATCCGCGTCGCCCTGGAAATGGTAGCCTGCGTCACGCAGCTCCTGGCGGAACTGGCGAATGTCATTTTTGATTTCCGGGCTTTTAGGCCGCTGTTCACTATCGAGGCGGTTAACGCCGCACCCCTGAATCAGGTTTTTATCAACCCACTCCAGCATGATGTCAGCCATACGCGCGTTACGGATCAGCTGGTAGCGGTCGTAGCGGTACTTCTCATGCTGATGCAGGTAGACATCGTTCAGACTGGCACCGCTGTAAAGCACGGCATCATCAATGATAAAGCCTTTATAGTGCAGCACGCCCAGCGCTTCACGGGTATTCACTGGCACGCCGTAAACGGCAATATCGACGCCCGGGTTCTCCTGCGCCAGACGGCAGTACCAGTCGGCATTGGTGTTGGCCGCTGCGGCGCCAATACGGCCACGCTGGGCACGGTGCCAGTCAACCAGTACGCGGACGTCCAGCTCCGGACGCTGGCGTTTCGCTTCATAGAGCGCTGCCATAATGTCTTTACCGCCGTCGTCCTGCTCAAGGTACAGGGCGATAATACAGATGCGTTGTGTTGCACTGGCAATCTGTTTAAGCAGCGTCTCCCGAAAGTCAGCGGGAGAGTAATAAAACGTGACATCATCAACTGACTGAGAGAGCTTAGGTAGTTGAGCAAGGTGTTGTTGATGTTTATTACGCTTAAATTTTGACAACATCA
>DAMBQR010000114.1:0-4325 GCA_032055545.1 Pseudescherichia sp. | reverse complement strand
CAGCGGCGGTGGCAGCACCTGCCGCTGCCCCTGTGGTGGCTGCACCCGCAGTTGCGGCACCGGTTACCGCCCCAGGCTCCGTACAGGGTAGCGCTCCTGTAGCAGCTCCCGCCGTAACAGCCCCTGCCGCCGCAGCGGCCACCGCCGGTGGCTACGTGGTACAGGTTGGCGCGGTGAGCGATAAGGCGCGCGCCGAGCAGTATCAGCAGCGTCTGGTCCAGCAGTTTGACGTACCGGGACGCGTGACGCAGAACGGTGCGGTCTGGCGTATCCAGCTTGGCCCGTTCAGCAGCAAAGCCGACGCCAGCGCGCTCCAGCAGCGTCTGCAGAGCGAAGCGCAGCTGCAATCATTTATTACCAGCGCCCAGTAAGCGCCCAGGCGGCGTCTGACTTTGTCAATTTGTGTCAATCTCAGTCACAAAGTCATGCTGAAAGTCAGATGCCTGCCTGTATAGCTTTTGCTATAGTAAGGCACTTTTTTTTAATTTCATCACGGATGTCGTTGTTCTGACCATGAAGACCACCTTTTCCGTTCGTCTCGTGAAGCGCCTGGCGCTCACCACCGCGCTGGCCGCCGCCACGCTCTCTGCTGCCCATGCTGATGATCTGAACATCAAAACCATGATCCCGGGCGTTCCGCAAATTGACGCAGAGTCGTATATCCTGATCGACTACAACTCGGGCAAAGTGCTGGCGGAACAGAACGCCGACGCGCGTCGCGATCCGGCCAGCCTGACCAAAATGATGACCAGCTATGTCATCGGCCAGGCGATGAAAGCGGGCAAATTCAAAGAGACGGACCTGGTCACCATCGGCAACGACGCCTGGGCGACGGGTAACCCGGTCTTTAAAGGCTCTTCGCTGATGTTCCTGAAGCCGGGCATGCAGGTGCCAGTCTCCCAGCTGATCCGGGGTATCAACCTGCAGTCCGGTAACGACGCCTGCGTAGCGATGGCCGACTACGTCGCTGGCAGCCAGGACGCCTTTGTTGGCCTGATGAACAGCTACGTCAACGCGCTGGGGCTGAAAAACTCCCACTTCCAGACGGTGCACGGCCTCGATGCTGACGGCCAGTACATCTCCGCACGCGATATCGCCCTTATCGGCCAGGCGCTGATCCGCGACGTGCCAAACGAGTACACCATCTACAAAGAGAAAGAGTTCACCTTTAACGGTATTCGTCAGACCAACCGCAACGGCCTGCTGTGGGACAACAGCCTGAACGTTGACGGTATCAAGACCGGTCATACCGAGAAAGCGGGCTATAACATCGTTGCCTCTGCTACCGAAGGCCAGATGCGTCTGGTTTCTGCGGTGCTCGGCGGGCGCACCTTTAAAGGCCGTGAAGCCGAAAGTAAAAAGCTGCTGACCTGGGGCTTCCGTTTCTTTGAGACCGTTAACCCAATCAAAGCAGGTAAAGAGTTCGCCTCTGAGCCAGCCTGGTTTGGCGACAGCGATCGCGCCTCGCTGGGGGTAGATAAAGACGTCTACCTGACCATTCCCCGCGGCCGCATGAAGGATCTGAAGGCCAGCTACGTGCTGAGCAACAGCGAGCTGCACGCGCCGCTGGCGAAAAACCAGGTGGTGGGCACCATCAACTTCCAGCTTGATGGCAAAACCATTGAGCAGCGTCCGCTGGTGGTCCTGCAGGAGATCCCGGAAGGCAATTTCTTCGGCAAAATCATCGACTATATTAAGCTGATGTTCCACCACTGGTTTGGTTAAAAAATCAGCACTTGAAAGTGTGATTTCCATCCCCATATACTATGCATCTTAAACACTCCCGCCCTCTGGCGGGAGTTGTTCTTTTATTACCCGGAGCTGACATGAAAACCAAACTTAACGAACTGCTTGAATTCCCGACCTCCTTTACCTACAAAGTAATGGGTCTGGCGAAGCCTGAGCTGGTTGATCAGGTGGTGGAAGTGGTACAGCGCCATGCGCCAGGTGATTACTCTCCGCAGGTAAAACCGAGCAGCAAAGGCAACTACCACTCGGTCTCTATCACCATTACCGCTACGCACATTGAGCAGGTTGAAACGCTGTACGAAGAGCTTGGCAATATCGAAATCGTTCGTATGGTTCTGTGATCGTCATGCGGTGAGCCGCTGACATGTTGCCCGGCGCTGGCCGGGTAACACCCTCCCTGTGGTATACTTCCCCTACCTTTTGTTCTCCCCCGGAGATGCCGTTTTGCTTCAGGATACGATCCTTATCCGCCATCTGGGTTTACAACCTTACGCGCCTGTTTCCGAGGCGATGCACACTTTTACCGATAACCGTGATGCCACCACGCCCGACGAGATATGGCTGGTCGAGCACGAGCCGGTATTTACCCAGGGGCAGGCCGGTAAAGCAGAGCATTTGCTGATGCCCGGTGATATTCCCGTTATTCAGAGCGATCGCGGTGGTCAGGTGACCTACCACGGGCCTGGCCAGCAGGTTATGTATGTGCTGCTGGATCTTAAGCGCCGCAAGCTGGGCGTGCGCGAGCTGGTGACCGTGCTCGAGCAGACCGTGGTCCATACGCTGGTCGAACTGGAAATCGACGCTCACCCCCGTGCGGATGCGCCAGGGGTCTACGTCGGCGAGAAGAAGATCTGCTCGCTGGGCCTGCGGATCCGCAAAGGCTGCTCGTTCCACGGACTGGCGCTCAATATCGCTATGGATCTTACCCCGTTCCGCCGGATTAACCCCTGCGGCTATGCCGGGATGGAGATGGCACAGGTCAGTGAGTGGATCGAGACTGCCACTACCGCCACGCTGGCCCCGCGCCTTATCGCAAACTTACTAAAACTGCTAAATAATCCATCTCATCAACATATTAGCCAATAATATATCCTATATCAGCCGATAATTATTTTGTCGGCGATTTAAAAATGTCATTGACCCCCTGAATAAAAAGACCGATCCTGTGTTTCATCCCCCTGTTACTAAAGGGGAATTTAGGTAATGCCGCACAAGCTGCGTCGGTAACTCACCTTTTAGCAGGTGATAAAATAGCCTACATTATTATTAACTTGTTGAAATACAATGGAATGCGCGTACCCACTGTGTATGTGGGTACATTAATTACACAAGAATATAATTTCAACTATCATTCATAATGTGAATGAATATGGAGTTTGAGCGTGGATGATAACGGTCTGTCGGATAAACGCATAGCCGAGCGTCGGGAAGAGGATAGACCCCAGATCTTCCGCACGCTGCGCAATATCGATCTCAACCTGTTGACGATCTTTGAAGCCGTGTATGTGCATAAAGGCATCGTTAATGCGGCGAAGGTGCTTAACCTGACCCCTTCAGCGATTAGCCAGTCTATTCAAAAACTGCGTGCCATCTTTCCCGATCCGCTTTTTATTCGGAAAGGCCAGGGCGTGACGCCCACGGCGTATGCCACACATCTGCACGAGTATGTTAGCCTTGGGCTGGAGTCCATTCTGGGCGCGCTGGATCTCACCGGCAGCTATGACAAACAGCGTACCATCACCATTGGTACACCGCCCTCGCTGGGCACCCTCTTGATCCCACCTATCTATAAGGCGATAAAAGAGGCTCACCCGCACCTGCTGATCCGTAATATTCCCATTGTCGATGCTGAGAATCAGCTGGGCCAGTTCCAGACGGATCTGATCATCGATACCCATGTACAGGGAACCCGTACCCTGAATCACCATACCCTCTATACCGATCGGCTGATCCTCATCTGCCGGAAGGATCACCCCTGTCTGCAGCAGCCGCTGACCGAAGAGACGCTGAGCCAGTATGAACATACGCTGCTTATGCTGGAGGGACAAAGTATGGGTACGATGCGGCAGAAGGTGCGGGAGCTGTTTCCAGAGCAGCCGGTGAGCTTTAGCAGCTACAATATGTTCACCATTGCTGCACTCATCAGTCACAGTGATATGCTGGGCTTGATGCCGTCACGCTTGTTTACCTTTTTTAACTCTTGTTGGCCTCTGACGGAAATCGATTTCCCTCCGCTGCACAACGCCTCTATAGAGGTTTCGCTCTATTACAACAAGTTAAGTCTGCGCGATCCGGTGCTGGAGAGTGCGATAAGCGTGATTCGAAAAGCCTTTGAGGGGAAATAGCCGCCTGGCCTGATGCCCGACGATCTCTGGACATAGGGCACAATTCAACAACTATTTTACAATTTGCCGGGCTGGCAGGCTGCTTTATCGCCTCTATAGATGATATACTGCCGCCCAGCTAATTCAAAAATAGTTGAGAAATACAACATTCCCTTGAATTGAAATGCTCCCTTCGTTATTCGCAACTGGAACACGCACGCTATGAGTAAACCCATTGTGATGGAACGCGGT
>DAMBQR010000113.1:1871-4436 GCA_032055545.1 Pseudescherichia sp. | reverse complement strand
TAAGCAGTCACGGCATCACATTCTGTTAAACGTAAGTTTAGCCGATATACACAACTTCAACCTGACTTTATCGTTATCAATAGCGTAGTGGCAAGTACGCCATAGCCCAGGGACTATGGCGTCTGCATTCGCTTTGTTTGTTATTACAGTTTTGCGCTTACCCAGCCTTTCACGCTGGCTAACGCCGCAGGGAGCGCGGCTGCGTCCGTACCGCCGGCCTGGGCCATATCCGGACGGCCACCGCCTTTACCGCCGACCTGCTGGGCAACCATACCAATCAGCTCCCCTGCTTTCACGCGATCGGTGACATCTTTCGACACGCCCGCAATCAGAGAAACCTTACCCTCTGCGACCGTAGCCAGAACGATAACTGCAGAACCGAGCTGGTTCTTCAGATCGTCAACCATGGTACGCAGCATCTTCGGCTCGACGCCCGCCAGCTCGCTCACCAGCAGCTTCACGCCGTTAATCTCTTCGGCTTTATCGGAGATATTCGCACTCTCCTGTGCCGCCTGCTGCGCTTTCAGCTGCTGCAGCTCTTTCTCCAGCTGGCGGGTTTTATCCAGAACGGTGCGCACTTTGTCGCCCAGGTTCTGGCTGTCACCCTTCAGCAGCTGGGCAATGTCCTGCAGCTGATCGCTCTGCGTGTGGAGGCTGGCAATCGCATTCTCACCGGTAACGGCTTCGATACGGCGAACGCCTGCCGCCGTGCCGGATTCGGACACGATGCGGAACAGACCGATATCGCCGGTGCGGGAGGCATGAGTACCGCCACACAGCTCGGTGGAGAAGTCGCCCATGCTCAGGACGCGTACGCGCTCGTCATACTTCTCGCCAAACAGCGCCATCGCGCCTTTGGCCCGGGCATCCTCCAGATCCATGATCTGGGTTTCGATCGGCAGGTTACGACGGATCTGGGCATTTACCAGATCTTCAACCGCGCGGATCTCCGCTGGCTTCATCGCCTCAAAGTGGGAGAAGTCAAAGCGCAGCACCTTATCGTTTACCAGCGAGCCTTTCTGTGCCACGTGAGTGCCCAGCACTTCGCGCAGCGCGGCGTGCATCAGGTGCGTCGCAGAGTGGTTCAGACGGATACGCTCGCGGCGGGCTTCATCCACCTCAGCCTTAACGCCGTCGCCCACTTTCAGAGAGCCAGATGCCAGCTTGCCCTGGTGACCAATCGCCTGGCCATACTTCTGGGTATCGGTCACAGTAAAGGTGAAGCCATTACCTTTCAGCTCGCCCTTGTCGCCAACCTGGCCGCCGGATTCAGCGTAGAACGGCGTCGCATCAAGAATGACTACCGCCTCCTGCCCTGCGCCAATCGCGTCTACGGACTGGCCTTCGACAAACAGCGCGGTCACTTTGCTGGTCAGCTCCAGGCTGTCGTAGCCTTTAAATTCGGATGCACCCTCAACGCGGATCATCGCGTTGTAGTCTGCGCCAAAGCCGCTGGATTCACGGGCGCGGTTGCGCTGCGCTTCCATCGCGGCGTTGAAGCCCTTCTCATCCACGTTTATGCCACGCTCGCGGCAGACGTCGGCGGTCAGATCCACCGGGAAACCGTAGGTGTCATACAGACGGAAGGCGGTCTCACCGTCCAGGGTATCGCCGGCCAGCTTCGCCAGCTCTTCGTCGAGCAGCGCCAGACCACGCTCCAGCGTGCGGGCAAACTGCTCTTCTTCGGTTTTCAGGGTCTGCTCAACCTGCGCCTGCTGGCTTTTCAGCTCTTCGCCTGCCGCACCCATCACGTCAATCAGCGGGGCAACCAGCTTGTAGAAGAAGGCCTCTTTCGCGCCGAGCATGTTGCCATGACGAACCGCGCGACGAATGATGCGGCGCAGCACGTAGCCACGACCTTCGTTTGACGGCAGCACGCCGTCGGCGAGCAGGAACGCACAGGAGCGGATATGGTCGGCGATCACGCGCAGAGATTTGTTGTTCAGATCGGTAGCGCCAGTCACGTTCGCCACGGCGGCGATCAGATCGCGGAACAGGTCAATCTCATAGTTTGAGTTGACGTGCTGCAATACTGCCGCAATACGCTCAAGGCCCATACCGGTGTCCACGGACGGCTTCGGCAGCGGCTCCATGGTGCCATCGGCCTGGCGGTTGAACTGCATAAAGACGATGTTCCAGATCTCAATGTAGCGGTCACCGTCTTCGTCCGGGCTGCCCGGAGGACCACCGGCAATATGCGCGCCGTGATCGAAGAAAATTTCGGTGCACGGACCGCACGGACCGGTGTCGCCCATCTGCCAGAAGTTGTCAGAAGCGTAGGCACCGCCTTTGTTATCACCAATACGGATGATACGTTCGCGCGGGATACCAACTTCTTTTTCCCAGATTTCGTAAGCTTCGTCGTCGGTTTCGTAGACGGTTACCCACAGGCGATCTTTCGGCAGGTTGAACCAGTTCTCACCGGTCAGCAGTTCCCATGCGTACTGGATAGCATCGTGTTTGAAATAGTCGCCAAAGCTGAAGTTACCCAGCATTTCAAAGAAGGTGTGATGGCGCGCGGTGTAACCGACGTTTTCCAGATCGTTGTGTTTACCGCCCGCACGC
>DAMBQR010000113.1:0-1740 GCA_032055545.1 Pseudescherichia sp. | reverse complement strand
TCTCAGCGGTGCTCTTGCTCATAATTATCCTGAAATCAAGCTAACGAAATGTCGTAGCGGGCGTTTCTCCCTGTTACAGGCAACAACCAGCTACTGGAAAAAGTGGGAATAAGATAAGTTTTCTTGACTGCGAAGTAAAATCCCGTATGCAGCCAGGCCGTAAAATTTCACCAAAGTTCTTTAATATCCTCCATCAGGAAGCCCCGATAGAGTAAAAAACGCTGTACTTTCACCTTCTCAGCAAAGACCGCTGGTAGCGGATCGCCATACTTGCGCTGCGCCTGCTCGCGGGCAATCTCAATCCAGTCGATATCACATTCGCGCATCGCCTCCTCTGCCGTTTCCCGATCGATTCCCTTCTGGGTCAGCTCCTGACGAATGCGGGCCGGGCCATAGCCCTTACGCCCGCGGCTGGCGATAAACTGGCGGGCGAAGCGGGCATCGTCGAGATAGCGGTTTTCATAGCACCAGTTCACAACGTTATTGATATCGTCTTCGGTAGCGTCTACCGGCTCAGGTCCGGTTTTGGTCATCACCGGGGCGGTCAGCTTGCGGCGAAACTCCTTTTCGCTGTGGTCGCGCATGCCGAGGATGCGCATGGCGCGATCGAGCAGGCGGGCATAGGCGGAGCGGCGGGGCGAGGTATCTGTCATGGCACACCTGCTGGATGGATAAATAGCAAAAAGGGCTGCATCGGCAGCCCTTGTTCATCACGTCAGATTATTAAAAATCTTCGTTGGTCTCTTTCGCGTTGACGTCGTTGTCATCAACGGTGAAGTCCGGCTTGGTGTCCGGGTTCGTGAGCAAAATCTCACGGATCTTCGCTTCGATCTCTTTCGCGGTTTCCGGGTTCTCTTTCAGCCAGGTGGTCGCATTCGCTTTACCCTGACCGATCTTGTCACCGTTATAGCTATACCATGCGCCCGCTTTTTCGATCAGCTTCTCTTTCACGCCCAGGTCAACCAGCTCGCCGTAGAAGTTGATACCTTCGCCGTAGAGGATCTGGAACTCAGCCTGTTTGAACGGCGCAGCGATCTTGTTTTTCACCACTTTCACGCGGGTTTCACTACCTACCACGTTATCGCCCTCTTTCACCGCGCCAATACGGCGGATGTCGAGACGCACGGAGGCGTAGAATTTCAGCGCGTTACCGCCAGTGGTGGTTTCCGGGTTACCGAACATCACACCAATCTTCATACGGATCTGGTTGATGAAGATCAGCAGCGTGTTGGACTGCTTCAGGTTACCCGCCAGCTTACGCATCGCCTGGCTCATCATACGTGCCGCGAGGCCCATGTGAGAGTCACCGATCTCGCCTTCGATCTCGGCTTTCGGGGTCAGTGCCGCAACGGAGTCAACCACCAGCACGTCAACCGCACCGGAGCGCGCCAGCGCGTCACAGATCTCAAGCGCCTGCTCACCGGTATCCGGCTGGGAGCAGAGCAGGTTGTCGATATCAACGCCCAGCTTGCGCGCGTACACCGGGTCAAGCGCGTGCTCTGCATCGATAAAGGCACAGGTTTTACCCGCGCGCTGCGCAGCAGCAATAACCTGCAGCGTCAGGGTCGTTTTACCCGAGGACTCCGGCCCGTAGATCTCTACGATACGGCCCATTGGCAGGCCGCCCGCACCGAGGGCGATATCCAGCGAAAGCGAACCGGTAGAGATCGTTTCTACGTCCATAGTACGGTCTTCACCCAGGCGCATGATGGAGCCTTTACCGAATTGCTTTTCGATCTG
>DAMBQR010000112.1:0-4817 GCA_032055545.1 Pseudescherichia sp. | reverse complement strand
ACCTTCGGGTTATGAGCCCGACGAGCTACCAGGCTGCTCCACCCCGCGCCTGAATCGTGGCAAATACTACGCCGATATTGCACTAAATGCAAGTTAAGACAGGTGTAAACACCGGGAACGACTGATTAGACAGACATTATAATCAATTGATTTTATTCATTGCAACAAAAAAACGTGTCCTCCTCATCTGCTTCACTATTGCCTGGTCATTTTTTTTAATGATTTTGCCCTGCAACCCTTCCGGTCTCCGCCAAAAGATGATTAAATGAAAACTCACTTATTTTGCATAATCATGCATTACGAAGCGATAGCCAGGGGCTGTCTGCGGTAATGTTTAGCCTATCATCATGGCGTGGCTGTTAAGTCTCTCACCATAGGTATAGTTAGCAGGGATTTATTTTATGACGACGATTCTCAAGCATCTTCCGGTTGGACAACGTATTGGCATCGCTTTCTCCGGCGGCCTCGACACCAGCGCAGCCCTGCTGTGGATGCGCCAAAAGGGCGCGGTTCCTTATGCCTACACGGCGAATCTGGGTCAGCCAGATGAGGATGACTATGAGGCTATCCCACGCCGTGCAAAAGAGTACGGTGCGGAGAACGCACGCCTGATCGACTGCCGTAAGCAGCTGGTTGCCGAAGGCATCGCCGCTATTCAGTGCGGTGCGTTTCATAATACTACCGGCGGGCTGACCTACTTTAATACCACGCCGCTGGGCCGTGCCGTAACCGGTACGATGCTGGTTGCCGCCATGAAAGAGGATGGCGTTAACATCTGGGGCGACGGCAGCACCTATAAGGGCAACGACATTGAACGCTTCTACCGCTACGGCCTGCTGACTAACGCCGAGCTGAAGATCTATAAGCCATGGCTCGATACCGACTTTATCGACGAGCTGGGCGGCCGCCAGGAGATGTCTGAATTTATGATCGCCTGCGGCTTTGACTACAAAATGTCGGTAGAGAAAGCCTACTCCACCGACTCCAACATGCTGGGCGCAACCCACGAAGCGAAGGACCTGGAGTTCCTCAACTCAAGCGTGAAGATCGTTAACCCGATCATGGGCGTCAAGTTCTGGGATGAGAGCGTGAAGATCCCGGCGGAAGAGGTGACCATCCGCTTCGAGCGTGGCTACCCGGTGGCGCTGAACGGCAAAACCTTCGCAGACGACGTTGAGCTGATGCTGGAAGCTAACCGCATTGGTGGCCGTCACGGCCTGGGCATGAGCGATCAGATTGAGAACCGTATTATCGAAGCGAAGAGCCGTGGCATCTATGAAGCCCCGGGGATGGCGCTGCTGCACATCGCCTACGAGCGTCTGCTGACCGGTATTCACAACGAAGATACCATTGAGCAGTATCACGCTCACGGCCGCCAGCTCGGCAAGCTGCTCTATCAGGGTCGCTGGTTCGATCCGCAGGCGCTGATGCTGCGTGATGCCCTGCAACGCTGGGTGGCGAGCGCCATTACCGGCGAAGTGACCCTGGAGCTGCGTCGTGGCAACGACTACTCCATCCTGAATACGGTCTCTGACAACCTGACCTATAAGGCGGAGCGTCTGACCATGGAGAAAGGCGACTCGGTCTTCTCCCCGGACGATCGTATTGGCCAGCTCACCATGCGTAACCTGGATATTACCGACACCCGCGAGAAGCTGTTCAACTACGTTGAGACGGGCTTGCTCTCCTCTTCGGCCAGCACCGGCCTGCCGCAGATGGATAGCCTTGAGCACACGGATAAGCAGTAATATCGAGTTGAAATATCAAGGGCGCACAAGCGCCCTTTTTAATGCCGGTAACGATGCAAAAGCTTTGCTCAGGAGGTTTGGCGAGCAAAGGCTATCATTCGCGATCTTCTCTGGTATGCCAAAGGGCTACGATATAGATACTGCTACTTTTAATTTCGTAATGTATCTCGTAATCGTCAATGACAACCTTCCTGACCTCACGCGGTACATAGCGTATCTGTTGTACACCGAGGGACGGCCAGGATTTGAGATCGGCGCTTCCGGTTAATAATCTATCCAGAACGTGGTCGGCATGTTGGCGGCTATATTGCAGAGCGAAACGGTAAATACGCGCAAGATCGTCCTGGGCTTTGAGCGTCCAAAAAATTTCCATTCATCAGGCTTTTTTCAGTTGTTTTGCAAAGTCCACCATATCTGAGTGGCTAACCACGCGGTTTGCATCCACATCATTCAGTCCAGCGAGTACGCGTTGGTGCTGCCGCTCTCTTTCAGCCAGCATAGCGGTAAGCGCTTCCTTGATAATCCAGCTTTTTGAGCGATCCAGCTCTTTTGCTAAATCTTCAATGGCAGAGGCCAGCTCAACAGGAATCTGCGCACTAATGGTTTGTTTCGCCTGAGAACTCATAGCGTAAACCTCATTTAATAACATTTAATAACTCCTGTTAAGTTTAACATGATAATAGGGGTAACGACTTAAGCAGGTGCATTATGGTTATTGTGCGAAACATTTAAAAATCCAACGATGTAAATCGAGAAGAGGCCTCGCAATAATTTGTTTTAGCTGCAATTTATTGCATAGCAAAATAGCATTATCTAGTCCGGCATCAGGGACAGGTTAATGATTATAATTTTGCCCCCGCCGAAGCGGGAGCTATATCCTATTTCGCCGCGTCATTCAGCACCGCATTGAACTTATCCAGCGGGCAGAAGCCGTCGGCATCAACCGGACAGCCTGTCAGCTCCAGCGTCACGCGCTGCGCCGGTGCCTTCAGCGACAGCACATCCGCATTGCGTAGCTGCTCTGCGCTTTGATAGACATACTCAATCTTCATCAAGTCGCGGCTGGCGTTCTGGTCGTGCCAGCGCTGAAAGACAATTTTCCCGCCGATCGGCGTGCGCTCGTACTGGTCATGCAGCTGGTAGGGTTTGAAATCCAGCGCCGTCAGTAGCGAGGCGATATTGGAGTCGTGTCCCACCAGCAGCGTGATTTTCGGCGCGCTGGCCTGGTCAGTCACCAGCGCCTTATCGATATACTTCACCAGCGGTTTGGCCACGTTCTGCGCCACCGCCGTGGAGGTGAAGAGTGAATCCTGATAGCCGTTTTTCAGCTTCGACAGCACGCGCCACTGCTGGTCGGTTTTGATCTCACCCCAGGCGACCTGATCCATCGGGAAGCCTTCGTAATACTGTAGGGTGAAGGCATCCACCAGCGAGTTGCCGACCTTTAGCGGCCCGGAGACGCCTGGCTCTTTCTCATACCCGGCGCTGAAGGTATCTTTTGGATCGGTCAGGGAGCAGACCTGCTTCTCTTTACAGGAGGGGGAGTCGGCATAGTCTGTGATCTGCGCTAGCAGCTTATAGCTTTCATCCAGCTGCATCGCCTGACGTTCGGTCTGCATGGCCTGCACCGCCCTGTCACGAAACGCCGTATCCTTATCGGTGATAACCGGGTTGAAGGTGGGATCCATTGTGCCCATCGCGTCCTGATGGTGAACCGGCACGTCGCAGCCGGGGAACGCGCCGGTGATAAAGAACTGCGCGGTGGCGACGGTGCGCTGCAGGCTGTTGGCGTAGGCATAAACGGCGTCAGACGTCGGGCACTCCCCTGACTTCACCAGTCCCTGCTCCGCCAGCCATTCGCGCATGTAGTGCCCCATGTAGACTTCGAGCACGCCGCCTTTGGTGGTGAGTTGCCCGCCCGGCACATCCCACTCGGGCCATTTATTCGGCGTTGACTGCTGCAGCACGCTGCCGTTATCCGCCAGCGGCGCGCGCAGGTTATGGCGGCTCATGATCAACACCTGCTGTAGCTGGTAGCCCTCCGGCGTCGTTTGCGCCTGCGCACCTGCGGTCAGCGTTAATGCCCCGGCCAGCGCAGCTGCGAGTAGTGCTCTTTTCATCCCTAACTCCTCACCTTTGTCATCATCGCGCTAAGTGTGACAGATTGATGACAAATTTCCCGGAGCCGTTTCGCAAAGTGGGTAAGAGGTGAGTGGCCAGGTTGAGAGGCATTTTACCCGGTCTGGATCTGCATCAGGGTTAAATTACCGCTCATTACCGCGCCGGTATCAATGTAGTACTGATTGGCAAAGCGTTGCGCCTTACGCAGCGGCGTGTGGCCGAAGATAAAGAGATCTGCGCCGTGGATCTCTTTCACCCTGCCCGCCAGCGAGGCGGCAAGGCGATCCCGGTTCCAGAGAAGCTGCTCCTCCTCTACTGGCTTACCATAGACATAGCTATCGTCAGGGTAGTCGGCATGACAAACGATCACTTTTTTACCCTGCGTGTTAACTTCAATCACCAGCGGCAGCGCAGCGATATGTGGCAGCAACGCTCTGGCCTGCTGCTCTTTATCTTCATCGAGATTGAAAAACCAGCTGCCGCCGTTCATCAGCCAGTGGCTGGCACTGCCGTTATGAAGCAGGCAGTTCAGCATCATCTGCTCGTGGTTGCCGCGCACCGCCCGACACCAGGGACAGGTCACCAGCGTCATGCACTCTACGTTCTCGACGCCGCGATCGGTAAGATCGCCTACGGAAATCAGCAGATCCTGCGAGGTATCAAAACCAATAAAGCTCAGTTTGTTCAACAGCAGGCTGTAGCAGCCGTGAAGGTCGCCAGTAACCCAGATATTGCGCCATGCCGCGCCGTTGAGCCGCTGCCAGATCATGATACTGTACCGTACAGGAGAGGTTGCTATTTTTAAGCAGTATAGCCGGGAGAGGATAAGAGAAAGAGAGCGCCGCCGTATTCAGGAGGTACAGACGAAAAAAAAGAGATCTTGCGATCTCTTTTTTCTGGAATATTGGTACCGAGGATGGGACTCGAACCCACAAGCCCGTTAGGGCA
>DAMBQR010000111.1:3441-4940 GCA_032055545.1 Pseudescherichia sp. | reverse complement strand
TTATAGAAATGCGGTGATACTTTGAAACCATTACTTTACAATTACTTTATTGATTATTCAAAAGAAGATAAGATACACTTGATTCTTTTGTGTTTACTACATGAATTGAGAGTTGTATCGGTAAAACAACTTATTGACTTTTGTCAATTTGATAATATGGCAAAAAAAAGTAGTGTATACGGTAATCTAAAAAAACTGAAGGAAAAAAATCTAGTGGAATGTTCCCAAATCGGATTAACAAAATTTTATTACCTAACAAAAGAAGGCCATAATTACATTGGTGGGTACTACACCTTGCCAAAAGTTCCTGAATACAATTTACAACACCACTTACAAATTAATGATTATCTGATAAAAATGTTGGAACTTTGTAATAACCACCCGCACCTTAAAGCGGTAGTATCAGAACGCCGTAAAGTATATGAAGTAAAAGACGAGAAGAAAAATCAAAAAGGCGTAAAATACTTTGTTCCTGACTTCATTTTTATGTTTTTGGATAGTATTGGACGAGAAGTAGAGTGGCAATTTGAAATAGAATTAACACTAAAGACAAAACGACGTTATAGTCAGGGTGTGTTTCCAAAATACATTAAACATTTAAAAAATTATGAAGATGCACGCTTAATTTATGTAACACCTAGTTCAATCATTAAAGAAGAACTTGATATGTTTAAAGAATATTTTATTGACAAAGAAGGGGACGAGTACAAAGAAGTGTTTGATCGATTGCATGTTTTTTCAGCTGAAGAATTTGAAAGTGAATTGAAACGATTACTAGAAAAAGATAAATTCATTAATTGGGAGTGAGTTTCATGAGAAGAATAGAGAAAGAATTCAACAAGAAGCTAGCCGGTTACGAAAGAGAGTTAAAAAAATTAGGCTGTCTGGATGATGAAACAGGACTTATTCCCATAAGCAAAAGACGATGGCATGTCATTTGGTGGCAACCTGTTACACTTGCAAAAACAATCGTGAGATCTTTTCGATTAACGCTAGATAATGAAAACTTATGTATTTTAGGAGATGTAGAAATCACTATTTATCATGATGGAACATATGGTATTTCTAAAGAAGCTGTCCCAATTTTTATTAATGATTTATTGTCTTTAAAAAAGTTAATTACTATTTTCTATGGAACACCTTTTAACTTAAATTTTGAAAAAATTCGCTGCGTTAATTTTAACAGGTATTGTGTCTCTATTCCTGAAATTTATGTCGAGAAATTTGAAGTATTAATAAACTACTTGATAATTTTAAGTAGCTGCTTACATGAAGTGAAAAAGCACGTAGAATATGATTAACAAGCTTTTCTTCTTTCAGAAGAACACCAATAGATTGGTTGAGTTCGCATACGCTCACCTAAGAGAGGAAAAGAACGAAGTCAAGCTTCGTTCTTTTTTCTACGTCGGAGAACCGACGTAGTGATTCAGACGCAAAAACCATGCGTCTGAATCAGGCCCGTTTTTAGGAAGGGCTAGTGTGTTTGATTTATCAGTTCT
>DAMBQR010000111.1:1399-3431 GCA_032055545.1 Pseudescherichia sp. | reverse complement strand
AGCCGTGTAATTTCTAAGATTCCCTAATCGTCTATCAGTCACTCGGCGAGTATAACCTAAAACATAACCTGTCGGAGGTCAAGGGCAAGTGGCATCGGCAAGCCGACCCTTGTCCTCCGACAGGTTATGTTTTCTAGTCGGTTATGCCGAACGACCGATATACGAAAAGGGAATCTAACCAGAATTTCCCCTCTGACCTTTGAAAACTGAAAAGCGAAATCAAACAAACAGGCCTTCGTCTAAAAACGAGCCTAATCAAACCTTAGGGGTTGCACCCCTAACACCCGGCGCCTCACTCTCTCAACCGAAAAGGTTGGTCGGAAAAGCGTTGACAAAAACATAGTTATTTATTGGTTGTTTGAAAATAAAAATTGAAAGAAGGAAAGCAAAATGCTAACAACAAAAGAAAAAAACAGATTCAAAAAAATGGTAGAAGGAAACAAAACGTTTCATTATTCTTATGTCGATAGACTTAGACAAGATGTAAGATATTACGTTAATCAATGTGAATCAGCTGTTAAAGCTAGAGAAAGTATGAAAATCTTAGAATTTATCTACAGTCTATTTTCTGATAAAGAGTTACCAGCATGGTACACAAAAGCCGACCTTGAAAATGATAAAAATTCAATTGAAAAATTGGAACGCTGGGCAGCTTAGCTGTTCAGCAACAATCAGAAAGGGCGATTAGCATGAAATTTATCAAAGATGTAACGACATTAGAAGAATTGAAACGCGTATATAAAAAGCTAGCCTTAAAGTACCACCCAGACATGGGCGGTACTGATAAAGAAATGGCGCAAATAAATAACGAGTATGAAGCGTTGTTCGATAAGCTTAAAAATACACACAAAAATAAAGAAGGTGAGTACTACCAAAAAGAAACGACAGAAACACCGCAAGAATGGCAAGAAATCATACACAAGTTGTTAACACTAAAAATGGAAAATGTTTCAATTGAAGTGATAGGCGCATTCTTATGGGTATCAGGGAATACAAAGCCTTATAAAGAAGAGTTGAAAGCTTTAAATATGAAATGGAGCAACAACAAAAAGTCCTGGTATAAAAGAACGGCGAAAAACATTTGAGATAAGAAAGAACGATCGTAATTTTCAAGTAGGGGATATTTTAATTCTCGAAGAATATATGAATGGCATGTATTTAGATGATGAATGCGAAGCGGAAGTTATTTATATCACGGATTATGCACAACGTGAAGGTTATGTGGTGCTAGGAATTGAATTACATTAGTAAAAAATTAGGTTATACGTCCAAAGAGGTAAAACCTCTTTGGACGACCAAATAAAAAGAAAGAAGGAATCAAGAATGATTAAAACAAGTGCAGTAGGAAGATTAACAAAAAGTTCAGAACTAAGAGTAACGTCAACAGGGAAGGCCGTTGCCAATTTTGCATTAGCTTGCAAAAGGGAAAGACTTGATAAAGACGGAAATGCCCAAACGACTTTTATTCAATGTGTAATCTGGGGGAAACCTGCAGAGGTGTTAGCAAAATATACGCAAAAAGGTTCATTAATTGCAGTAAATGGTGAATTGCAATCACGTTCTTATGATGATCAACAAGGACAAACGCATTATGTTACAGAATTAGTCGTATCAGGCTTTGAATTTTTAGAATCAAAAGAAACTGTACAAAATAGAGAACAAAAACAACAAATGCCAGAAATGGCGAACGCCGAACCATTTTATGGTATGGATGATATGGAACCGCCAGTTTATCAATAAGATTTATCTGAAGGAGGGAGGATATGAAAAAGTTAATCGGTAAAAAGTGGCTGCTGCTTACAGCAGTAGCCACTTTTTTATTATCAGGATGCGCTGAACAAAAAGCACAAGATATTTCAAATGATGTTACTGGTAATTTTGCTCAAACCATTTCAAACGATCAACGTATACCAGCTGAGTTTGTCCGTCATGTTGATGGCGATACCACGGTTTTGAGGATTGATGGAAAAGAGCAAAAGGTTCGCTTTTTATTAATTGACACACCGGAGACGGTCAAACCAAACACAAAAGT
>DAMBQR010000111.1:638-1306 GCA_032055545.1 Pseudescherichia sp. | reverse complement strand
AAAACAGATCGCTACGGCCGAGCGTTGGGCTACATATTTGTAGATGGAACATTACTACAAAAAACGCTTGTGAGTGAAGGTTTAGCACGTGTGGCTTATGTAAAAGAGCCAAATACTAAGTACTTAGAAGAATTAGAGAAAGCGCAAGAACAAGCTAAAAGTCAGTTGATAGGAATTTGGAGCATTCCAGGATATGTGACAGAAAGGGGCTTTCAGCCATGAAAGATAGGATCTTAAAATCTACAGTACCAGGAGTAGGTGAAGTATGGAAGGTGAATGTGGAGAATGATGTGGAAGTAATTGTTGACCCAAAAGGTTTTTTAACTAAAGAACTGAAAGAAAGAGGATACAAATTTAAATGTACTTCACTTCCTTTGTTAGAGAAAGATTTTTCACCAATAACGAGAACAGACCACAATAGGAACACGTTACTACCCAGCATATACCATGGAGAAATTAATAATTAGCCGTTATGAATTATTGAAAGGTTTTAGTGAGAAATTATAACACAATATGTCGTTATTAACAACATATTGTGTTATAATTATATACATAAAGGAGGGGTAAAGGTGGCTACTACAAAAAAGAAACCTATACATGTAAATGTTGACGAAAATTTAAAAGAAGAAGCAGAACAATTATTTGATGATTTAGGGTTAAATATGACA
>DAMBQR010000111.1:0-519 GCA_032055545.1 Pseudescherichia sp. | reverse complement strand
TCATGGTGGATTTTCTTCCGTGGAGGATTTAATGGAGGATTTAAATGCTTGAAATATTTTACACGAACCAATTCAAAAAAGACTTTAAGAAAGCAAAGAAACAAGGAAAGAATTTAGAGAAGTTAAAAGAAGTATTAGTACTTTTACAAGAACAACAAACATTGCCGCCAAAGTATAAAGACCACGCACTAACAGGAAATTATATAGGTACAAGAGAGTGCCATATTGAACCAGATTGGTTACTGATTTATAAAATTGACGGTGATAAATTGATCCTAACTTTAGCTCGAATAGGCTCACATAGTGAACTATTTCGATGAATCGGAAAGATATTACAAATCAATAAAAAAACACTACTAAACGACCAGACGAATAGTAGTGTTTTTTTGATTATTCGATTGTACTAAGTAATTTTAACACAATAAAAAATAGTCATGCAAGACCAGGGCGCAACGATCTATACAGACGTGCGCCTTTTTTAGTTCGGGAAAAGTGAATGAATCCGTTGTTCCGCGGCGG
>DAMBQR010000110.1:2014-5102 GCA_032055545.1 Pseudescherichia sp. | reverse complement strand
GCAGCAGGCTCTGCTTCCAGCTGTTCCACAGGGTTTCGTTGGTGGCGCAGATATCTGCCACCGTCAGGCAGACCAGGAAGCGCAGGCGGTTTTCGGTCTGCACCTCTTCGGCAAACTGCTTGATCACCTCGGGATCCTGAATGTCGCGACGCTGGGCGGTAACGGACATCAGCAGATGCTGGCGCACCAGCCAGGCTACCAGCTGCGTCTCACGGGAGTTAAGGCCGTGCAGCTCGGCAAACTTCAGCACGTCCTGCGCCCCGAGCACCGAGTGATCGCCCCCGCGTCCCTTGGCGATATCGTGGAACAGGGCGGCAATCAAAATCAGCTCCGGATGAGTGAGACGCGGCCAGAGATCGACGCAGAGGGGATGCTTCTGCCGCGTCTCCTCAAGGGCAAAGCTCTCCAGCTTCAGCAGCACGCGAATGGTGTGCTCATCCACCGTATAGGCGTGGAAGAGGTCAAACTGCATCTGGCCGACAATGTGCGACCACTGGGGCATATAGGCCCACAGTACGCTGTGCCGGTGCATCGGCAGCAGGCCCCGGCTTACCGCGCCGGGGTGGCGCAGCATGCTGAGGAACAGCGTCCGCGCCTCCGGGATGTAGCACAGCGGCTGGGTCAGGTGACGGCGGGCGTGGCGCAGGTGGCGCAGGGTGGTGGAGTAGATGCCGGTGATGTTGCTGTTACGCACCATCATGTAGAACATGCGCAGGATCGCCTCTGGCTCGCGGATAAACAGCGTCTCGTCGCGCAGATCGATCAGCGTCCCGCGCAGCTGGAACTCATCGTCGATGGGACGGGGCTTCTCGTCGGTGGTCAGGGCCAGAATCGCCTCATCAAAGAGCTGGAGCAGCATCTGGTTCAGCTCGGAGACGCGGCGGGTGACGCGATAGAAGTCCTTCATCATCTGCTCAACCGGCTCGTTGCCTTCGCCAACGTAGTTGAGCCGCTGGGCCACGCTGAGCTGGCGGTCAAACAGCAGACGGTTGTCGTAGCGGTTGATCTCCAGATGCAGGGCGAAGCGGATGCGCCACAGCAGGTGCAGGCACTCGTTAAGCTCGTTACGCTCGGCCTGGGTCAGGAAGCCGAAGCCCACCATCTCGCTCAGGGAGGTGGCCCCGAAGTGGCGGCGCGCCACCCACTGCAGGGTGTGAATATCCCGCAGGCCGCCGGGGCTGCTCTTAATATCGGGTTCGAGGTTATAGCTGGTGCCGTGGTAGCGCTGGTGGCGCTCGTTCTGCTCGGTGACCTTGGCGGCAAAGAAGGTCTCCGACGGCCAGAAGCCGTCGCTAAAGATATGCTTCTGTAGCTCAAGGAAGAGGGCAACGTCGCCAATCAGCAGGCGGGACTCAATCAGGTTGGTGGCCACGGTGAGATCCGCAAGTCCCTCCAGCAGGCACTCCTCCAGGGTACGCACGCTGTGGCCCACCTCCAGCTTGATATCCCACAGCAGAGTCAGCAGCTCACCGATCTTCTGCGCCTGCGCGTCGGGGAGCTTTTTACGGCTGAGGATCAGCAGATCGACGTCTGAGAGCGGATGCAGCTCGCCACGACCGTAGCCGCCTACCGCCACCAGCGCCGCGTCGCCATAGTCGGCAAAGCCATACTCTACCCACAGGCGCTGCAGGAGCTGATCGATAAATTCGGTCCGCGCCTCAATCAGCTGCTCGGCGGAGAGGCCCTGGTCAAAGACGTGGCCCAGCCACTGCTGAAAGGTGTCGATATGCGCCTTGATATCGGCGCAGTTCAGGCTGCTCTGCGGCCACGAGGAGGGGTTAGCGGGCTGGCCAGGGAGAGAGGGTGCCGTGTGGCTAAACTGTTCTGAAAGCGTGTGGCTCATATCGCGTTGCGCTGCCCCCGTTATAAGTAAAAGCTATCGCCATAAAAAAAGCCGGCAATCGCCGGCTTCTTATCATTCGTTGTGCGAGAGTATCGCCGGGATGGTGTCATCCTTACGCAGCGTCATAATTTCGCAGCCGTTGTCCGTCACCACAATAGTATGCTCATACTGCGCCGACAAGCTCCGGTCTTTGGTTTTTACCGTCCAGCCATCTTTCATGGTGCGGATACGGTAGTCACCCGCGTTGACCATCGGCTCGATGGTGAAGGCCATACCGGCCTGCAGCACCACACCGCCGTCGTCCGCATCATAGTGCAGCACCTGCGGCTCTTCATGGAAGCCACGGCCAATG
Source organism: Pseudescherichia sp. (assembly GCA_032055545.1). GTDB lineage: Bacteria > Pseudomonadota > Gammaproteobacteria > Enterobacterales > Enterobacteriaceae > Pseudescherichia. The sequence continues at coordinate 2,907 of DAMBQR010000110.1, read as the reverse complement.
CCGTGCCCGCAGTACTCGCGCACCACGGAGAAGCCTTCCGCTTCGACAAACTTCTGGATCGCCGCACCGAGGGTGCGCAGGCGGATGCCCGGCTTCACCATCTTCAGCGCCAGGTAGAGGCTCTCCTGGGTCACACGGCAGAGACGCTCGCCCAGAATGGTCGGCTTGCCAACGATAAACATTTTTGAGGTATCGCCGTGGAAGCCGTCTTTGATTACGGTGACGTCGATGTTAACGATGTCGCCATCTTTCAGTCGTTTCTCGTCGTCCGGGATACCGTGGCACACCACCTCGTTGATGGAGATGCAGACGGATTTCGGGAAGCCGTGATAGCCGAGGCTGGCGGAGACCGCGTGCTGTTCGTTAACGATGTGGTCGTTGCAGAGGCGGTCCAGCTCACCGGTGCTTACGCCCGGTTTGATGTGCGCTTCGATCATCTCCAGCACTTCTGCAGCGAGACGGCCCGCTACGCGCATTTTTTCGATATCTTCCGGGGTCTTGATTGGGATAGCCATGAATTCTGTCCATCAGCGTCAATGTTATCAATAGTGATGTCATCGACAAATAAATGTGTAAGTGCTGTCAATGTTACCAGTCCGGGACATAACCTGCCAAATTGAGAATTGCGGGCAGCACGCTGCGCTAACAACTATTGGAGTCTGTGCCGTTTTTATGGTATAAAGCGCGCCGGACTTCCGTTCCATCTGGAGCGTGAGCCACAAATCTCACTTTGTGTAAATAACACACACGTATCGGCACATATTCCGGGGTGCCCTTTGGGGTCGGTAATATGGGATACGTGGAGGCATAACCCCAACTTTATCTATAGAGGTTTTAATCATGGCAACTGTTTCCATGCGCGACATGCTCAAGGCTGGTGTTCACTTCGGTCA
>DAMBQR010000110.1:0-2004 GCA_032055545.1 Pseudescherichia sp. | reverse complement strand
GAAGCCTTTCATCTTCGGCGCACGTAACAAAGTTCACATCATCAACCTTGAGAAAACTGTACCAATGTTCAACGAAGCTCTGGCTGAGCTGAGCAAGATCTCTTCCCGTAAAGGTAAGATCCTGATGGTTGGTACTAAGCGCGCTGCGAGCGAAGCGGTGAAAGAAGCGGCTAACAGCTGCGATCAGTTCTTCGTGAACCATCGCTGGCTGGGCGGTATGCTGACTAACTGGAAAACCGTTCGTCAGTCTATCAAACGTCTGAAAGACCTGGAAACTCAGTCTCAGGACGGTACCTTCGACAAGCTGACCAAGAAAGAAGCGCTGATGCGCACCCGTGAGCTGGAAAAGCTGGAAAACAGCCTGGGCGGTATCAAAGACATGGGCGGCCTGCCGGACGCACTGTTTGTTATCGACGCTGACCACGAGCACATCGCAATCAAAGAAGCAAACAACCTGGGTATCCCGGTATTTGCTATCGTTGATACCAACTCCGATCCGGACGGCGTTGACTTCGTTATCCCGGGTAACGACGACGCAATCCGTGCAGTTAGCCTGTACCTGAGCGCTGTTGCTGCTACCGTTCGTGAAGGCCGTTCTCAGGATCTGGCTTCCCAGGCGGAAGAGAGCTTCGTAGAAGCTGAATAATAAGGCACGCTCTCTGAGCCCCTTATTGAGCAGGTAGTACCGAGTTTGGTTAGGGGGCCTGTTTATGGCCCCCTTTTTCACTTTTAAGGCTGTTTGGTTTCACGACCAGGCAGGTCAAATCTTCCGAGGATTTTAGAATGGCTGAAATTACCGCATCCCTGGTAAAAGAGCTGCGCGAGCGTACTGGCGCTGGCATGATGGATTGCAAAAAAGCGCTGACCGAAGCGAACGGCGACATCGAGCTGGCAATCGAGAACATGCGTAAGTCTGGTGCGATCAAAGCGGCGAAAAAAGCAGGCAACGTGGCTGCTGACGGCGTGATCATCACCAAGATCGACGGCAACTACGGCGTGATTCTGGAAGTTAACTGCCAGACTGACTTCGTTGCTAAAGACGCTGGTTTCCAGGCGTTCGCTAACAAGGTTCTGGATGCAGCAGTTGCTGGCAAAGTTACCGACGTTGAAGTGCTGAAAGCACAGTTCGAAGAAGAGCGCGTTGCGCTGGTAGCGAAGATTGGTGAGAACATCAACATTCGCCGTGTAGCAACTCTCGAAGGCGACGTGCTGGGCTCCTACCTGCACGGCGCGCGCATCGGCGTTCTGATCGCTGCCACCGGCGCTGACGAAGAGCTGGTGAAACAGCTGGCTATGCACGTTGCTGCAAGCAAGCCTGAGTTCGTTAAGCCGGAAGACGTGTCTGCTGAAGTGGTTGAGAAAGAGTACCAGGTTCAGCTGGACATCGCCATGCAGTCCGGTAAGCCGAAAGAGATCGCAGAGAAGATGGTTGAAGGCCGCATGAAGAAATTCACCGGCGAAGTCTCTCTGACCGGTCAGCCGTTCGTGATGGACCCGAGCAAAACCGTTGGCCAGCTGCTGAAAGAGCACAACGCTGACGTGACTAACTTCATCCGTTTCGAAGTGGGTGAAGGTATCGAGAAAGTTGAGACTGACTTTGCAGCAGAAGTTGCTGCCATGTCCAAGCAGTCTTAAGTGGTCTGAAAGAAGCCGCCTGAGGGCGGCTTCTTTTTGTATCCAGCGTAAGCTGTATACTACATAAGTTGTACCCGGAATTAACCCCCTCTCAATCGTTGAACGTCTCAGGAAAGAATCATGGCTACCAATGCAAAACCCGTCTATAAACGCATCCTGCTTAAGCTCAGCGGCGAAGCGTTACAGGGCACCGAAGGCTTCGGTATCGACGCAAGCATCCTCGACCGTATGGCTCAGGAGATCAAAGAGCTGGTGGAGTTGGGCATCCAGGTAGGCGTCGTCATTGGTGGTGGTAACCTTTTCCGTGGCGCAGGGCTGGCGAAAGCGGGGATGAACCGCGTAGTGGGCGACCACATGGGTATGCTGGCA
>DAMBQR010000109.1:0-5196 GCA_032055545.1 Pseudescherichia sp. | reverse complement strand
AGTTTGCCGGCGGCACTATCGGCAACACCATGCACAACTACTCCGTACTGGCAGATGACCGCTCGGTGCTGCTGGGCGTGATGTGCAGCAACGTGGAGATCGGCGGCTACGCCTATCGCTACCTCTGCAACACCTCCAGCCGTACCGACCTTAACTACCTGCAGGGCGTTGACGGCCCGATTGGCCGCTGCTTTACGCTGATCGGCGAGGCGGGGGAGCGCACCTTCGCCATTAGTCCCGGCTATATGAACCAGCTGCGCCCGGAGAGTATTCCCGAGTCGGTGATCGCCGGGGCCTCCGCGCTGGTGCTCTCCTCCTATCTGGTACGCTGCAAGCCGGGCGAGCCGATGCGCGAGGCGACCATGAAGGCGGTAGAGTACGCTAAAAAGCACAACGTACCGGTGGTGCTGACCCTCGGCACTAAATATGTGATTGCCGATAATCCAACGTGGTGGCGCGACTTCCTCAAAGAGAATGTCTCTATCCTGGCGATGAACGAGGAGGAGGCTGAGGCGCTGACCGGGCTGAGCGATCCGCTGCTGGCCTGCGATAAGGCGCTGGACTGGGTTGACCTTGTGCTCTGCACAGCCGGTCCCGTGGGGCTGTACATGGCAGGCTTTACCGAGGAGTCGGCAAAGCGCAAAACCCAGCATCCGCTGCTGCCGGGGGCCATTGCCGAGTTTAACCAGTATGAGTTTAGCCGGGCGATGCGTCATCAGGACTGCGAGCAGCCGCTGCGCATCTTCTCCCACATTGCGCCGTACATGGGCGGGCCGGAGAAGATCATGAACACCAACGGCGCAGGTGATGGCGCACTGGCCGCGCTGCTGCACGATATTACGGCCAATAACTTCCATCGCACTAACGTGCCGAACTCCAGCAAGCACAACTACACCTGGCTGACCTACTCGTCGCTGGCGCAGGTGTGCAAATACGCTAACCGTGTGAGCTACCAGGTCCTGAACCAGCACTCGCCGCGCCTGACGCGTGGCCTGCCGGAGCGGGAAGATAGCCTGGAAGAGGCCTACTGGGAGCGTTAATCGTTATTGCCGGGCAAGCGTCGCGCCGCCCGGCAATAAGAAAGCGAGCCAGCGTAAAGAAATGAAAAATTTCAAACATTGCATTTCGCGTATGTCACAATAATTACGTGTTTAACTACTGAGGACAATTTTTCATCCACACTGAGGAAAAGCAACAACGTGGATAAGTTGTAAAATTATGAACAAGATGTTCGCAACCATGATGGTATTCCACTCCTCTTTTCATCTGCTATCCCACTTTTCCATTTGCGATCAGCACTGGCGCTCTGCGCTATAGATCCGTTCTCTCCCTGTTTCTAAAAATTTAATTTAACTTTGCCAGCACGCTTATTTTTGCGTGGCGGCTATCTGTTTCTCATCAGGAGAGAAATTATGCGCTATTGGTTGTTATTAATTCTGGCAATTGCGGCTGAAATAATTGGCACGCTGTCGATGAAATGGGCAAGCGTCAATGATGACAAGGCCGGATTCATTTTTATGCTGATGATGATCGCGCTTTCGTACATTTTCTTATCATTTGCGGTAAAACGTATCGCCCTGGGCGTGGCGTATGCTGTCTGGGAAGGGCTGGGTATTCTGTTTATTACCCTGTTCAGCGTGATGCTGTTCGATGAGCCTCTATCGGCGATGAAAACCGCGGGGCTGGTCATCCTTGTTGCCGGCGTTGCGCTGATCAAATCCGGCACGCTGGCACGTAAGGAGCAGCAGCATGACTACGCTTAATACGGTGCATATTGCCTGGCTGGCACTGGCGATAGGTCTTGAAATCGTCGCGAACATTTTTCTCAAATATTCTAATGGTTTTCGTCGGCCGGTACACGGCGTGCTGTCGCTGGTCGCCGTGCTGGCAGCGTTTAGTGCGCTGTCACAGGCGGTAAAAGGGATCGATCTGTCAGTTGCCTATGCACTGTGGGGCAGCTTTGGTCTGGTTGCCACCGTCGCAGCAGGCTGGATACTGTTTGGCCAAAGGCTGAATCGTATTGGCTGGCTGGGCGTAGCGCTGCTGACTACCGGCGTGATACTTATCAAGCTGGCCTGAGGAAAATAGACAGGTCTGCATCCGATCATGAAGGTTCTTCATGTTGAATGAAATTAAATCACTTTTACTCACGTAATGACTCAGGCATAAAGTGATCATGCTATTAACAATTGATCATGCAGATTACGATGAATAAAACGATTACATTTAACGTGAAGAGCCTCTGCTTCGACGAGAATTATAACCCTTCGGAGAGCACGCGTATCACCACCAACTTTGCTAATTTAGCGAGGGGGGAAAAGCGCCAGGAGAACCTGCGCAATGCCTTAACGATGATCAACAACCGGTTCAATTCGCTGGCGCATTGGGATAATCCTAAGGGCGATCGGTACGCGGTGAAGCTGGAGATCGTCTCCGTCGAGATGAATATTGCTATCGAAGACAAGATCAATGCCTTCCCGGTAATTGAAGTCTTACAAACCGCTATTGTCGATCGTAACACCGACGAGCGTATTGAGGGTATTGTTGGCAATAACTTCTCCTCTTACGTTCGTGACTATGACTTTAGCGTGCTGCTGTCCGAGCATAACAAAAGCAGTACAGGCTTTAGCACGCCGGATAATTTTGGCGATCTGCATGGCAACATATTTAAGCGGTTTGTTGAGTCAGACTGCTATAAAGAGCAGTTTAATAAAGCCCCCGTGATCTGCTTAAGCGTATCAAGTAAAAACGTCTACCATCGCACAGGCAATGAGCATCCTGTATTGGGCATCGAATATCAGCAGGATAGCGCCTCCCTGACGGACCGCTATTTTGCGAAGATGGGTCTGCAGGTACGCTACTTTATGCCGCAGGGTAGCGTTGCGCCACTGGCCTTCTATTTTGCTGGCGATCTTCTGCGTGATTACAGCGATCTGGAGCTTATCAGCACCATCAGCACCATGGAGACGTTTCAGAAGATCTACCGGCCTGAGATCTATAACGCTAACTCAGCGGCAGGAAAAATCTATCAGCCGAGCCTCAACTACCGGGACTATTCATTAACGCAGATTGTTTACGATCGAGAAGAGCGTAGCAGGTTAGCGATTGAGCAGGGAAGGTTTACCGAAGAGCACTTTATCAAACCTTACCAGGCCATCCTTGAGCAATGGTCAACGCATTCCGTTCTTTGATTAACTAAAAATATAAGGTCACCTGCTATGAAAAAATTATTACCCACCTCCACCGCGGGCAGCTTACCGAAACCGGCCTGGCTTGCCCAACCTGAGACCCTGTGGTCACCCTGGAAATTACAGGGTGAGGAGCTGATTGAAGGCAAACAGGATGCGCTGCGTTTGTGCCTGCAGGAGCAGGAGCAGGCAGGTATTGATATCGTCAGCGACGGCGAGCAGACGCGCCAGCACTTTGTTACGACCTTTATTGAGCACCTGAGCGGCGTTGATTTTGAAAAACGTGAGATCGTTAAAATCCGCGATCGCTATGATGCGAGCGTCCCGTCCGTTGTAGGAGAGGTGAGTCGTCAAAAGCCAGTATTTGTTGAGGATGCCAAATTCTTACGCCAGCAAACCGATCGGCCGATTAAGTGGGCCTTGCCGGGTCCGATGACGATGATCGATACGCTCTACGATGGCCACTATAAAAGCCGCGAAAAGCTGGCCTGGGAATTTGCCAAAATTCTCAATCAGGAAGCGAAAGAGCTGGAGGCCGCCGGGGTCGATATTATCCAGTTTGATGAGCCAGCGTTTAATGTCTTTTTTGATGAGGTGAATGACTGGGGCATTGCTGCACTAGAGCGTGCCATTGAAGGGCTTAAGTGCGAAACCGCCGTGCATATCTGCTATGGCTACGGCATCAAAGCCAATACCGACTGGAAAAAGACGCTGGGATCCGAGTGGCGTCAATATGAAGAGATCTTCCCTAAGCTGCAAAAATCTAACATCGATATTATCTCTCTGGAGTGTCAAAACTCTCGTGTGCCAATGGAGCTCATTGAGCTGATTCGCGGTAAAAAAGTGATGATTGGGGCTATTGATGTGGCAACCAATACCATTGAAACACCGGAAGAGGTCGCCGATACGCTGCGCAAAGCGCTTCAGTTTGTCGATGCCGATAAACTCTACCCCTGCACCAACTGCGGTATGACGCCGCTGTCACGCCGGGTGGCCAGAGGCAAGCTCAATGCGTTAAGCGCGGGCGCTGAGATCGTCCGCAAAGAGCTGCTGGGTAAATAACTTCATCACCAGGTGGAGATTCCCTGGTCAATATGACCAGGGTTAAAATAATGACTTATTCGTTACCAGCATCAACGCCTCGCGCAAAATACTGTGCTGCGTCTCTCCAGACGACAGCTTCATTCTGACAATCAGCACCAGCTGAATCTCTTTAAATGTCAGACTCTTACCACACTTAAGCAATTCTGTTGATATAGCTCCGATAGCTTCTTCCGGGCTGGCATACTCTGGCTGTAAAACAATTGCTGAGGCGCTATGTTCCGCTTCAACCAGAATTTGGCAGGTGATTGTATCCCCTAAATTTCCATGGGTTATTTTATTCATGACGTGCCTTAACTACATTGGCAAGCGGGCTATTCGTCCTCGAATAACGCTGCTTATATTTGATATCTGTGTTGCCAATGCCGTGAGAAATCCTTGCGAAATATCGCACACCAGCGCTATCGAGCGCGCCGCATTTGGCTAGATGAAAACATGTGGGAGCTGCTTAATCAGCTCATTGGACGTGAGGTGCACCCGCATCGATTCGAGGGCATCAAACCTGCTAGAGGATGTGGCCTGGACGATCACCAGACACCTCTACCTTAACATCTTTCACTTGCTGGCGATGAACTCTTTACATTTCGTTTAAAATTGATGCTATCGATGCAGAGTAAACGTTGAGCAGACGCACCACCGCTATACTTTCACTAAACCGCCCGCGGAGGAACCTATGTTTGAGGGCTTTACTCATACAGTCTTACGCGTGTCAGAAGCTGAGCTTAACGTCCGCTATGGTGGAAATGGGCCTCCCGTTTTGTTGCTGCATGGACATCCTCGAACCCACGTCACCTGGTCAAAAGTGGCACCCGAGCTTGCTAAATCATTTACCGTTGTTTGTCCTGATTTACGTGTGAGTTCAACTTATGGACGCAACACACTGATTGAACCGCTCTGCGGGTGATTC
>DAMBQR010000108.1:0-5294 GCA_032055545.1 Pseudescherichia sp. | reverse complement strand
TCACGGTCGTGGCGAGAAAGTTAAAATCGTTAAGTTTCGTCGTCGTAAACACTACCGTAAGCAGCAGGGCCATCGTCAGTGGTTCACTGATGTTAAAATCACTGGCATCAGCGCTTAAGACTAGGGGAGCAGATTTAAATGGCACACAAAAAGGCTGGCGGCTCAACTCGTAACGGTCGCGATTCAGAAGCTAAACGTCTGGGCGTAAAACGCTTTGGCGGAGAAGCAGTACTGGCAGGTAGCATCATCGTTCGTCAACGTGGTACCAAATTCCACGCTGGCTCTAACGTAGGTTGCGGCCGTGACCACACTCTGTTCGCTTTGACTGACGGTAAAGTTAAGTTCGAAGTTAAAGGTCCGAAAAACCGTAAGTTCATCAGCATCGTTGCTGAATAAGTTTTTCGCGTCCCGGTAACGGATGAAAGCCCCGCAATACGTTGCGGGGCTTTTTACATTCTGTCCCGGTAAATTTTTTGCAGGGAATAGGGCATGAAGCAGCAGGCAGGCATTGGGATCCTTTTAGCGCTAACGACAGCCATGTGTTGGGGTGCACTACCCATTGCCATGAAGCAGGTGCTGGAGGTGATGGAACCGCCCACCATCGTGTTCTATCGCTTTTTAATGGCAGCGATAGGTCTCGGCGCTATTCTGGCCATCAAAGGCAAACTGCCACCGATGCGTATTTTCCGGCAACGTCGCTGGCTGGTATTGCTTGCTATTGCCACCGGAGGCCTGTTCGGGAATTTCATTCTCTTCAGCTCTTCTCTGCAATATTTGACCCCGACGGCCTCACAGGTGATTGGACAACTCTCACCGGTAGGCATGATGGTGGCCAGCGTCTTTATCCTTAAGGAGAAGATGCGCGGCACCCAGGTCATTGGGGCCATAATGCTGCTTTGCGGGCTGGTGATGTTCTTCAACACCAGCCTGATAGAGATCTTCACCAGACTGACCGATTACACCTGGGGTGTGATCTTCGGCGTCAGCGCCGCCGCAGTCTGGGTGAGCTATGGGGTCGCGCAAAAGGTGTTATTACGCCGGTTGGCCTCGCAGCAGATCCTCTTTTTGCTGTACACTTTATGCACAATGGCGTTGCTGCCGCTGGCGGAGCCAGGCGTGATAACCCAGCTTAGCTCCTGGCAGCTGGCCTGCCTGATCTTCTGCGGCCTCAATACGCTGGTAGGATACGGCGCGCTCGCTGAGGCGATGGCGCGCTGGCAGGCGGCGCAGGTGAGCGCATTGATCACGCTTACCCCGCTGTTTACGCTGTTGTTTTCGGATTTATTATCACAGGCCTGGCCCGATGTTTTCGCCAGACCGATGTTAAACCTTTTAGGTTATCTCGGTGCGTTTGTCGTGGTTGCGGGCGCTATGTATTCCGCCATAGGCCACCGCCTCTGGGGACGCTGGCGCAAGCGTGAAGTGATTGTCACTTTACCCCGCTCAGGCGAATGAGTAACGGAGAGTAAAATGAAGTTTGTTGATGAAGCTACGATTCTGGTCGTGGCAGGTGACGGCGGTAACGGCTGCGTAAGCTTTCGTCGTGAAAAATATATTCCGCGCGGCGGCCCTGACGGCGGCGACGGTGGTGACGGTGGTGATGTCTGGCTGGAAGCAGACGAGAACCTCAACACCCTGATCGACTACCGCTTTGAGAAGTCTTTCCGCGCCGAGCGTGGGCAGAACGGCCAGAGCCGTGACTGTACCGGCAAGCGTGGTAAAGATGTCACCGTTAAGGTGCCGGTAGGAACGCGCATCATTGACCAGGGCACCGGCGAGACCATGGGCGATATGACCAAACACGGTCAGCGCCTGATGGTGGCGAAAGGCGGCTGGCACGGTCTGGGCAACACGCGCTTTAAATCCTCCGTTAACCGTACCCCGCGTCAGAAAACCATGGGTACGCCGGGCGACAAGCGCGATCTGCAGCTGGAGCTGATGCTGCTGGCCGACGTCGGGATGCTCGGCATGCCTAACGCCGGTAAATCGACGTTCATTCGTGCCGTCTCCGCAGCGAAACCGAAAGTGGCGGACTATCCGTTTACCACCCTGGTGCCAAGCCTCGGCGTAGTACGTATGGACACCGAAAAGAGCTTTGTGGTTGCCGACATTCCGGGCCTGATTGAGGGCGCGGCAGAGGGCGCAGGGCTGGGTATTCGCTTCCTGAAGCATCTTGAGCGCTGTCGCGTCCTGCTGCACCTGATCGATATCGATCCGATTGACGGTTCCGATCCGGTTGAGAACGCGCGCATTATCATTGGTGAGCTGGAGAAGTACAGCGAGAAGCTGGCAGCCAAGCCGCGCTGGCTGGTCTTCAACAAGATTGACCTGATGGATAAGGCTGAGGCCGAAGAGAAGGCGCAGGCGATTGCTAAGGCGCTGGGCTGGGAAGATAAGCACTATCTCATCTCTGCGGCCAGCCAGCAGGGCGTAAAAGACCTCTGCTGGGACGTCATGACCTTCATCATCGAGAACCCGCTGGTTCAGGCTGAAGAGGCGAAGCAGCCTGAAAAAGTCGAATTTATGTGGGATGACTACCACCGTCAGCAGCTTGAAGAAGCTGAAGTGGAAGAAGACGATGAAGATGACGACTGGGATGAAGAGGACGACGAAGGCGTCGAGTTCATCTACAAGCGTTAATCCAGTAAAAACCCCGGCCATAAGCCGGGGTTTTTGTTTGTTCATGCAACCAAATTAATTATTCTGGTACACATCCTTGTACAACCGGCTCTCAAAGCGCACCAGCGGGATGCGGCGGTTGCGTTGATCGGCAGGCTCGACCGCATAGCCGGAGAGATACTGCACAAACGCCATGCGCTGGCCGCTGGCGGTAGTAATAAAGCCCGCCAGGTTATAGACCCCCTGCAGAGAGCCAGTCTTTGCTGATACCTTGCCGTCTACCCCTGCCGCATGCAGACCGGCGCGGTACTGTAGCGAACCATCATAGCCCGCCAGCGGCAGCATTGAGATGAAGTTCAAGTCGGTGTCATGCTGGGCGATATATTGCAGCACCTGCATCATGGTGGCCGGAGAGATCAGGTTATGGCGTGACAGGCCGGAGCCATCGACCACAATGCTGTTACCCAGATCGACGCCCGCCTGCTGGCGCAGGATCTGCCGTACGGCGTCCGCGCCTGCCCGCCACGTCCCCGGCACGCCAAAGCGCGCATGGCCGATGGTGCGAAATACGGTATCGGCGATCATGTTGTCTGACTTTTTCAGCATAATCTTTAAGAGATCGTGCAGCGGTGCGGACTGCTTGCTGGCGATCACCGTTCCCGGCTCGTTAACCAGCGTCTGGCGCAGCAGCGTGCCGCTGTAGGTAATCCCGGCCTGCTTAAGCTCATCTTTCAGCACCGCCCCGGCATAGCTCGCCCCGTCCTGGATAGCAAAGGCCAGCGGCAGCGGGTCGGCGCGCTGGGGCAGGCAGCCGGTCAGCGTAAAGCGATTGAGATCGCCGGGCACAACATCCAGCTCGCAGTACTGGGCGTCAGGAGAGCCTTTCGCCAGCGTACGCACCTGGCTGAACATGGTGACGGGGTAGTAGGAGGCGATGCGGATAAACGCCAGCTCGTTAGCCTTCTGGGCGCTGTAGAGCGACACAGAGAAGCAGTTGCGGTCAATAATCGCGGCGGCCGGCGGCGCACTAAAGCACTGGGTCATGTCGTTCCATGGCCAGCCGGGGGCTTTGTCGTGGCTGGCAAATACCGAGGTGTCGATCAGCACGTTGCCATCGATCTGCTGCACGCCGGATTTTTTCAATACCGCGACCATATTGCGGATATCCTGACGTTTTAGCGTCGGATCGCCGCCAAATCGTGCCACCAGATCCCCTTTTAACACCCCGTTCGCAACGTTACCTTTACTCTCAAGCGTGGTGGTAAAACGGAAATCTGGCCCAAGCTGCAGCAGGGCAGCCAGACCGGTGATCACCTTCTGGGTGCTGGCGGGCAGGGCCATCTGCTGGCTGTGGTAATCAATATCGGGAGCCTGGGCACCTACCTTCTGCACCATCAGGGCGAGGTTTGCGCCAGCAGGGAGCTGGTTAATGTACTCATCAACGTTCGCAGCCTGCACATTCAACGCTATACTGGTGGTCAATCCGATGACATATCTGGAAAATCGCATAATCTCGCGCTAGAAACCTGGAAACAGGCCGTCATACTACGGTGCATCGCACCGGAAAGTAAACGATGACCCATAAGGAACTTCCGGGTAAAATGCGTATCAAATTGAAAAATTGCTGCTGACCTGGAGCCTTGTCTCCGGGTCGGTTTTCTTTTGCTTTTGTCCCCCCTCCTTTGCGCGGTATGCGGGGGTAAAGCGACCGGGGCGGGCCACCGCTCCCTACAGGAATGTTTAAGAGGTATAACAATGCAAGCTATTCCGATGACCTTACGTGGTGCCGAAAAATTACGCGAAGAGCTGGATTTCCTGAAGTCCGTGCGTCGTCCTGAAATCATCGCCGCCATTGCCGATGCCCGCGAGCACGGCGACCTGAAAGAGAACGCCGAGTATCATGCTGCCCGTGAGCAGCAGGGGTTCTGCGAAGGGCGCATCAAAGACATTGAAGCCAAGCTCTCCAATGCGCAGGTGATCGACATCACAAAAATGCCTAACAATGGCCGCGTGATTTTTGGCTCAACCGTCACCGTGCTGAACCTCGATAATGAGGAAGAGCAGACCTACCGCATTGTGGGTGATGACGAGGCGGATTTTAAGCAGAATCTGATCTCGGTAAACTCGCCGATTGCCCGTGGCCTGGTTGGCAAAGAGCAGGACGATGTGGTCGTCATCCGCACGCCGGGTGGCGAAGTGGAGTATGAGATCCTCAAGGTAGAATATCTTTAATTACGCGCCAACCTGTAATATGTTGACGTAATGTAAAGATAAGAAAAAGGCCGCATAGCGGCCTTTTAACAACGTCAAGAGCGTGGCATTTTGCTTGTCAGCTTGCGGAAAACCCCTCGTTTTACACAGATTTTGTGTTCTATCCAGGATATTCTTAGCGTGGCAGCGAAATTTTACGCTCCTTCGATGGGCGGTACAGCACCAGCGTTTTACCGATGACCTGTACGTTAGAGGCGCCGGTTTCACGAACAATCGCTTCCACGATCAGCGTCTTAGTTTCGCGGTCTTCGGTAGCGATCTTGACCTTGATTAGCTCATGGTGCTCTAGCGCTTGTTCAATCTCGGCCAGTACCCCTTCGGTCAAACCATTGTTGCCAAGCATAACTACCGGCTTGAGCGGATGTGCCAGACCTTTAAGGTGCTGTTTTTGTTTAGTACTCAGA
>DAMBQR010000107.1:0-5372 GCA_032055545.1 Pseudescherichia sp. | reverse complement strand
CACCTCAAGGTAGCGTGTCTACCAATTCCACCACCTCGGTACGGAATACTTACTGTGGGATATCGCTGGTCGGCTTGTTAGCCGGCGCTGCGGGTTGAGTCTGCTCAGATTTCGCTGGCGCGCTCAGATTTTCCCACTCGCTCCCTTTGTTGGTTTTGTTGCTGTTAATGTTACCGAGCACCAGGCTGATAATGAAGAACAGGGTTGCCAATACAGCCGTCATGCGGGTCATGAAGTTACCAGAACCACTTGAACCGAACAGCGTACCGGAAGCGCCTGCACCAAAGGAGGCTCCCATATCAGCGCCTTTACCTTGCTGCAGCATGATCAGACCCACAAGGCCAATCGCCACAATAAGGAAAACTACTAAAAGAGCTTCGTACATAATCAACCTGTTCCTTGCGGAGTTGCCGCATAACATAAGCTTCAAACCCTGGATGGGTTTCAAACCAAAAGCGGGAGTTAATGTTATTTCCCACTTGAGCGGGTGTGAATACTAACCAAAGCGGATGCCCTTCGCAAGGGCAATTTCGCTGCATTGTATCAACTGCGGAAAAAAAGAGCAAAAGCCGCATTCGACGGCTATCCGCTATACTAAATGGGCAAAAAACAGGCGCTTATTCCTGTTAGCGGAGTACCTCAATGTGCAAGATTAAAAGGGCGGCAACCGCAATGGCGGGTCCAAACGGCATGTAGGGATTGTCTGCTGTCGAGCAACGATAACGCAGCAGGCCACGGACCATAAAGGCCAGCAAGCCAAGCGCCGCCGATCCCAGCATCAATACCGCAATATGGTTGACGCCAAGCCAGGCCGTGCAGGCTGCGTAAAGCTTTACGTCGCCGTTGCCCAGCCCTTCCCGCTTGCAAATCCAGATATGCCCCTGCGCTATCAGCCTGGTGCAGCACCAGATGACAATAACTCCGATGATACTGTCCCGTGGTGACACAGGAATGATATTTAGCGCCGAGGCGGCAAGCCCGAGCCACAGCAGCGGGTAAACCAGACGGTCCGGCAGAAGAAAAGTGCGAATATCAGTAATGGCAAGGAGATAGAGCAGGAAGAAGAAGCAGGCCAGAAAGAGCAGCTGAATCAGAGTAGAATGCGGAGAGTAACGATAAACCAGCGCAGTAAAAACCGCGCCGGTTAACAGGCCTACACCCAGCCATACAGACCACGCGCCCCTCTCCATAACCGCTCCTCAGTTAAGTCCAATAAACTAACGAACTTAAGGGATCTGCGAGAGATTAAAAAGGGCACTATTACCTTTTCGCCACTCCATTTCTGGAGTGGCGTGATAACACTATCAGGCCTGTTTTACCGCGTCGGCAATGCGGTGAGCGAACTCGGTCACCTGCGCTTCATTCTCGCCTTCTACCATCACGCGGATCAGCGGTTCGGTACCGGATTTACGCAGCAGGACGCGCCCGCGGCTGCCCAGAGCTGCTTCAACCTCTGCCGTGATCGATTTAACGGTTTCGTGCTCCAGCGGATCGCCTTTCCCGGCGGTAAAGCGCACGTTTACCAGGATCTGCGGGAAGAGCTTCATGCCGCTGCAGAGATCGTGCAGGGTCATGTTGTTACGTACCATGGCAGCCACAACCTGCAGACCTGCAACGATGCCGTCGCCGGTGGTGGTTTTATCCAGCAGAATGATGTGCCCGGAGTTCTCTGCGCCAATACGCCAGCCCTTCTCCTGCAGCTTCTCCAGCACGTAGCGGTCGCCGACCTTGGCGCGGGCAAACGGAATACCCAGCTGCTTCAGCGCCAGCTCCAGACCCATGTTGCTCATCAGCGTACCGACCGCCCCGCCACGCAGCTGCCCCTGACGCAGGCCTTCACGAGCGATAATGTAGAGGATCTGATCCCCGTCAACCTTGTTGCCTTCGTGATCAACCATGATGACGCGGTCGCCGTCGCCGTCAAAGGCGATACCGAGATCGGCCTTGTCGGCAAGGACGCGAGCCTGTAGCGCACGTACGTCGGTGGCCCCCACCTCTTCGTTAATATTTACGCCGTTCGGCTCGCAGCCGAGGGTGATAACGTCCGCGCCCAGCTCGCGGAAGACGCTGGGAGCGATGTGGTAGGTCGCGCCATGGGCACAATCGACGACAATTTTCAGCCCCTTCAGGCTCAGTTCGTTCGGGAAAGTGCCTTTACAAAATTCGATATAGCGTCCGGCGGCGTCTACGATGCGGCTGGCTTTACCCAACAGCGCAGAGTCAACGCAGCTGATCTCTTTCTCCAGCTCGGCCTCAATGGCCTCCTCTACTTCGTCCGGCAGCTTGGTGCCGTCAGTTGAGAAGAATTTAATGCCGTTGTCGTAAAACGGGTTATGGGAGGCGGAGATAACGATCCCTGCTTCGGCACGGAATGCGCGGGTCAGGTAGGCTACCGCCGGCGTCGGCATGGGTCCGGTGAAGGAGGCAGAGATACCGGCAGCGGCCAGGCCTGCTTCCAGCGCCGACTCCAGCATGTAGCCAGAGATACGCGTATCCTTACCGATAATGATTTTGCGCGAGCCATGACGCGCCAGGACTTTACCTGCTGCCCAGCCCAGCTTAAGAACGAAATCAGGCGTAATAGGCGCATCGCCGACGCGCCCACGAATACCGTCTGTACCAAAATATTTGCGACTACTCATAGCGTTTGTTTTCCTTCGCTGATAGCGTGGCCTCGACCACCCGCATGGCTTCTGTTGTCTCTTTCACGTCATGTACGCGAATTATGTGCGCTCCCTGCATGGCCGCTATCGTTGCGCACGCCAGGCTGCCGCTCAGGCGCTCTGATGGGCCAACGTTCAGCAGCTGGCCAATCATCGATTTCCGGGACATGCCCACCAGCAGTGGCAGACCAAAATGGTGGAACTCTGCCAGACGTGCAAGAAGCGCGTAGTTATGGGAGAGATTCTTACCGAAACCGAAGCCGGGGTCGAGTACCAATTTATCCTTTGTAATGCCTGCTTTCTCACACCTTTCAATCTGTTCGTGAAAATAGCGGTTAACGTCGGCAAAGACATCGGCATATTTTGGTGCGTCCTGCATGGTCTTTGGATCGCCCTGCATATGCATCAGGCAGACCGGCAAGCCGGTTTCCGCCGCTGCTTCCAGCGCGCCCGGCTCGCTCAGAGAGCGGATATCGTTAATCAGATGCGCACCCACACGGGCGATCTCACGGATGACCTGCGGCTTAGAGGTATCTACCGAGATCCAGACCTCAAAACGCTGCGCCAGCGCTTCCACGACCGGCACCACGCGGGAGAGCTCTTCATCGACGCTTACCTCAGCCGCGCCTGGCCGGGTTGACTCGCCGCCGACATCAATGATGGTTGCCCCGGCATTGATCATCAGGTTGGCATGTTTAACCGCGTCGATCAGCGTATTGTGCGCGCCACCGTCAGAGAAAGAGTCCGGGGTGACGTTGAGGATCCCCATAACGTGTGGATGAGAGAGATCGAGCGTGGTTCCCTGAGCGAAGAGTTTCATAGAGCATCCCTTGTACTGTGTGGGTGGTAGATAAGAAAAAACCCCGGAGCAGGCCCCGGGGTTTTAATAGTGCTAACGCAGATGCCGCATGAGCGTATTTGTCGCCAAACTGCTCAGCGTCAAACCAGACTTACATCGTGTTGCCTGGATTTGGCGTACGCGGTTCATCAACCGGACGCGGCGCACGCGGCGTGCCATTGCTGTCAGAGCTGTCAGAGCTGTTTGAGCCAGGATCTTCCCAGCCCGCTGGCGGACGCACATCGCGACGGGCCATCAGGTCATCAATCTGCGGAGCATCGATGGTCTCATACTTCATGAGCGCATCTTTCATCGAGTGCAGGATGTCCATGTTATCGTTCAGGATCTGACGAGCGCGGTTGTAGTTACGCTCAATCAGCGACTTCACTTCCTGGTCGATAATACGTGCCGTTTCATCGGACATGTGTTTCGCTTTCGCCACGCTGCGGCCCAGGAACACCTCGCCCTCTTCCTCTGCGTAGAGCAGCGGGCCGAGTTTGTCGGAGAAGCCCCACTGGGTCACCATGTTACGTGCCAGGTTAGTCGCGACCTTGATGTCGTTCGATGCACCGGTAGAAACATGCTCAACGCCGTAGATGATCTCTTCTGCCAGACGACCGCCATACAGGGTCGAAATCTGGCTCTCCAGCTTCTGACGGCTGGCGCTAATCGCGTCGCCCTCAGGCAGGAAGAAGGTCACACCCAGCGCACGGCCGCGCGGAATAATCGTTACCTTGTGAACCGGATCGTGTTCTGGTACCAGGCGACCGATGATCGCGTGACCCGCTTCGTGATACGCGGTGGACTCTTTCTGCGCTTCGGTCATCACCATGGAGCGACGTTCCGCACCCATCATGATCTTATCTTTCGCTTTCTCAAACTCAACCATGGAGACAACGCGTTTGTTGCCACGGGCAGCAAACAGTGCCGCTTCGTTGACCAGGTTAGCGAGATCCGCACCGGAGAAGCCCGGGGTACCGCGGGCAATGATTGCCGCATCGATATCCGGAGAGAGCGGTACGCGACGCATATGCACCTTCAGGATCTGCTCACGGCCACGCACGTCTGGCAGACCGACCACAACCTGACGGTCAAAACGGCCTGGACGCAGCAGCGCTGGGTCAAGCACGTCCGGACGGTTCGTCGCGGCGATCACGATAATGCCTTCGTTGCCCTCAAAGCCATCCATCTCAACCAGCATCTGGTTCAGGGTCTGCTCACGTTCATCGTGACCACCGCCAAGGCCTGCGCCACGCTGGCGGCCTACGGCGTCGATCTCATCGATAAAGATGATGCACGGCGCCGCTTTCTTCGCCTGTTCGAACATGTCACGCACGCGGGATGCACCGACACCAACGAACATTTCGACGAAATCAGAACCGGAAATGGTAAAGAATGGCACTTTGGCTTCACCGGCAATGGCTTTTGCCAGCAGCGTTTTACCCGTACCCGGAGGACCGACCATCAGGACGCCTTTCGGGATCTTACCGCCCAGTTTCTGGAAGCGGCTCGGCTCGCGCAGGTATTCAACCAGTTCACCCACCTCTTCTTTCGCTTCGTCGCAGCCTGCAACGTCGGCAAAGGTGGTTTTGATCTGGTCTTCGGTTAGCATACGCGCCTTACTCTTACCGAACGACATGGCACCTTTGCCACCGCCGCCCTGCATCTGGCGCATAAAGAATATCCAGACGCCAATTAACAGCAGCATCGGGAACCACGAAATGAAGATAGAAGCCAGCAGGCTCGGCTCTTCCGGCGGCTCGCCAACCACTTTGACATTTTTCGTCAGCAGGTTATCAAGCAGTTTCGGGTCGTTAACCGGGATGTAAGTCGTGTAACGGTTACTATCTTTCTTGGTAACGTTGATCTCA
>DAMBQR010000106.1:0-5506 GCA_032055545.1 Pseudescherichia sp. | reverse complement strand
CGCCAGCGACATCGCCATTGAGTTGATGCCGTTTTTCAGCATATCCAGCTCGCCTAGCATAAAGCCCTCTACGCGGCTGTCGAGCTGGCCCCGGCGGATGCGATCCACCGTATTAACCATGTTGCGGATCGGCCCGGTGACGTCGCGCATCAGTCGCCAGCCAAAGATCAGGGCGATCCCGGTGCAGAAGAGCATCATCAGGGTGGCGATAAAGATCTCTTTATACTGCTGCAAACGCACGGAGCGAAGATCCAGCTCCAGCGCGACGTAGCCCAGCATATTGTTAGCCGCTTTGACATTCGGCAGGGCAGGCTCGTCCAGGGAGTGGCCTTCGGAGACAACAGGCGTGCGCAGGATCATTAGCTCGCCCTGGCGCGTAACGCTCAGAGCACGGGGGAGGGCCGTACCGTCCGGCAGCCTTAACGCACTGGGATCAAGATGAGAGTTAGAGGTGACAAACAGCTGGTTATTCTCATCGTAAACGGAGATCGCCCGCACGATGTCGGAGTGACGGCGGTGCAAAATGCTGATCAGCTGTCCGATAGAGTCCCGGTTTTGCAGGTTCATGCCGTATTCGCTCGCCACCGCCAGCGGCTCGATAATGCTCGCCCCCGCGTCCTCAAGCTGCTGCTGTAAGTCGTTGTAGCGATGGACAACAAAGAAAATGCTAAGCAGTAAACCGATCAGGACGGTTGGCGCTAAGATCAAAATCATCATTCGCGCCCGCAGGCTGTAGTTGGTCATGGAGTTCCGTTATGGGACAATTAGAGTCATTATGTTCGATTGAGAAAAATCCCGGCAATGGCGCAATTCTACTCTGCAAAACGGCGCGTGACGACGCGTGAGATCATAACCGTAACAGTAAACGACCTCGATCCCTTTGGCCAGGGCGTTGCACGCCACAACGGCAAGGCGCTGTTCGTACCTGGACTGCTGCCCGGCGAGCGTGGCGAAGTGACGCTAACGGAAGATAAGCGCCAGTTCGCCCGTGGGGCGGTGAAGCGCCGCCTGAGCGACAGCCCGGATCGCGAAACGCCACCGTGCCCGCACTTTGGCGTCTGCGGCGGCTGCCAGCAGCAGCATGCCAGCGTGGCGCTGCAGCAGCGCAGTAAACGCAGCGCCCTGGCACGCCTGATGAAGCACGAGGTGGACGACGTTATCGCCGCTGAGCCGTGGGGCTATCGGCGACGGGCGCGGCTGAGCCTCAACTATCAGCCGAAGACGCAAACGCTGGAGATGGGCTTTCGCAAAGCCAGCGCCAGCGACATCGTGAACGTGGTGCGTTGCCCGGTGCTGGCGCCCCGCCTTGAGGCATTAATTCCTTCACTACGTGAATGCTTACAGGGCCTGGAGGCGCTACGCCACCTTGGCCACGTTGAGCTGGTGCTGGCGGATAACGGCCCGCTGATGGTGCTGCGCCATACTGCGCCTCTCTCGCTCGCCGATCGCGAAAAACTGGAACGCTTTTCGCATTCTCAGGGCGTTGCGCTGTTTCTTGCCCCGGAAAGCGCCATACTGGAGCAGGTATCCGGCGAGCTGCCCTGGTACACCTCGGATGAGCTACGCCTGACCTTTAGCCCGCGTGATTTCATTCAGGTTAATGATAAAGTGAATCAGCAGATGGTGGCCCGGGCGCTGGCGTGGCTGGAGGTGCAGCCGAACGACCGCGTGCTGGATCTCTTCTGCGGCATGGGCAACTTTACCCTGCCGCTGGCAAAACGTGCCGCCAGCGTGGTGGGCGTGGAGGGGGTCGCCGCGCTTGTCGAGAAGGCGAAGGAGAATGCGCGACAGAATGGCTTGCAGAATGTGACCTTCTTTCATGAAAACCTGGAAGATGACGTCACAAAGCAGCCCTGGGCGCAGCACGGTTTTAACAAGGTGCTGCTCGATCCGGCCCGTGCCGGTGCGGCAGGCGTAATGCAGCACGTGCTAAAACTATCCCCAAAAAAGGTGGTCTACGTGTCATGCAACCCCGCGACGCTTGCCCGTGACAGCGAAGCATTATTAAATGCGGGCTACACTATGTCGCACCTTGCGATGCTGGATATGTTCCCGCACACCGGACATCTGGAATCCATGGTGTTGTTTGAGCACGAGTGATTAATTCTGGCTTGCTGAATTCGGCAGGCTTCGTCCCTGAAAGGAGAGGACAATGGTTGCGGTAAGAAGTGCACACCTTAATCGAGCGGGTGAATTCGATTCGAAAAAATGGATCGCAAGTCTGGGGATCTCCAGCCAGCCCTCGTGTGAGCGCTTAGCCGAAACATGGGCGTACTGCCTGCAACACACCCAGGGCCACCCTGACGCTGAGCTGCTGCTGTGGCGCGGCGTCGAGATGGTCGAAATCCTCTCCATGCTCAGTATGGACCTCGATACGCTGCAGGCCGCGCTGCTCTTCCCGCTGGCGGATGCCGAGGTGGTAAGTGAAGCGGTGCTGCGCGAAAGCGTGAGTAAATCCGTTGTCGCGCTGATCTACGGCGTGCGCGATATGGCCGCTATCCGCCAGCTCAAGGCCACGCATACCGACGCCGTCTCCTCTGAACAGGTCGATAACGTTCGCCGCATGCTGCTGGCGATGGTGGATGATTTCCGCTGCGTGGTTATCAAGCTTGCCGAGCGCGTTGCGCACCTGCGCGAGGTGAAGGATGCCCCGGAAGACGAGCGCGTGCTGGCAGCCAAAGAGTGCACCAATATCTACGCTCCGCTGGCAAACCGGCTGGGTATCGGCCAGCTGAAGTGGGAGCTGGAGGATTACTGCTTCCGCTATCTGCATCCGGCGGAGTACAAGCGCATCGCTAAACTGCTGCACGAGCGGCGGATCGATCGCGAACGCTATATTGATGAGTTCGTCGGCCACCTGCGCGCTGAAATGAAGCGCGAAGGGGTGAAGGCTGAAGTCTATGGGCGGCCTAAGCACATCTACAGCATCTGGCGCAAAATGCAGAAAAAGCATCTCGCCTTTGACGAACTGTTTGACGTGCGGGCGGTGCGTATCGTCGCCGAGCGCCTGCAGGACTGCTACGCCGCGCTAGGGATTGTCCATACCCATCATCGTCATCTGCCGGACGAATTCGATGACTACGTAGCCAACCCGAAGCCGAACGGCTATCAGTCGATCCATACCGTGGTGCTGGGACCAGAGGGCAAAACCGTTGAGATCCAGATCCGCACCAAACAGATGCATGAGGATGCCGAGCTGGGCGTTGCCGCGCACTGGAAATACAAAGAGGGCACAACGGCGACAAGCGCGCATAACAGCCATGAGGATCGCATCGCCTGGCTGCGGAAGCTGATTGCCTGGCAGGAAGAGATGGCCGACTCCGGCGAAATGCTCGACGAGGTGCGCAGCCAGGTCTTTGACGATCGCGTCTACGTCTTTACCCCGAAAGGCGACGTTGTCGATCTGCCCGCCGGCTCGACGCCGCTTGATTTCGCCTACCATATCCACAGCGACGTCGGTCACCGCTGCATCGGGGCCAAGATCAGCGGGCGTATCGTGCCCTTTACCTATCAGCTGCAGATGGGCGATCAGATTGAGATCATCACTCAGAAGCAGCCGAACCCGAGCCGCGACTGGCTGAACCCGAACCTTGGCTACGTTACAACCAGCCGCGGACGCTCGAAGATCCACGCCTGGTTCCGCAAGCAGGATCGTGACAAGAACATTCTTGCCGGACGTCAGATCCTTGACGATGAGCTCGCGCACCTGGGCATCAGCCTGAAAGAGGCAGAGAAGCTTCTGCTGCCGCGCTACAACTTCAATGAAATGGAGGAGCTGCTGGCGGCTATCGGCGGAGGCGATATTCGCCTCAACCAGATGGTGAACTTCCTGCAGTCGCACTTTAACAAGCCCAGCGCCGAGGAGCAGGACGCCGCCGCGCTGAAGCTGCTGCAGCAGAAAACCTATGCCCCGCAGGGTCGTAATAGCAAAGACAATGGCCGGGTGGTGGTCGAGGGCGTCGGTAACCTGATGCACCACATCGCCCGCTGCTGCCAGCCTATTCCGGGAGATGAGATCGTAGGCTTTATTACCCAGGGGCGTGGGATCTCTATCCACCGCGCCGACTGCGACCAGCTGACGGAGCTGCAGTCCCACGCGCCGGAGCGCATCGTCGATGCGGTGTGGGGCGAGAGCTACTCGGCGGGATACGCGCTGGTGGTGCGCGTCACCGCCAACGATCGCAGCGGCCTGCTGCGCGATATCACCACCATTCTCGCTAACGAGAAGGTGAACGTCCTTGGCGTCGCCAGCCGGAGCGATACCCGGCAGCAGCTGGCCACCATCGATATGAATATCGAGATCTATAACCTGCAGGTGCTGGGACGCGTGCTCGGCAAGCTCAACCAGGTTCCGGACGTGATTGACGCCCGTCGTCTGCACGGCGGTTAAGCGCACGTTATGTTGCAGGCCGGGTAAGGCGGAGCCGCCGCCCGGCATTTTTTTAGGAAATAATTATGAATCAAATCAATCGCCTGCTAGGCATTATGCAGCGCCTGCGCGATCCGGAAACCGGCTGCCCGTGGGATAAAGAGCAGACCTTCGCTACCATCGCCCCCTATACGCTGGAGGAGACCTACGAGGTGCTCGACGCCATCGCCCGCAACGACCTTGACGATCTGCGCGGCGAGCTGGGGGATCTGCTATTCCAGGTGGTGTTCTACGCCCAGATGGCGCAGGAGCAGGGGCGCTTTGATTTCAATGATATCTGCGCGGCCATCAGCGACAAGCTTGAGCGCCGCCATCCGCATATCTTTGCCGACGCGACCGCCAGCAGCAGCAGCGAAGTGCTGGCGCGCTGGGAGGAGATCAAAACCAGCGAGCGGGCCGAAAAAGCCCAGCACTCGGCGCTGGACGATATTCCCTACGCTTTTCCGGCGCTGATGCGCGCGCATAAGATTCAGAAACGCTGCTCGGCGGTGGGCTTTGACTGGGACTCGCTCGGCCCGGTGCTCGGTAAGGTGCATGAAGAGATCGACGAGGTGATGCACGAGGCGCAGCAGGCGGTCGTGGATCAGGCCAAACTGGAGGAGGAGGTAGGCGATCTGCTGTTCGCCACCGTCAATCTCTCCCGCCATTTAGGGGTAAAAGCCGAAACCGCGCTGCAAAAAGCGAACCTGAAGTTTGAGCGCCGCTTCCGGGAAGTTGAGCGAATTGTCGCCTCTCGCGGCCTGGCGATGACCGGCGTCGATCTCGATACCATGGAAGAAGTCTGGCAAGAGGTAAAGCGCCAGGAAACTGATCTCTAACGAGTTTTGTGAATCAAGCGCGATTAGTAAGATTTTTAAATAACAAGCGCTTGATTTACGTCAAAAACATTTGCCGCAAACGAGCTATTTTCTTCCTCCCCGTGGTTCGCTGAAGATGAGAAGAGGAGGGATAATGAAAGTTTGTGGCGACTGCGTAGTTCCGGTATACTACTTTCCCGTCCTGGTTATTCCATCGTCTTTTAAACCTAACTTCTCAGGTTCAGCATGACAACGAACTATATTTTTGTGACCGGCGGGG
>DAMBQR010000105.1:0-5756 GCA_032055545.1 Pseudescherichia sp. | reverse complement strand
TTCCGATCCGCTTTGTGAGTCTTTGTACTGATTGACCTCCATGTCATAGGCATGCAGGAAGGCTTCGCCAAACAGGGTATGGAAGTCATCTTCAATTTCGCCTGCCGTCTGGCCGTAGGTGCGAACGAAGTAGTCCCACAGCGCGGCCTTACGGCTGCCCGGCAGTGAAAGACGCGACGTTACGCCATCAAGCTTCGCCTGCTCTTCGAGCTGCTCCGGATTAAAGGATTGCAGCATGGCGGCGATGATGGCGCGGATGCCGGAGATCATGCCCAACTGGTGCGCCTGGAGATCGATCAGCGCATCACGCACCGATTTTTTCGGCGGCATAAAGCCCGGCATACGGGTGCCGAACATCTGCATCAGCACCGTTTTACCGGAAGGGAGCAGCTTGAACGGGTTGTTGGCATCGTCCAACACCATTGTCATGTCCGCTTTCACGCCACGCTTGAGGATCGACCGCGACGAGAGGAGCGCCACCGTCCCCTGGGAGAACATGCTCAGCATCTGGCCGAGCTGGCGCATATTTTCCCGGTCGAACTGCGGCGTCGGCTGCATATCGCCAAGGCCCATACCTTCCAGCAGCGCTTCCAGCAGCTCGCCCTGCAATACGTCGCCCCGGGCAGGCTGCTGCTGGGACGATGATCCAGAGGCCGCGTTTTGCACCGGGTCGATACGCAGGCGGCCTTTAGGCGTCTGCGCTTGCGTGCGAGCGACCGCCTGCGGCGTAGGCATGGTAAAGCCTGCGTACTCCTGGCGGTCCGACTCCTCGGCTGGCATGTCAGGTTCAGCGTGCGGCGCTTCCGGCAGCGGCTCAGCGGCAAACAGCGGTGAGCTGGCCAGCGGATCGGCATCGTCAGGCGTCTGGGCAAGGGGGGCTGTGTTCTCAGGCTTTGCCGTGGACTCTGGTTCAGGCTTCTGCTCAGGTGCAGCGGTGAGCGGCGCACCGCCCATCAGCCCAAGGGGATCGTTATCTTCAGCAGGTGCTACGTCCTTAGGCAGCGGATCGTCTTTGGGCGACAGTTCATCTTCAGGAGAGAGATCGTCAGGATGGGTAAGCGGCGCGCCTCCCATCAGCCCAAGCGGATCGTCATTGCGTGCGGCAGGTGTGCTGGCAGAGCCGCCGAACAGCGCCAGCGGATCAAGCTCATCCTTCGGCTCCTCTTTTGGTAGCGAAGGCTCGCTCTCTTTAGGCGGCACCAGCGTGCTGGGCGTCGCGTCATTGAAAATGCTGTCGCTTTTGAACAGCGCCTCGTCGCTAAACAGCGAGTCGGTATCAACATTTTTACGTTCCAGCTGGGGATCGCTGTTCTGGAACATCGCCAGCGGATCCTCGGCGTTGCGTTCCGGCTCTTTGGGCTGTGAGAACGGATCGTGAGATTCAGCAGGCTGCGGTCTGGCGCGGCTGCTTGAGATGCTGTCGGAGATAGAGAACTCCTGCATCAGGCTGTCCCAGATCTCCGTAGGCACCGCCGTAGGCGCGGCGTCTGCTTGTTCAGCGTCGCTGGCCGGCTTCGATGCTGGTGCTGGCGCGGCGGCAGGTTTCGGCGGCGGCGGCGTGATGACTGCTGCCGGACGGCTTACCGGGGCAGCCTGCTGTTGCAGGCTAGTGACCTCGATGCGGTAGTCATCGATGCCCAGGATGTCGCCATCCTGCAGTTCGACCTGGCGTCCGCGCTCCAGGGGAATATCGTTTAGCGCCACGCGGGTCACGCTGCCCCGGTTGGTGATGCGGCACTCGCCTTGGGCATCTACATGGACAATGGCCTGCAGGCGAGAGATCGTGCGGTCGTTATCCGGCAGCACCAGATTGTTATCCGTTCCGCGACCAATGGTGCCACCGGGCGCATAAAATTCGAAGCTACTCGTGGGTGGCTGATGGTCAGGTTTTGTCGAAATAATCGTGAATCGCATAGCGTATTCCTGCTGGTATGGTTAGCACTCAAACGCAGCCGCTCTAAAAAAGAGTGGCTGCGTTTGGGAGCGGATAAGTTGATTAAGAAAAAGCTGAACGGTGAAAATAGGTATCTTTTGAAAATAAATAGTAGTAACTTCTAAAAGGTAAATTCTGCATTTATTAAAAAGTAGCGCGGATGAGTTGCGCACATAATAAGCCACCTACATACAATAATACCGCCTTGCTTTTTTATTTATATTTAATAATCAAGCCTGAAACAAAAAACACCAGACCTAGACCCATTATACAGGCTATTAATCTATAAAAGTCTTTCATCCACGACCAGTCGAAATTTTCTATCAAAACTTGCTTAGCCTCTGGCGTAACCCAACGATTTTTTTCAAGCTGAAAGATTCTCCCTTTCATGATCATTCTTATCAGGGAAACCCGTAATCCAAAGCCCAACATTCCCATCTGCTCATATAAATAATAATCCTCTAACTTTATTAATGACTTTTGCTGAAGAAGACTAAATGCTTCCTTCAACTGCATGTCATATTTTTTGTAGAATTTATGATAAAAATAAGCTGTAACACCTGCACCTGGAAATGTAGCATAAGCGAGGAAAACTAAAATGATGTCTATTGTGGATTTAGTTACCATTAATAATATTTAAATATTGTTATGACTGCACTAAAAAAGCATTACTCAAGATAAAAAACCAATCTTATCAAGTAAAGCATAAATAAAACCAACCCCTAGGCCTAGCCCCATAAGGTAGCCATTTCTATAAAAACCGCGTATCCATGAAAGATCATAATGCTTTCTTATTAAATCCCCCACCTCAGGCTCTATCCACCTTTTATTATCAATTGGAATGCGCCTACCCTTTAGAATCATAGATATAATAGATACACGATACCCAAATCCTGGCACACCTAACTGTTCATAAAAATAGTAATCTTCAAAGTGAATAATCGAATGATCGATTAACAGTTGAAAAACACCTGCAAGTTCGGCTCTATATTTTCGATAATATACATAATATACTACAAGCGTATATATCCAACTTGATACCATTATTAATAAGAAGGTCAGCTCAATAATGTCTGTCATCATTTCAATTACTACTAAAAAACAATGAATTTAATTTGTTGCCTATCTCAATACCTGCAGCATTCCCCTGCCAAGAGCCCCCTGCTGTAAATATCAACCCAACTCCAAAACCGCAAGCAACGGTCCCTATGCCACCAGTAGGTATACCAAGAGCAAGACATATCGGATCAGCCGCCATTGTAGCAAACCCACCAGCTATTAAGCTACCAGCCGTACCACCACCAAAAATACTGTATTTTTTTACCGCAACCTTCGAACACTCACTCTCGCGGCCAGTGGTACAGGCATGGTACACGTCGTTAGTGGTGTTCATAAACGACAAACCTAACGCCACCCATCCGCCCGCTTTCATAAAGCTCGCTGCTTTTGCTGACCGGCTGATATAGCTGGCATATCCGGGGATGGTGCCTATTCCAACCGTGCTCCACTCATGAATAATTGAGCGTGTGGACAAGCCCAGTGCTCTTTTAATGCTGTCGTAGCGGTCTATGTTTAGCGACATGCGCCCGATGCCTTTTAGCAGCGGCTTAAGCTGGGCGAACAGCGCGTTGCGCTCTGTATAAAACTGCTGACCAATCAGCGTGCCCTGCGTATGGAACTGGTTCTGGTAAGTCTGCTCTATTTTGACCAGAATCGACTCAATCTGGTGAAAATATCTTTCCCCTGCATCTCCCGCCGTTCCGACAACCTTTTCTCCCCAGGAGGTCAACGCCGCAATGTGCTGATAGTTCTTATGCAGAAATGCCGCTACATTGTCATCCGTCGTTGCCAGGACTGCGTTCACTTTTTGCTTCGCCATAATTATATGATTAAGCTGATACACCTGATTCTGATTCGCCGGGTCGGCGACTATCAGGATCTGTCCGGGCCTGACCCAGCGCATATCCCGGTTGAGATGCATAAAGTAGCGGGCCGCTTCGCTGTTCGGATTGTTAAACAGTAAACGCGCCTGAAAACCTAAGGTGCCCGACTGCTGTACCACGCAGTATCCGGGGGCCACAGTAGATTGTGTTCTCATCTTTAATCCCTGTTAAATCGCTTTAACAGCAACCTCTACCCGCTGTTTTAAAGCGACATGAGAAAACGACTTCTCATTTTTACTGAAAATCATTTTGAAATTAGCGCAGCCTGTTAAAGGAACCTTTAATAACCTGACATAGCATTGCGGGCAATTTCAAAATACGGTTTGTAAAAATGATTCTACTGCGGACCTGTTATTCTTTGTAATGTATTTGTGCTATCCATGCTATTACAGCTGATGCTATTTAATCTTACAAGAACTACTTGGTGCCTTTACCGTAGATCTTATGAATAGCTTCGCTATTAGCGATAAGCGTACATTTTAAAATTTGATACTCACCCGGAAGTGAACCACCGATCTTTTCTTGAAGCTGATTATCAATGGCTTTGTCTGCCTCTTCGAAAAACTCAGCGGGCACATTACTGGCTTCAAGCCACGCGGATGCACTGACCTTAGCATCATTCTTTAGAGACTCACTGTCAGCAATTTTACCAATGCAACGGTTTTGCGCCCAGTTACTAAACATTTGCTGTTGAGAAAAGCTGTTTACTTCTGGTAGCGTTTGCGCAGAAACGTTGGAAAAGGTGATTACTAGGAGAAATGCTAACAGTTTTTTTATTTTAGCCTCCAGGATATTGTGCAATCGACTTTTCTTGAACACTTCTTTGATACAACCGTCTTATTTATAATCATTTTTACGGTTCGCTTAAGCATTTACTCAAAGGCTCAATTATCTTTCTTATCTTTATACTTTTCAACCAGATCAGCGAGCTCTTTACTATGATAAAAATCGATACACTTCGCCATGGTCATTGGCACACCCGCCTGGCTTTCATATTGTTTATTAAGGAAGGTTTTGCCCAGCTTTTCCACTGCGGTATGCGCTTCCAGCGAGTAGTCACCAAAATCAACGTATCCTCTTGCCGCAGCAGAGGCATCTTTTTTAACTTCTTCAGCCTGATACCCTTGAGCAAGACAGGTGCTCAGAGCATAGTTTTTGAGATACTCTTCTGGGCTGTATCCCACGCGGCCAATCGCTTGCGAAGACAGCAAAAAACAACCTAAAGCGAGCAGACCACATTTATCTTTCATAATAATGCTCCAGGAAAGATAAAGTGAGCCCTTGCGGGCTCACTGCTATTACGCTTCTTTGTTTTCTTTGATGTTCCAGCCAGCGCTGCTCTCAGCACCTTTACCACCAGCGGAAGTCTGCTCCCAGTACTGCTGTTTCACTTTTGCAGCCTGGAATGCGTAAGCAATACCAACCAGATCGCCATCATCGGAACCGGTATACTGAACAGACGTTACCAGCACATCTTCCAGAGTAATACGACCGTATTCCACCTGCTGACCACCTGCTTTGCAAACAGACAATTCAACTTTGGTCAGGTGTTTACCGCTGGCGCAGTGCTTCAGGATAGCAGTAGTTGATTTGTCGATCAGCGCATTAACGTGCAGGTCGTTGAAGTTAACTTTACCGGCACCGCCGCCGCCGCCGACACTCATATTACCCGGTTGGGACGCACCCCAAGTAAAGGAAATAATATCGGTCCAACCCGTGTGATTCGAATCTTTCGACTCACCTGTAACACCTTCGACCTTCAGGAACATATCAATAGCCATAATATCTACTCTTCGTGATTGAAAATTATTGCTTTCAAAAAAGCACTTATATGGCAAACAGGAAAGCATGGGGCTGAATAAAACCGTCCATATTTTACC
>DAMBQR010000104.1:0-6115 GCA_032055545.1 Pseudescherichia sp. | reverse complement strand
CACGATGCATGGTATAAACGAATTGAGCCACGTTGGACTTCGCCTCTTTTATCGTAATGTGAATGGTACTCAGCTGCCGAGTGTAGCCGTTTTTGGGGTGCAATCCCAGCCAGCTGCGTCATGAGTGTTAAATCAGACTCAAAAGTAAAAAAGTGTCCAGCGCGTGGCGGATTGCGAAATGCCTGGTTAGCATGAATGGGTTATGTGCCAACAAATTTATTTATATGGAGAAAGTGCCTGTGAATGCAAAACCTGTCGCCTGGCGACTGCTGGCCGTCGGCTGCTGCATGCTGACGGTGAGCGGCCTGGCACGCGCTGACTCGCTCGATGAGCAGCGAAACCGCTATGCACAAATCAAGCAGGCGTGGGACAACAAGCAGATGGACGTCGTGGCGCAGCTGATGCCGGGGCTGAAGGATTATCCTCTCTATCCCTATCTGGAGTACCGCCAGATCAACAGCGATCTGATGAACCAGCCGGCGATTGCGGTGACCAACTTTGTACAGGCCAACCCGACGCTGCCTCCCGCCCGCAACCTGAAGTCGCGCTTTGTTAATGAGCTGGCACGCCGGGAGGACTGGCGCGGTCTGCTGGCCTTTAGCCCGGACAAACCGGGAACCACTGAAGCGCAGTGCAATTACTATTATGCTAAATGGAACACGGCCCAGCCCGACGCGGCGTGGGAAGGCGCGAAAACGCTTTGGCTGACCGGCAAGAGCCAGCCCAACGCCTGCGACCGCCTGTTTGGCGCCTGGCGCGCCTCCGGCACGCAGGATCCGCTGGCCTTCCTTGAACGCATCCGGCTGGCGATGAAGGCGGGCAATACCAGCCTCGTTACCGTGCTGGCGAATCAGATGCCGAGCGAGTACCAGACCATCTCCAGCGCCATCATCGCCCTGGCAAACGATCCTAACAGCGTCCTGACCTTTGCCCGCACCACCGGCGCGACCGACTTTACCCGCCAAATGGCTCAGGAGGCGTTTGAGAGCGTTGCCCGCCAGGACGTAGAGAACGCGCGCCTGATGATCCCATCGCTGGCTTCGGCGCAGCAGCTCAATGAGGAGCAGATCCAGGCGCTGCGGGATATCGTCGCCTGGCGGCTGATGGGCAATGATATTACCGAGGAGCAGGCGCGCTGGCGTGACGACGCCATCATGCGCTCTCAGTCAACGTCGCTGGTGGAGCGCCGGGTGCGGCTCGCCCTGGGTGCAGGCGATCGCCAGGGGTTAAATACCTGGCTCGCCCGTCTGCCGATGGACGCCAAGGAGAAAGATGAGTGGCGCTACTGGCAGGCGGATCTGCTGCTGGAGCGCGGGCGCGAGGAGGAGGCCAATACCATCCTGCGCGATCTCATGAAGCAGCGCGGATTCTATCCGATGGTGGCGGCCCAGCGCCTCGGTGAAGAGTACCAGCTGAAGATCGACAAAGCATCGGGCGATCCGGATCCGCAGCTGGTGCAGGGGGCAGGGATGGCGCGGGTACGCGAGCTGATGTACTGGGGCCTCGACAACACCGCCCGCAGCGAGTGGGCTAACCTGGTGTCCAGCCGCACGGCGCAGGAGCAGGCGCAGCTGGCGCGCTACGCTTTCGATCGCCAGTGGTGGGATCTGAGCGTGCAGGCGACCATCGCCGGCAAGCTGTGGGATCAGCTGCAGGAGCGCTTCCCGCTGGCCTGGCGCGATCTCTTTGAACGCTACACCAGCGGCAAAGATATTCCCCAGAGCTATGCGATGGCGATTGCTCGTCAGGAGAGTGCCTGGAACCCGAAAGTTCGCTCACCGGTTGGTGCGAGTGGCCTGATGCAGGTGATGCCGGGTACGGCAACCCATACGGTGCAGATGTTCAATATCCCCGGCTACAGCGATCCTGCCCAGCTGCTGGATCCGCAAACCAATATTGATATCGGCACCAGCTATCTGCAGTACGTCTATAACCAGTTTGGCAACAACCGCATCTTTGCTTCGGCGGCCTATAACGCCGGGCCGGGACGGGTACGGACGTGGCTGGGTAACAGCGCCGGACGCATCGACGCGGTCGCCTTTGTGGAGAGTATTCCCTTCTCGGAGACGCGAGGCTACGTGAAAAACGTGCTGGCCTATGATGCCTACTACCGTTACTTCCTCGGCGGGAAACCGACGCTGTTAACCGCTACGGAGTGGGGCCGTCGTTACTGATCCGGCGGTTTGTGTTATGCTGTTGTACTCGTCAACGAGTATGGCAGCCTAACATGACCCAGCAATCACCTTATTCAGCCGAAGTAGCCGAACAGCGCCATCAGGAGTGGTTGCGCTTTGTCGAACTGCTCCAGCACGCCTACGGTCAGGATCTCCACCTGCCGCTGCTTAACCTGATGCTTACCCCCGACGAGCGCGAAGCGCTGGGCACGCGGGTGCGTATTATTGAAGAGCTTCTGCGCGGTGAGATGAGCCAGCGAGAGCTTAAAAACGAGCTGGGCACCGGCATTGCCACCATTACCCGCGGCTCTAACAGCCTGAAGGCCGCCCCGCCGGAGCTGCGGCTGTGGCTGGAGCAGGTGCTGCTGAAGGGCTAGCGGTACGCCGGGTGGTGAAACGGGCTAAGGGCCAGGATCACCGCCTGATGGTAGACGCTGCTTCGCGTCAGCACGCCGTGGGTGAAGACGCCGATCGCCCCCTCTTTACGTCCAATCTCATCGATGCCGGTGATCTCTGACATTACCGGCCCGAGCGCCTCCCCGGCGCGCACGCGGCTAAGTATCGCCGCAGGCAGCGGCAGGGTGGCAGAACGCGCTTCGCCGCGCTGCTCCCGGCTCTCTATCACCACCCAGCTAAAGGTGCTGTCCTCATCTATCCCCGCCTCGATGGCAACCCAGAAGTCGGCATCCGGATGCGCCTGACGGGCATTGAGCACGCGATTACGTGCGCCAGCCCGCGTTTCTGCACTGCCAAACGGCTGTTCTGGGACGCCGCTCTCGACGGCCACGGACTCGATATGGCAGGATCCCTCGCCGAAAATCTCGCTAAACGCGTGCAGAATCGCCTTAATTTTGGCGGGATTAGTGGTAGCTGAGACAACATGGTGCATAATCTAAACAACTCAGATAAAAAAATTGTCATCGCAGTATAACGGATAAAAAGCATGTTACAGGTATACCTTGTTCGCCACGGTGAAACGCAGTGGAACGCCGAGCGTCGTATTCAGGGGCAGTCAGACAGTCCGTTGACGGCCAAAGGGGAGCAGCAGGCACGACAGGTGGCCGAACGCGCGAAAGCGCTGGGGATCACCCACGTTATCGCCAGCGATCTGGGCCGCACCCAGCGCACGGCGGAGATTATCGCCGACTACTGTGGGTGTGATATTACGCTGGATGCCCGTCTGCGCGAGCTGGACATGGGCGTGCTGGAACAGCGTCCTATCGAGTCGCTGACCGAGGAGGAGGAGCAGTGGCGTCGCCAGCTGGTCAACGGCACTTCTGATGGTCGGATCCCCGACGGGGAGTCGATGCAGGAGCTGAGCGATCGTATGCACGATGCGCTGGCCACCTGTCTCGATCTACCGGAGGGAAGCCGTCCGCTGCTGGTCAGCCATGGTATGGCGCTGGGCTGTCTGGTGAGCACCATCCTCGGCCTGCCGGCCTGGGCGGAGCGTCGTCTGCGCCTGCGCAACTGCTCTATCTCGCGTATCGATTATCAGCAAAGCCCGTGGCTGGCCTCAGGCTGGGTGGTCGAGACGGCGGGGGACGTGTCGCATCTTGACGCCCCTGCGCTGGACGAACTGCAGCGTTAACGCCGTACAGGGACCAGATATTCGCAGCGGATATACATCGGCGGCGTCTGGTTCCTGGCTTCATCACGCGGGAAGAAACGCTCGATATCCAGCCCCTTGCGTCGGGTCAGGTTGAGCATCGGCATACAGGTGCCGTAGATGGTTAAGATAAACTGCTGCAGCTCGGTGCCCGGCCCCTCATAGGTAAACATCACGTACTCTCCGCTCTGTAATACCAGTGGAAAAGCGCCCTGCAGGTGGCCATTAGCCATATCCGGGGTAACGGCAGTGGTGTAGAACACCTCCTGCTCGTCATCCTTCTCCAGGCTGGGGCGCGGCTCATGCAGGCCGTACAGTTCGGCGGGCAGGGTAGGCGAGTTGCCTAAAAACTCACGCCAGAACTGGATCCGCATCTCATGCCGAAAGGCAGAGATCTCCTCCAGCGAACAGCTGTAGCTCTGGGTGATCCCCATCAGCGGCGTTTCTGGCAGGGTAACAAATTCATGTTTTGGCAGAGCAAATTCGCCCAGACGCAGCGGGGGACGAATGCCTGACGCGCTCCAGTCCGGGGAGCGGCGATAGAGCGCGGGCGTGAGGTTAAACTGTTTTTTAAAAGCACGAGTAAAGGTCTGCTGGGAGTCGAAACGATACTGGAGCGCAATATCGAGGATCGGGCGGGCGGTCAGGCGCAGCGCCACGGCGGATTTTGAGAGTCGCCGTGCACGGATATAGGCACCAATCGCCAGGCCAGTGACGTCCTTAAACATTCTTTGCAGATGCCACTTGGAATAACCTGCTTTGATCGCCACATTATTCAGAGCCAGCGGTTGATCGAGATGATCCTCCAGCCAGTTAAGTAGATCGCGAATAATCCCAGCCTGATCCATACAGTGTCCTCATCCTTAAAACAGTCGTACCCGATAGCAGGGTTGTGCGAATAATACCATTCCCTGCTATTTTAGCATTCAGTGTTTTTTTTGAGTAAGCGTGCGTTTTAGGCCAGTAGGGCGCAAAAAAATTTTAATTGCCTGAATCCTAAATGTTTATTTAGGTGGGTAAAATAGTAACACAACGTAATATTTAAATATGGTAACAATATGAAATACAAGTGCTTAGCAGTAATTTTCGCGCTGGGCCTCGTGGGCCAGGCTGCGCAAGCGGAAGAGATTGGATCGGTGGATACCGTCTTTAAAGTCTTCGGACCGGATCACAAAATCGTGGTGGAAGCCTTTGACGATCCCGATGTGAAAAACGTGACATGCTATATCAGCCGGGCAAAAACGGGCGGGATCAAGGGCGGGTTAGGGCTGGCGGAAGATACGTCTGACGCGGCCATCTCCTGTCAGCAGGTCGGGCCGATCGAACTGAGCGATAAGGTGAAGAGCGGGAAAGCGCAGGGAGATGTGGTATTCCAGAAACGTACTTCGCTGGTCTTTAAGAAGCTACAGGTCGTGCGCTTCTACGACGCGAAGCGCAATACGCTGGCCTACCTTGCCTACTCCGATAAGGTCGTCGAAGGCTCACCGAAAAACGCCCTGAGCGCCGTGCCGATTATGCCGTGGCATTAATTGTGACCGTAGGCCGGGCGAACGCAGTGCCGCCCGGCATAACAGTGACTAAGCCTTACTCCTGCAGATCGCCGCAGAAGCGGTAGCCTTCGCCGTGAATGGTGGCGATGATCTCCGGCGTATCCGGCGTGGATTCGAAGTGCTTACGAATACGGCGGATAGTGACGTCAACGGTACGATCGTGCGGCTTCAGCTCGCGGCCGGTCATCTTCTTCAGCAGGTCGGCGCGGGTCTGGATCTTGCCCGGGTTTTCACAGAAGTGCAGCATGGCGCGAAACTCGCTGCGCGGCAGCTTGTACTGCTCACCGTTCGGGCTGACCAGCGAGCGGCTGTTAATATCTAATTCCCAGCCGTTAAATTTGTAGCTGTCTACGCTGCGGCGCTCTTCGCTCACCGTGCCCAGGTTCATGGTACGGGAGAGCAGGTTGCGTGCGCGGATGGTCAGCTCGCGTGGGTTAAACGGTTTGGTGATGTAATCATCCGCGCCAATCTCGAGGCCGAGGATCTTATCGACTTCGTTATCACGGCCTGTCAGGAACATCAGGGCGACGTCTGCCTGTTCGCGCAGCTCACGCGCCAGCAGCAGGCCGTTTTTGCCCGGCAGGTTGATATCCATGATCACCAGGTTGATATCGTTATCAGAAAGAATCTGATGCATTTCAGCGCCATCAGTCGCTTCAAAGACATCGTATCCTTCTGCTTCGAAAATGCTCTTCAGCGTGTTGCGAGTAACTAACTCGTCTTCAACAATAAGAATGTGCGGGGTCTGCATGTTTGCTACCTAAATTGCCAACTAAATCGAA
>DAMBQR010000103.1:0-6117 GCA_032055545.1 Pseudescherichia sp. | reverse complement strand
CCTGTTGCCCCGACGGCGGTGCTAACGCCGGATCAGGTGCCGCCATCGCCGCCCCCTGCTGCGCCGCGTAGCGATGCGCCGCTGTCGGACACTACCAGCCAGGTGCTGGCCGCCCGCAGCCAGCTGCAGCGTGCTCAGGGAGCAACCAAAGCAAAAAAGAGTGAACCGGCAGCGGCAACCCGCACGCGGCCGGTGAATAACGCCGCGCTTGAGCGGCTGGCATCGGTCACCGAGCGCGTCCAGACGCGTCCGGCCGCCGCCGCCCAGCAGCAAGCGCCGGTAAAAAAAGAGGCCTATCGCTGGAAGACCACCCTGGTCACCGAAGAGGTGAAAGAGGTGGTGGCCACGCCAAAGGCGCTGAAGAAGGCCCTTGAGCATGAGCGCACGCCGGAGCTGGCGCAAAAGCTGGCCGAAGAGGCCATCAAGCGCGACCCGTGGGCGGCAGAGGTGAGTCGGCTCAGCCTGCCCAAGCTGGTTGAACAGGTGGCGTTAAACGCGTGGAGAGAGCAGGAGGGTAGCCGTATCTGCCTGCACCTGCGCACCACTCAGCGGCACCTTAACTCCCCCGGTACGCTAAAAGTTTTAGGTGAGGCACTTAACACCCTGTACGGTTCGGCGGTTGAAGTGTCTATCATTGAAGATGATAATCCCGCGATGCGCACTCCGCTGGAGTGGCGTCAGGCGATTTACGAAGAGATGCTTGCGCAGGCGCGCGAGTCGATTATTGCGGATAGCAACATTCAGACCCTGCAACGATTCTTCGATGCAGATCTGGACGAAGAGAGCATTCGCCCTATTTGATCGTGAGTTTGACTTACGGTTGTCATTTTTAACGTGAATGAAGAGAGAAGCCTATGTTTGGTGGTAAAGGCGGTCTGGGTAACCTGATGAAACAGGCCCAGCAGATGCAGGAAAAGATGCAGCAGATGCAGGAAGAGATTGCGAAGCTGGAAGTGACCGGTGAATCCGGTGCCGGTCTGGTGAAGGTCACCATCAACGGCGCGCACAACTGCCGTCGCGTGGAGATCGACCCAAGCCTGCTGGAAGACGACAAAGATATGCTGGAAGATCTCGTTGCTGCGGCCTTCAACGATGCGGCGCGCCGTATTGAAGAGACCCAGAAAGAGAAGATGGCAGGCGTCTCCTCCGGTATGCAGCTGCCGCCGGGCTTTAAGATGCCGTTCTAATGCAGACCAGTCCGCTGCTGACGCAGCTTATGGAAGCCCTGCGCTGCTTGCCGGGCGTTGGCCCGAAATCGGCACAGCGCATGGCCTTTACGCTCCTGCAGCGCGATCGCAGCGGCGGGATGCGCCTTGCCCAGGCCCTGACGCGGGCGATGTCGGAGATTGGCCACTGTGCCGACTGCCGTACCTTCACCGAGCAGGAGGTGTGTAACATCTGCTCGAATCCGCGTCGCCAGGAGAACGGCCAGATCTGCGTGGTGGAGAGTCCTGCGGACATCTATGCCATTGAGCAGACCGGGCAGTTCTCTGGCCGCTACTTTGTGCTGATGGGCCACCTGTCGCCGCTCGACGGCATCGGGCCGAACGATATCGGCCTCGATCGGCTGGAGCAGCGCCTGGAGCGTGAAAAGCTGAAAGAGGTGATCCTCGCCACCAACCCGACGGTGGAAGGGGAGGCGACCGCCAACTACATCGCCGAGCTGTGCGGGCAGTATGGCGTTGACGCCAGCCGCATCGCCCACGGCGTGCCGGTGGGCGGCGAGCTGGAGATGGTTGATGGCACCACGCTCTCTCACTCTTTAGCCGGACGCCACAAGATCCGCATTTCGTGAAAAAAACGGGGGCAATTTTCTGCCCCCGCTTGAAATCCTTCCGCCATATCCCCATCTTCCCCTCAACACCAAATGGCATTGTTGAGGTATTTTTTCGATGAAAGGACAAGAAACACGCGGCTTCCAGTCAGAAGTAAAACAGCTTCTGCATCTGATGATCCATTCTCTCTACTCCAACAAAGAGATCTTCCTGCGTGAGCTTATCTCTAACGCCTCGGATGCGGCAGACAAGCTGCGTTTCCGTGCGTTGTCAAAACCCGAGCTGTACGAGGGTGACGGTGAGCTACGCGTGCGCGTCTCCTTTGATAAAGAGCAGCGTACCCTGACCATTGCCGACAACGGCATTGGTATGAACCGTGACGAAGTTATCGACCATCTGGGTACGATTGCTAAATCCGGTACTAAAGCATTTCTTCAGTCGATGGGCTCCGATCAGGCAAAAGATAGCCAGCTGATTGGCCAGTTCGGCGTCGGCTTCTACTCAGCGTTTATCGTTGCCGATAAAGTGACCGTGCGCACTCGCGCGGCGGGCGACAGTGCAGAGAACGGCGTGTTCTGGGAATCTGCAGGCGAGGGCGACTATACCGTTGCCGATATCACCAAAGAGGATCGCGGGACCGAGATCACCCTGCACCTGCGCGAAGGTGAAGATGACTTCCTCAACGACTGGCGCGTGCGCTCCATCATCAGCAAATACTCCGATCATATCGCGCTGCCGGTAGAGATCGAGAAGCAGGAAGAGCAGGATGGCGAAACCGTCATCAGCTGGGAGAAGATCAACAAGGCCCAGGCGCTCTGGACGCGCAGCAAGTCTGAAATCAGCGACGACGAATACAAAGAGTTCTACAAGCACATCGCCCACGACTTCACCGATCCGCTGGCATGGAGCCATAACCGGGTGGAAGGCAAGCAGGAGTACACCAGCCTGCTCTACATTCCGGCGCAGGCACCGTGGGATATGTGGAACCGCGATCACAAGCATGGCCTGAAGCTCTACGTGCAGCGCGTCTTCATCATGGACGAAGCCGAGCAGTTCATGCCGAACTACCTGCGCTTTGTCCGCGGCCTGATTGACTCCAACGATCTGCCGCTGAACGTCTCCCGTGAGATCCTGCAGGACAGCACCGTCACCCGCAACCTGCGTAGCGCCCTGACCAAACGTGCGTTGCAGATGCTCGACAAGCTGGCGAAGGATGATGCCGAGAAGTATCAGGGCTTCTGGAAACAGTTTGGTCTGGCGCTGAAAGAGGGTCCGGCGGAAGACAGTGCCAACATGGAAGCGATCGCCAAACTGCTGCGCTTCGCCTCTACCCACACCGACTCTTCCGAGCAGACGGTGGCGCTGGCGGACTATGTCTCCCGCATGAAAGAGGGCCAGGAGAAGATCTACTACATCACCGCTGACAGCTATGCCGCGGCGAAGAGCAGTCCGCACCTTGAGCTGCTGCGTAAGAAAGGCATCGAAGTGCTGCTGCTCTCCGATCGCATCGACGAGTGGATGATGAGCTATCTCACCGAATTTGACGGCAAATCCTTCCAGTCCGTGGCGAAAGCCGATGAGTCGCTGGATAAGCTGAACGACGAGGTAGATGAAAGCGCGAAAGAGGCCGAGAAAGCCCTTGAGCCGTTCGTTGAGCGCGTGAAAACCCTGCTGGGCGAGCGTGTGAAAGAGGTGCGCTTTACCCATCGCCTGACCGATACGCCGGCGATCGTCACGACTGACAACGACGAAATGAGCACCCAGATGGCGAAGCTGTTTGCCGCTGCGGGCCAGGCCGTGCCGGAAGTGAAGTACATCTTTGAACTGAACCCGGACCACGTTCTGGTGAAGCGCACTGCGGATATCCAGGACGAGGCGCAGTTTAAAGCATGGGTTGAGCTGCTGCTGGATCAGGCCCTGTTTGCCGAGCGCGGTACGCTGGAAGATCCTAACCAGTTTATCCGCCGCATGAACCAGCTGCTGGTTTCTTAAGCTCTCTGTGTACCGTTCCCTTCTACCCCCTGGTAGGGGGGAACGATTCAGCTGCTCAACTTCCCGCCGAACCCGCCCCCATAAGCCTCGCTTCCTTGTGGTGATACTGACTTTAGTGGTATGGTTTTCGCTTCAAACAACGTTGTATACCTGTCATTAATCATCTGGGTATAAAAATTTAAACGTAGAGGAATTACGCAATGCGTATCATTTTGCTCGGCGCTCCGGGCGCAGGTAAAGGCACTCAGGCTCAGTTCATCATGGAGAAATACGGTATTCCGCAGATCTCCACTGGTGACATGCTGCGCGCCGCGGTTAAATCTGGCAGCGAGCTGGGCAAACAGGCAAAAGACATCATGGATGCCGGTAAACTGGTGACTGACGAGCTGGTAATCGCGCTGGTAAAAGAGCGTATCGCCCAGGAAGATTGCCGTAACGGCTTCCTGCTGGACGGTTTCCCGCGCACTATTCCTCAGGCTGATGCAATGAAGGAAGCGGGTATCAACGTTGACTACGTGCTGGAGTTCGATGTGCCGGACGATCTGATCGTCGATCGCATCGTAGGCCGTCGCGTGCACGCTGCCTCTGGCCGCGTCTACCACATCAAATACAATCCGCCGAAGGTGGAAGGTAAAGACGACGTGACCGGCGAAGAGCTGAGCACCCGTAAGGACGATCAGGAAGAGACCGTGCGTAAGCGTCTGGTAGAGTACCATCAGCTGACCGCGCCGCTGATCGGCTACTACCAGAAAGAAGCCGAAGCCGGCAACACCAAATACGCGAAGGTTGATGGCACCCAGGCCGTTAGCGCCGTTCGCGCCGAGCTGGAAACTATTCTCGGTTAAGAACGCTCGGTTAATCCTGCTTTTCCCCGGTGCCTGCGCCGGGGATGCTCTTCTCTTATCCTCACCCCAAGCTTTTTCCTTTCGCAGCAATGGGTTTCGTTTATGCCCGTTTCAGTTACAATTCTCACAGGTAACTTTCTCAGGCTTAAATGAATACGAGGCGCGAATGAGTCACGCGAAAACCGGCATTCTGCTGGCGAATCTGGGCACACCCGATGCTCCCACCCCCGCAGCGGTCAAACGCTATCTTCGCCAGTTTCTAAGCGATCGGCGCGTCGTAGATACCCCGCGTCTGCTGTGGTGGCCGCTGCTGCGCGGCGTGATCTTGCCCATTCGTTCTCCACGCGTGGCAAAACTCTACCAGTCCGTCTGGATGGAGGAGGGGTCACCGCTGATGGTTTACAGCCGCCGCCAGCAACAGGCGCTGGCCGCCCGGCTGGACGACGTGCCGGTGTCGCTGGGCATGAGCTATGGCTCGCCCTCGCTGGAGAGCGCAGTAGACGATCTGCTCTCGCAGGGCGTGGAGCATATTGTGGTCCTGCCGCTCTACCCACAATACTCCTGCTCAACCGTGGCCGCGGTCTGGGACGAGCTGGGACGTATTCTGCAACGTAAGCGCAGCATCCCCGGCATCTCGCTGATCCGCGACTATGCCGATAATACGGCCTACATCGCCGCGCTGGCTAACAGCGTGCGAGCCTCTTTTGCCCGCCACGGCGAGCCGGATCTGCTTCTGCTCTCCTACCACGGCATTCCCCAACGCTATGCGGAAGAGGGGGATGTCTATCCGCAGCGCTGTCGCGATACCACTCGCGAGCTGGTCTCCGCTCTCGGCGTATCGCCGGAGAAGGTGATGATGACCTTCCAGTCGCGCTTTGGCCGCGAGCCGTGGCTGACCCCCTATACCGATGAGACGCTGAAGATGCTCGGCGAGAAGGGGGTGAAGCATATTCAGGTCATCTGTCCGGGCTTTTCCGCTGACTGTCTGGAGACCCTGGAGGAGATTGCGGTACAGAACCGGGAATTTTTCCTCGAAGCGGGTGGCGAGAAATATGAGTATATTCCTGCGCTTAATGATTCCGCCGATCATATCGACATGATGCTGGACCTGACGGCCCCTTACCGCTAATCGCGCCCGGTGCCGGGAGTGTGCTACCATTCCCGGCCCAATTGGTTATTCATAATAAACGCGAATGAAATTCCCCGGTAAACGCAAATCTAAGCACTATTTCCCTGTTAACGCCCGCGATCCGCTGTTGCAGCAGATCCAGCCGGAGAGCGATGCCAGCGCCTCATGGGTGGTCGGCATCGATCAGACGCTGGTGGATATTGAAGCGAAGGTGGACGATGCGTTTATCGAGCGCTATGCCCTCAGCGCCGGGCACTCGCTGATCATCAGCGATGAGGCTGCCGACGCGCTCTATAAAGAGCTGATCCGCGACAATCTCATTACCCACCAGTTTGCCGGCGGCACTATCGGCAACACCATGCACAACTACTCCGTA
>DAMBQR010000102.1:0-6299 GCA_032055545.1 Pseudescherichia sp. | reverse complement strand
TTTGGCTGAATATTTTAGCCGCCCCAGTCAGTAATGACTGGGGCGTTTTTTATTGGGTCACTCTTCAGATTCTGCTTCGGTTACCGGCGTCAAATCGCTAAACCAGCTATCCAGCTTCGCCCGCAATTTGTCCACGCCCAGCTTCTTCAGCGATGAAAATGCTTCAACCTGTACATCACCGTTAAAGGCCAGTACCGCTTCACGCACCATATTCAGCTGCGCCTTCCGCGCGCCGCTCGCCAGCTTATCGGCTTTGGTCAGCAGCACCAGCACCTGAATTTCGCTCTCAACCGCCCACTGGATCATCTGCTGATCGAGATCCTTCAGCGGGTGGCGGATATCCATCAGGATCACCACGCCCTGCAGGCACTGGCGCTTCTCGAGATACTCACCCAGCGCGCGCTGCCATTTGATCTTCATCTCTTCCGGGACTTCAGCGTAGCCGTAGCCGGGCAGGTCAACAAGACGTTTGCCGTCCGCTACTTCGAACAGGTTGATGAGCTGGGTACGGCCCGGCGTCTTAGAGGTACGCGCCAGGCTCTTCTGATGCGTCAGGGTATTCAGGGCGCTCGATTTACCCGCGTTGGAACGGCCAGCAAAGGCCACTTCTATTCCGGTATCGGCAGGCAAGTGGCGAATATCAGGCGCGCTGGTAACAAAGTGCGTCTGTTGATAATTCAAGTTAGTCAAAGCGGTCGTCTCCATAAGTAAAGCTTTGGGAGATTATACCTGAACGCAGGAAAAAGGCGGCTTTTCTCGCCATGCCCTTTTGCCAACCCCACTGGCTATAGACCATGTAAGATATTGACTACTCTGCGCCTGCGATATTTCAGAGTAATTGCAGGTTTGATAAGGTCTCAATTTGTTTTAAATCATAGACTTGATTGATTAGAATTTTCTGAATTTAGCCTTTTATGCCTTTTTGCGTCTTGTCACTTTTTTTGAACAAGGTAAAGTATTGCGCAAAGGCTAGGAGCGCCGGGGAATGTGACTTAAGGAAAAGGGGTCAGGAGCGCCAGGAGGCGAAGACGCTGGATAGCCAGGATGGCAAACGTCAGGAGACGTGATACACAGGGAAATGGACCGCAACAGGGAACGTTCATGCTAAGGGATAAACAGGGTCGGTTGTAAGCAAACACGGAATAGTTAACCCGCTGAGGGTGGGTGGTCAAGAAAAAAGGCGACAGTTTACTCTGTCGCCTTTTTTCTTTGCTTGCTTTCTGCTAGATTCCGCCGCAATTCTATACTGAATAAAACGGCTTAAAGACCAACTATGATGAATAAACCCGCATCGGCTCCGCGTGGCAAAGGCCCCGCAAAATCGCGCCGTAAAACACGCGAAGAAATTAACCAGGAAGCACGCGATCGTAAGCGTGAGAAAAAGCATCGCGGTAATGCGGCAGGTAGCCGTGCGACCGGCAGCGATGTTGCATCCGGCTCCCGTGGTCAGAAGCAGCAGAAAGATCCCCGTATCGGCAGTAAAACCCCCGTACCGTTGGGCGTAACCGCTACTCCGGTCACCCGTCAGCACAAACCCAAGAGCGAGAAACCTATGCTTTCACCGCAGGCTGAACTGGATTTGCTGGAAACTGATGAGCGCCTGGACGCGCTGCTGGAACGTCTGGAGGATGGCGACACC
Source organism: Pseudescherichia sp. (assembly GCA_032055545.1). Taxonomy (GTDB): domain Bacteria; phylum Pseudomonadota; class Gammaproteobacteria; order Enterobacterales; family Enterobacteriaceae; genus Pseudescherichia. The sequence goes on along the minus strand of DAMBQR010000102.1, from coordinate 4,660 downwards.
CTGAGCGCTGAAGATCAGGCGTGGGTAGACGCTAAACTGGACCGCATTGACGCGCTGATGCAGCAGCTCGGCCTCTCCTATGACGATGATGAAGACGAGGAAGAGGAAGAGGAGAAAGAGGATATGATGCGCCTGCTCAAAGGTGGCAACTAATCCCTGGACTACTCGCTTTACAGCATGGGCCTGCTCGTCCTGCTTATAACCCTTCCGGTTATGTGTTATCTGGCGTGGTTATTCGTTAAACTACGACGGTTGTCGCAGCGACAGACGTGGCTGCGCAGCCGGCTTGCTCTCCGCCATGGAGGCAGGCCAGGCCGTCGTCGTCGCCAGCGACGCTATCCGAAGGAGTGAGCATGTCTTCGCAGTTAATCGACTGGGATCTGGCCCTGATCCAGAAATATAACTATTCCGGGCCGCGTTATACCTCTTACCCGACCGCCCTTGAGTTCGCCGAGACCTTTGGCGAAGCGGATTTTCAGCAGGCCGTTGCTCGCTACCCTGAGCGTGCGCTGTCGCTCTACGTGCATATCCCGTTTTGTCATCGCCTCTGCTACTTCTGCGGCTGCAATAAGATCGTCACCCGCCAGCAGCATAAGGCCGACCAGTACCTCGACGCGCTGGAGCAGGAGATTATTCACCGTGCGCCGCTGTTTGCCGGCCGTCAGGTTAGCCAGCTGCACTGGGGCGGCGGAACGCCAACCTACCTTAACAAAGCGCAAATCAGCCGCCTGATGGGGCTGCTGCGTCACCACTTCAACTTTAATGCCGATGCCGAAATCTCTATCGAGGTCGATCCGCGTGAAATTGAGCTGAACGTGCTCGACCACCTGCGCGCGGAGGGCTTTAACCGGCTGAGCATGGGCGTACAGGACTTCAACAAAGAGGTGCAGCGGCTGGTCAACCGCGAGCAGGATGAAGAGTTTATCTTTGCGCTGTTACGCCATGCGCGAGAGATTGGCTTCACCTCGACCAATATCGATCTCATCTACGGCCTGCCGAAGCAGACGCCGGAGAGCTTCGCCTTTACCCTGAAACGCGTTGGGGAGCTGAACCCGGATCGGCTGAGCGTATTCAACTATGCGCACCTGCCGACGTTGTTTGCCGCGCAGCGGAAGATTAAGGATGCGGATCTGCCCTCGGCGCAGCAGAAGCTGGATATCCTGCAGCAGACGATTACCTCGCTCACGGAAGAGGGCTATCAGTTTATCGGGATGGATCACTTTGCGCGCCCGGATGACGAGCTGGCCGTGGCCCAGCGCGAAGGGGTGCTGCACCGCAACTTCCAGGGTTATACCACCCAGGGCGATAGTGACCTGTTAGGCATGGGCGTATCGGCCATCAGCATGATTGGCGACTGCTATGCGCAGAACCAGAAAGAGCTGAAGCACTACTATCAGCAGGTAGATGAGACCGGTAACGCCCTGTGGCGGGGCATTGCCCTGACAAGGGATGACTGTATCCGCCGTGACGTGATCAAGTCGCTGATCTGCAACTTCCGCCTGGATTTTAGCGCGGTAGAAAAAGAGTGGGATATCGATTTCGCTGACTACTTTGCGGAAGATTTAAACCTGCTGGCTCCGCTGGCGAAGGATGGGCTGGTGGCGGTAGATGCCCATGGCATCCAGGTAACAGCGAAAGGCCGGCTGCTGATCCGTAATATCTGTATGTGCTTTGATGCCTATCTGCGCCAGAAGGCGCGACTGCAGCAGTTCTCTCGCGTGATTTAACAGTTTTTCAGGAGCTGTAGGCCCGGTAAGCATCGCGCCACCGGGCGTTTTACTCGCTACTCCATCCCTAACTCTTTCAGCTTGCGCGTCAGGGTATTGCGCCCCCAGCCGAGCAGCCTTGCCGCTTCCTGCTTATGACCCTGGGTATGACGCAGGGCAGTGGTGAGTAGAGTGCGCTCCATCTCCGGCTGCGCCTCAGAGAGCAGGTTTTGATGACCGGAACGCAGAGCGCGGTCCGCCCACTGCGCCAGCAGCGTGGCCCAGTTATCCGGCAGCGTCTGGGTCGGGCTATCGGGCACCGTTGTCTCAAACAGCTCGCCAGGAAGATCCTGAATCAGCACCTCCTGCCCGGCGGCCATCACCGTCAGCCAGCGACAGGTATTCTCCAGCTGGCGGACGTTACCTGGCCATGCGATGCGGGTCAGCGCGGCCTCGGTCTCCGGATGCAGCTGCTTGGCTTCGACGCCCAGCTCGCGGGCGGCCACCTGTAAAAAGTGGCGCGCCAGGCGGGGGATATCTTCCCGTCGCTCGCGCAGCGGCGGCAGATGCACGCGGATGACGTTCAGGCGGTGGAAGAGGTCCTCACGGAATTTCCCCTCCTGCACCCGCAGCTCAAGGTTCTGATGGGTGGCGGCAATAATGCGCACGTCCACCTTCACCGGGGCATAGCCGCCGACGCGGTAAAATTGCCCATCCGCCAGCACGCGCAGCAGGCGCGTCTGCACGTCCAGCGGCATATCGCCAATTTCGTCCAGGAACAGTGTCCCGCCGTCGGCCTGCTCAAAACGCCCCTGGCGAACGGTATTCGCGCCAGTAAAGGCGCCCTTCTCATGGCCAAACAGCTCGGACTCAATAAGATCTTTCGGGATGGCGGCCATGTTGAGCGCGATAAAGGGCGCTTTGACGCGCGGGCTATGGCGATGCAGGGCATGGGCCACCAGCTCTTTACCGGTCCCGGACTCACCGTTGATCAGCACGCTAATCGACGAGCGGGAGAGGCGGCCAATAATGCGAAACACATCCTGCATGGCAGGCGCTTCGCCGATGATATCCGCGGTCGGGCCGAAAACCTGTACGTTGCGCGGCTGCTGCTGCTCCTGATAATGGCTGATGGCTCGCTCAACCAGCGCCACCGCTTCGTCAATGTCGAACGGTTTTGGCAGGTAATCAAAGGCCCCCTGCTGGTAAGCGCTGACCGCCGCGTCGAGATCGGAGTGGGCGGTCATAATGATGACCGGGAGCATAGGGTGGCGCTGTTTAATCTGCTTTAGCAGCGCCAACCCGTCCATGCCCGGCATGCGGATATCCGACAGCAGTACATCCGGGGTTTTGGTGGTCAGCGCGTCGAGCACCTCATTACCACTTTCAAACGTTGTACAACTCAAGCCAGCCCCGGTGAGGGCGCGTTCAAGCACCCAGCGGATGGAGCTATCATCATCAACAATCCATGCTATCCCTCGTTGCATCATCGTCACCTTCATTTTTTAATTGGCAGGTAAACCGAAAACTCGGTATGGCCTGGCCAACTGGTAAATTCAATTTTGCCGGAGTGTTGATCGATCAGGCTGCGGGCGATCGACAGCCCAAGTCCGGTTCCGCCTTCGCGTCCGCTCACCATCGGGTAGAAGAGCGTATCCTGCAGGTGCGACGGGATGCCCGGCCCGTTATCCTCAACGTCAATACGCGCCGCCAGCCGGTAGCGCGTGCCGTGTAGCGTGAGCTGGAAGGCCGTACGGGTGCGCAGCGTAATGGTGCCGCCCTCTGGTCCCAGCGCCTGCAGGGCATTGCGCACGATATTTAGCAGCACCTGCTCAATCTGGTCGGGATCGTGCGGTAGCTCCGGCAGGCTAGGGTCATAATCACGCACCAGGGTGACGTTCTCCGGTAGCTCCATTGAGACTAACTTCACCACGCGCTCGGCGACCTTGTGAATGCTCTCGGTCACGTGCATGCCTGGATGCTGCGGTCCCAGCAGGCGATCCACCAGGTTACGCAGCCGGTCCGCCTGCTCAATAATGACTTTGGTGTACTCGGTGAGCGCCGGATCGGGCAGCGCTTTGCTCAGCAGCTGTGCCGCGCCGCGCAGGCCGCCCAGCGGGTTTTTAATCTCATGGGCGAGGCCACGCACCAGATCGCGTGCGGCGACCTGCTGGGCCTGCTGAAGCTGCTCCTGGCTCAGGCGACGCTGGTTATCCATCGGTGCCATCTCCAACAGGATCAGTCCCTCCGGTAGTCGCTGTGCCGTGACGGAGAGAATGTGCGAGCGGGCATCGATCACCAGGGTTACTTCGTTATCGGTAAATCCCTGTCCAGCTTCCAGGCTCTCCTGCATCAGGGCGATATTGAGGGAGAAGTAGCTCAGCAGCTCCGGCAGAGGTGTACCAAACAGCTTGCGTGAGCTTTGTGCCAGCAGCTGTTGAGCGGCGGGGTTCGCATAGTGAATCGCCAGCTCGTCATCAACCAGCAGGATGCTGTTGATTAAAGCGTTGAGGATCTGCCCAGCATCGGGCAGCGTGCCAGTTGCCATTAAGCAGTCTCCTGAAATGAGGTGCACTGTTTTAGTGCATTATAGCTTTTTATGCTTAAAAAGCGCGTAAAATCAGGTTGTTGGCGGAGAAAAAAGCCCATCCTGGGATGGGCTAAAGTTTCCACGGCAACTTAAAACAACTTCAAATTAAACGCTGTAGTAGAGTTCGAACTCAACCGGATGCGGCGTCATACGAACACGGTCGTTCTCTTCAACACGCAGGGCGATGTAGGCATCGATCGCGTCGTTGGTGAACACGCCGCCTGCGGTCAGGAACTCACGGTCTGCATCAAGCGCCTGCAGGGCCTCTTCCAGGGAACCAGCAACCTGCGGAACTTCTTTCGCCTCTTCCGGCGGCAGGTCGTACAGGTTTTTGTCCATGGCTTCGCCCGGGTGGATCTTGTTC
>DAMBQR010000101.1:0-6388 GCA_032055545.1 Pseudescherichia sp. | reverse complement strand
CCTAACTTCTCAGGTTCAGCATGACAACGAACTATATTTTTGTGACCGGCGGGGTTGTATCCTCTCTGGGTAAAGGCATTGCAGCCGCCTCCCTCGCAGCCATTCTTGAAGCCCGTGGCCTTAACGTGACCATGATGAAACTGGATCCGTATATCAACGTCGATCCGGGTACCATGAGTCCTATCCAGCACGGGGAAGTGTTCGTTACGGAAGACGGCGCTGAAACCGACCTGGATTTGGGCCACTACGAGCGTTTCATTCGCACCAAAATGACGCGCCGCAACAACTTCACTACGGGCCGTATCTACTCTGACGTACTGCGCAAAGAGCGCCGTGGTGACTACCTGGGCGCAACCGTTCAGGTAATTCCGCACATCACCAACGCCATTAAAGAGCGCATCATTGCTGGTGGCGAAGGCCACGACGTGGTGCTGGTTGAGATCGGCGGTACCGTGGGTGATATCGAATCCCTGCCGTTCCTCGAAGCGATCCGCCAGCTGGCGGTAGATATCGGCCGTGAAAACGCGCTGTTTATGCACCTTACCCTGGTACCGTACATGGCTGCCGCGGGTGAAGTGAAAACCAAGCCAACCCAGCACTCCGTAAAAGAGCTGCTCTCTATCGGTATTCAGCCGGATATCCTGGTTTGCCGCTCCGATCGCGCCGTACCTGCCAACGAACGTGCGAAAATTGCATTGTTCTGTAACGTGCCGGAAAAGGCCGTTATTTCAATGAAAGACGTCGATTCGATTTATAAAATTCCAGGCCTGTTGAAATCACAGGGGCTGGACGATTATATTTGTAAACGATTCAGCTTGAACTGCCCGGAAGCTAACCTGAGCGAATGGGAACAGGTTATCTACGAAGAGGCGAATCCGTCAGGTGAAGTCACCATCGGTATGGTCGGCAAGTACATTGAGCTGCCGGATGCCTACAAGTCGGTGATTGAAGCGCTGAAGCATGGTGGCCTGAAAAACCGTGTTACCGTCAACATCAAATTGATCGATTCGCAAGATGTTGAAACACGCGGTGTAGAAATTCTGAAAGATCTCGATGCTATTCTCATTCCAGGCGGCTTCGGCTACCGTGGTGTAGAAGGCAAAATCGCCACCGCGCGCTTTGCGCGTGAACACAATATTCCATATCTTGGCATCTGCCTGGGTATGCAGGTTGCGCTGATTGAATTTGCGCGCAACGTGGCGGGGATGGACAACGCTAACTCAACGGAATTTGTGCCAGACTGTAAGTTCCCGGTTGTGGCTCTCATTACCGAATGGCGTGACGAAGAAGGCAACGTCGAAGTGCGCTCTGAGAAGAGCGACCTGGGCGGCACAATGCGCCTTGGCGCACAGCAGTGCCAGCTTGATGATGCTAGCCTGGTGCGTCAGATGTACGGTTCGCCGACTATCGTCGAACGTCATCGTCACCGCTATGAAGTTAACAACATGCTGTTGAAACAAATTGAAGCTGCGGGTCTGCGTGTTGCAGGCCGTTCCGGCGATGATCAGTTGGTCGAGATCATCGAGGTGCCAAACCATCCGTGGTTTGTTGCCTGTCAGTTCCACCCGGAATTTACTTCAACGCCGCGCGATGGGCATCCGCTGTTCTCAGGCTTTGTGAAAGCCGCCAGCGACTACCAGAAGCGTCAGGCGAAGTAAGAGTTAGAGCGACAACGCGTACCTAAGGTACGCGTTGTTTGTCTGGAGTTTTAATTAACTTGTACTGAGGAAATCCTAATGTCCAAAATCGTTAAAGTCATCGGTCGTGAAATCATCGACTCCCGTGGTAACCCGACTGTTGAAGCCGAAGTACACCTGGAAGGTGGTTTCGTCGGTATGGCTGCTGCCCCGTCAGGTGCTTCTACTGGTTCCCGCGAAGCGCTGGAACTGCGCGATGGCGACAAATCCCGTTTCCTGGGTAAAGGCGTGACTAAAGCCGTTGGCGCCGTTAACGGCCCGATTGCTCAGGCTATCCTTGGCAAAGATGCCAAAGACCAGGCTAACATCGACAAGATCATGATCGACCTGGACGGTACTGAGAACAAATCTAACTTCGGTGCGAACGCAATCCTGGCCGTTTCCCTGGCGAACGCCAAAGCTGCCGCTGCTTCCAAAGGCCTGCCGCTGTATGCACACATCGCTGAACTGAACGGCACCCCGGGCAAATACTCCATGCCGGTTCCGATGATGAACATCATCAACGGTGGCGAGCACGCTGACAACAACGTAGACATTCAGGAATTTATGATTCAGCCGGTTGGCGCGAAATCCCTGAAAGAAGCCGTACGTATGGGTTCAGAAGTGTTCCACAACCTGGCAAAAGTGCTGAAGTCTAAAGGCATGAACACCGCTGTGGGCGACGAAGGTGGCTATGCGCCGAACCTGGGCTCCAACGCCGAAGCACTGGCTGTTATCGCTGAAGCGGTAAAAGCGGCTGGCTACGAGCTGGGCACCGACATCACTCTGGCAATGGACTGTGCAGCCTCTGAGTTCTACAAAGATGGCAAATACGTTCTGGCTGGCGAAGGCAACAAAGCCTTCACCTCTGAAGAGTTCACCCACTTCCTGGAAGATCTGACCAAACAGTATCCGATCGTCTCCATCGAAGATGGCCTGGACGAGTCTGACTGGACCGGCTTTGCTTACCAGACCAAAGTGCTGGGCGACAAAATCCAGCTGGTGGGCGACGACCTGTTCGTAACCAACACCAAGATCCTGAAAGAAGGCATCGAGAAAGGCATCGTTAACTCCATCCTGATCAAATTCAACCAGATCGGTTCTCTGACCGAAACTCTGGCTGCGATCAAAATGGCGAAAGACGCTGGCTACACTGCGGTTATCTCTCACCGCTCTGGCGAAACTGAAGATGCAACCATCGCTGACCTGGCTGTGGGCACCGCTGCTGGCCAGATCAAAACCGGTTCCATGAGCCGTTCTGACCGTGTTGCTAAGTACAACCAGCTGATTCGTATCGAAGAAGCGCTGGGTGAACAAGCGCCGTACAACGGTCGTAAAGAGATCAAAGGCCAGGCATAATCCCCTGACTTTTCACTCTTAATAGAAAACCCGCTACGGCGGGTTTTTTTATTGCTGCAATAGCGCAGCTGCTGCACATGACCTTAGGGCAGGGATCTGCGATACTTACCTTTTACAGCCAAACAGAGATGAGTATGCAGTACCCGATTAATGAGATGTTCCAGACCCTGCAAGGCGAGGGTTACTTTACCGGCGTTCCCGCTATTTTTATCCGTCTGCAGGGATGCCCGGTAGGCTGTGCCTGGTGCGATACCAAGCACACCTGGGATAAGCTCGCCGATCGAGAAGTGTCCCTCTACAGCGTGCTGGCGAAAACCAAAGAGAGCGACAAGTGGGGTCCGGCAAGCAGTGAGGATCTGCTGGCCATTATCGAGCGCCAGGGCTATACCGCTCGCCACGTGGTGATCACCGGCGGCGAACCCTGCATTCACGATCTGATCCCGCTGACTATGCTGCTGGAGAAAAACGGCTTTAGCTGCCAGATCGAAACCAGCGGCACCCACGAAGTGCGCACCTCGACTAATACCTGGGTAACGGTTTCACCAAAGGTGAATATGCGCGGTGGGTATAACATTCTCCAGCAGGCGCTGGATCGTGCGGATGAGATTAAGCATCCGGTTGGCCGGATGCGCGACGTTGAGGCGCTGGATGAACTGCTGGCGACGCTGCACGACGATAAGCCGCGGGTGATTGCGCTTCAGCCGATCAGCCAGAAGGAAGATGCGACGCGTCTGTGCATTGAGACCTGCATCGCTCGCAACTGGCGTCTGTCGATGCAGACGCATAAATACCTGAATATTGCTTAATAGACCGATATGCCCGGTGGCGTTAACGCTTACCGGGCCTACGTTAATTGTGCTGCGACCACTATTCGCCGCGATAGACGCAACCCGCCGTACAGGTCTCTTTGATTGTCACCGCGCTCAGCAGTGGTACAAGCGGCTTCATCTCATCCCAAATCCACTTCGCCAGCACTTCGCTGGTCGGGTTCTCCAGGCCAGGGATATCGTTCAGATAGTAGTGATCCAGCCGGTCATAGGTCGGCTTGAAGGCGGCCTTCAGCTCAGAGAAGTCCATGATCCAACCCGTATGGGGATCGACTTCACCGGTAATTTCCAGGCGCACCATAAACGAGTGGCCATGCAGGCGACCGCATTTGTGGCCTTCGGGGACGTGCGGCAGACGGTGAGCGGCTTCGAAGATGAAATCTTTAAATAACGTGGTAGACATGATTAATTCTCAGACAGGCAAAAACCGCCGCATACTACCGGAATTGACCATTTTTGGCATTAACTAAAACAGGCAAAAGCGGTAAAGCCTGTAATGTACTGAAGAAAAATCTATTTTATCTTTTTAAATCAAATAATTAATCAACCTGTTTTACTGTTAATAACTATGACTAAAAGCGGTTAGCGTTTTTAGTTATTTGTTATTTCCAACCCTTCTTTAATTGTTATTATTCACGCCGTTACCCTTACACTCTGTTCTGTTTTTACGCTTTTTTAATAGCTTTGCTTACTGGAACATAACGACGCATGACGACACAGGCCCCACCTTCCGCTTTGCTTCCGCTGAACCCGGAGCAGCTGGCACGCCTTCAGGCAGCCACCACCGATCTTACACCGACCCAGCTCGCCTGGGTTTCCGGCTACTTCTGGGGCGTGCTTAACCAGCAGCCTGGCGCAGCAGCGATGGCCGAAGCCCCCGCCCCGGCGGCAGAGACGCCGACAATCACGCTGCTTAGCGCATCGCAGACCGGTAACGCCCGTCGCGTGGCGGAGGCCCTGCGTGACGATCTGCTGGCGGCGAAGCTCAACGTCAACCTGGTTAACGCTGGCGACTATAAATTCAAACAAATTGCCAATGAAAAGCTGCTGGTTGTGGTTGCTTCGACTCAGGGTGAAGGGGAGCCGCCGGAAGAGGCGGTCGCACTGCATAAGTTCCTGTTCTCGAAAAAAGCGCCGAAGCTTAACGGCAGTGCCTTTGCCGTGTTCGGCCTGGGCGACACCTCCTACGAATTCTTCTGCCAGTGCGGTAAAGATTTTGACAGCAAGCTGGCGGAGCTGGGCGCAGAGCGCCTGCTGGATCGCGTGGATGCCGACGTCGAGTATCAGGCAGCGGCCAGCGAGTGGCGCGCGCGCATTGTCGATATTCTGAAGACTCGCGTGCCGACCGAAACCCCGGCTCAGGCAGCAGTTACCGCTACCGGCGCGGTCAATGAGGTCTTCTCCAGCCCCTATACTAAAGAAGAGCCCCTGGTGGCGACGCTCGCCGTTAACCAGAAGATCACCGGTCGCGACTCAGAGAAAGACGTTCGCCATATTGAGATCGATCTGGGTGATTCTGGCCTGCGTTACCAGCCGGGCGATGCCCTGGGCGTCTGGTATCAGAACGATCCGGCGCTGGTGCGCGAGCTGGTTGAGCTGCTATGGCTGAAAGGCGATGAGCCGGTCACTGTGAATGGCAAAACGCTGCCGCTCACTGAGGCGCTGGAGTGGCACGTTGAGCTGACGGTAAACACCGCCAGCATCGTTGAGAACTACGCTAAGCTGAGCCGCAGCGAAACCCTGATGCCGATGGTGGGCGACAAGGCCCGTCTCCAGCACTACGCTGCCACGACGCCGATCGTTGACATGGTGCGCTTCTCTGCCGCCCAGCTGGATGCCGAGGCGCTGATTGGCCTGCTGCGTCCGCTGACGCCGCGTCTCTACTCCATCGCCTCATCCCAGGCGGAAGTCGAGAGCGAAGTGCACGTCACCGTTGGCGTGGTGCGCTATGACGTTGAAGGCCGCGCCCGCACCGGCGGCGCGTCAGGCTTCCTCGCCGATCGCGTGGAAGAGGATGGCGAGATCCGCGTGTTCATTGAGCACAACGACAACTTCCGCCTGCCATCTAACCCGGAAACACCGGTGATCATGATTGGCCCAGGCACCGGTATCGCACCGTTCCGCGCCTTTATGCAGCAGCGTGCGGCGGACGAAGCGCCGGGTAAAAACTGGCTGATTTTTGGTAACCCACACTTTACCGAGGACTTCCTGTACCAGGTGGAGTGGCAGCGCTACGTCAAAGAGGGCGTGCTGAACCGCATCGATCTGGCCTGGTCCCGCGACCAGAAAGAGAAAATATACGTACAAGATAAGCTGCGCGAACAGGGCGCAGAGCTGTGGCGCTGGATCAACGAAGGCGCGCACATTTATGTCTGCGGCGACGCGACGCGTATGGCGCGCGACGTTGAGCAGGCTTTACTGGAAGTGATTGCCGAGTTCGGTGGCATGGATACCGAAACGGCTGACGAATATTTAAGTGAGCTGCGCGTAGAGCGCCGTTATCAGCGAGATGTCTACTAATGAGCG
>DAMBQR010000100.1:0-6423 GCA_032055545.1 Pseudescherichia sp. | reverse complement strand
CAGCGGCACGGTGAACTTACGGCAGAACTTCATCAGCTCTTTGCTTTCGTTGGTATCGGCCACCTCAACCCGCAGTTCGCCGCCCTTCTCTACCACGCCCTGCAGCATGCCGACGATCGGCGTGATGCGATCCTCTGGCGGCAGATCCTGCAGCAGTTCGCCAACCACGAACATCTGGCGAACAAAAATCAGCGAGCTGAACGGCAGCTCACGCGCGAGCTTGTCGGCCTCTTCCGCCTGGTAGCACTCAAAAATGACATAGCCGGCGTTATCTTTAACGCGGGCAAAACCAAACACGTTCAGCCGCCCGGCTTTATCGGTAATCTCTGCGGCGCACTCTTTTTCAAATCCGGGGCGACACAACAATACAAGCTTATTCATGACCAGGGCCTTTACGTTTCAGACGAATTGCGCCAATTAACATTAATACCCAGCCGGTAAGGAAGCTGACGCCGCCGACCGGGGTGACAAACGCCCACAGGCGCAGATGCGACAGCGCAAGGCAGTAGAGACTCCCGCTGAACAGTACCGTACCCAGCGCCAGGAAGACGCTGCTCCAGTAGAACCAGATGCTGATCCGGCGCTGCATTGCCACCGCCAGGCCCAGCACCGCCAGGGTATGAAACGCCTGGTACTCAAGACCGGTCTGGATCCAGCCCATCTCGGCGGCACCTAAAGATTTGCTTAATACGTGAGCGCCAAAGGCGCCGAGGGCCACAAAAATAAAACCGCTGATAGCGGCAAAAATCAGCATAAATCGGCTGGTCATAGTCTTACCCTAAAGTCATGCGCTAACTGCGCGCCTTAATAAGTTATTGCTCATAGCGAAAGCGAAATTTTTCCTGCTCGGCTGCCGCTTTGGCCAGGATCCACTGGCGAAAGGCGGCTATTTTACCCAGTTCTGCCTGGCTGTCATGACAAACCAGATAAAAGGCGTTTTTGCTGACCAGCACGTCGTTAAACGGACAGGCCAGACGCCCGGCTTCGATCTCCGACTGCGCCATGACGTTATTCGCCAGCGCGATGCCCTGGCCATGAATGGCGGCCTGCAGCACCATCGCGCTGTGGCTGAAGATCGGTCCCTGCTGCACGTTGAGGTTCAGGCCCAGCTGGCGGGTATAGGTTTGCCAGTCGCGGCGGGAGGCGTCATGCAGCAGCGTATGCTTTGCCAGGTCCTCAGGCGTTTTTAACGGCTTATCACCGGTAAGCAGCAGCGGCGAGCAGACCGGCAGGAGATATTCTGCGTATAATTTTTCTACACGCAAGCCTGGCCAGTTGCCCCGGCCATAAAAAATGGCCACATCGACGTCGTCTGCCAGCTTATCGACTTCACGGTCTACGGCCTGGATGCGAACGTCGATTCCCGGATAAGCTGAGTTAAAGCTAGAGAGTCTCGGTACCAGCCACTGAATGGCAAAACTGGGCAGCAAACTGACGGTTAACGCCCCTTTTGCGCTGCGCGACTGAAGCTTGCGCGTGGCCTCGGTGAGCTGGGAAAAAATCTCTTTGATATCCTGAAAATAGCTCTGTCCCTCCTCCGTCAACAGCAGGGATCGGTTGCGGCGACGAAACAGCTTCAGTCCAAGAAAATCCTCAAGAGACTTGATCTGGTGGCTTACTGCGGCCTGCGTCACAAAAAGCTCGTCGGCAGCGCGAGTAAAACTTAAATGGCGGGCGGCAGCATCAAAAACACGTAATGCATTTAAGGGCGGTAATCGCTTAGACATGGGTTATTTTGGCTTAGGTGTTAAATCATTTTAACAAACAGGAAACAAGAAGTTACCTATTAGTTTTTTTTATCTGAGCCATTATAAATTGTCCGTTGAGGAACTACCAGCAAATACCTATAGTGGCGGCACTTCCTGAGCCGGAACGAAAAGCTTTTTTTGGAATGCGTGTTCTGATGGGCTTTTGGCTTACGGTTGTGATGTTGTGTTGTTGTGTTTGCATTTGGTCTGCGATTCAGACCACGGTAGCAACGCTACCCTATTTCACTTCCTGTACATTTACCCTGTCTGTCCATAGTGATTAATGTAGCACCGCAAATTGCGGTGCTTTTTTTTAGGCTATTTTCAGTAGCTTAAGTTGCAACAGCTTAACCAGAGATTATTTCTCCAGTGCGACCATCTCTTTCACGTCGCTGCGGTTAATCTGCTGTTTGTTTCCGTTCGCATCTTTATACGAAATCATCCCGGTCTGATCGTCAGTCTTCGGCTTACCGTCGGAAACGATCGTACGACCGTCATTGGTGTGCATGACATAGTTCGGACCAGAACAGGCGCTCAGGGCAAAAGCCAGTGTACAAGCAGAGATAATTGCGGCAGTCTTCTTCATCTTCTTCTCCTTTTAGCAATTAATGCTATTCAAACCCTGTTTCATAACAGGCTTCAATCGTCACCTAACACTTATCAGCATAATCGGCTTACAAAAATTCGCCAGGATAAACAGATAATTCCGATGGTTAGCACTTTGCTTGTACATTGGTGAAAATTGCGCGACGATCCTTATATTGATATGAGGAATTTTATGAACGCTTTTAACCCGGCGCAATTTCGTGCTCAGTTCCCGGCGCTTGCCGATGCCGGTATCTACCTGGACTCTGCTGCTACGGCGCTAAAGCCCCAGGCGGTTATCGACGCGACGCAGCAGTTCTACAGCCTGAGCGCAGGCAACGTCCACCGCAGCCAGTTTGCCGAGGCCCAACGCCTGACGGCACGCTACGAAGCGGCGCGGGATCGCGTTGCCGCCCTGCTCAATGCCCCTTCCGGCAAGAATATCGTCTGGACCCGAGGCACCACCGAAGCCATTAATATGGTCGCTCAGTGCTACGCCCGCCCGCGCCTGAACGCGGGAGATGAGATCATCGTCAGCGTCGCCGAGCACCATGCCAACCTGGTACCGTGGCTAATGGTGGCCGAGCAGACCGGGGCGCGTGTCGTTCAGCTGCCGCTGGCGGCCAACGGCGTCCCGGACGTTGAGCAACTTGATGAGCTGATCACGCCCCGCAGCCGTATTCTCGCTCTTGGACAGATGTCCAACGTCACCGGCGGCTGTCCGGATCTGGCCCGCGCGATTGCTTATGCCCACAGCGCAGGGATGGTAGTCGTGGTCGATGGCGCGCAGGGGGCGGTGCACTTCCCCGCCGACGTCCAGAAGTTGGGCATTGATTTTTACGCCTTCTCTGGCCACAAGCTCTATGGCCCGACCGGCATCGGCGTGCTCTACGGCAAGGCCAGCCTGCTGGATGAGATGTCGCCCTGGCTGGGCGGCGGCAAGATGATCGCCGAGGTGACCTTTGACGGCTTTACGACCCAGCCCGTTCCTTATCGCCTGGAGGCAGGCACGCCGAACGTCGCCGGGGTGATAGGACTCTGCGCCGCGCTGGAGTGGCTGGAAGAATTTGATATCGTGCAGGCCGAGAGCTATAGCCGTGGCCTGGCAACCCTGGCCGAAGAGGCGCTGGTCCAGCGGCCGGGTTTCCGCTCGTTCCGCTGCCAGGACTCCAGCCTGCTGGCGTTCGATTTTGCCGGCGTGCACCACAGCGATATGGTTACCCTGCTGGCGGAGTACGGCATCGCCCTGCGCGCCGGGCAGCACTGCGCCCAGCCGCTGCTGGCGGCCCTTGGGGTAAGCGGGACGCTGCGCGCCTCGTTTGCCCCCTACAACACGAAAGCGGACGTCGATGCGCTGGTTAATGCCGTCGATCGCGCCCTTGATATACTGGTGGATTGATGACTAGCCCAGCTTTTGCCGGACATCCGTTTGGCACCGCCGTCACCGAAGAGACGCTAAAAAAGACCTTTGGCCCGCTGACCCAGTGGGAAGATAAGTATCGCCAGCTCATTATGCTCGGCAAGCAGCTGCCGCCCCTGTCAGAGGAGCTTAGAGCGCAGGCCCGGGAGATCCCCGGCTGTGAAAACCGGGTCTGGCTCGGCCATACCCGCTCGGCAACGGGAAAAATACACTTCTTTGGTGATAGCGAGGGGCGTATCGTGCGCGGCCTGCTGGCGGTGCTGCTGACCGCCATCGAGGGGAAAAGCGCTGAAGCGCTGCTGAGGAGCGATCCGCTGGCACTGTTTGATGAGCTGGGCCTGCGTGCCCAGCTGAGCGCCTCGCGTAACCAGGGCCTGACGGCGCTGAGCGAGGCGGTGGTTGAGGCAGCGCGTGAGAAATAGTTAACGCCGGGTGGCGGCTTCGCCTGACCCGGCCTACAAAACTACGAAATCCGTGCTGCTTTTGCCATCATCTTCTTCAGCGCGTGGGAGACCGCCACAAAGCCAAAGGTGGCGGTGACCATGGTCGCCGCGCCAAAGCCAGAGGCGCAGTCCATTCGCTTTGGTCCCTCCGCTGTGCTCTTCATGGCGCATACCGTGCCGTCCGCCTGCGGGTAGACCAGCGCCTCGGTAGAGAAGACGCAGTCCACGCCCAGCTTGCCCTTGCTGTTCTTCACCACGCCAAAGTCGCTTTTCAGCCGCTCGCGCAGCTTGGCCGCCAGCGGATCCTGAATCGTCTTCGCCAGATCGCTAACCTGAATCTGCGTCGGATCGATCTGCCCGCCCGCGCCGCCGGTGGTGACCAGCGGAATTTTATACCGACGGCAGTAGGCGATCAGCGCCGCTTTCGGGCGCACGCTGTCGATCGCGTCGATGACGTAGGTGAAGTCCCTGTTCAGCAGCGTCGCCACGTTGTCGGCGGTGACGAAGTCATCCACTACCGTCACCAGGCACTCAGGATTGATCTGCCGGATGCGGTCCGCCATCACCTCGGCCTTGGCCAGCCCGACGCTGTCGCGCAGGGCGTGGATCTGCCGGTTGGTGTTGGTCACGCAGACATCGTCCATGTCGATCAGCGTGATTGCGCCAATCCCGGTGCGGGCCAGCGCTTCCGCCGCCCAGGAGCCGACGCCGCCAATGCCGACTACGCAGATATGCGCGCGGGCAAACAGCGCCAGCGCATCTTCACCATACAACCGCGCTGTGCCGCCAAAACGCTGACGCCAGGCATCGCTGATTACCACAGACATAAGACCTCAGATAGTTAAATTGGGCGCGCAGATTAGCATATTCAGCCGCTAAAAACGTTACCGGTTCCTGCCCCCGGCGCGTTTTTCAGCACCCAGACACGACCGTAGTGGTTATACCATCCGGCGCGGTGCCCGGCGTCAGGACCAATCCCCTGATAGATATCGAAATGCTGGCCCTTAATTGCGCCACCCACGTCGAGGGCAACCATCAGGCGCAGCTCGTACTGACCGCTAAACTTGCCGTTGTTATCCAGCAGTGGAACCTCTGCCAGCAGCGTTGTCCCCGCCGGAATAATGCTGCGATCCGAGGCCACCGAGGCCCGACCAATCAGCGGCACGGCGCTGGCCCCTTTTACCGGCGCATAGGACTGCGGCTTGAAGAAGACAAAGGAAGGGTTCTGCTCCAGCAGCTCCTGTACCTCGGCCGGACTGTGGGTCTCCCCCCAGTGACGGATTGCCTGCATCGACATATCTTCGCGCTTCACTTCCCCGCGATCGATCAGCACCTTACCAATGCTGCGGTAGGCATGGCCGTTTTTACCGCCGTAGCTAAAGAAGTTCAGCGGGCTGCCGTCGCCAAAATCGATATAGCCGCTGCCCTGCACGTCCATAATAAAATTGTCCATCAGCGAGTTACTGTAGGCCAGCACGTAGCTGTCGCTCAGCGCACCGGAGTAGATCTCTGCCCGGGACGGCAGGCGGCCACGCTTAGGTGGCATGCGGTAGATAGGGTACTGGAACTCGCCCTGCCGGGTATGGCGGGCCTGTACCACCGGCGTATAGTAGCCGGTAAACTGGACGTTGCCGTAGTTATCGGTACCGTTCATCTGCCAGGCATCAATGCCGTACTGGCGCATGGTGCGGGTGTCGCCCCCGGCGCGCAGCCACTCCTGCACCGCACTATAGACTGCGCTCTGGTTGCCATAGAGGCGCGGCGAGGCGCTGCGGATCTGGCCAACCTGCTGGGCAAAGTCACCGCCGTTAATAGGAGCACCAACCGCATCGGGCTGGTTTACCAGGGTGAAAGGCTGGGTTAATTTCCCGTCTTCATACTGCTGACCGCGATCGGTCGGTTTCGAGGAGCAGGCAGCCAGCAAAGCCAGCGCTGCGCCCGTGAGGAGATACTTCGACCAACGTCCTTTCATTGTCTCTCGTCTTTTTGGTTAACCAGGGTGCGTGATGAAGATAACAAACCAGTTTCGCTAATGAAATGCGAAATACCGGACTTAAAGGCAATTACGTTTAAAAAACGCGCATATTGTGCCCTTTTTATGCAGATGCTTTCATTATTTAACAATTTTCTTGAAAAAGGGTTGCGTCAAAGAGCGAGCGGAGTATAGTGCGCATCCACGGACGCGGGGTGGAGCAGCCTGGTAGCTCGTCGGGCTCATAACCCGAAG
>DAMBQR010000099.1:0-6579 GCA_032055545.1 Pseudescherichia sp. | reverse complement strand
CTGCCAGGCATCAAACAAGCAGAAGGCCATCCGTAAGGATGGCCTTTTTGCGTTGTGGTGCTGAACGCCCGGTGGCGCTGCGCTTACCGGGTCTACAGATGTTACCTGTCCCTCGTTACTGACTCTGACGCGTTAACCACTGCACGATAAAATCGGCAATATTTGGCACGTCATTCAAATCCAGCACCGGAACGGCAGTCGCTACCGCAATATCGCTGGCAATCGCAATCACGTGCTCGTCAATCTCCAGCTCTTCCAGCCGATGCCCGGCATCTGCCCGAAACAGCAGGATCTTCGCCACCGGCTCATGCTTAAACCCCTCAACCAGAACCAGATCTAATTTCGTGTGATCCATTCTGCTGGCCAGAAACGTTAAGTCTAACGGCGCCTCATCCGGCGTTTCGGTCATCAAGGCCCATCGCTGCTGGCTGGCGACAAGAGTTTGTGCCGCACCCGCCTTGCGAAGCTCATAGCTATCTTTGCCGGGCTTATCGACATCCATATTATGATGCGTATGCTTTATGAGGCCGGGACGGATGCCTCGTTCACAGAGAGCAGGGATCAGCCGTTTAAGCAGCGTGGTTTTACCTGTACCGCTCCATGCGGCTATCGCCAGAATCGGCTTCATTTTTTCTCCTGCCTGCCGATGAGATCGTCCGGCGTATTGATATTAATAAACGCCGCCCGGCAATCGCTGAAGTCCACGGCATGGCCTCCCACCTGGCGCATAAACAGCATCACCCGCCGCTCGCCGGATGCCAGATAAGCCGCAAGCTGCGGTATGACCTGACGATGAACCAGCGCAATGGTAGGGTGATCGCGTTCACCATCCGTCACCCATACTACCGGCGCATCCTTACGCTCCGAGGCCAGTCTTGCTGCCAGATCGGGCGGTATGCCCGGCGTATCGCACGGGCAAAACAGGAACCAGTCGGCTGCTGTCTGTTGCATAACGGCCAGCATACCGGCCAGCGGACCGGGAAAGCTGTCCAGCGTATCCTCAATGACGATCAAGCCGCTGGCCCGATAGCGATCGAGGTTGCGGTTAGCGCTTAATATAACGCGATCTACCTGGCTAGCCAGACGGCTTGCGACATGCTGCCAGAGCGGAATGCCGTTAAGCAGCAATAATCCTTTGTCTTCCCCGCCCATACGCGACGCTCTGCCGCCGGCCAGTACGACACCCGTCAGGTGCAGTCCATTATTCACCAATATCGCCTCTTTTATTGTGGGATTGACCCTGCTAACGTGTCTCTCTCAAGAGTAAGGAGCAGTGACCATGAAATGTAAACGTCTGAATGAAGTAATTGAACTCCTCCAGCCCGCCTGGCAAAAAGAGCCCGAGCTTAATCTAATGCAATTTTTGCAAAAACTGGCGCAGGAGTCAGGCTATGACGGTGAGCTGACCGATCTTTCTGACGATATCCTGATCTATCACCTTAAAATGCGCGACTCGGCAAAGGATGCCGTTATTCCCGGGATCCAGAAAGATTATGAAGAAGATTTCAAAACCGCCCTACTGCGCGCCCGGGGCGTAATTAAAGAGTAAAAGGTTGTAAGCGGTGCAACCGAATGTGCTACGAAATGATATCCTGAACTATTCGTAGTAATTTCCGGATGATGGGATGAACGACAACGCTTTTACTTTCCAGACGCTACACCCGGATACCATCATGGATGCGCTGTTTGAACAGGGGATCCGGGTGGATTCCGGTCTTACCCCGCTCAACAGTTACGAAAACCGTGTCTATCAGTTTCAGGACGAAGATCGCCGCCGCTACGTGGTGAAATTTTACCGCCCGCAGCGCTGGTCGGCCGAACAAATCCGTGAAGAACACCAGTTCGCTCAGGAGCTGATGAATGATGAGGTACCGGTTGCGGCCCCGCTTGAGTTTAACGGCCAGACGCTGCTGACCCATCAGGGGTACTACTATGCTGTATTTCCCAGCCTCGGCGGACGTCAGTTCGAAGCGGACAATCTGGATCAGATGGAGTGGGTGGCTCGCTATCTTGGCCGCCTGCATCAAACCGGGCGTAAAACAACGTTTATTCACCGCCCCTCTATCGACGTTAATGAGTATCTGATTGAGCCTCGTCACGTCTTTGAGCACTCGACCCTGATCCCCTCTGGCCTGAAAGTCGCCTTCCTTAACGCCACGGATTCCCTTATCGAGGCGGTAATGGCGCAGTGGCATACGCGTTTCGATCCGCTACGCCTGCATGGCGACTGCCATGCCGGGAACATTCTCTGGCGCGACGGGCCACTGTTTGTCGATCTCGACGATGCCCGTAATGGCCCTGCGGTTCAGGATCTGTGGATGCTGCTCAACGGCGACAAAGCCGAGCGGCGTATGCAGCTTGAGACGATTATCGAGGCCTATGAAGAGTTTAGCGAATTTAAAACCGATGAAATTGCGCTCATCGAACCTTTACGCGCCATGCGTATGGTTTATTATCTGGCATGGCTGATCCGCCGCTGGGACGATCCCGCATTCCCCAAAAATTTCCCGTGGTTGATCGGGGAAGACTATTGGCACAGGCAAACTCTGACCTTTATTGAGCAGGTTAAGGTTCTACAAGAACCGCCTCTGCAACTTACGCCGATGTATTAATTTGACACTTTCAGGAGAGTATTAACCATGAAGAAAATTTGGCTGGCGCTGGCAGGTCTCATTCTGGCATTTAGCGCATCTGCAGCTCAGTTCACCGAGGGGAAACAGTACATCGCCCTTGATAAGCCGGCGGTGGGAGAGCCGCAGGTGCTGGAGTTCTTCTCATTCTACTGCCCGCACTGCTACGATTTTGAACGCGTATGGCACGTTTCTGACACGGTGAAACAGCAGCTGCCGGAAGGCACTAAGATGACCAAGTACCACGTTGAATTCCTGGGGCCACTGGGCAAAGATCTGACTCAGGCATGGGCTGTGGCGATGGCGCTGGGTGTAGAGGATAAGATCACCGCTCCGATGTTTGAAGCGGTGCAGAAGACTCAGACCGTCACGACCGTAGCCGATATCCGCAAAGTGTTTGTTGATGCCGGTATTAAAGGCGAAGACTACGACGCCGCATGGAATAGCTTTGTGGTGAAATCCCTCGTTGCCCAGCAGGAGAAAGCCGCCGCCGATCTGCAATTGCAAGGCGTACCGGCCATGTTTGTTAACGGCAAATATCAGGTTAACCCGCAGGGAATGGACACCAGCAGCATGGACGTTTTCGTCCAGCAGTATGCTGCAACGGTAAAATATCTGGTTGGTCAGAAGTAATCATAAAGCCGGTCAATGACCGGCTTTTTCATATGTTCTATATCAGGACCAAAGCTTATATCCACATGGAGTAAATTGCCGCTTATCAGACATAAGGATCGCGATCCTTTTCCTATCTATTTAATTTTACTAAATAAATAAAAAACCCCGCCAATATTACATGGTCTATTATTTCTTCAGCAAAAAAGCATGCACAAAGTTATCCACAGGATAATAATGCGAACGATCGCGACGATCCTGAAATCTTTTCCACGAATTACCGTGAAAAACTCAAGTTTTCGTCCGGTATGTGGCATCCTTTAACCATAAATTATTAAACAGGCACGGATATCATGGTTCAGATCCCAGAAAACCCGCTAATCCTCGTTGATGGCTCGTCATACCTCTATCGCGCTTATCACGCGTTCCCACCGCTGACCAACAGCGCGGGAGAGCCAACCGGCGCAATGTACGGGGTACTGAACATGCTCAGAAGCTTGATCCTACAGTACCAGCCCACGCATGCCGCCGTGGTATTTGATGCCAAAGGGAAGACCTTCCGTGATGAGCTGTTTGAGCACTATAAATCGCACCGTCCGCCGATGCCTGACGACCTGCGCTCGCAGATCGAGCCGCTGCATGCGATGGTGAAGGCAATGGGTCTGCCGCTGATGGCCATTTCCGGCGTTGAGGCGGATGACGTTATCGGTACGCTGGCACTCGAGGCCGAAAAAATGGGTCGCCCGGTGCTGATCAGCACCGGTGATAAAGATATGGCCCAGCTTGTCACGCCGAACGTGACGCTGATTAACACCATGACCAACACCATTCTTGGCCCGGAAGAGGTGATCAATAAATATGGCGTGCCGCCTGAATTGATTATCGATTTCCTTGCCCTGATGGGTGACTCCTCAGATAACATTCCTGGCGTGCCTGGCGTCGGTGAAAAAACGGCGCAGGCGCTGCTGCAGGGGCTGGGCGGTATGGAAACGCTGTTTAACGAGTCCGATAAGATTGCCACTCTCAGCTTCCGCGGGGCGAAAACCATGGCGGCGAAGCTGGAGCAGAATAAAGAGGTTGCTCGCCTCTCCTATCAGCTGGCGACCATCAAGACCGACGTTGAGCTGGATCTCACCTGCGAACAGCTGACGGTACAGCAGCCAGCCGCAGACGAGCTGCTGAGCCTGTTTAAGCGCTACGAATTTAAACGCTGGACGGCGGATGTCGAAGCGGGAACCTGGTTGCAGGGTAAAGGGGCGAAACCGGCCGCGAAGCCGCAGGCCGCTCCTGTGGTTGAGGTTGAAGACGATGAGCCTGCCACGCCACTCTCCGCAGAGCACTACGTCACTGTTCTTGATGAGCCGACGCTGAACGAGTGGATTGCGCGACTGAAGAAGGCACCGGTATTTGCCTTCGATACCGAAACGGACAGCCTGGACAACGTCAGTGCCCAGCTGGTGGGCCTGTCGTTTGCTACCGAGCCGGGTCTCGCAGCCTACGTGCCGGTAGCACACGACTACCTGGATGCGCCGGAGCAGCTCTCCCGCGATCGGGTACTCGAACTGTTAAAGCCGATTCTGGAAGATGATAAAGCGTTGAAGGTGGGGCAGAACCTGAAGTTCGACCGCGGCATTCTGCAAAACTACGGTATTGAGCTGCGCGGCATCGCCTTTGACACCATGCTGGAGTCCTATATTCTCGACAGCGTTGCCGGGCGTCACGATATGGACAGCCTCTCCGATCGCTGGCTGAAGCACCAGACCGTAACCTTTGAGCAGATCGCCGGCAAGGGTAAGAACCAGCTGACCTTTAACCAGATCGCACTGGAAGAGGCCGGACACTACGCGGCGGAAGATGCTGACGTCACGCTGCAGCTGCATCTCAAGATGTGGCCAAAGCTGGAGAAACATGCCGGTCCGCTGAATATCTTCCAGAATATTGAGATGCCGCTGGTGCCGGTGCTCTCCCGCATCGAGCGTAACGGGGTGAAGATCGATCCGGCGGTGCTGCATAAGCACTCAGGAGAGATCACTCTCCGTCTGGCCGAGCTGGAGAAAAAGGCCCATGAGATTGCCGGTGAGGCGTTTAACCTCTCCTCGACCAAACAGCTGCAGGTTATCCTGTTTGAGAAGCAGGGCATTAAGCCCCTGAAGAAGACGCCGGGTGGCGCACCCTCAACCTCAGAAGAGGTGCTGGAGGAGCTGGCGCTGGATTACCCGTTGCCGAAGGTCATTCTGGAGCATCGCGGCCTGTCGAAGCTGAAATCGACCTATACCGATAAGCTGCCGCTGATGATCAACCCTAAAACCGGGCGCGTGCACACCTCCTATCACCAGGCGGTCACCGCAACGGGACGGCTCTCATCCACCGATCCGAACCTGCAGAACATCCCCGTGCGTAACGAGGAGGGACGGCGCATCCGTCAGGCGTTTATTGCGCCAGAGGATTACGTTATCGTCTCTGCGGACTACTCGCAGATTGAGCTGCGCATCATGGCGCACCTGTCCCGCGACCAGGGCCTGCTCTCTGCCTTTGCCGAGGGTCAGGATATCCACCGTGCCACGGCAGCAGAGGTATTTGGTATGCCGCTGGAGAGCGTATCCAACGACCAGCGCCGCAGCGCGAAAGCGATCAACTTTGGTCTGATCTACGGCATGAGCGCTTTTGGTCTGTCGCGCCAGCTGAATATTCCGCGTAAAGAGTCGCAGCGTTATATGGATCTCTACTTTGAGCGCTATCCGGGCGTGCGGGAGTATATGGAGCGCACCCGCGCGCAGGCAAAGGAGCAGGGCTACGTTGAAACTTTAGAGGGGCGTCGCCTCTATCTGCCGGACATCAAATCCAGCAACGCCGCGCGGCGGGCTGGCGCTGAGCGTGCGGCGATTAACGCCCCGATGCAGGGAACAGCGGCAGATATCATCAAGCGGGCTATGATCGCTGTGGATGCCTGGCTACAGGCGGAGCAGCCGCGCGTGCGTATGATTATGCAGGTTCACGATGAACTGGTGTTTGAAGTGCACAAAGACGATCTGAAGCAGGTTTCGCAGAGGATCCATGAGCTGATGGAGAACAGTACCCAGCTGGATGTCCCGCTGCTGGTGGAGGTTGGCAGTGGTGAAAACTGGGATCTGGCGCACTAGCCTTTGGCGTAATTGCGCAGTTTTATGTAAGTAAGCAACATAAGATAGAGCTTTTTGTGATGATCATTAGAATTCCCTATGTAAAGAATGAAAAAAAATTACAAAAAGCGTTTGTAACTGTCTAAAAAAAGAGTAGAGTTAAAGACGTAGGGTACAGAGGTAAGATGTTCTATCTTTCAGACCTTTTACTTCACGTA
>DAMBQR010000098.1:0-7034 GCA_032055545.1 Pseudescherichia sp. | reverse complement strand
AGGCGTTGACGATAGCGGGATACTGGAAAAGGTATTAGGCATGCAGAAAGAAAAGCTTTCCGCTTTGATGGATGGTGAGACGCTGGATACCGAGCTGCTCAAGGAGCTGTCTCGCGATCCGGAAATGCAGCAAACCTGGGAGCGTTATCATCTGGTTCGTGACGCTTTACGCGGTGACACTGCCGACGTCATCCATTTCGATATCTCGAGCCGCGTCATGGCTGCCATTGCCGACGAACCGGTACGGCAGGCAACGCCATTGATCCCGGAATCCCAGCCTGCGCCTCAGCAGTGGCAGAAGATGCCGTTCTGGGCCAAAGTGCGTCCCTGGGCAAGCCAGATCACCCAAATGGGCGTAGCCGCCTGCGTTTCGCTTGCCGTTATCGTCGGCGTGCAGCACTATAACAGCCAGTCCGACACGGCCCAGCAGCCTGAAGCGCCGGTGTTTAACACGCTTCCTATGATGGGCAAAGCCAGCCCGGTAAGCCTGGGCGTACCGTCGGATGCCACCGCCGATGCTGGCCAACAGCAGCAGGTTCAGGAGCAGCGCCGCCGTATCAATGCGATGCTGCAGGACTACGAGCTGCAGCGCCGTCTGCACTCCGAACAGCTTCAGTTTGAGCAGGCACAAACCCAGCAGGCCGCGGTACAGGTGCCAGGAATCCAAACTTTAGGAACGCAATCGCAGTAATGAAGCAACTTTGGTGTGCCATGTCTCTCATGGCCGGTAGTCTGCTGTTTTCTGCTAACGCCTCGGCTGATGTTACCTCCGGGGCGTTGTTGCAGCAGATGAACCTGGCCAGCCAGTCTCTCAATTACGAGCTGTCTTTTGTCAGCATCAACAAGCAGGGTGTCGAGTCATTACGCTACCGGCACGCCCGTCTTGAAAATCAGCCTCTCGCCCAGCTGTTGCAAATGGATGGTCCGCGTCGCGAAGTCGTGCAGCGCGGCAGCGAGATAAGCTACTTTGAGCCAGGCCTGGAGCCGTTTACGTTGACCGGCGACTATATTGTCGATTCACTGCCCTCACTGGTCTATACCGATTTTAAACGCCTGGCGTCCTTCTACGATTTTATCTCGGTAGGCCGTACCCGGATTGCCGATCGCCTGTGCGAAGTGATCCGCGTCGTGGCTCGCGACGGTACCCGCTATAGCTACATCGTCTGGCTGGATGCCGAGACCAAGCTCCCCATGCGAGTCGATCTGCTCGATCGCGACGGTGAAACGCTGGAGCAGTTCCGCGTCGTGGCGTTCACCGTAAACGAGCGGGTGGGAAGTAATATGGAGAGCCTCGCCAAAGCTAACCTGCCGCCGCTGCTGTCGGTTCCGGCAGGCGAAAAAATCAATTTTAGCTGGTCTGCCAGCTGGCTGCCGCAGGGTTTTAGCGAAGTCTCCAGCAGCCGCCGCAAGCTGCCGACCATCGACATGCCGGTCGAGTCCCGTCTCTTCTCTGACGGGCTGTTTAGCTTCTCGATCAACGTGAACCGCGCCAATCAGAACAGCAGCGATCAGATGTTGCGCACCGGGCGTCGTACCGTCAGCACCACCGTGCGGGATAACGCAGAAATTACCGTGGTCGGCGAGCTTCCGCCGCAGACCGCAAAACGTATTGCAGACAGTATTAAGTTCAGGGCAGCACAATGATCAAAGAGTGGGCAACCGTTGTTTCATGGCACAATGGCGAAGCCGTTGTCAGCTGTGATGTTAAAGCATCCTGTAATAGCTGCGCCTCGCGCGCAGGGTGCGGCAGCCGGGTTCTGAACAAGCTGGGGCCGCAGATGGTTCACACCATTTCCGTACCCAGCGAGCAGCCGCTGGTGGTCGGGCAGAAGGTCGAGCTGGGTATTGCCGAAGGCAGCCTGCTTAGCTCTGCGCTGCTGGTCTATATGTCGCCGCTGGTGGGGCTGTTTATCATGGCCGCGCTGTTCCAGACGCTGTTTGGTTACGACCTGGCGGCAATGGGCGGCGCTGTGCTGGGCGGGGTAGGCGGCTTTCTGCTGGCCCGCGCCTTCTCACCCAGGCTGGCCGCCCGCCAGGCCTGGCAGCCGGTGATCCTGAGCGTTGCCCTGCCGCCGGATCTGCTGCGGGTCGATGCTACCCCGGCAGACGCCAGTTCTCGTTCGCATTAATTATTAGCAATTACGCCACTGAAAAATAGCGGCGTCTCGCCTTCCCGCTCTCCTCGCGGGATGAGCATTCCCCGCGTTGTTGTTGTAGTGTAGAATGCGGCGTTTCAGACAACAGACGTGGCTCAGTACAGCGGCCTCTTAGTTTCGTAAGGCATAAATCTCCCTATATGAAGAACATAAGAAATTTCTCCATCATTGCGCACATCGACCACGGTAAATCGACGCTGTCTGACCGTATCATCCAGCTTTGTGGTGGCCTCTCCGATCGCGAAATGGCAGCCCAGGTGCTGGACTCCATGGATCTTGAGCGCGAGCGCGGGATCACCATCAAAGCCCAGAGCGTAACGCTGGACTATAAAGCCGCCGACGGCGAAACCTATCAGCTGAACTTTATCGACACCCCGGGCCACGTTGACTTCTCCTATGAGGTTTCCCGTTCGCTGGCGGCGTGCGAAGGCGCACTGCTGGTTGTCGATGCAGGCCAGGGCGTGGAAGCGCAGACGCTGGCTAACTGCTACACCGCAATGGAAATGGATCTGGAAGTTGTCCCGGTCCTGAATAAAATTGACCTGCCGGCTGCCGATCCAGAGCGCGTGGCGGAAGAGATTGAAGATATTGTCGGTATCGACGCCGCCGACGCCGTACGCTGCTCCGCGAAGACCGGGGTAGGGGTGGGCGATGTGCTGGAGCGTCTGGTGCGCGATATTCCGCCGCCGCAGGGCGATCCTGACGCACCGCTGCAGGCGCTGATCATCGACTCCTGGTTCGATAACTACCTGGGCGTTGTCTCCCTGGTGCGTATCAACAACGGCACCATGCGCAAGGGCGACAAGATCAAGGTGATGAGCACCGGTCAAACCTATAACGCCGATCGTCTGGGCATCTTTACGCCGAAGCAGGTTGACCGTACCGAGCTGAAGTGTGGTGAGGTAGGCTGGCTGGTCTGTGCAATCAAAGATATCCTGGGTGCACCGGTGGGCGATACCCTGACCACTGCCCGTAACCCCGCGGACAAAGCGCTGCCGGGCTTTAAGAAGGTGAAACCGCAGGTTTACGCCGGCCTGTTCCCGGTGAGCTCCGATGACTACGAGAACTTCCGTGATGCGCTGGGTAAGCTGAGCCTCAACGATGCCTCCCTGTTCTACGAGCCGGAAAGCTCTACCGCGCTGGGCTTCGGCTTCCGCTGCGGCTTCCTCGGCCTGCTGCACATGGAGATTATCCAGGAGCGTCTGGAGCGTGAGTACGATCTGGACCTGATCACCACCGCGCCGACCGTAGTCTATGAAGTGGTTACCACCTCGAAAGAGACCATCTACGTCGATAGCCCGTCCAAGCTGCCGCCGCTGAATAACATTCAGGAGCTGCGGGAACCCATCGCCGAGTGTCATATGCTGCTGCCGCAGGAGTACCTGGGCAACGTCATCACCCTCTGCATCGAGAAGCGCGGCGTGCAGACCAACATGGTTTATCACGGTAAACAGGTGGCGCTGACCTATGAGATCCCGATGGCGGAAGTGGTGCTCGACTTCTTCGATCGTCTGAAGTCTACCTCCCGTGGCTATGCGTCGCTGGACTACAACTTCAAGCGTTTCCAGGCTTCTAACATGGTGCGCGTTGACGTGCTGATCAACAGCGAGCGTGTTGATGCCCTCGCGCTGATCACCCACAACGATAACGCCCCGTACCGTGGTCGTGAGCTGGTGGAGAAGATGAAAGAGCTGATCCCACGCCAGCAGTTCGATATCGCGATTCAGGCCGCGATCGGTACCCATATTATTGCCCGCTCGACGGTGAAGCAGCTGCGTAAAAACGTTCTGGCTAAGTGCTACGGCGGTGACGTCAGCCGTAAGAAAAAGCTGCTGCAGAAACAGAAAGAGGGTAAGAAGCGTATGAAGCAGGTCGGTAACGTTGAGCTGCCGCAGGAAGCGTTCCTCGCCATTCTGCACGTAGGTAAAGACGGCAAATAAACCATTAAGGAGTTGGTATGGCGAACATGTTTGCCCTGATCCTGGTGATTGCAACCCTGGCCACAGGGTTGCTCTGGTGCCTGGACAAGGCCGTATTTGCACCAAAGCGTCGGGAGCGGCAGGCCGCAGCCCAGGCGGCGGCGGGCGATACGCTGGATCAAAAAACGCTGAAAAAAGTGAGCCCGAAGCCGGGCTGGCTGGAGACCGGAGCCTCTGTGTTCCCGGTGCTGGCGATTGTGCTGGTGGTGCGCTCGTTCATCTATGAGCCATTTCAGATCCCGTCTGGTTCAATGATGCCAACCCTGCTGATCGGCGACTTTATCCTGGTGGAGAAATTTGCCTACGGGATTAAAGATCCGATCTACCAGAAAACGCTGATCGAAACCGGCCATCCGAAACGCGGCGACATCGCGGTGTTTAAGTATCCGGACGATCCGCGCCTGGACTACATCAAGCGCGTGGTAGGCCTGCCGGGCGATAAGGTCAGCTACGATCCGGTTGCCAAGCAGGTGACGGTCCAGCCAGGGTGCAGCTCCGGTCAGGCGTGCGCCAGCGCGCTGCCGATCACTTATTCCAACGTGGCGCCCAGCGATTTTGTCCAGACCTTTAGCCGCCGGAACGGTGGCGAGGCCAGCAGCGGCTTCTTCCAGCTGCCGCCGGGCGAAACCAAAGAGAACAGCGTGCGCCTCGCCGAGCGTAAAGAGACGCTGGGTGACGTGACGCACCGCATTCTGACCGTGCCGATTGCGCAGGATCAGCTGGGGCTCTATCACCAGCAGCCAGGCCAGCCGCTGGCGACCTGGATCGTGCCGCCAGGCCACTACTTCATGATGGGTGATAACCGCGACAACAGCGCGGACAGCCGTTACTGGGGTTTTGTGCCGGAGGCTAACCTGGTGGGCCGCGCAACGGCAATCTGGATGAGCTTCGAGAAACAAGAGGGTGAGTGGCCAACCGGCGTGCGCTTAAACCGCATTGGTGGCATCCACTAATCCGTCAGGTTGCAGCTAATCTGGCTGCAACCCAAATTATTTCCGCTATAAATCAGTTACGGCTAACGACATCCCCCGCCGTTGTGTATAGAATATTCCCCCGAAGTTCAGGCTGGTTCCGCAGGGAGCCACGGCACACGAAACCGCGTTGTTCTCTTCAGGTCGGTTTCGTGTGCTGCATTTTTGACGCATTCATTCTATTGGTATCGCATGAACCCCATCGTAATTAATCGGCTTCAACGGAAGCTGGGCTACACTTTTCAACATCAGGAGTTGTTGCAGCAGGCGCTAACCCATCGCAGTGCCAGCAGCAAACACAACGAGCGTCTGGAGTTTTTGGGTGACTCCATTTTAAGTTTTGTTATCGCCAACGCGCTCTATCACCGTTTTCCTCGCGTAGACGAGGGCGACATGAGCCGGATGCGCGCCACGCTGGTGCGCGGCAACACGCTGGCCGAGATTGCCCGTGAGTTTGAGCTGGGCGAGTGCCTGCGT
This sequence comes from Pseudescherichia sp., assembly GCA_032055545.1. Classification (GTDB taxonomy): domain Bacteria; phylum Pseudomonadota; class Gammaproteobacteria; order Enterobacterales; family Enterobacteriaceae; genus Pseudescherichia. Next base: position 1,451 of record DAMBQR010000098.1, on the reverse strand, counting down.
TTAGGGCCGGGCGAGCTTAAAAGCGGCGGTTTCCGTCGGGAGTCGATTCTGGCCGATACCGTAGAAGCGTTGATTGGCGGCGTGTTTCTCGATAGCGATATTCAGACCGTCGAAAAGCTGATCCTCTACTGGTATCAGACCCGCCTGGACGAGATTAGCCCAGGGGATAAACAAAAAGATCCGAAGACGCGTTTGCAGGAATTTTTACAGGGCCGTCACCTGCCGCTGCCAACCTATCTGGTTGTGCAGGTGCGTGGCGAAGCCCACGATCAGGAATTTACTATCCACTGCCAGGTAAGCGGCCTGAGTGAACCGGTGGTCGGCACAGGTTCCAGCCGCCGCAAGGCGGAGCAGGCAGCCGCCGAACAGGCGTTGAAAAAACTGGAGCTGGAATGAGCAACGAAAAAACATACTGCGGATTTATTGCCATCGTTGGACGTCCCAACGTTGGCAAATCCACCTTACTGAACAATCTGCTTGGGCAGAAGATCTCTATTACCTCCCGTAAAGCGCAGACCACGCGTCACCGCATTACGGGGATCCATACCGAAGGTGCTTACCAGGCCATCTACGTGGATACCCCGGGCCTGCACATGGAAGAGAAGCGCGCTATCAACCGCCTGATGAACAAGGCGGCCAGCAGCTCTATCGGCGACGTTGAGCTGGTGATCTTCGTGGTAGAAGGCACCCGCTGGACGGCGGACGACGAGATGGTGCTCAACAAGCTGCGCGACGGTAAAACGCCGGTGATCCTGGCGGTTAACAAGGTCGATAACGTGCAGGAGAAGGCCGATCTGCTGCCGCACCTGCAGTTCCTCGCCAGCCAGATGAACTTCCTCGACATCGTGCCGCTCTCTGCTGAGACCGGGATGAACGTGGATACCATCGCCAGCATCGTGCGTAAGCATCTGCCGGAAGCGATCCATCACTTCCCGGAAGATTACATCACCGACCGTTCCCAGCGCTTTATGGCCTCGGAGATCATCCGTGAAAAGCTGATGCGTTTCCTCGGCGAAGAGCTGCCCTATTCGGTGACCGTCGAGATCGAGCAGTTTGTCAGCAACGAGCGCGGCGGTTACGACGTCAATGGCTTGATCCTGGTTGAGCGTGAGGGGCAGAAGAAGATGGTGATCGGCAACAAAGGCGCTAAGATCAAAACCATCGGTATCGAAGCCCGCAAAGATATGCAGGAGATGTTCGAAGCTCCGGTGCATCTTGAGCTGTGGGTGAAGGTCAAATCCGGCTGGGCCGACGACGAGCGCGCCCTGCGTAGCCTTGGCTACGTTGACGATCTCAAGTAATTGACTGAAACGAACGGGCACGTCCAGCGTGCCTGCGGTTTGCAAGACGACGAGTATCGAGTCTAATGGAAGGGTGGCAGCGCGCTTTTGTTCTCCATAGTCGTCCCTGGAGCGAAACCAGCCTGATGCTGGACGTCTTCACGGAAGAGT
>DAMBQR010000097.1:0-7231 GCA_032055545.1 Pseudescherichia sp. | reverse complement strand
TTAAAGTTTTACCCGAAATGAAAAAAACTTCCAGTGCCCGGGAAAGCCTTTGCGGGTCGTTCGGATGAATTCGTGCACTCGCTAGCGGATCTATCTCTGCCAGCTGCTTGTGCAGCGCTTCCCACCCCTGCTCTGCCGCCATCTGTTCAATTTTAGCTCTAACTGCCGGATCCGCTGAGGGCAGTGGCGACAGGCCCTCCAGCAACGCCTTAAAGTAGAGCATCGTTCCCCCCACCAGCAGGGGGATCCGGCCAGCGGCAGTGATCTCCGCCATCTGGGCCAGCGCGTCGCGGCGAAAATCAGCCGCCGAGTACGCCTGGGCTGGATCGAGAATATCCAGCAATCGATGGGGTGCTGCCGCCTGCTCCTGAGCATCTGGCTTCGCCGTACCGATATCCATCCCCTGATAGATAAGGGCAGAATCGACGCTAATCAACTCTACTGGCAAAACTTTACGCAGCGCGATGGCTAACGCGGTCTTTCCGGAGGCGGTTGGCCCCATTAAAAAAATTGCCTTAGGCAGGCTTGTCTTCGCTATATCGGTACTTACGTCAGTCATCTTTCAGAGCTTTCATCGCCGGGGTGATATCAACACATTGTAACAAACCGCCCGGCGGCGCGTTTACCAGATGCGGGCAAAGACGCTCAACGTCGGCAAGCAGCACCACGGCCTGGGCGATATTCCACTGCGGACGCTCGCTGGCCAGGCGACGGGCAATCCACTGGGCGCTCTCTGCCACGCTGAAGGTTGTCTGCTGCGCCAGGTAGCCTATCAGGTCAGGAATCAAGATTTGTAAATTTTGTTGCCGTAAGGGTAAAGGCACCGCGCGAATGGTCACATGATGCGCATCCGACTCAAACTCAATGCCCATTTCGCTCAGCATAGCGGTAGCCCGCGTTAAGACCGCCCGCTCTTCAGCGGAGACCTTCAGCCGGACCGGGATCAGCAGCGGCTGACTGCACGGCGTGCCCTCTACCGGTAACAGCTGCGCCTGCTTGAGCCAGCGTTCGGCCACCACCAGCGACAGCACACAGAGCTGGCCCTCGCGATCCAGCAGCGCGCAGTCCTCATTGACGATGGTCAGCACGCGGCCAAAGCTCTGGCTGCGGGCGGTGGGCAGCGGCGCAGCGGCTTTTGGCGCGGCGGGCGCGGGAGCAGCATCTGGCGTCTCCAGCAGCTTGCGGTAGAGCGCCCCCTGCTGCTTTTGATACCCCGGCTGGGCGTTCGGCCAGCCTGCCCCACCCGCACTGCCCGACGATCCCCCGCCGTGGCTGCGCGGCGCAGCACCAGGCTCAGGGTAGCGCGGGGCGGTGGGTTCACGGGCCACGGGTGGCTGTGCGAACTGGTTTTTACCGGCAGCAATGCGGTTCTCCGGCACCTGGCGCGGCGCGGGTTCGTCCGCCCGCGCCAGCGGCGCGGCAATCTGCTGCTGCAATACGCTGGCAACGCCCTGGTAGATAAAGTCATGCACCAGCCGCGACTGGTGGAAGCGCACCTCGTGCTTGGCGGGATGGACGTTAACATCGACCTGGTGCGGATCGATCTCAAGGTAGAGAACAAACGCAGGCTGCTGATCCGCCCCCAGCTTATCTTCACAGGCCTGGCGGATAGCGTGGTTGATCAGCCGGTCCCGCATCATACGGCCATTGACGTAGCTGTACTGGATCTCTGCCAGCGCCGCCGTGGTGGCCTTAGGATCGGCTACCCAGCCGCGCATGGCTAAATCGCCGTGCTGCCACTCAATGGCCAGCGCCTGCTCCATAAACGGCAGTCCGCAGATCGCTCCCAGCCGGCGTTCGCGCTGGCCGCCCGGCGGCACGGCGCGGTACTGGCGCACCATCTTACCGTTGTGGTTCAGGGTAATGGTAACGTCGAAGCGCGCCAGCGCGATGCGGCGGATCACCTCGTCGATATGACCAAATTCGGTCTTTTCGGTGCGCATAAACTTGCGGCGCGCAGGCGTGTTATAGAAGAGATCGAGTACTTCAAGGGTAGTGCCCGGCGGATGGGCGGCAGGCTTGACCGTTACGTCCATCTCCCGCCCTTCGGCGTAGGCCTGCCAGGCCTCCGGTTGATCGGCGGTGCGGGAGGTCAGCGTCAGTCGGGACACCGAGCTGATACTGGCCAGCGCCTCACCACGAAAGCCGAGGCTGACAATGGCCTCGAGATCGTCCAGCGAGGCGATCTTGCTGGTGGCATGGCGCGCCAGAGCAAGAGCCAGCTCATCTTTACCGATGCCGCTGCCGTTATCCCGGATGCGAATAAGCTTCGCCCCGCCGCGCTCAATGTCGATATCGATGCGGGTTGCACCCGCATCAAGGCTGTTCTCAACCAGCTCTTTCACCACCGACGCAGGGCGCTCCACCACTTCGCCAGCGGCGATCTGGTTCGCTAGCTGCGGCGGCAAGACCTGAATCGGCATGAAATCTCCTTAGTTAATAAAGCTGTTCCCCGGCGATCCGGCGCTGGCCGTCTGCGCGCCACCGCTCTGCGGCGATGACTGCATCGGGTGCGCCTGGAAGTAGCTCTGCAGCCCAGCATAGATGGCTTCCGCCAGCTGCTGCTGATAGTCGTCGCTGTCCAGCAGGCGCTCTTCGCTGCGATTGCTGATAAACCCGGTCTCTACCAGCACCGACGGAATATCCGGCGAACGCAGCACGCCAAGGCTGGCGTGTTCCGGGCGGCGTTTGTGCAGCGAGCCGATACGCGACAGCTGGCTGAGCATATTGGTGGCGACATCATACCCGACGCGCTGGGAATGGCCGAACTGCAAATCGAGAACCGCCTGGCTTAGGTAGGGATCGGACTGGCTGTTCGCCAGCACGTCACCCGCCCCGCCCAGCAGCTCGGATTGCTTCTCATGCTGCTCCAGCCAGCTCGCCATCTCGCTGTTGGCGCGGCGGTTGGAGAGCACCCATACCGATGCGCCGGTAGCGTCGCGGTTTGGCGCGGCGTCGGCGTGAATAGAGACGAGGAAGTTGGCGTTCTGTTTACGCGCCACGTCAGATCGGCCCATCACTGAGATAAAGTAGTCTCCGTCGCGGGTCAGCACGCCCTTAAACATCGGATCGCTGTTCAGCAGCGTGCGCAGCTTACGCGCTACAGAGAGGGTGATGTTTTTCTCTCGCGTGCCGCCAGGGCCGATAGCGCCCGGATCCTGGCCACCGTGTCCGGCGTCAATAGCGATAATCACTTTGTCGCCTGAGGCAGAGCTGGCGCGCATGGCCGGACGCGTCACGGTATTGCTGCTGGTGACGCTGGTTACCCGGTCATTTTCGTTTTTAAACGGATTACGCGCTGGCTCAGCAGGTCGCGGTGCAACTGCCGGGGTCTCGACGCGCTTAGCAACTACCGGTGGCGGCGGAGGGGATGGCGGTGGCGCATCGGCATCAATGGTAAACACCACCGTATAGTTTGCGCCATTCTGCTGTTTTACCGCCCGGGCTTTACCGTTTTCGGTAAGATCGACCACCAGCCGCAGCGACTGGTTATCCTTTGGCGTCCCGGAGCGAATGCTCTTTACCAGATTGTTGCCGCTGAACTGCAGCGGCAGGCCCTGAATGACGCCGGTCTGTTTGATATCCAGCGCCACGCTGCGTTTGCCCTGCTGGGAAAACGCGTACTCCGGATCGCCCATAAAACTCAGCGTGATACGGGCCTGGTCATCACCATTGGAGACCTGAATATCCGACAGACTTGCGGCGGTGGCCTGCGCGCTTAGCGCGACCAGCGCGGCCAGGGCCCAGCATTTTACGCGACTGATCATCCCGTCATCCTGTAATAGTTACAAACGCGTCAGTAAAGACTCACCCGCGGCGGATACGGCTGCAATACGCGCCTCACGCCCCTGGGCCTGGTACTCTAAATGGATTTCGATATCCGGATCGGGCAGCACGCCCGATCCCTGCTGCGGCCACTCGACGAGGCAGATGGCATCGTTGGCAAAATAGTCGCGAATGCCCATAAATTCCAGCTCTTCGGGATCGGCAAGGCGGTAGAGGTCAAAGTGGTACACCATCAGCGTATCGAGGGTATAGGGTTCAACCAGCGTATAGGTTGGGCTTTTCACGTTCCCCTGGTGGCCCAGCGCCTGCAGGAAGCCTCGGCTCAGGGTCGTTTTACCCGCGCCTAAATCACCGTACAGGTAGATAACGGTTGCGCCGCTGCAGGCCTGCGCGACGCGCTCGCCCAGCGTTAAGGTTGCCTGCTCGTCGGGCAGAGGGATCACTCGATTAATCATGGTCTACGTCAATCACATCCGGGTTAATAACACGCATCAGCGCGGAAAAAAGATCGGTTGCCAGCATCCCGCGCGTACCGTAACGCGCCGCACGGTAGTCAGCTGCCGCACCGTGCGCCACACAGCCCACGCAGGCGGCCTCGTACAGGGAAAACGACTGCCCCAGCATGGCACCAATAATGCCAGAGAGCACGTCTCCCATCCCTCCGCTGCCCATCCCGGCGTTGCCGGCATCAACAATGCCGATTTCGTCGTCTGCGCTTGCTACAATGGTGCCTGAGCCTTTCAGTACGACCACGCCACCGTAACGTTTTACCAGACGCTGGGCAGAAAGTAAGCGATCGCTTTCAATTTCTGCGACGCTACAGTTAAGCAGACGTGCAGCTTCGCCAGGGTGCGGAGTGATGACGCGATTGTGACGTTTATCGGGATTGATTGCCAGAAGGTTCAGCGCGTCCGCATCCCACAGCATCGGTTTACGAAAATTCTCAATTTTTTGCAGCGCCTTTTTGCCCCATCCCTGCTGACCAAGTCCAGGGCCGATCACCACCACGTCCGCCCACTCAAGGCTCTCCTCCAACAGCTTTTCCGTTAGCTCATGCACCATCAGCTCCGGCCGGGCGGCGATCAGCGGGGCGATATTCTCGACGCGCGTCAGGACGCGTACCAGTCCGGCTCCCGCACGCAGCGCCGCTTCCCCGGTCATACGGATCGCCCCGGCGGTACCGTGATCGCCGCCGACAATCACCAGCCGCCCATTATCACCTTTATGCGATGTAGGACGGCGCGGCGGCAGCCACTGCGCAAGCTGCGAGGCCTCCAGGCGATGGATAGCGATCTCCTGTGCCGCCAGCCACCCCTCCAGCCCCAGCGCGTTATGGTGAAGCGTGCCGGTGACGTCCCGGGCTTTCCCGGTAAGCAGGCCAGGTTTGAGGGCAATAAAGGTCACCGTATGTGCGGCATGAACTACCGCGCCAGGGGTAGTCCCCGTCTGGGCATTCAGCCCGGAGGGGATATCCAGCGCGATAACCGGCGCGGCGTGTGCATTGGCACGTGCAATGAGGCTCGCGGCTGGCTCACGCGGGGCGTCGGTCAGGCCGGTGCCCAGCAGGCCATCGATAATCAGATCGATCTCCTCCGGCCAGGGGCTATCCGCAGCATGGATCTCTCCGGCGGCGTTCAGCCAGCCGTTACGCGCCTGCTCTGCCTCTTCCGGCAATGGCTTATCGCTCTCCAGCGCCAGCAGCGTCACTTCGATGCCCGCCGCCTTCGCTAGCCTTGCCACCACGTAGCCGTCGCCGCCGTTATTACCGTGGCCGCAGAGGATCAGCCAGCGGCGCGACTGCGGATAGGCAGCGCGCGCTATGTGAAAGGCCGCCTCGCCTGCTCGCAGCATCAGTTCAAACAGCGTAATGCCCAGGCTATCCGCCGCCTCTTTTTCTGCCTCGCGCAGCGCCTGCGCAGGCCAGACAGAGTGTGGTATAGTGGTACGGTTTTTATTCAGTCTACTTTTCAACGTATGGTCCGTCATGTCACAGCCCCTCGATCTCAATCAGCTAGCGCAAAACATTAAGCAGTGGGGCACCGAGCTGGGGTTTCAACAGGTCGGCATCACCGATACCGATCTCAGCGCCAGCGAACCCAAACTCCAGGCATGGCTGGATAAGCAGTATCATGGCGAAATGGCATGGATGGCACGCCACGGCATGATGCGCGCCCGGCCGCATGAGCTGTTACCCGGCACGCTGCGGGTGATCAGCGTGCGCATGAACTACCTGCCGGCCAATGCCGCCTTTGCCAGCACGCTAAAAAATCCTGCGCTGGGTTACGTTAGCCGCTACGCGCTGGGCCGGGATTACCACAAGCTCCTGCGCAACCGCCTTAAAAAACTGGGTGAAACTATCCAGCAGCACTGCGTTTCGCTGAATTTTAGACCCTTTGTTGACTCCGCGCCGCTGCTTGAGCGTCCGCTGGCGGAAAAAGCGGGCCTGGGGTGGACAGGTAAGCACTCACTTATCCTTAACCGTGAGGCTGGCTCGTTCTTTTTCCTTGGCGAACTGCTGATCGATCTCCCCCTGCCCATTGATAAGCCGGTTGAGGAGAACTGCGGTAAGTGCGTGGCCTGCATGACCATCTGCCCAACCGGGGCAATCGTTGAGCCTTATACCGTCGATGCCCGGCGCTGCATCTCCTACCTGACGATTGAACTGGAAGGCGCGATCCCGCCCGAGTTCCGGCCGCTGATCGGCAACCGCATCTACGGCTGCGATGACTGTCAGCTGATCTGCCCGTGGAACCGCTTTTCGCAGCTGACTGATGAAGAGGATTTTAGCCCGCGTAAGGCGCTGCACGCGCCGGAGCTGATCGCGCTGTTTGGCTGGAGCGAGGCGCATTTCCTGAAGGTCACTGAGGGGTCAGCCATTCGTCGCATCGGTCACCTGCGCTGGCTGCGTAATGTGGCGGTCGCGCTGGGCAATGCCCCCTGGGATGAGGCCAATATTCGGGCGCTGGAGCAACGCCGGGGTGAGCACCCACTTCTTGATGAGCACATAGAGTGGGCGATTGCGCAGCAGATTGAGAAGCGAAATGCCTGCGTGGTTGAGGTACAGCTCCCACAGAAGCTAAGGCTGGTCAGGGTGATCGAAAAAGGGCTACCACGGGACGCTTAAGCTTTCCACAGGGTGTGCATAAAAATAAAAATCTATTGCGATTCAACACGGAAAAATTCGTCAAGCGATCGCATTAACATTCTGAAATAATATTTAATTATTAAAAATCAGATACTTAAGAAGATATTATTTACATTGTTAACATTTAAGCGAAAGGAGTGGCGGAGCTATTCCTGTGGATAACTCTGTTTACAAGAATATGTCAAAATAGAAATAAAACGATGCCAGCAGGCGTTTGCGCTGTGGATAATTTATTCAGAAGAGAAAATTTGGAGCGGGAAACGAGACTCGAACTCGCGACCCCGACCTTGGCAAGGTCGT
>DAMBQR010000096.1:0-7253 GCA_032055545.1 Pseudescherichia sp. | reverse complement strand
GAACAGAACGGTGTCTGCGATGCCGGTAGAGCGCAGGTACTCTTCAGCGCGTTTCGCGATGGAGCGTGGGTCGCGATCGTAGCCCTGCAGCGTGCCAGGCTCAAGGATATCGCAACGGATAATCAGGGTAGACTCTTCGAAGAACGGATCAATAACTGCGGTAGAGGCGTCCGGCATCAGCACCATGTCGGATTCGTTGATGCCTTTCCAGCCACCAATCGAAGAGCCATCAAACATTTTGCCTTCTTCAAAGAAGTCAGCGTTAACCTGATGGGCTGGGATAGTGATATGCTGCTCTTTACCTTTGGTATCAGTGAAGCGAAGATCGACAAACTTCACTTCATGTTCGTTCAGCATCGTCAAAACGTGTTCAGCGGACATACTTAACTCTCCCGGAATTTTTAGTCGTCGTGGTAACGAGGTTCTACACTTTATAAGTGGCACAATCGCCTTGCATAAGATAAAGCGAAATCTGTGCCAACTTTTAAAACACCCCCAAAAGGCGCTATCATGCACGCCATAGTGCAAAAGGGCTGCACCATAATGGATATCTTGCATCAATATAGTGCATCTGCGTGAGCGTTGTGCACTATATTGGTGCAATTTACATTAAAGCGGCTCTCTACCGCTCCGTGAAACCGATCACAAAGCCTTACTTTCTGTATTGTTTGTAAAGGTTCTTTGTGATCCTGTTCTGTACTGCGATTAATACGTGTACAATAACGCGCTATTTCTAATGCCTGAGGCAAAGTTGTGATCGAAAATTTGCGTAACATCGCCATCATTGCGCACGTTGACCATGGTAAAACGACCCTGGTTGACAAGCTGCTGCAGCAATCCGGTACCTTCAGCGAGCGCGCTGAGACTACCGAACGCGTGATGGACTCCAACGATTTGGAGAAAGAGCGTGGGATTACCATCCTCGCGAAAAACACCGCTATCAAATGGAATGACTACCGTATCAACATCGTTGATACCCCGGGTCACGCCGACTTCGGTGGTGAAGTTGAACGTGTCATGTCCATGGTAGACTCCGTACTGCTGGTGGTCGATGCTATGGACGGCCCGATGCCGCAGACCCGCTTTGTAACTAAAAAAGCGTTTGCGCATGGCCTGAAGCCAATTGTCGTTATCAACAAGGTTGACCGTCCGGGCGCGCGTCCTGACTGGGTTGTGGATCAGGTCTTCGATCTGTTCGTTAACCTCGACGCAACCGACGAGCAGCTGGACTTCCCGATCATCTACGCATCGGCGCTGCAGGGTATCGCGGGTAACGACCACACTGACATGGCGGAAGATATGACCCCGCTGTATCAGGCGATCGTTGACCACGTTCCGGCACCGAACGTTGACCTTGATGGTCCGTTCCAGATGCAGATCTCCCAGCTGGACTACAACAACTACGTTGGCGTGATCGGCATTGGCCGCATCAAGCGCGGTAAGGTGAAGCCGAACCAGCAGATCACCCTGATCGACAGCGAAGGCAAAACGCGCAACGGCAAAGTGGGTAAAGTACTGACCCACCTCGGTCTGGAGCGTATTGAATCCACCGAAGCTGAAGCGGGCGATATCATCGCGATCACCGGTCTGGGCGAACTGAACATCTCCGACACCCTTTGCGATCCGCAAAACGTCGAAGCGCTGCCGGCACTCTCCGTTGATGAGCCGACCGTAACCATGTTCTTCAACGTCAACACCTCGCCGTTCTGTGGTAAAGAAGGTAAGTTTGTGACCTCGCGTCAGATCCTTGACCGTCTGAACAAAGAGTTGGTGCACAACGTGGCGCTGCGCGTGGAAGAGACTGACGATTCTGATGCGTTCCGCGTATCCGGTCGTGGCGAGCTGCACCTGTCGGTTCTGATCGAAAACATGCGTCGTGAAGGCTTTGAGCTGGCGGTTTCCCGTCCGAAAGTTATCAACCGTATGATCGATGGCCGTATGCAGGAGCCGTTCGAGAACGTGACTCTGGATATCGAAGAGCAGCATCAGGGCTCGGTTATGCAGGCGATGGGTGAGCGTAAGGGCGATGTCAAAGACATGATCCCTGACGGCAAAGGCCGTATTCGTCTGGACTACCTGATCCCGGCGCGTGGCCTGATCGGCTTCCGTACCGAGTTCATGACCATGACCTCCGGTACCGGTCTGCTGTACTCCACCTTCAGCCACTACGACGACGTTCGTCCGGGCGAAATCGGCCAGCGTAACAACGGCGTGCTGATCTCCAACGGCCAGGGCAAAGCAGTCGCGTTCGCGCTGTTCAGCCTGCAGGATCGCGGTAAGCTCTTCCTGGGCCACGGTGCTGAAGTGTATGAAGGCCAGATCATCGGTATTCACAGCCGTTCTAACGACCTGACCGTGAACTGCCTGACCGGTAAGAAACTGACCAACATGCGTGCGTCGGGTACCGACGAAGCAACGGTTCTGGTTCCACCGATCAAGATGTCCCTGGAGCAGGCGCTGGAGTTCATCGATGACGACGAACTGGTAGAAGTCACCCCGACCTCTGTCCGTATTCGTAAACGTCACCTGACCGAGAACGACCGTAAACGCGCAATGCGTGGTCCTCGCGAGGCGTAATCTGTTTTTCGCATAACGATAAAAGCCGCTGAAATTCAGCGGCTTTTTTTATACTTTTCTTCTTCCCCTCCTGCATGAATCTGTGGCAGGGCAGCTATTCAGCGTCTGGATTTCCCGCTACAGTTATTTTTCCACGGCAAGCAAGGAGAGAAATAATGCTCTATATCTTTGATTTAGGTAACGTGATTGTTGATATCGACTTTAATCGCGTGCTGGGTGCATGGAGCGATCTCAGCCGGGTTCCGCTGGCGACATTAAAGCAAAGCTTTACGATGGGCGAGGCGTTTCATCGTCACGAGCGGGGCGAACTGTCGGATGAGGATTTTGCCGAGGCGCTATGCGAAGAGATGTCGCTGCCGCTGAGCTATGAGCAGTTCTCCCATGGTTGGCAGGCGGTATTTGTCGGCCTGCGTCCGGAGGTGATCGACATCATGCACAAGCTGCGTGCGCAGGGGCATCGTGTGGTGGTGCTCTCCAACACTAACCGCCTGCACACTACCTTCTGGCCGGAGCAGTATCCTGAGGTTCGCGCCGCGGCGGACAAGATCTACCTCTCTCAGGAGATGGGGATGCGCAAGCCCGAGGCGCGTATCTACCAGGCGCTGTTGCGGGAAGAGGGTTTCTCCGCCGAGGATGCGGTCTTTTTTGACGATAATGACGATAATATAGAGGGAGCTAACCAGTTAGGTATTACCTCAATTCTGGTGACCGGAAAAGAGACGATACCGAACTACTTTGCAAAACAGCTATGCTAAAAACCGTTCATCATAAAGCCAGCCACCATACTCGCCCGCTGCGGGCGTGGCTTAAGCTGCTCTGGCAGCGAATCGACGAAGACAATATGACGACGCTGGCAGGGAATCTTGCCTACGTCTCGCTGCTCTCACTGGTGCCGCTGGTGGCAGTGATCTTTGCGCTTTTCGCTGCGTTTCCGATGTTTAACGACGTCAGCCTGCAGCTACGGCACTTTGTTTTTGCCAACTTTCTGCCATCGACCGGCGATATTATTCAGCGCTACATCGAGCAGTTTGTCGCTAACTCCAGCAAAATGACGGCGGTAGGAGCGTGCGGCCTGATCGTTACCGCGCTGCTGCTGATGTATGCCATTGATAGCGCCCTGAATACCATCTGGCGCAGCAAGCGGGCGCGGCCAAAGGTCTACTCGTTTGCAGTCTACTGGATGATCCTCACCCTGGGGCCGATGCTGGCGGGGGCGAGCCTGGCCATTAGCTCCTATCTGCTCTCGCTGCGCTGGGCGACCGAGCTGGATAGCGTGATCGATCACGTGCTGCGTATCTTTCCGCTGATCCTCTCGTGGCTCTCGTTCTGGCTGCTCTACAGCATCGTGCCCACTACCCGGGTGCCTAACCGCGATGCCGTCATCGGCGCGCTGGTGGCGGCGCTGCTCTTTGAGCTGGGGAAAAAGGCGTTCGCGCTCTATATCACCATGTTTCCCTCCTATCAGCTCATCTACGGCGTGCTGGCGGTGGTGCCAATTCTCTTTGTCTGGGTCTACTGGACCTGGTGTATCGTCTTGCTTGGCGCTGAAATAACTGTCACTCTCGGGGAGTACCGCAAACTCAAATTAGCCGCAGAGCAAGAGACAATAGACCAACCATGATTGCATTAATTCAACGTGTTTCCCGTGCCAGCGTGACCGTGGAAGGTAACGTGACGGGTGAAATTGGCCCAGGACTTTTGGTGCTGTTAGGTGTCGAAAAAGAGGACGATGAACAAAAAGCGAACCGTCTTTGCGAGCGTGTACTAGGCTACCGTATCTTCAGCGATGCTGACGGCAGGATGAACCTCAACGTTCAGCAGGCCGGCGGTAGCGTGCTGGTGGTATCGCAGTTTACGCTGGCAGCGGATACCGAGCGCGGCATGCGTCCGGGCTTCTCCCGAGGCGCTGCGCCGGATCGCGCCGAAGCGCTGTACAACTATTTTGTCGAGCGCTGTCGTCAGCAGGAAATGGTTACGCAAACCGGGCAGTTTGCTGCCGATATGCAGGTTTCACTGGTCAATGACGGTCCGGTTACCTTCTGGCTGCAAGTATGAGTCAGCAGCTAGCCTGGCCCCAGGTCACAAGAGAGAGTGCTGCTATGTATCATCTTCGCGTACCGCAAACCGAAGCAGAGTTAGAGCGCTACTATGCGTTTCGTTGGGAAATGCTACGCAAGCCCCTGCGCCAGCCGCGTGGCTCCGAGCGCGACGCCTGGGATGCGATGGCGCATCATCAGATGGTGCTGGATGAAGAGGGCCAGCTGGTTGCTGTCGGACGGCTCTACATCAATGCCGATAACGAAGGCTCGATTCGCTTTATGGCCGTGCATCCCGAGGTGCAGGATAAAGGTCTGGGCACGCTGATGGCGATGACTCTGGAGTCGGTAGCACGCCAGGAGGGGGTTAAACGCGTCACCTGTAGCGCCCGTGAGGACGCGGTAGAGTTTTTCGCTAAGCTCGGATTTATCAATGAAGGCGAGATCACCGCTCCGCAAACCACACCGCTGCGCCACTTTCTGATGATGAAACCTATCGCCACGCTGGACGATATTCTGCATCGCGGCGACTGGTGCGGACAGCTACAGCAGGCCTGGTACCAGCATATTCCGCTCAGCGAGAAGATGGGCGTGCGTATCCAGCAGTACACCGGGCAGAAGTTTATTACCACCATGCCAGAGACGGGAAACCAGAATCCGCACCATACGCTGTTCGCCGGGAGTCTCTTCTCTCTCGCTACGCTGACCGGCTGGGGGCTGATCTGGCTGATGCTGCGCGAGCGTCACCTCGGCGGCACGATTATTCTCGCCGATGCCCATATCCGCTACAGCCACCCCATCACCGGCCGGCCCAGCGCGATTGCCGACCTGGGTTCGCTCAGTGGCGATCTTGATCGCCTGGCCCGCGGCCGCAAAGCCCGCGTTCAGCTGCAGGTCGAGCTGTTCGGCAACGACGTCGCCGGGGCTATCTTTGAGGGAATTTTTATCGTGCTGCCAGCGAAACCCTTCGGTTCGTACGAAGAGGGCGGCAACGAGGAGGAGTAGTGGAAGGGAGCGTTCAGGTGTAGGCCGGGCAAGCGTCGCGCCGCCCGGCATTATTACAGAGGATTACTCCCCTTCACCCGGGAACAGGAACGGGTTGATGGAGCTGCGGGCGAAGCCCTCTTGCTCCATACGCGCGTCCAGCACCAGCGACGCCAGGTCGTCGGCCACCGGCTCCACGTTCGGGTCTTTTTCCTGATACAAAATCTTCAGGTAAGTACCGCAGTCACCGCAGCTCTCCGCTTTGACCGAAGCCTGCTCGTTGTCCAGCGACCAGTAGTGCAGATCGCGGGTTTGTTCGCAGTTGCTGCACTTCACGCGTACCACGTGCCACTCGGTTTCGCACAGGTTGCAGTGCAGATAGCGCAGCCCCTGTGAGGTACCAATCTGCACGATGCTGGAAACCGGCATTGAGCCGCAGACCGGACAGAACTGACGCTGCTCACCGTACTCGGCGCGGGCCTTACCCGGGATCAGGCTGGCCATTTGCGCCCAGTAGAGCGACAGCGCCGCCCAGATGAACGGCGATTTATCGCTGCTCACCGCCGCGAAGTTGCTGGCGAACAGAGCGCTCGCCATCTCCTCCAGCTCCTGAGTCGAGGCCTTCTCCAGATTCTCAATCACCGCCAGCGCCTGGCCGCTCATCTCTGGTTTCAGCTCGGCAATCAGCGAATGCAGTAGCTTATGCCAGTGGGTGTCGCGTGGCAGGACATGAATATCCAGCGGCGGCTTGCCCTGTTCGGCAGCCTCTTTAATGCGTGCGGTCAAATCCATGGTTAACGGATGATCGTACAGCACCACCTCCTGGGCATGGGCCACCAGCGCGGCGAAGCGCAGATAGTCACCCAGTGGATTGCTCTCGGCCAGCGTGCGCAGGCGTTCTGCCCGACGGTTGTAGAGATTTTTCAGCCTGGGAAACAGCAACGGCGGAATGGCTTCCGCCGCACGTTTCTCGCCTTTCTCCAACGCATCTTGCGGGATTATGCGAATACTCATTCAGCCTCTTTTTCCGATTTGCTCCGGACTTCACGATACCAACGCGGGTGATGTCGCTCCGCCCAGGTTTTCGTTACCCATCCTTCTACCATGGCGGTGATCGTGCCTTTTACCCAGAGGGCGGCGTAGATATGCACCATAATAACCACAATTAGCCCGACTGCGGCAAATGAATGCAGCATGATCGCCAGGCGGATTGTCGGGATGGAGAAGTACGGCGCGAGCCACGGACGCCACATGATAATCCCGCTGACCAGCAGCAGCACCAGCAGAATAATTGCTGCCCAGAAGACACACTTCTGGCCAAAGTTATAGCGCCCGGTATCACCGACCTCTTCGTTAACGATGATTTTCTGGATGTTTTTAGCCCAGAAGATATCGTCCCGGTTGATCAGGTTGTGGTGCCAGTAGCGGAAAAACATGATGATAAACGAGGCAAACATCACCACCCCAACGAAGGGGTGGAGGATCCGCGCCAGCTGCGGCGTACCGAGAATATTCATCAGCCAGTTAAAGGAGGGGAAGAAAAACCCCAGCCCGCTCACCGCCGCCAGCACGAAGCAGAAGGCGGTGACCCAGTGGTTGATGCGTTCCGGCGCGGTGTAGCGCACGATGGTGTCACGTTTTCTCATTTGCGCACCT
>DAMBQR010000095.1:0-7311 GCA_032055545.1 Pseudescherichia sp. | reverse complement strand
CCCCTGCGTGACAGGCAGGTATTCTAACCGACTGAACTACCGCTCCACTGTTCCCTTGGGAACGAGGCGAATATTACGTATTGCCTCGCACGCCGTCAACGCTTTTTCAATGCTTTCGATCTGTTTGCTGCAAAAATCGCCCGCAAGCTGTTTTTATCGACAAAACAAGGCGTTTCAGGCCCGCCACAGGCAGGATCCCCCCTTCTTCTGCACCAGATCGAGACGCGACTCGTGGGCCATCACCTCTTCATCGCTGGCTAACACCACGCGAAGCGAATTAGCCCGGCGCACAACGCGCTGAATGGTCGCCTCTCCCTGCGCCTGCTGATTTTCCCCCTCAACGGAGAAGGCCATTGAGGTCTGCCCGCCCGTCATCATCAAGAAGACGTCGGCGAGGATCTGGGCATCGAGCAGTGCGCCGTGCAGCGTTCGCTTGCTGTTATCTATCTCATAACGTGAGCAGAGCGCATCGAGGCTGTTGCGCTTGCCGGGGAACATCTTCCTTGCCATCGCCAGGCTATCGGTCACCTTACAGAAGGTGTCCGTTTTAGGAATGCCCCGGTTCAGCTTGCTGAACTCATAGTCCATAAAGCCGATATCAAACGATGCGTTATGGATCACCAGCTCAGCGCCGCGAATATAGTCGATAAACTCATCGGCAACGTCGCTAAAGAGCGGCTTATCCAGCAAAAACTCATCTGCAATCCCGTGCACGCAGAAGGCTTCCGGATCCACCAGCCGATCCGGCTTGAGATAGACGTGGAAGTTATTACCGGTCAGACGGCGGTTGATCACCTCCACCGCGCCGATTTCAATAATCTTATGTCCTTCATAGTGGGCACCGATCTGGTTCATACCGGTGGTTTCCGTATCAAGGACGATCTGTCGTGTAATTGCAGTGCTCATAGCGGTCATTTATGTCAGACTTGTCGTTTTACGTCGATTTCAACTACAGGAAGTCTACCAGAGATGCTCAAACAGGTAGAAATTTTCACCGATGGATCTTGCTTAGGTAACCCGGGACCTGGCGGCTACGGCGCTATTTTACGCTATCGGCAGCATGAAAGAACCTTTAGCGAAGGGTATCGTCTCACGACCAACAACCGGATGGAGTTGATGGCGGCCATCGTCGCGCTTGAGGCATTGAAAGAGCACTGCGAAGTGGTGCTGAGCACCGACAGCCAGTACGTCCGCCAGGGGATCACCCAGTGGATCCATAACTGGAAAAAACGCGGCTGGAAGACGGCCGATAAGAAACCGGTAAAGAATGTCGATCTCTGGAAGCGACTGGATGCGGCACTCAGCCAGCACCAGATCCGCTGGGAGTGGGTTAAAGGCCACGCGGGCCATCCGGAAAACGAACGCTGCGACGAGCTGGCCCGCAGCGCAGCGATGAATCCCAGCCAGGAAGATGTCGGTTACCAGCCGGAGAGCTAGTCAGGGTTTGCGATACTGCCGCGTGGCCCCCACCGCCTGGGGTACGCGCGCCTTCGCCTTGCTCTGCCTCGCTGGATTGAGCGTCAGGGGAATGGTGCGCTTGCGGGCGACAATAAGCTGCATACAGCCCAGCGCGGGCAGATGGGTGCTCAGCACTTTCCCCCCCTGCCGGGTCCAGGGCAGGACCTGAAAACCGCTATGGTGCACCACCTCAAAGTTGAGCAGCGACAGCCAGTCGAGCTGGCGCATCATAGTAAACATCCGGCTGCGGTAAACCGCTGACCGACGTTTAATAGGCAGCACCTTGCGTAAGCCAAGCAGACTTACGGGATTAAACCCGCTCAGTATCAGCCAGCCATCATCAATCAACACGCGATCGGCTTCATGCAACAGGCGATGCGGATCCTGGCACCAGCTAAGCGTATGCGCCAGCAGGCAGGCGTCCACGGATTTATTCTCGAAGGGCAGATGCAGCGGATCGGCCCTGACCTGCGCAGGCTCTCCCAGTAATGAAACGTTAACCTGATGCGAGATAGCGCAGCTTTCGGCATTGATTTCCGCGCTGAGATTGCCAATCTTAAGCAGGTGAAATCCGTAAATTTTTGCGAACCAGGGCTTTAGCTGCTGCTCCAGCGCCTCGCGGTAGTATTCGCCACGGGAAAACTCAGCCCAGTGGGCGGGTGCTGAGAACGTTCGAGGTGTCCTTGCCGGTTTCATCACAACCTTCCGCTACGCTTTGAGAGGTATTATATGAATCTTAACAGTATTCCCGCATTTCAGGATAACTACATCTGGGTGTTAAGCAATGACGACGGTCACTGTGTGATTGTCGATCCGGGCGAAGCGGCTCCGGTACTTAAGGCTATTGAAGAAAACCAGTGGCAACCGCAGGCGATCCTGCTCACCCATCACCATCACGATCACGTTGGCGGCGTGAAAGAACTGCGCCAGCGGTTCCCGGACGTAGTGGTATATGGCCCAGAAGAGACACAAGATAAAGGGGCAACGGAATGCGTAGTCGAGGGCGATAAGCTCACTCTTTTGGGCTACGAATTTTCTGTTTTTGCCACGCCGGGTCATACGCTGGGCCATGTTTCTTACTACACAATTCCTTACCTTTTTTGCGGCGACACGCTGTTCTCAGGCGGTTGCGGCAGACTTTTCGAAGGTACCGCAGATCAGATGTATCAATCATTTCAGAAAATTAACGCGCTTCCGCCGGAAACGGTTATTTGTTGCGCACATGAATACACATTAGCGAATATGAAGTTTGCCCAGCATATTCTGCCCAACGATCCGGCTATTGAGGATTATCTTAATAAAGTGAAGCAGTTACGCACAAAAGGTCAAACAACACTGCCCGTAACGCTGGAAAATGAGCGGCGTATTAATGTTTTTTTACGTACCGAAGATCCTGATTTGATTAGCGTTATTGGTAAAGAAACAAAATTGCAACAGCCTAATACGCGTTTTGCATGGTTGAGGTCAAAGAAAGACGCTTTCTGAAATTTCATACTTGTCATCTGGATCCTTCGCCGTTATGATTGCTCGTCTTTTAAGCAACTATTGACTCACACACATGAAGGCACAAGCGATCTTACTCGCCTCTGTCCTGCTTGTGGGTTGCCAGGCGTCGAATCACGACGGCAACGTACAACAGCACGCACAGAGCCTTTCTGCAGCTAGTCAAGGGGAAGCAGGTAAGTTTACAAGTCAGGCGCGGTGGATGGACGATGGAACATCCCTCGCGCAGGATCAGGACTTGTGGGCTGCCATTAGCGACGAGCTGAAGATGGGAATCCCGGAAAACGACCGGATTCGCGAACAAAAACAGAAGTATTTAAGAAACAAGAGCTATCTCCACGATGTAACTTTACGGGCAGAGCCGTATATGTACTGGATAGCAGGGCAGGTTAAGAAACGTAACATGCCCATGGAACTGGTACTACTACCCATAGTGGAGAGCGCTTTTAACCCGCACGCGACGTCTGGTGCCAATGCCGCAGGCATTTGGCAGATCATTCCGAGCACGGGGCGCAACTACGGTTTGAAACAGACTCGCACTTATGATGCGCGTCGTGACGTTGTGGCATCTACCACTGCCGCACTCGACATGATGCAGCGTCTTAACCGCATGTTTGACGGCGACTGGCTGTTGACGGTGGCTGCCTATAACAGCGGCGAAGGGCGTGTCATGAAGGCAATGAAAGCGAATAAATCGCGGGGTAAACCTACCGATTTCTGGTCGCTCTCGCTGCCTCAGGAAACGAAAATTTACGTGCCTAAGATGCTGGCCTTGAGTGACATACTTAAGAATAGCAAACGTTATGGCGTACGTCTGCCTTCGACAGACGATAGCCGTGCGCTGGCACGCGTCCGCTTGAGTAGCCCGGTTGCGATGAACCAGCTGGCGGATATGGCGGGTATGCCGGTGAGCAAGCTGAAGACCTTTAACGCTGGCGTTAAGGGTTCAACGCTCGGCTCGGGTGGACCGCAGTATGTGATGGTGCCGCAGAAGCATGCAGATCAGCTGCGTGAATCACTGGCCTCGGGTGAAATCGCTGCCGTACAGCCTACACTGATGGCGGATAACACCCCGCTGACCAGCAAGCGCTATAAGGTACGCTCTGGGGATACGCTGTCCGGTATTGCATCACGCCTGGGCGTGAGCGCTAAGGACCTCCAGCAGTGGAATAGCCTGCGTGGATCAACCCTGAAGGTGGGTCAGAGCCTGACCGTTGGTGCAGGCAGCAGCGCACAGCGTCTTGCCAGCAACAGCGATAGCGTTAAGTATCGCGTGCGTAAAGGCGATTCGCTCTCCAGTATTGCGAAAGATTACGGCGTAAATATTAAGGATGTTATGCGCTGGAATGACGATACGGATAACTTACAGCCTGGCGATCAGCTTACGCTGTTTGTGAAGAACAACGCTACGCCGGACTCCTGATCGAACCGTTTCAAATAAAAAGCACCGTTTCCCCCGGTGCTTTTTTTATTGCTGTTTGCCGGTATTAGTGCTTTTTCGCCGTAATAAAGACCGTATCGCTGGTAAAGGAGCCATCATCCTGCAGCTCAAAGTAGGTTTTTACCGCCTGCGATGCACTCTCCTGATAGAGCCGAATCGCCTTGCTCAGCGCATCAGGCGTACGCATCCGCGCGATCCAGGAGGAGAACTCCAGCACCAGACGATCGGTAACTAAATCGCATGTTATCAGTCCCGCCTCGTTAACCTGTGTCAGCCACTCACCGCTTGAGTAGTTATGTACGTGGGAGGTATCACGCAGGGCTTCAACCGTCTGCAACCAGATATCGCGAACCGGCTCACCTGGCGACATGACATCCATCAGGAATACTGTTCCGCCCGGCTTCAGCACGCGTTTAATCTCGCGCAGCGCCTGGCCTAAATCCTGCCAGTGGTGCGCTGAATAGCGGCTAATCACGACATCAAAGGTGCTATCGGGGAAGGGTAAGCGCTCCGCATAGCCCTGTTGGGTATTGATATTGGTTAAGCCTTTCTCTTTTGCCGCTGCGGCCACAACGCCCAGCATATCGCTGGAGAGATCGTACGCCGTCACCTCTCTTACCACTGTGGCGGCTGTAAAGCTGGCATGTCCTCCCCCACAGCCGACGTCCAGAACATGGGCCTGAGGGAAGCGTTGGAGACGATCGCGCAGCCGCTCTAAATCACGGCCTGCGGCATGCACAGCGCTGGTTAAGTATGCGCTTGCCTGAGAGCCAAACTGATCTTCGACATTATCATGATGGGATTTTGCTGCCATTGTGCTGTCCTTTTAGTTAAGTAATAAAGAGGGCAGCACCTGTTTAGGCCTGCCCTACGGCAGACCTGACGCACCACTATTTATCAGGCTTGCCGGGACTGAATTCAACGAGTAGCGGGTTGTGATCGGAGGCGCGCGTGACCAGCACTGAGGCTTCGTTCACGTTCAGACCACGATAGAAGATAAAATCAAGCGGGCGACCAAACGCCCGGCGGCGGTTGTCATCCGTAAAGCGCACCTGGCGCAGGGACATCTCTCGGGAGAAGCGGTAAAGCGCATTCATTCGCGGACGGCTCCAGGCATTGAAATCGCCAGCCATGATCACCGGGCCGGTATGCTGGGCAATCTGATCCCCAATAGGCAGCAGCTGCTTGCTGTAGACATCAACCCCCAGGCTGAAGTTAACCGCGTGGACATTAACGACCATCAGCAGCCGGCCGTCAGGCAGAGGATAGACCGTCACCAGAGCGGACTTTGCCAGCCGTAGGATCGGCTCTCGCTCGCGCAGCGGACAGCAGTAGACCGGATGGGCCGATGCCAGCGTCATGACGCCAGAGGGGTGCTGAGGCAGCACAAACGCCGGGACCTGATCCGCTGCCAGATAGTTAGTGGTTGCAAACCGGATAAGCTCAGGCGTGGTCTGGGCCTCCTGCAACAGCACGAGATGAGCATCTTTACCAAAGCTTTGCAGCACTGACTGCCACTCTGCGCGCTGCTGCTTGAAAATATTCCACACCAGGACGCGGATGTTCTCTTCTTCGCTCAACGGCGCGCCTGGAGGTGATGCCTGGCCAATACTCGCGAATGACCCGGGCGGCAGGATCCGCTCGGCGGGCTGTCCTGCGATATAGCGCATGGCATGGGTATGTTTTCGCACTTTCGGCTTCTTACCTCTGTAACCTGTTTACCCTGGATACCAGGGCCACTCCTTCTGTTATAGGGATTTTAGCGCACACTTTCAACGCTGCCTGGAAAAACAGATGTTTTGATAAGAGAGTGGCACCCGGAGCAGGCGCGTGGTTAAATAACAAAAATCGATAAAATACGGATAAAGTTTTGCTGCGGGTGCAAAAATGAAGGCAACATCAGAAGAGCTGGCTATATTTGTCGCCGTGGTGGAGAGCGGGAGCTTTAGCCGTGCCGCTGAGCAGCTTGGACAGGCCAACTCGGCTATTAGCCGGGCGGTAAAGAAGCTAGAGACCAAGCTGGGTGTCAGCTTGCTTAACCGCACCACGCGCCATCTAAGCCTGACTGAAGAGGGTGAGCGCTATTTCCGTCGCGTGCAGCTCATCCTGCAGGAGATGGCGGCGGCAGAAAACGAGGTGATGGAGCATCAGCACACCCCACGCGGCCTGCTGCGTATTGATGCAGCCACGCCGGTTGTGCTGCATTTTCTCATGCCGATGATTAAACCGTTTCGTGAGCGCTACCCGGAGATGACCCTCTCGCTGGTTTCTTCGGAGACTTTTATTAATCTGATCGAGCGTAAGGTTGACGTCGCTATTCGCGTCGGTACGCTGACTGACTCCAGCCTGCGCGCCCGCCCGCTGTTTAAAAGCTCCCGCAGGATGATCGCCTCCCCTGCCTATCTGGCCAAATACGGTACGCCGCAGAGCGTGGACGATCTTAAACATCACACCTGTCTGGGCTTTACCGAGCCTGATTCCCTTAATACCTGGCCGATTGCCTGTGAAGATGGGCAGCTGTATGAGATCAACAGCGGCATATCGTCTAACAGCGGCGAAACGCTGAAGTATCTCTGTCTTTCCGGTAACGGTATTGCCTGCCTGTCTGACTATATGACGGATAAGGAGATTGCCAGCGGCGAGCTGGTCGAGGTGCTGGCGGATAGGCGCCTGCCGGTTGAGATGCCCTTTAGCGCGGTCTACTACAGTGACAGAGCGGTCAGCACGCGTATTCGTGCCTTTGTCGATTTTCTTAGCGAGTACGTGAAGCAGCGTCAGCAGCCGTAAAGTCGGCGGTTGCGCTATAAATAGCGGGCAAAAAAAAACCGTATCTCGTGAGAGATACGGCTTCTTAAAATAAGTGGCGGAACGGACGGGACTCGAACCCGCGACCCCCTGCGTGACAGGCA
>DAMBQR010000094.1:0-7399 GCA_032055545.1 Pseudescherichia sp. | reverse complement strand
CGACAGCGGCGCATCGCTACGCGGCGCAGCAGGGGGCGGCGATGGCGGCACCTGCTCCGGGGTCAGCACCGCCGTCGGCGCTACCGGGGAGAAGTCCTGGACCGGCGCGCTCGGCTCCGGCAGCGGCATACGCGGATGGAACGCCAACGCACGCAGCAGGGTCATCTCAATGCCCATTCGCCTGTCCGGCGCAAACGGCAGCTCTTTGCGGCCAATCAGCATGGTCTGGTAGTAGAGCTGGACGTCCCCCGGCGGTACGGTACGCGCCAGCTCGCGCAGGCGCTGCTCAATGGCGGCCATATCGCTGCCGAGCGCGGAGGGCGAGAGCTGAACCATGGCGATGCGGTGGAGCAGGGTCTGCATCTCAACCAGCAGCGCCTCCCACTCCACGCCACGGGCAGCGGCCTCGTTGACCAGCGCCATTACGCGCTCGCCATTAGCCTCCACCAGCGCCTCAATCAGCGACAGCGCCTGATCGTCGTCCAGCGTGCCGAGCATCTGGCTCACCGCCTGGGCAGTGAGCTGGCCGTCGCCGCTGGCAATCGCCTGATCGGTCAGGCTGAGAGCGTCGCGCAGGCTGCCGTCGGCAGCGCGGGCCAGCAGCTGCAACGCGCGCGGCTCGTGATGGATCGTCTCTTCGTCGAGAATGTGCTCAAGCTGCTGGCGGATCTGCTCCACGTCCAGCGCCTTGAGATGAAACTGTAGGCAACGGGAGAGAATGGTCACCGGCAGCTTCTGCGGATCGGTAGTCGCCAGCAGGAACTTCACGTGCGCTGGCGGCTCCTCAAGGGTCTTCAGCAAGGCATTGAAGCTGTGGCGCGACAGCATATGCACTTCGTCTATCAGGTAGACTTTGAAGCGGCCACGGGCCGGCGCGTACTGGACGTTATCCAGCAGGTCGCGGGTATCCTCAACTTTGGTACGCGAGGCGGCGTCGATCTCAATCAGATCGACAAAGCGCCCCTGCTCGATCTCGCGACAGTTGTCGCACACGCCGCACGGCGTTGCGGTGATGCCGGTCTCGCAGTTCAGCCCCTTCGCCAGCAAACGGGCAATAGAGGTTTTTCCGACGCCACGGGTGCCGGAAAAGAGGTACGCATGGTGAATGCGTCCTAACGATAAGCCGTTCGCCAGTGCAGTCAGCACATGCTCCTGACCGACGACGTCAGCAAAAGTTTGTGGTCGCCACTTACGGGCTAAGACCTGATAACTCATGGGCAGGCTCTGGAACGCTGGAAGGTGGATATACGAGGGGCAATGCTACCACAGCCTCGCCCTAACAGCGAGACTGTGTACTGACGGATGGCGATCAGTGGCCCGGGAACGGGACCAGGCTGTAGCAGGTGATGCCCTGCTTCGCGAGACGCTCTTCACCGCCGATATCAAACAGGTTGATAATAAAGGCAGCGTCGGTCACTTCACCACCCAGGCGGCGGATCAGCTTAACGGTGGCTTCAATGGTGCCGCCGGTGGCCAGCAGATCGTCCACTACCAGCACTTTATCGCCCGGCTTAATGGCATCAACGTGGATCTCTAACTGGTCAGTGCCATACTCCAGCTCGTAGCTCTCGGCGATGGTTTCACGCGGCAGCTTACGCGGCTTACGCACCGGCACAAAGCCGACGCCCAGCGCCAGTGCCACTGGCGCGCCAAAAAGGAAGCCACGGGCTTCGGTCCCGACGACTTTGGTAATGCCTGCGTCTTTGAAACGCGCGACCAGCAGTTCAATGCTGAGAGCATACGCTTTCGGATCTTCCAGCAAACTGGTGACATCCCGGAACAGGATCCCTGGTTTCGGATAGTCCTGGATGCTTTTGATGCTGTCTTTTAAATACTCAAGCTGCTGAGCAGTTGCTGTCATGGTTTTTTGCCTGCTAGAAACGGTCATACTCACTGCACGCTTTATGGGGTTATGTAACGAGTGTTTAACATTTAACCAAACGTGCCCGTGCTCGAAAACGGTCGAATGTACTGGCAGAACGGGACAAATGCAATAAGCTTGAGTGCGCTTCACTGCTTTTGTTGCTTTTCATCAACGCCCTTTGCAACTACCGGGATGCGCCACATGAATATCAGCAGGCAGGCGAGGATCGCCAGCAGCAGCAAACGTACCCACATCAGCTTAACCAGCCATAATGAGATCGCGAACGTTAATAAGATAACCGCGATGGCCCGGGGTTTTGCGCCGGGGGGCATAGCGCGGTACTGCTGCCAGTGGCGAAGATAGCCGCCAAACCAGGAGCGGTAGAGCAGCCAGGCGTGAAATCGCGGTGACGAGCGGGCAAAGCACCAGGCGGCTAAAAGAATAAAAGGTGTAGTAGGCAGTACCGGCAGCACCACGCCGAGCGTGCCGAGCGCAACCGCCAGCCAGCCGGTGATAATTAACAGAGTACGTTGCATAATAGGATCGTTATCGGGCTTTTTGGTTAATGTAACATAGCCCCGATGAATACAGGGGAAAGATTGTTGAAAACGGTTTTGCTTTTAAATTCGCTGGAGAAACAGCTCTCCTCCCTGCGCGAGCGGGCTGCGCCGCTGGCTCATCATGCCACCGTTAGCGCCCGCTTTGACCGCCATCTGTTTCAGACCCGCAGCACTTTAATGCGCGCCTGCCTGGACGAAGCCGACCATAATCTGTCCGCGCTGCGCCACGCGGTCAATGCCGGGCAGCTACCACAGGTGGCCTGGCTGGCGGAGCATCTCTCGTCGCAGCTCGCCGCCCTTACCCGGGAGACCGCCACCTGGTCGCTACGGGAGTGGGACAGCGCCTCGCCGGCGGTGACCAAATGGCAGCGCCAGCGGCTACAGCATCAGCAGTACGAGCGCCGCCTGCAGGAGATGAAACAGGCCCGCGAGCTGCTGCTCGCCAGGGCCAGGGGTTTTGAAGAGCAGCAAGCGTTGCAGCGGGAGGTAGTGGCGTTGGAAGGACGGCTGGCCCGCTGTCGCCATGCGCTGGCGCGGATTGAGAACGTACTTGCCCGGCTAACCCGGTACGAATAAAAGGAGTCACTATGTCGCTGGAAAATGCGCCGGAAGAGGTCAAGCTGGCGGTGGATTTGATTATGCTGCTTGAAGAGAACGCTATTGCGCCGGAGACGGTGCTGAAGGCGCTGGAGATAGTAAAGCGGGACTTTGAGAAAAAAGTCCCGCTTCAGGATAGACGCGCTTAGAGCCGCATCAGGCGACGGAGCGAGCCGGATCGCCGCCGTTCAGGTCGCGCTTCACCTCAGTCAGCTCTTCCCCTTTCGCATTGCGCAGGTGCACTTCCAGCTGGTTGAACGCAATGTCGATGCCGTTTTCCCGACACAGTCGATCGATAGTGCGGTTCAGCTCATCCACGGTGTAGCTGCGATCGCGCAGCTCACGCACGTAGAGGCGCAGCTCGTGATCCAGCGTGCTTGGGCCAAAGGTCGTAAAGAAGACCGCCGGTTCCGGATCGTGCATCACCTTCGGATGATCCATTGCCGCCTTCAACAGCACCTCCTTCACCTTATCGAGATCGGAGCCATAGGCTACCCCGAGCCGCACTACCACGCGGGTAATGGTATCGGAGAGTGACCAGTTGATCAGGCGCTCGGTTACAAAGGCCTTGTTCGGAATGATCACCTCTTTGCGGTCAAAGTCGGTAATGGTGGTGGCACGAATACGGATCTTATTGACCGTCCCGGAGAAGGTACCGATGGTTACCGTATCGCCGATACGTACCGGACGCTCAAACAGGATGATAATACCGGCAACGAAGTTACCGAAAATTTCCTGCAGGCCGAAACCGAGACCGACCGACAGCGCGGCCGCCAGCCACTGGAGTTTATCCCACGAGACGCCCAGTGAACCAAACACCGTCATCGCCCCGGCGGCGATAATGACATAGTTGAGAATGGTGGTGATGGCGTACGAGGCCCCCTGACGCATCTTCAGGCGCGAAAGCACCAGCACCTCCAGCAGCCCCGGTAGGTTGCGGATCAGCGCCCAGGCCACCATCGCCGCGATGATCGCAAACAGCAGGCTGCCCATGGTGACGCTTTTCACCACGCTGGCCCCCGCTTCCATGCCGTTGTAGTGCCAGAGCGTGATGCTGTCGAGGTAGGCAAACACGGTGATCAGATCGGACCATATTGCCCAGAAGACAACGCCAAACAGCGCCACCATCACCAGCATGGTAATACGCAGCGTCTGCTGGTTAACCTGCTCGAGGGCAATGGTTGGCTCCTCCTGCGGCTCTGCGCCTTCGGCACCCTCTTTCACCAGGTTCTGCCGGCGGGCCAGCGCACGGCGGTAGGCGATACGGCGTGCCGCCACGCTCAGCCCACGCAGCACCGTCTGGTAGAGCAGGTTCCAGATAATCACCAGATAGACAGTCTCAATCCAGCGGCCGGAGAGGCGTAGCGTGGTGTAGAAGTAACCGGTGGCGGTCAGCACCATCAGCGCCAGCGGCACAATGGAGAGCACGGTAACGGTCAGCAGGCGCAGGGCGTGCGACTCCTTATCGCGCCAGCTGTCGCGGCACATCGGCCACATCAGGATGCTAATCACCAGCAGGTTGAGGAAAATCACAATCTGCCCGGTGACATCGTCCATCAGATGCAGCGGCGACAGCTCGGAGACCACCGACCAGAAGTGCAGCGGCAGCAACGCCAGGCTGACGCGCACGATCTGCCGACGCCAGTGGCTGGTCAGCTCCGCAGGCATAGAGAAGTGGGTCACCGCGACGCCGTCTTTTTCCAGCACCTTCCAGCACAGGCCGAATACCAGCCAGAAGAGCGCCAGCTTTTTACTGAAGGCCCATAGCAGCTCGCTAATATTAAGCTGCATGGTGAGCAGGATCAGCCCCGCCGCGAGGATCAGCAGGCAGACCGGCAGCGCGCGGATCAGGTCGATCAGGATCGCCTTTGGCGTGTGCCCCTGGCTGTCGTTACGCAGCTGGCCCACCTCATCCGCCAGCCGGGCCTGGTACTGCTTCAGCCAGCGCAGACGCCAGCGGATCAGGCCCGCAATCAGCAGCAGCGGCAGCCCGGCCAGAAAGGCAATCGCCACCGCAGGCCAGGCTTTCTCCCAGTTTACGGTGATCTTCATGGTGCGGAACTGCTCTTTGACCGCCTGCGGGAAGGCCTTCACCCACTCCCAGTCCATCGGTTTGTTGCTGTTTACCCAGAAGATCTGCTGGGTCAGCACCTCTTGCAGGCTTTTAGAGACGCTCATCAGCTGCTGCTGGTTAACCTGCAGGTTGATGGCCATCATCAGCTGGTTGCCGAGCTGCTTGTTAAGCTGATCGAGCAGCTCACGGCGCATATCGACGACCTCTAGCAGCGCATCGTGCACCTCACTGTTCACCTCGCTTTCGTGTCCCTCCTCCAGCTTGCCGACGAAGACATCGCTCTGGAACAGGGCATCGCGCTGCTGGTTGATCTCAAACTGCTCAAGACGCAGGTCGGCGATGCGGTTGGTCATATCCGCCAGCTCGTCGGCGGATGGCAGCGTCTGCTGCTGCTGATAGAGAATGCGCGACAGCAGCAGGCTCCCCTTCAGCACCGAGATCTGCTCTTTGATATTGCGCTCGGACTGCAGGGCGCGATCGAGCCAGTTCTTAACTTTAATATTCTGCTGAACCAGCGCATTGCCGTTTTCCGTGGCATCAATCAGCCGCTGGCTGAGCTGGTGGTTGAGTTCCAGCTCCTGTTTCACCAGTGGGTTGGCCTGGATACGCGCAGTCTCATCCGGCGTAACCGCCTCCTGGGCGGTTTTTTCCGTCAGCGTCAGGCGCTTGCTGTTGACCGCCTCCTGCAGGAGCTGAAGCTGATGCTCCAGACGGTTGCTGTTGGCCGTCACGTAGTCGCGCTGCTTCTGCAGGGTATCCTGCAGGGTCGTATTGCCCTCAAGACTTTTACGCAGCTGATCAATCTCGGCATTCAGCAGCGCCTGCTGGGCCAGCAGCAGCGTCTGCTGAGTTGGACGCAATGCGCCCTCCCCTGCTCCGGTGCCGTTGAGGCGGTTACGGATCTGCTGCAGCTGCTGTGAGGCGGTGTACATGGCGTTTTGCACCCGCTCCGGCTGGGTTTGCAGCGCCACCAGCTGGCTGTTATAGGTCGCCAGATCGTTCTGTGCGGTCTGGAGATCGTCCAGCAACTGTGAGACCCGCGACTCCAGCTGACGCAGCGACAGCGTCGCCAGCGTTTTTCGCGTTTCGTCATCGTTGTCTTTATCGCTCAGGGCATTGAGACCGTCCGTCGCCTCGCGCATCTTATCCGGTGCCTGGGCGACCTTTTGCCGAAGCTGGGTGGTCTCCTGCTTGACCCGATCGAGCTTGTCGAGGGTATCCAGCGTTTGGGTCAGATCGTCAATGACGAGCTTATCCTGCGGAGTGTGATCTTTTTGCTTATTTAGCGCATCAAGCTGGCTTTGCACCTCTGCACGGGCGGGCAGATCGGTACTGGCGCGGGCCTGGATCGCCGCTGAAAACAGGCTTGCGACAAGCACCAGCATCAGGGCAAAAGCGGATAGCGGATTTTGCGAGCGTATGGAGTGCAGCATAATTTTTAGATGAATGGTTTCTTTACGGGAAAGCGGGCCGGGACTGGCCACGCGCAGAGAATATCACGCCCGTCTGGGACAACATAGCAATGCGCATAGCCTCCAGGATATTTCCTGGCACAGTGACGATCAAGAGTGAAGGGAGATCAGGCGCTGAGTAGCCCAGGCTTTGCGCGCATGGTTGGGCAGAGCTGAAGCATCTCCAGCAGAACGGCAACGTATTCCCGCGCCTCTCGCCTGAGATCAAAAGCTTGCGGCGAGAAGAGCCAGGTTTCCATAATGCCGGAGATATAGCTGCGCATTAAAATGGCAGCCCGTCGCGTCAGTAAATTAGCCGGTAACATTTTCGCCTGAATACAGCGATTAAGAGTCTGTTCAATACGATCGTAACTTTCGAGGCATAAATTACGCTGTGCCTGTTGCACTATGGCCATTTCGCCGACAAACTCACACTTATGGAAGATGATCTCCATCATTAAACGGCGACGCTCTTCGACAACCGTTGCTTCAAGGATATAGACCAAAATTTCGCGCAAAACGGAGAGTGGATCATCGGGGAATTTTGCCTGATACTCAAGCTCGAGATCGCCAATACTAGACTCTGACAGCTCCCAAATTTCACCAAATAAATCTGACTTATTTTTGAAGTGCCAATAAATTGCGCCACGCGTTACACCCGCTGCCTGCGCAATGTCTGCGAGAGACGTTTTGGAGACGCCGTGCGCTGAAAACAGCCGCATAGCGACATCTAAAATATGCTGACGCGTCTCCTGGGCCTGTTGTTTGGTTTTTCGTGCCATATGTTGGTGATTTTAAGGGAGTCAGATTTACATACATTTATGAATGTATGTACCATAGCATGACGATAATA
>DAMBQR010000093.1:0-7716 GCA_032055545.1 Pseudescherichia sp. | reverse complement strand
GGCGCATTATAGGGAGTTCTCCGGCGCTGACAAGCCTTAAATGCAAAAAACTTTTTAAGCGCGCTATTTTTCATCAAGACGTATTAAAAACCATCACAATTGGCTGCATTTGCTGAATTTAGCGCCGATAACCTGTGTCAGGTGGCATACTGAAAGTAATAAATAGAAGAAGGAATATGATATATGCCGTTAAGCGCACAGCATTTAGCCGCCCAGAAAAACCTTTCTTATGTACTGGCAGAGAAGCTGGCCCAGCGGATCTTAACCGGGGAGTATGCGCCAGGCTCAATTTTGCCTGCAGAGATGGAGCTGGGCGATGAGTTTGGCGTAAGCCGAACGGCAGTCAGGGAGGCAGTAAAAACGTTAACCGCGAAAGGGATGGTGTTGCCACGTCCGCGTATCGGTACACGGGTAATGCCCAAGGGGAGCTGGAACTTCCTCGATCAGGAGCTGCTCTCCTGGTGGATGACGGACAACAACTTCCCTGAGGTGATAAGCCACTTCCTCGTCCTGCGTAGCACGCTGGAGCCTCAGGCTTGTCGGCTGGCGGCCCAGCTGGGTAGCGCAGAACAAAAAGCGCACCTGAATACGCTGATGGAAGAGATGGTACAGTTAAAGCAGCATTTTCATCGTGAACGCTGGTTAGATGTAGATACCGCCTGGCATGAACATATCTATGCCATGAGCAGCAATCCTTTCTTATCCTCGTTTGCCACGCTTTTTCATTCGGTTTATCACACCTACTTCAACTCTATTACCCATAATGAAGTGGTTAAACTTGAAAATCATCAGGCTATTGTGGATGCCATTCAGGATAGCGATGGAGAACGCGCCTTTAACGCATGTCAGGCGTTACTTAATACGCCACATCCGCCGGAGGCTAAATAACAGGACGCAGTATGACCAAGAAGAGAGCACGCAGCATGGCCGGTTTGCCATGGATTGCGGCGATGGCCTTTTTTATGCAGGCGCTGGACGCCACTATTCTCAATACCGCGCTACCGGCTATAGCGCAAAGTCTTAACCGCTCACCGCTGGCGATGCAGTCGGCAATTATTAGCTATACCCTGACCGTCGCCATGCTAATCCCGGTTAGCGGCTGGCTGGCAGACCGCTTCGGCACGCGACGCATCTTTATGCTGGCGGTCTCGCTGTTTACTCTGGGTTCACTGGCCTGTGCGCTGTCAAACTCGCTGGGGATGCTGGTTGTCTTTCGCGTAGTGCAGGGGATAGGCGGCGCAATGATGATGCCGGTCGCGCGCCTCGCGCTACTGCGGGCCTATCCGCGCAGTGAACTGCTTCCGGTACTTAACTTTGTCACTATGCCTGGCCTGGTAGGTCCGATTCTTGGCCCGGTACTCGGCGGGGTACTGGTTACCTGGGCAAGCTGGCACTGGATATTCCTGATCAACATTCCCATTGGCATTGCTGGCCTGCTCTACGCGCGTAAATATATGCCCGACTTCACCACGCCGCGCCGCCGTTTTGATATGGGCGGTTTTCTCCTGTTCGGCCTGAGCCTGGTACTCTTCTCTATCGGTATCGAGCTATTTGGTGAAAAACTGGTGGCCAGCTGGCTAGCGCTCACTATCATCTTCAGCAGCATAGTGCTGTTCTATGCCTATATCCGTCACGCTCGCCGTCATCCCTCACCGCTCATTGCCCTGCCGATATTCAAAACGCGCACCTTCTCGGTGGGGATTGCGGGCAACATCGCTTCGCGTCTCGGTAC
This sequence comes from Pseudescherichia sp., assembly GCA_032055545.1. GTDB lineage: Bacteria > Pseudomonadota > Gammaproteobacteria > Enterobacterales > Enterobacteriaceae > Pseudescherichia. The sequence goes on along the minus strand of DAMBQR010000093.1, from coordinate 5,984 downwards.
CGGCTGCGTTCCTTTTCTAATGCCGCTGATGCTTCAGGTCGGCTTTGGCTATACGGCACTGATTGCGGGCTGCATGATTGCGCCTACCGCGATAGGGTCGATTCTGGCGAAATCCACCGTTACTCAGGTACTGCGCTGGTTCGGCTACCGTAAAACGCTGTTCGGCATTACGGTGATTATTGGCGTGATGATTGCGCAGTTTGCGCTTCAGTCGCCGTCGATGGAGATATGGCTGCTGATCCTGCCGCTCTTTATATTAGGGATGGCGATGTCCACGCAGTTCACGGCGATGAACACCATTACGCTGGCCGACCTGACCGACGAGAACGCCAGCAGCGGCAACAGCGTCCTGGCCGTCACCCAGCAGCTATCGATCAGCCTCGGGGTTGCAGTCAGCGCGGCGGTGCTACGGTTTTATGAAGGGTTTGAGAGCGCCAATACCATTGAGCAGTTCCACTACACCTTTATTACCATGGGCGTAATCACCCTGATCTCAGCATCCGTCTTCTTGTTGCTCAAACCGAAAGATGGGCGGAATCTGATTAAGGAGCGGCACAAGCCTTAAGCAGAGCCGCGCGTCATCAGCACCGGCGTCAGCTGTAGCCGCTGCTGGGAGAGGGTTGGATCGGCAATGCGATGAGTCAGAACATCGATCGCTAGCTCACCCAGTTCATCCTTAGGCTGATGAACGGTGGTGAGCGGCGGAGTCATATAGCGCGCCAGCTCGATATCATCGTAGCCGATGATGGCCATATCCTCCGGGACCTTAAGTCCCGCCTGATACAGCGCCTGATAAGCGCCAACGGCCATCGCATCGTTACCGATAAATACCGCCAGGGGCCGCTCCTGCTGCGCCAGCAGCGCCTGCATAGCGGCAACACCGCCGCCGAACTCAAAGTCACCGACGATCTCATCGCCTTCACGCACCGTCAGCCCTGCCCGGGCCATTGCCGCCCGATACCCCTCCAGACGTAAACGCGCAGGGGTTTTATCCAGCGGGCCGGTAATGCAGGCGATACGGGTAAAGCCTTTATCAATCAGATACTGGGTTGCCATATCGCCACCCAGCAGCGAGTTGTCCTGGATGATATCGATATCACCCTCAAAAGGGGCCCAGTCCATCATCACGGTGGGAATAGAGGGATAGCGCTGGATAATCTCTCGCGAAAGCTGATGCGTCTCGGTACACAGCACCAGCAGCCCGTCGACGCGCTTTTGCATCAGCGTCTCCAGGTTACGGTTCATCCGCTCTTCATCGCCTTCGGTATTACAGAGCACCAGGCTATAGCCACGTTCGAAACAGCTGCGCTCAACGCCGCGCACCAGTTCAGAGAAGAAGGGGTTAGAGCTGGCGGTGATCAGCATCCCAATGGTGCGCGTCTGCTTGAGCTTGAGGCTGCGCGCCAGCGCCGAAGGAGCGTAGTTGAGGCTTTTGATCGCCTCCTCCACCTTTTCCCGAATCGCATCGCTGACAAAGCGATCGTTATTAATGACGTGCGAAACCGTCGAGGTGGAAACACCCGCCAGGCGGGCAACGTCCTTCATGGTGGCCACGCGTTACCCCTGCTGACTCAGGAAATCGTTAATCTCGTTACGCCATGGTACAGAGGGCTGCGCGCCTTTGCGCGTGACGGCAATCGCCGCCGCCGCATGGGCAAACACAATCGCCTCATTAAGCGGCTTATCCTCCAGCAGCGCGGTCACCAGTGCGCCGTTAAAGGTATCACCCGCCGCGATAGTATCAATGGCGTTGACCTTAAAGCCCGGTACCCGGCGGCCTTCACCGTTGACGCTGGCCCATACGCCGCGGCTGCCAAGAGTAATGATCACCGTACCGATGCCTTTATCGTGCAGCGCGAGCGCCGCCCGCTCTGCATCGCTGTCGCTCTCGACGCGAATGCCCGTCAGCTTTTCCGCTTCAGTTTCATTCGGGGTGATAATGTCCACCAGCGCCAGCAGTTCGTCAGATAATAGACGTGCCGGAGCCGGGTTCAGTACGACAGTGGTATGATTTTCATGGGCAATTTTCGCGGCGGCCAGTACGCTCTCGACCGGTGACTCCAGCTGCATCAGCAGCGCATCCGCGTCGGTAATCAGCTCTCGCTGGGCAGCGACCCGCTCAGGCGAGAGCGCGGCGTTGGCACCCGCATGAATACCGATGACATTCTCCCCTTCGCCGTTAACAAAGATCAGCGCGACGCCGGTAGACTCTCCGTCAACAATGCTCACGGGCGCAACGTCAATGTTATCGCTGACCAGCTGCGCACGGATCCGCTCTCCGGTATCGTCGCTGCCGGTGCAGGCGATAAAGGCGATCTGCGCTCCGCTGCGCCCGGCGGCCACCGCCTGGTTGGCGCCTTTGCCGCCAAAGGCCACCTGATAGTGGGTGCCGGTTACGGTTTCGCCAGGCAGGGGGAAAGCCTCAAGGTTGAGAATGTGATCGGCATTAATACTGCCAAGGACAACGAGCTTACCTGCTGTTTTCATGGTGGGATCATCCTGTAAGGTACGCCACCCGCTGGTGGCGTAAACCTTAAAAACGTGATTACTGTTTAATAACCAGCTTCAGGTCAACCGGGTATTTCGCCTGAACCTTTTCGCCTTTCAGTACTTTATCAGCCGTTTCAACGCCTTTCGCGCCGATCTGCTCCGGCAGCTGGGCGATAGTCGCCGCCAGTTTGCCGTCGTTGACCGCTTTCTCACCGTCCGGGGTGCCGTCGAAGCCCACCACCATTACGTCGGATTTACCCGCCGTCTGCAGCGCGCGCAGCGCACCCAGCGCCATCTCGTCGTTCTGGGCAAAGACGGCCTGCACGTCAGGATGCGCGGTCAGCAGGTTCTGCATCACGTTCAGACCCTTGGTACGGTCGAAATCGGCCGGCTGGCTGGCCAGCACGTTGAATTTATGTGCTGCTACGGCCTGCTGGAAGCCCTCGCCGCGTTCGCGAGCGGCAGAGGTGCCGGCAATACCCTGCAGCTCAATCACCTTCGCGCTTTCACCGGTTTTTTTGGCGATGTAGTCGCCAGCAATTTTACCGCCCAGCACGTTATCAGAGGCGATATGGCTCACAACGTCACCCTTGGCCGCCACGCGATCCAGGGTAATCACCGGGATTTTAGCCTGGTTCGCCATCTTCACGGCGTTACCCACCGCATCGGAGTCGGTCGGGTTGATCAGCAGGATTTTCGTGCCGCGCACGGTCAGGTCCTGCACGTTGGCCAGCTCTTTTGCCGGGTTGTTCTGGGAATCCAGCACCACCAGGTTATAGCCCAGCTTGTCGGCCTCTTTTTGTGCGCCATCCTTCAGCGAAACAAAAAACGGGTTGTTCAGGGTGGAGATCACCAGCGCAATGGTGTCTTTCGCCATCGCGTTCGCGCTCACGGTTGCACTCAGTGCGACAGCAGAGACCAGAGTAGCCAGTTTTTTCATGTTCATAATCAGATGTCCTGTAATGTCATTTATTACTGCTTTTTGTTGTCTACCAGCACCGCCAGCAAAATTACCACTGCCTTAACGATCATCTGGTAATAGGAGGAAACACCCAGCAAGTTCAGTCCGTTGTTAAGGAAACCAAGGATTAGCGCACCGATCAGCGTGCCCACAATGCGGCCTTTACCACCCGCGAGGCTGGTACCGCCCAGTACCACCGCAGCGATGGCATCCAGCTCATAGCCGGTACCGGCCGTGGGTTGTGCAGAGGAGAGGCGCGCCACTTCAATGATGCCCGCCAGCGACGCCAGCAGGCCACTCAGGGAATAGACGATAATTTTGACTTTATTGACGCTGATGCCGGAGAGGCGCGTGGCCGCTTCGTTACCGCCCAGGGCGTAGATATAGCGGCCCAGCCGGGTGTGATGCAGCATATACCACGCGGCCAGGAAGACGATGCCCATGATCCACACCGGCGTCGGGATACCCAGCGGGCGGCCAATACCAAACCAGCCAAAGAGATCGGCGTTATCGGTAAAGCCGGTATTCACCGGACTGCCGTTGGTATAGACCATGGTCACACCGCGCAGCAGCAGCATCATCACCAGCGTGGCGATAAACGCCTGCACCCGGCCTTTCGCGACAATCACCCCGGTCATTGCGCCTATCGCCGCGCCCAGCGCCAGCGCGGCCGCAATGGCCACCAGGGCGTTAACTTCCATACCGACAATCGAGGCCGCCACCGCGCCGGTCAGCGCCAGCAGTGAGCCAACGGAGAGGTCAATCCCCGAGGTCAGGATCACCAGCGTCATCCCCACCGCCATAATGGCGTTCACCGAGGTCTGCTGCAGAATGTTGAACAGGTTATTGATGGTAAAAAAGTTAGGGCTCATCGTGGAAACAATCGCAATCAGCACCAGCAGGGCAATCAGCGATTTCTGTTCCATCAGCCACGCCTTATTAAAGTAGCGGCGGGGGATAACGGTCTGGGTACTCATATCGTTGACTCCTGGGTCTCGCGATTTAGCTTGCCGACGGCGGCGGCCATCAGCACTTCCTGGGTTGCCTGCTCACGGGTGAACTCACCACCCAACTCTCCTTCATGCATCACCATGATGCGATCGCTCATGCCAAGCACCTCTGGCATTTCTGACGACACCAGAATGATGCTCAGCCCATCCGCTTTAAACTGGTTGATGAGCTGATAGATCTCTTTTTTGGCACCGACGTCCACGCCGCGCGTGGGTTCGTCGAGGATGAGCACCTTCGGACGCGTCATCAGCCCACGGGCGATAGCGATTTTTTGCTGGTTGCCGCCGGAAAGCAGGCCAATGGGCTGCTCCATAGAGGGCGTTTTGACGTTGAACAGGCGGATAAAGTCGCTCACTGCCTGCTGCTCATCGCTATGCTTCAGGCTGCCGCCGCTGCGGCTGAAGTAGCGCAGCGCGGTCAGGGACATGTTCTCTTTTACCGACATGCCGAGCACCAGTCCGTCGCGCTTACGATCTTCAGAGATATAGACGATACCGTTAGCCAGGCCATCCTGCGGCGAACGGGTCACGACCTCGCGGCCATCAAGGGTAACGGTACCGCCGGTACGCGACAGCGCGCCGTACAGCACCTTCATCAGTTCGGTACGCCCGGCGCCCATCAGTCCGGCAACGCCAAGGATTTCGCCCTGGCGCAGGGTAAAGGAGACATCGTTCACGCCCGGTCCGCACAGGCTGTCTACCTTCAGACGTACTTCGCCCGGCGCTTTATTGAGGTGCGGGTACTGATCTTCCAGCTTACGCCCCACCATCATCTCAATCAGCGTATCTTCAGTGAGCGAGCTGACCTCACGCTCGGCGATAAACTGCCCGTCACGGAAAACGGTCACGTCATCGCAAATCTCGAAGATCTCTTTCATGCGGTGGGAGATATAGACAATGCCGCGTCCCTGGGATTTCAGCTCGCGGATCACACGGAACAGGGAGTCGGTTTCAGTGTCGGTGAGGGCATCGGTGGGTTCATCCATCACGATGACCTTCGACTCAAAGCTCAGAACCTTGGCGATCTCGACCATCTGTTGGTCGCCAATGGAGAGATCGCCCACCAGCCTGTCGCTCTTGAAGCGCAGGTTAAGTTTCGCCAGCAGGATGTCCGCTTCGGCATACATCTTTTTCCAGTCGATTTTGCCAAAGCGATTAACAAATTCACGGCCTAAAAAGATGTTTTCAGCAATAGTCAGCTGCGGGATCAGGTTCAACTCCTGATGGATAATCCCGATCCCCGCCTCCTGCGACGATTTAGGTCCGTTAAAAGTAGTCTCCTGGCCCAGCCACAGCAGCGAACCGGCATCGCGGGTGTAGATACCGGTTAACACTTTCATCATGGTGGATTTGCCCGCGCCGTTCTCGCCCACCAGCGCCATGACGCGACCGGGATAGACGTTGAGCGCGGCGCCAGAGAGAGCTTTTACGCCGGGAAATGCTTTGTCGATCCCCTTAAGTTGAAGTAGTGCGTCCATGATGGCCTCAGAAGGTGACGCCAGCACAGAGAATGATATTCGCAT
>DAMBQR010000092.1:0-9197 GCA_032055545.1 Pseudescherichia sp. | reverse complement strand
AATCAAAACACCCTCCAGAGAATATTCACTCACTTTATTTGCATATTAATTCATATTGAAGCCATAAATCAATGCAAATTTGCTTACCGGCGTATTTCTGGCAAACGGCGGCATTCTAGAGACAAGCCTGGCAAAAGTCTACCTTCAAGCGTACTTTTTCTTAGTTTTTTGCCAGCCTGAGGAGTAAGTGGCACTTTAAGATGCAAAATGATGAGCTAAATTACAGAGGAAAACGCTTGCGCGTCGCTATCAGCTACACTTTTTTATACGAGGCGGTAAAAAGAGAAGCGGATGGGAAAAATTGAGGTTTTTTAAACAAAAATAGCGCAAAGATTGTAACTTATAAGCAAATAAATAGAAAAATGCCTCCTGAAGCATAAAATAGAGGGGCAATAAAATATTGCCCCTTGTAATCAATGTATTGCGATCACAATAACCACATCACGATGGGTAATAAATATCACAAACTATTGAGTTCAAGCACATCACGCATATCAAAAAGACCTTTTTCGTTTGACTTTAGCCATAAAGCAGCACGAACGGCACCGTTGGCAAAGGTCATACGGCTGGAGGCCTTATGAGTGATCTCAATCCGCTCGCCAATATCAGCAAACATGGCGGTATGCTCACCCACAATGTCGCCTGCGCGAACGGTGGCAAAACCGATGGTGCCCGGCTCACGCTCGCCGGTATAGCCTTCACGGCTGTAGACGGCGCAGCTTTTCAGATCCTTATCCAGCGCATGGGCGATCGCTTCGCCCATTGCCAGCGCGGTTCCTGACGGCGCATCAACCTTATGGCGGTGATGCGCCTCAATAATTTCAATGTCGGTGTAGTCACCCATCACCTTCGCCGCCTTCTCCAGCAGCTTAAGCATGACGTTGACCCCAACGCTAAAGTTAGCGGCAAAAACGATGCCGATACTCTGCGCAGCGTCGCTAATGGCCTGCTTACCTGCATCGTCGAAGCCGGTAGTCCCGATGACCATGCCCTTGCCATGCTGGCGGCAGAAGGCCAGATGGGTCAGGGTGCCCTCCGGGCGGGTAAAATCGATAAATACATCGAAGTCGTCTTTTACCGCATTCAGGCTGCTCTGCACCGTCACGCCTGATTTACCCGCGCCCGCCAGCTCTCCGGCGTCGCTACCCAGCAGGGAGGAGCCCTCCCGCTCCAGCGCCGCGCCGAGCGTTACGCCATCCATGTTCAGCGCCGCCTGGATCAGCTGGCGGCCCATGCGCCCACCTGCGCCCGCAACGGCAACGCGAATTTGTGCTTCGTGCATAGTTGTGCTCTTTTGTTAATGAAATGCTATAAATCGCTTCCAGATTAACCAGCCCGCTACCGGGCCGCCAGCCGAAAACGCCGATAATAAGAATTTAATGATAAACGCCGGAAAGTATCAGCAAAAGACATGATTGCTGCCTGAGCGGCAGCAACGCGTTATGGCAGGAGATAACTGACGGTCAGCTGGCCTTTTTTCTGTTTTATGCTGCCAATCACTAGCTTACCGATATTTTGCAGGCCGGAAACATGCGTGCCGCCGCACTCATAGGCGGGAAGATCGCCAAAGTTCACCCTGCGCCGACCATTTTCAAAAGCGACATGACGGGGCAGCCCGGCACCTGTCCAGGCTTCGATGCTTGCCGTTAACATATCGCCTTCCGGTACCTCTGCCCCCTCGCCAGCAACAAAGGTCACCTTGCCCTCTCCCGGCCAGTGGTGCGCCTTTATCGGCTGCCAGCCGTGCTGCTCTGCTGCATAACCAATTAAATGGCCTGCGCTATGCCAGCGCGAGTGCAACGCTCGGGTTTCCGCATCAACATGCAGCGTCGTTTCGCCTGTTGCAAGCGGTTCAGGCAAAATGTGTATTACGTTCTCCCCACGCTGGATAACGCTCTCTACGACAACGCCGCCGATTGATCCCTGATCGGCGGGCTGCCCTCCCCCCTGGGGATGAAACAGCGTCTTATCCAGCACGATGGCGTAGCGGCCGTCAGGCTCTTCGGTGCAGTTCAGCACCTGGGCGACGCCCTGGAGGGCATCGCTGGTGTAATAAAGACGTTCAGTCATGGTTGTTCTCCTCTGTCAGAGCACAGTATATTCATAATCTCCGGAACGATAATTCCCTTTTCAATCACTGCACTTTTGCTTAACAGGCACAGATGAATCCACTTCTGCTTCCCGACCTCGCAACCTTTGTTGTCATTATTGAACAGGGTAGCTTCTCTGCTGCGGCGCGCTCCGCTGGCGTAACGCCCTCTGCCATCAGCCGCTGCGTCTCGCGCCTTGAACAGGAGTTGGGCTGTAAGCTGCTGCACCGCACCACCCGCAAGCTGGCGCTAACGGAGACAGGCAGAGCGGTCTATGAACATGCTCAGGAGATGCTGGAGGCGGCCCGACAGGCGTTAGACTCCGGTGGCAGTCTGCAAACCGTTGCCCAGGGTAAGCTCACCCTGAGCGTCCCCAAAGCCGTTGGACACTTCGTTATCCATCCGCTGATGCCTGAATTTCTTACTCGCTATCCGCAGATTGACGTCACTCTGCGCCTGGAGGATCGCTACGTTGATTTGATTAATGACGGCGTCGATCTGGCGCTGCGGATCACCGACTCTCCTTCACCGGGCCTGTACGGTAAAGCCCTGATGCCGGTGACCCACGTTATCTGCGCAACGCCTGAATATTTACGCAAACACAGTACGCCTACTCACCCGCAGGATCTGCGCCGTCACAGCTGTATCTCGCTGGGCGAAACGCCCGCTGATGCACGCTGGAAGTTTCGCCTGCGAGAAAAGATAGAAACCGTGCAGACGCGGGGACGCTACGCGGCGAACCATACCGGCGTGCGTCTGGACGCGGTTAAGCGCCATATTGGTATTGGCAGCCTGCCGCTGTTTACCGCCCGCGAGGCGCTGGAGAGGGGGGAGATTGTGCAGGTACTGCCGGATTGGGAATTTATCAGTACCTACTCCGGAGAGCTATGGCTGTTATGGACGCGCAATAAACATATGCCCGCAAAAATGCGGGCAATGATTAACTATCTGACAGAGATGATGCCTACGGGCACTATTTGAGGATTACTCGACTTCACGCACGTCCACACGCAGCTCTTTCGGTACCTCAAAGACGATATTCTCTTCGCGGCCTTCAAGAGGGATAGCTTCCCCGCCGCCCAACGCTTGCAGGCGGGCGATAACGTTCTGCACCAGGATATCCGGCGCGGAGGCCCCGGCGGTGACGCCAACACAGGCCGCATTCGCTACCCACTCCTCCTGGATATCTGACGCATCGTCAATCAGAAACGCCGCTTTCCCCATCCGCTGGGCAAGCTCCGCCAGCCGGTTAGAGTTAGAGGAGTTCTTTGAGCCAACCACCAGCACCACGTCGGCCTGCTCGGCCAGGGCGCGCACCGCCTCCTGGCGGTTGGTGGTGGCGTAGCAGATATCATCCTTACGCGGCCCGACGATTTTCGGGAAGCGGCTACGCAGAGCGTCAATGACGTCTGAGGTATCGTCAACCGACAGGGTCGTCTGGGTCATAAACGACAGCCGGGTATCGTCTTTGACGTTGAGCGTCAGCACATCGTCCGGCGACTCCACCAGGTACATCCCCCCTTTCGGGTTGCTGTACTGGCCCATGGTGCCTTCCACTTCCGGGTGACCGGCGTGGCCGATAAGAATCGACTCCTCGCCGCGGCGGCTGGCGCGCGCCACCTCCATATGGACCTTGGTCACCAGCGGGCAGGTGGCGTCAAATACCGTCAGATCCCGGCTTTTGGCTTCGTTACGCACCGCCTGGGAGACGCCGTGGGCAGAGAAGATCAGGATAGCGCCGTCCGGCACTTCACTGATCTGCTCGATAAAGATGGCGCCACGCTCGCGCAGGCTATCGACAACGTAGCGGTTATGCACCACTTCATGACGCACGTAAATGGGCGCGCCGTAGATTGCCAGCGCGTTCTCAACAATGCTGATAGCGCGGTCTACCCCGGCGCAGAAGCCGCGCGGGTTGGCCAACAGGATCTGCATTTTATGCCTCCAGTGCCGGATCGACTTCCAGCACTTCAATATCAAAATGAACGGTTCGATCGGCCAGCGGATGGTTGAAGTCAACGGTGATCGAATCGCCGTTGATTTCACGGATCACGCCTGGCATTTCGCTGCCATCCATTGCGGTAAACAGCATGATTGCGCCGGTTTCCGGCTCGCCTGCATCCATAAATTCACGGCGCGAAAAGTACTGAATCAGATCCGGGCTGCTGATACCAAAAGCGGCGTCCGGCTCCAGCGAAAAGGCACGCTTATCGCCCGCTTTTAGCCCCAGCAGATGCTGCTCCAGCCCTTCCGACAGCGAGCCGTCCCCGAGGCGAAACAGCGCCGGTTTACCGTTGTTACGGGTGGACTCGGCAACGGAACCATCGTCGAGCTTCAGCGTGAAATGCACCAGCACCGCGCTGTTGCTCTGTACAGAGTTAGACATGCAAGTTGCTCACTTGTTTTGCCCGGTGGCGCTGCGCTTACCGGGCCTACAAAACCGTAGGCCGGTGCAAGCGAAGCGCCGCCCGGCGTTTACCATTAAGCGGTTATGCCGCTTTTTTCTTCGCCGCCGAAGGCAAAAAGCCCTCCAGCACGATCAACGCCGCCCCAATACAGATCGCCGTATCGGCGAGGTTGAAGGTCGCGAAGTGCCAGTCGCCGACGTAGAAGTCGATCATATCGACCACGAAGCCGTGCCACAGGCGGTCAAACAGGTTACCCAGCGCGCCGCCAATGATCAGCGCGTAGGCGATGTTGTTCAGCTTCTGTGACGCCTTAGCACGGTACATCATCACCGCCAGCACCACGCAGATGCCAATGGCGATCCCGGCGAAGAACCAGCGCTGCCAGCCGCCTTTATCGGCGAGGAAGCTAAAGGCCGCGCCGTAGTTGCGCGCATAGTGCAGATTAAGCGATGGGAACAGCGAAACCGTCTCCCCCAGATTGAAGTTCTGGAGGATCAGGAATTTGCTACCCAGATCGATAATCAGCACGGCTACCACCAGCCACAGCCAGCGTAGCCCTGTTGAAAAGATCGGTTTACTCATCAGGCAAACTTACGTTTTTCGCCGTCACCGGCGACGTTGACCACACAGCGTCCGCAAATTTCTGCGTGTTCCGCCACCTTACCGACGTCGGTCGTGTAGTGCCAGCAGCGCTGACACTTCTCACCTTCGGCTTTGCTCAGCGTGACCTTCAGCCCTTTGAGCAGCTCGCTCTGCAGGGCCTCAGTCGGTGCGTGAGTATAGTCTTCAACCTTCGCACCGGAGGTCAACAGGATGAATCGCAATTCATCGCCCAGCGCCGTCAGCTTCGCCGCCAGCTCAGGCTCTGCGTAGAGCGTCACCGCCGCTTCCAGCGAGCCGCCCACCTTCTTGTCGGCGCGCGCCTGCTCGATAACTTTGTTCACCTCGCCACGAACCTTCAGCAGCTCGCTCCAGTAAGCATCGTTCATGGCTTCGGTTTCAGCCAGGCCAAACAGGCCTTCATACCACTCACCGGTAAAGACATACTGCTCGCGCTCACCCGGCAGGTAGCCCCAGATCTCATCGGCGGTGAAGGACATGATCGGTGCCATCCAGCGCACCAGCGCCTCGGCAATGTGATACAGCGCGGTCTGGCAGCTGCGACGAGCCACGCTGTCGGCTTTTGCGGTGTACTGGCGATCCTTGATGATGTCGAGGTAGAACGAGCCCATTTCGATAGAGCAGAAGCGCATCAGGCGCTGCACCACTTCATGGAAGTCGTAGGACTCGTACGCCTTGAGGATATCCTCCTGCGCAGCGTTGGCACAGCCTACCGCCCAGCGATCCAACACCACCATCTCTTCCGGTTGCACCATGTCTTTTGCCGGGTCGAAACCTTTGAGGTTCGCCAGCAGGAAGCGCGCGGTGTTACGGATACGGCGATAGCTGTCGGCGGCACGCTTGAGGATCTCATCCGATACCGCCATCTCGCCGGTGTAGTCCGTCGAAGCCACCCACAGACGAAGAATATCCGCGCCCAGCTTGTTCATCACATCCTGCGGAGAGACGGTGTTGCCGATGGATTTCGACATCTTGCGTCCCTGACCGTCCACGGTGAAGCCGTGGGTCAGCACCTGGCGATACGGCGCTTTGCCCTTCATGGCGGTGGAGATCATCAGGGAGGACATGAACCAGCCACGATGCTGGTCGGAGCCTTCCAGATACATATCCGCCGCGTGACCGGCAAACTCAGGGCGCACGTCCACCACCGAGGAGTGGGTAGAGCCAGAGTCAAACCAGACGTCGAGGGTATCCGGCACCTTCACGTAGTTGTCGGCGTCGTCACCCATGATGTCGCGCGGATCGAGATCCCACCACGCCTGGATGCCATCCTCTTCAACGCGTTTTGCTACCGCTTCGATCAGCTCCTGCGTGCGCGGATGCAGCTCTTCGGTATCCTTGTGCACGAACAGCGACATCGGCACGCCCCAGGTACGCTGACGGGAGATACACCAGTCAGGACGGTTGGCAACCATCGATTCAATACGCGCCTGGCCCCAGTCCGGGATCCACTGCACGCCTTTGATCTCTTTCAGAGACTGCTCGCGCAGGCCCTTCTGATCCATGCTGATAAACCACTGCGGCGTCGCGCGGAAGATGATCGGCGTTTTGTGACGCCAGCAGCATGGGTAGCTGTGGACCAGCTTCTCCAGATGCAGCAGCGCGCCCTTCTCCGTCAGCAGCTCGGTGATGATATTGTTCGCTTTAAAGACGTTAACGCCGTCCAGCGACGGGTAGGTTCCCGGCAGATAGCAGCCATCCGGACCCACCGGGTTCGCGGTTTCGAGGCCATATTTCTGACCGATCACGTAGTCGTCCGGGCCGTGGCCAGGGGCGGTATGTACCGCACCGGTACCGGCATCGAGAGTCACGTGATCGCCGAGGATCGCCGGCACGTCGAAGCCCATAAACGGATGGGTAAAGCGCAACAGCTCCAGCTCGCTGCCTTTTACCGTGCCGAGGATGCTGTACTCTGCCACGCCGATGCGTTTCATCACGCTCTCAACCAGATCTTTGGCAAGGATCAGCGCCTGGCCGTCGATCTGCACCAGCGCATACTCGAACTCCGGGGCCAGGGAGATAGCGCGGTTCGCCGGCAGCGTCCATGGGGTCGTGGTCCAGATCACCAGCGAGATCGGACCGCTGACGCCTGGCAGGCCAAATTTGGCTTTTACTGCCTCCTGATCGGCAGCCTGGAAAGCCACGTCGATAGACGGAGAGGTTTTGTCATAGTACTCCACCTCGGCCTCTGCCAGCGCGGAACGGCAGTCAACGCACCAGTGCACCGGCTTCGCGCCTTTGTGCAGGTGGCCGTTGCCAATGATCTTGCCCAGCGCACGAATGATGTTGGCTTCGGTTTTGAAATCCATGGTCAGGTACGGATGCGCCCAGTCGCCCAGCACGCCCAGACGGATAAAGTCTTCGCGTTGGCCGTTAACCTGCGCGGCGGCGTATTCGCGACACTTAGCGCGGAACTCGGCGGCGGTAAACTTCTCGCCCGGCTTGCCATACTCCTGCTCAACCTTCAGCTCGATCGGCAGACCGTGACAGTCCCAGCCCGGCACGTAAGGCGAATCGAAGCCCGCCAGCCCTTTGGACTTCACGATAATGTCTTTCAGAATCTTGTTAACCGAGTGACCAATATGAATGCTGCCATTCGCATAAGGAGGGCCATCATGCAGAATGAAGGTTTTTTTGCCTTTTTTCGCGGCACGGATGATGCCGTACAGGTCATCATCGTTCCAACGCGCCAGCATTCCCGGTTCGCGTTTGGCGAGATCGCCACGCATCGGGAACCCTGTTTCCGGCAAATTCAGGGTTGATTTAAAGTCACTCATCAGATTCTCGGTTCCGTATTTAAAAACGTGTTTAGCCATTACGCCAGGTTTGATAACCCAAATAACTCGCGGGCGGTTAACTCATCTTTGGCGATTTGCGCCTTCAGCTCATCCAGCGAGGCAAATCGCTTTTCGCTGCGGATCTTTTTTCGCAGCACTACTTCTATATGGCGGCCATAGAGGTCCATTACAACGTCCAGCAGGTGCACTTCCAGCTGCTGGCGCACGCCTTTGACCGTGGGGCGGGTACCAATATTGGCCACGCCGGGCAGCGGCTTATCGCCCAAACCCATCACTTCCACTGCATAAACCCCTTTAACCGGGGAGACCTGACGGCGTAGCGGAACGTTTGCCGTCGGGAAGCCGATGGTGCGTCCCAGCGCGTCGCCGTGCACGACGCGGCCGGAGATAGAGAACGGATGTCCCAGCAGGCTCTCAGCCAGCGGCAGATCGTCCTCTGCCAGCGCCTGGCGCACCGCCGTGCTGCTGATGCGCACGCCACCTTCGCAGAAGGTTTGGGTACTGGTGACGTCAAAGCCATACTCCAGGCCAGCCTTCTGTAATAACAAGAAATCGCCCTGCCGACCAGCACCAAAGCGGAAATCATCGCCGACGGCAAGAAAGCGTACGCCCAGGCGATCCACCAGCAGGTCGCTGACAAAGTTCTGCGCCGTCAGGGCTGCAAAGCGGCGATCGAAGCGCACGCAGAGCACGTAGTCAACGCCACACTCGGCAAGGTAGCGCAGCTTTTCACGCAGGCGCGTCAGACGGGCCGGGGCTTTATCACCGGCGAACAGCTCCAGCGGCTGCGGTTCAAACATCATCACTACCACCGGCAGGCCGCGCTTGCGCCCCTCTGCATTCAGGCCGCGTAGCAGCGCCTGATGCCCCCGGTGCACGCCGTCAAAATTACCAATAGTCAGCACACACCCTTGCGGGGCCTGGCTGAGGTTATGTATGCCGCGTATCAGCTTCATCTCTGGCTCAAAACAGTGAAAATCGTCCGAGTATACCTTGTACAGCGTTTAAGGTTAACCGGCGATTGGCTTCGTAAAACAGAAAGCACGAGGGATTTCATCGCGCTGTCGGCCCGCATTAAGAAAAACTCGTGTTTCACAGCGATTTTTGTCGCAGAAAGGCTGTATTCATCACCAGCAAGCTGGTAGAATCTTGCGCCATCACACGTAACGAGCGTCGCAACGTAGCGCCGCTTATTTGCACAAATCCATTGACAAAAGAAGGCTGAAAGGGCATATTCCTCGGCCTTTGAATTGTCCACATAGATCATATTTGGGAGTTGG
>DAMBQR010000091.1:7612-9317 GCA_032055545.1 Pseudescherichia sp. | reverse complement strand
TGCTATGAGCGTGTTCAATTTGAAGGGAGGGGTTGGCAAAACGACCCTTAGCCTGAATCTGTGCGGCTATTTTGCTTCCAAAGGCCAGTCAACAACGTTAGTAGACTTTGACCCACAGGGAGGTTCACTTACATGTGCAGCCTTTGCGATGAAGAACGGTAAACCTCTGCCGTTTGAAGTGACCCGTAAACCGAAGGTAGCAACCGACTTCATGATCTTTGACCATGCGCCGGGTGTAGACAGCGGCGGTCAGTTAGCGCCATTGGTATTGGTACCAACCATCCTCGATGCTTTCATCCTTGTTCCAAACCGGGTTGAAGTTCAGAACAAAGAGCAAATGGCTCTCTTGAAGAAACTCGAAACGTATTCAGAAAATCTTGGCTATTCACAGCCCTACATTCGTAAGCGTGTTGCGTATCCCCGCGCTTATGGTAATGGGATCACCATCTTTGATGAGAAGGCCGCATTACCGAACATCACTGATGCCCGGAACGAGTTTGCTCACCTGATCGAAATCATCAAACTGAAAATCAAAGAACAGGCTGAAGCCAAAAAGAAATGATGCTACTATATGATAGTATATACTATTGTATTGTATGATGTTCTACGTGAATTCTGAGAGAAAATGCTATGACAGATACTAAGAAAGACAAAACAGAAAAAAACGCTAAAAAGGGTGCTGCTTGGCTCGATAACTTTGATGATTTTCAGAATGTCTCGCTGGAAACCTCTTTTGCTAAAGATAATGGCACATACTGGAGCTACCGTACAGAAAGCTTAGGTGATATTCAGGCCGGGACTACGCCCTATGTCCGTTCTACGGTCAAAGTCACTAAGCATGATGATGCTCGTTTGATTAACGTCCGTATTCCTGCTGCGCTTGAAGAAAAACTAAAAGAAGTTTCTTTTGATATTCCAATCCCCACTCTTCTTTTAATTTGTGCTGATTATTTAACTGATGAACTCATTAAAGAAAACAAACAAATATTAGCCCTTCCAAAAGAAAGCGATGAACGGAAGATATAAACACGACGAACGGTTGACTTAGGGGTTTATTAATTGTAGTTAATTGTTTACTTTTATAATACTTACTTTAGTAAAAAGTAAAAGTAAGATGAAGCAAACAAATAACAAAGGAGATTTACATGATTAGTTCTAAGATTTTATATTCATACGAAAGGAATGATATTAAAATATCGTGCGGATTGTATAACGAAAAAACATCCGCTAAAGAAAAAGGTATCGGTAGAGCCGGGTATTATGACGCATTAACTGGAGAGCTTATTGAAGCTGAAACTCTTGAAGATGTTATTAAAATAATTGCTCTTCCAGAAGTTGTTGCTGAATACAATGAGCATGGAGATTTAATTCGTTCTTTACCTGCCGATATTGAACAAGTCGTTCGTAATGAGCTTTTGTTTTCCGATGAAAAAATAAAACAGATTAAAATCGGTGAACGCGATGGTAAAAAAATAATTGAAAAGTATCAAAAAGAAGAGAAAAAATATAATGAATATCTTGAAAGGGTAGAGAAATACAAAGAAGACCCAAACAAGAACCCATTACCTTCTACGGCTGTAGCACCGCCAAAGGTTCCTGAGCCATTCATTTACACGAACTCTCACAAAGATGTCTCATCGAAAAATCCAGATGCCGCAATAGAATGCTACCAAATCATTCTTAATCTTGAACATGTTCCTGTTGA
>DAMBQR010000091.1:2713-7602 GCA_032055545.1 Pseudescherichia sp. | reverse complement strand
AGAAGTAGAAGCTGTATGGAAAGTAGCAACTCATGCGATGGCGCATGATAACTATGTATATGATTATCCTCAAGGCGGTAGTAATACTACGCCTCGCGGCCTGAAAGGAAGACGCCCGGTTATCTTCAATAATATCCATGTTAAACAGGATGCTCCTATACACGGTCAGGCGTATGTTTTTACTCGTGATGTTTCAGAAGCAAAATATGTTCCTTTGACTGACGAGAAAAGAGCGTATTTAGAGAAAGAAGGTAAGTTAGATCTTATAACTTATTTCCCTAATGATAAAAGAGCTTTTGTTCCTGAGCAAAACGGTGTTTATCCGTGGGCTAAATGGTCAAATGCTAAAACAAAACTTCAAGATGAAAAGTTTATGGAAGTTTTCCAAAAACACATCGAAAGAGAGTTAAAGAATGCGGGTTATAATTATCCGTTCACAATGGTTAGTGTTTGTAAAAGATATAAAGATGCTGATAAAGCAGAAGCAGTAAGAAAAGTTCATACTGATTTACCTAAAGCTATAGATACCTATAAAGAAAGCTTTGTTGATTCAACAAAGCTTGAACTTGATCCAGAACATAAACACCATGCTATTTTAAATAAATACAATACTAATATCAAGACAAAACAAAATCAGGCTGCTGATTTACTTGCTCAACTTGAAAAGCTTGAACGTGATATTAATGTTATGGAAGCGGCTAAAGCTGCTGAAATAGAAAACTTATCTCTTACTGTTGAGGTAAAAGGTTTAACAGCTAAAGTATCGGAACTGACTGAACAAACTTCATTAAAAGATGAAGAGATCAATCAACTCAAGGAAGATCTTGAAAAAGAAATAAAGGAAAAAGAAGAGTTCGTTGATAAAAACAATGAATTGTATTTCAAAAACACTGAACTTGAAAAGGAAAAAGAAGAGTTAGCGAAAGAGGTTAAAACGCTTGAGGACGAAAATATAGAGTTAGAAAAAGAGAATACCACTCTTACTGAAAAAGTTTCTGCTCTTGAAGAGAAAAACACTAAACTTGAAGAAGAATTGGAAACTCTTGATGCTAATACTACGCGAGAGATTAATAATTTAAAAGGTCAGGTTGAATCTCTTAATGGTCAACTTGAGCAAAAAGATATTACTCATGCTGCTGATAAAGAAGCTGCTTTAGCAGAGTTGAGAAAAGAACTTAGTGAAGCGTTTGAAACTGAAAAACAGGAAGCTTTAGCTAAACTTCGTGAAGAGTTAACGGCTCAGTTTAAAGTGGATAATGAAAAAGCGCTTGAAGCTCAGAAAACCACGCTTGAAGCTGGATTTACATCTGAAAAAACTCAAGCATTGAATGAGCTTAGAGAAGAACTTAACAAAATCTTTGGTGTGAAAGAAAACGAGTATAAAGAAGTAATTAAAGGTCTTAGAACTGAATCCGCTGAAAACTTCGAGTTAGCAAACACTTATAGCCAAAAAATGCGCACGTTCTTACAAGAAAACACTGATCTTGTTGAAGAGAATCGTATGCTTAAAAAGCAAATCGAGGATTTTAATAACGGAAATGATAATAGACCAAAACATAAATAATTAACAAAGGAGAAAAGTATGGAACTATATTTTAACAACATGAGGAAAGCTTATGATACGTTGATTTCTGCTATCAGAACAGATGAAATGGTACAGGCTGTCATTAAAAGACAAGACAGCCTTGTCAAAATCATGGAAAAAGCTTCTTCGGTTTTTCAGGAACAACAACTTACGGGTAAAAAAAGAATACTTCAAAATGATAATGACTTAGCTTTAACGATAGCAAATATTGGTGTTGAAACTAACTTTAAAGAGATAAATTACTATAGAAATCTTGTTTCAGATACTTTGCTTTTTAATCTTGGAATGAAACTTATCTTTTCTGAAATAGAACAGAGATATGATACTCTTTTTGGTTCATTACGTTCTTATGAAAAAGGTGATTTTGAGTTTCATTATAAAGTGTATAAAACAATAACTGATGATCAAAGAAGCTATTTAAGAGACGTTAGCGGTAATTCTTTAAGTATACTTGAAATGTATTTAGATAAAACGAAAACCAAAAGAGAATACAGCAAAGATAAAATAGAGTTAGCTCTTAGTAGAATATATGATTCTTTATGTGTCTATTATGGTTATCAGCTCTATGATACACGATTAAAAAGAGAGGGAAGTTATGAATATGAATAATAGTCTGGATTTATCCTCTCTTAGAGAAGAGCTTGAAAAACAGAAAAAAGAGCGTGAAAGGCTGATTACTGAAAATGCTCTGGCAGAAGTAAAACATCAAGCGGCATTGGAAGAAGCAGAAGGGGAGCAATCCCCTTCCACAGAAGAGGCTCAGGCCGTTTCTGTTGACGCTGTTCCTGATGATGTGTTGATGGGTAGCGGAAGCCTGAATAAAGCTATTCTGTGGCGTTGTGCGCGTGATTTCTTCCAACCTAACATTAAGCTAATAAAACAGTATCAATTTCCGCATGTGGTAATTGAAGAGTCTAAAGATTGTTATGTTATCTACTCTTCTGATGTAGAGCTTGCTGTAAGCACGCTTTACGCTCATTTTGATTATGAGATAGCAGGTTTTGGTGTCTGTAAAGTTGAAAGCGATAATCAAGAGTATGTGGAAGAAATAATATATCAAGGCATTTTAAGAGGCTTTAGTATTTTTCCTTCCATGTTAGAACATGAAAAAGTTGAGCAACAAAAATCTACGCTTTTGGCTTTAAAAAGAATTAAGCGTGAAAGGGATGAAGAAACCGGGATCATGAAAGAAAGTATTAATACTTTCCTGATGGATTGGTTAAATCAATCGGAAAAAGGGTTGAGGTTGTCAACTTAAAGAAAAAATTATATAATAACTTGGTTTTAGTATTGCTTTATTTAAAAAAATAAAATATATAATAAGTGTTAGTTATTATAAAAAAACATAACAAAGGCACAATATAAAAAAGAACGGAGAGTTTTTAATATGAATGAAAAAGATAATGTTTTACAGTTAACGCCGAAAGATTTTAAAAGAGCTTTACAGGCTCAGGAAAATCCTTGGCGTGAAACAGAAGAATACTCTATCGGTGATGATGGTATTTTTATACGCACCATAAAGACTTATAAAAATGGTGTTGAAGATGTTAAATGGGTTCAGATTCATCCGTTCCCTTTAATGCCTGTTGAAGCTGTTAGTATGCGTGATGAAGAAGTTTTTAAATCCGTATACGACGATAAAGATAAAAAACAGGTATCTTCTAATGATACAAAAACGCATATTAAAGTTAAGTTTCTTGATCTCAATGGTCAGGAAAGCTTTGTTAAAATACCACAATCAGAACTATCACAAATCACTAAACAGTCTGTTTTAGCTAAACGCTGGCCTTTGCCACCTGCTAATAAAATGTCTAAAGTGGCTGACATAATGTTAAAAGTGCTGGCTGATGGTAGAAAAACTGTAGTTTCACCTGCGGGTGTTGAATACGAACCTTGTATAATATCCACTTCAGGATCGGATAATTGCGGATGGGATAAGGGCGAACACATACGAGCTGGGCATCCTCTTTATGTAGGTGATGAAGAGTGTATGACGTTTAAAGCAGGAAGCGTAGAAGTCCAGTTAGATATTTTTAATAACTGGTTTGATAAAGACTTACAGCAAGCTTTTATGGGTGCTTATCAGCAAGCAAGCTATGCATTTGATATTATCTATCGTGCTAACGTTAACTTCATTTTAGAGTTAACAGGTAAGCCCGGTGATGGTAAATCAGCACGTTTGTTAGGTCTTTCTTCTGTTGAAGGTATTCCGGTAAAAGGCATGAACAGAACGTATTTTGATGCTACAGCCTCTTTAGCAGGTTTAGAGCGTCATTTACCGCTGTTAAATAACGGTTATGTCTTGATGGATGAGTTTGATAAAATCGTCAATAATGACGGTTTAAAAGTCGCAACTCAAATGATTTTCCTCATTGCCAATGGTTCGCAAAGGATCATAGCAGAAGCGAATAAAACCACAACCATTAGAAAAAACAGACCTTTTAAACTTGGTGCTATTGTTGCTTCAAACACATCAATAATAGAAAGAATTAAAGGTCATTCAAGCTTCATGGCATTAAAAGACCGTTTTATTGCTATCAGAACTGATGATGATGAGATTACAGGCTTTAGAGGTGATCTAACTATTATTAACGTATGGAAACGTTTATTAGAAGAAAACTATGGACACATTTATGGTCTGACTGTTGATTATATATCTAAAAATAAAAACAAGCTTATTGAAATGTTTACCACTCTCCAAAATGAGCTTTACGAAGAGGACAAACACTTTACTAATGATATGCGTGATGCTGAAATGATAGCATTCCTTCAGTTAGGTGCGTTTCTTGTTTCTCAGGTAATTGGTAAAGAAGCAGGGATAGCTGCTGATAAAGCTGTAGAGATATATAAAAATCGTATTATTAACTCTACTCTACATGAAGAATATAATCACAAGATTGTTATTGAGAGATTTAAAGAATGGATTGCTGATAACATCGGTTCTATTCGCATCGAAGGTCCAGTTTATACTGGTTATGGTAGAAGTTCGGAAAGAGAACAGCTTGATCACGCTGAACGTCTTACAAACAACGCTATCATGTCTAACAGAGGCGCTATAGCTGGACTTGAGCAAACAAGAAGGATGGAACACAGAACAGATTTTGAGGGCTGTATCTGGTTAAAACCAGAAGCAGAGGCAAGTTTAGAAAAATCAGGTATTTCTCTTGATGAGCTTATGTTAGCAGCTAAAGAACTGGATTTATTACCAAAATCTAAAAAAGGTGAAGTTAATGAAAAATCCAAACTAAGTGATCAAAAAACAAGCTGGCTCGCAGGTGTTAGTAAAGCAGAGTTATTAGATATA
>DAMBQR010000091.1:1931-2647 GCA_032055545.1 Pseudescherichia sp. | reverse complement strand
GTACATATGCAAAATGTATTTATCTGTCTCCATTCGTAGAGCCAGAAGGAGAAGTTAAAAATGAATTTGAGGATGAAGTATTTTATTCAAACGTGGATCGTGATGATATAGATTCACTTGTTGAGCAAAATATTAATGCTCATATGTTCGATTTGCCACAAATTGATTAACATAACCAAAAGGAGGTTATTATGTCATATACATATAAAGTCATAGATAATAGCCTCTTCTTTATTGAAGAGGAAAGTAATAAGCAGTATGAAGTAAACGTTATACCAAAAGGAATTGGAAATAATCTGTTTCAGGTTTCTATTCCTGATTTAAGCCCGAGAACTTTAGAAGCTAACGATGCCAAAGAGCTTTTTAATGAAGTTTTAGAAATAGATAATGTCAGACGTAGTTTTAAAAGACAAACACTGGAAGAGTTTAAATCTAAGTTCCAGAAAATGAAAAAGAAAGCTTGTCCAGAATAAAGAGGGGTTTACCCTCTTTTTTTACGCCAAAAAAAAGAGATCTCCTAACAGGAAATCTCTAAAAAAATATTCTCTTTTTCGCAAAAGAGAAAAATATGAATGAGGCGAAATTATACCTTAATTTAAAAATAATTACAACTTTTAGCGGAAATATTTTTGATAATAAATAGACATTATTATATAATATAGTATATTAGTATCAGGTAGATCTAAAAGGTGAGGTGTCTATGAATAGCATTAATT
>DAMBQR010000091.1:0-1921 GCA_032055545.1 Pseudescherichia sp. | reverse complement strand
AAGAACTTGTTTTAGCAGGGGCTAATGTTAACTATGTTTCGCCCGAAGGTTTAACGCCTTTATCTTGCGCTGAATCTGTTGAGGTGGCTCAGTTTCTTCTTAGCCGTGGCGCTGATGTGAACGCTACCAATGAGGAAGGAAAAACAGCCTTGTTCAGCGTTAGCAACGTTGATACATGCCGCTTCCTGATAGAGAACGGCGCAAGGGTAAATCATGTTAACAATAAACATGAAACAGCATTGTTTTATACGACTGATATGAAAAAAATCAGATTACTCGTTGAAGCTGGATGTGATCCTTTAGTCAGAAGTTATGATGGCAAGCGCCATTATGATTTGTTAGCGCATAATCAGAAAGTGAGTTTTATTAACTTCTTAGCTAACAGAAAAAAGAAAATGGAAACTGTTAACTCACCTTTAGCTCTTGCCTTTTAATAACACCACCTCACCAAAAAGATAAAGCCCCTTGCGGGGCTTTTTTCTTATCAACAAAACAAAGGATTATGTGAACCATCAATATATATCTTACTTAGAGTTTAATAGTAAAAAACGGAGAATTTTCTACTTGATTTAAAGTTATAATTTATTTTATTTAATGTCAAATTAAAATAAACACTTTTCAGCATATTGACGAAATATATTTTTAATTATATATAATATTAAGACTTATTATATAAAAAGGAGATATATTATGGAAAGACAACAAACAAAACTTTATTTTGCTATATGGAAATTAAAAGGAAATGAAAAACTACAGGCTATTAAATATTTTATTAGTTGTGGTGAAGATATTCATGAAAGAGACAAAAACGAGTTAACGCCATTACATCAAGCTGTTGGCTGTGGTGATGTTGAAGCCGTAAAGCTGTTGTTATCGCTTGGCGCTAATCCTAATGCTATAGACATATACGGAAGAACACCGCTGTTCTATACCGCTTTCAGCCCTAAATATAACAGTCGTCAGTTAGATGAAGCTCTCATAGCGGGGAATGCTGATACCACCATTTACGATGTTAACGGGCATACACGAGATCAGTTCGTGTATAGCTTCAAAAGCTCGATGTTCTACCGTCCAGAACCAGTAGAAGAGGAACAACCGGAAGAGATAGCCCCTTCAGCTCCTGTGAAAAGGGCAGGAAGACGTAAAGCATGATAGCGGCATTACTTAACCAGATCCGTAGAACCGGCTTTGTGCTTCTCTCCCAATTTGACGCTGTTTTGTCTTCCCCGGCTCCTACGCCGGAAGAACAGGAACAGAAAGACGCTTCATTAAAGATGCTTCTCCCGCTGTTAGAGAAGAACCATGATGAAAGATACCTGATAACACGTTTACTCGATTACAGCGCTCAGGATCTGTTAGCGGTCTACCTCTTAGGCCGTTCCGGGAGCATGAAAGCGTATGCGCTTCTCCAGCTCATACAGAACACATCCAAATTGTGGCCGTCAGGTTTCTATCATGCTGTTGCCCGTTCCGGCATACGCCTGAACGACGAGCTGGACACATCCGGGCTAACCCCTATCCAGTTAGCAGCCAAAACAGGAAACGTAGAGCTGTTTAAATTGTTGCTATTGGATGGGGCAGATCTCTATCAGAAGAACAAAGACGGTATGAGTGCTTATGATTTGGTGTTGAACAGCAATAACGCAGAGCTGTTAATGTTCATGATCCGCTATGAAAATGCTGATATTTCGAACTACCGCCGAAAAGCTTGAACAACATCATATTGACATTGCAAGTAGTAAAATCATAAATAGCACTTTTTGCTAAACCACATAACCAATTGATAGTAATTGGTTTTTTTGTTTTTATGGGGTTATTGGTTTTAGATGGAAGGTTTTTCTTCAAAATAAGTGTTGAATGTCATAAGCGAAATAAAGACAATTAATCACATCAAAGCAGTCATACGCTCTGATAGTTAACT
>DAMBQR010000090.1:0-9736 GCA_032055545.1 Pseudescherichia sp. | reverse complement strand
CGCTGGTTAAGCCGAAGTCCAGCGATGTTAAAGCCCTGTTGGGTCACCGTAGTCGCAGCGCCGCAGAGTTGCGCGTGCAGGCGCAGTAAGAGGTAGCAATGAGCCAAAACGTGTACCAGTTTATTGACTTACAGCGCGTGGATCCGCCTAAGAAAGCGCTGAAGATCCGTAAAATCGAATTTGTTGAGATCTATGAGCCGTTCTCAGAGGGCCAGGCCAAGGCGCAGGCAGATCGCTGCCTCTCCTGCGGCAACCCGTACTGTGAATGGAAGTGCCCGGTGCATAACTACATTCCGAACTGGCTGAAGCTGGCCAACGAGGGGCGTATTTTTGAAGCCGCCGAGCTGTCGCACCAGACCAACACCCTGCCGGAAGTGTGCGGCCGGGTCTGCCCGCAGGATCGCCTTTGCGAAGGCTCCTGCACCCTGAACGATGAGTTCGGCGCGGTGACCATCGGCAACATTGAGCGCTATATCAACGATAAAGCGTTTGAGATGGGCTGGCGTCCGGATCTGACCGGCGTGAAGCAGACCGACAAGCGCGTCGCCATTATCGGCGCTGGCCCGGCTGGCCTGGCATGCGCCGACGTGCTGACCCGCAACGGCGTGAAGGCAGTGGTCTTTGACCGCCATCCGGAGATCGGCGGCCTGCTGACCTTCGGTATTCCGGCCTTTAAGCTGGAGAAAGAGGTGATGACCCGTCGCCGGGAGATCTTCACCGGCATGGGCATTGAGTTCAAACTCAACGTTGAAGTGGGCCGTGACGTGCAGCTCGACGATCTGCTGAAGGATTACGATGCGGTGTTCCTCGGCGTCGGCACCTATCAGTCCATGCGCGGCGGCCTGGAGAACGAAGACGCCTCCGGCGTGTTTGACGCTCTGCCGTTCCTGATCGCTAACACCAAGCAGATCATGGGCTTCGGTGAGACCGCTGACGAACCTTACGTCAGTATGGAAGGCAAGCGCGTGGTAGTGCTGGGCGGCGGTGATACCGCGATGGACTGCGTACGCACCTCCATCCGCCAGGGCGCAACCCACGTGACCTGCGCCTATCGCCGTGACGAAGAGAACATGCCTGGCTCGCGCCGTGAAGTAAAAAACGCGCGTGAAGAGGGCGTGGAGTTCCAGTTCAACGTCCAGCCGCTGGGTATCGAAGTGAACGCTAACGGTAAGGTGAGCGGCGTGAAGATGGCGCGTACCGAAATGGGCGCACCGGATGCGCACGGTCGTCGCCGGGCAGAGATCGTCGCTGGCTCCGAGCACGTGGTTCCGGCTGATGCGGTGGTGATGGCGTTTGGTTTCCGTCCGCACAGCATGTCCTGGCTGGCGCAGCATAGCGTTGAGCTGGACTCGCAGGGCCGGATCATCGCCCCGGAAGGCAACGAAAACGCCTTCCAGACCAGTAACCCGAAAATCTTCGCCGGTGGTGATATTGTGCGCGGTTCGGACCTGGTGGTAACGGCAATTGCCGAAGGGCGTAAAGCCGCCGACGGCATTATGAATTACCTCGAAGTGTAATTATCCGCCCCTTTATCTCACCGGATAAAGGGGCATTTTTTTACTCCTCGCGCGGCGTCTTGTATATCTCCCCTGTCAGATAATCCGGCCAGTTCTTCTCAAAGTAGAGTGCAGTGAGATCGCCATGCTGCCGCAGCGGCTTCGCCTCGACGTTAAACGCGCCGTTTTGCCAGCGAACATGCAGCTGCTCCGCCTTATGCTCTGGCTTCTCAGAGAGAAAGCGAAAGCGCGTCAGTGGCCCTTCACGAGTCTGCGGTACCGCATCGCCCTGCGCAGAGCAGATCATGCGCGCACCCCGGCTTCCTCCGCCCTCGGCCACGTAGATGTGCAGCGCGGTGAGGATCGCTTCAGAAGCCAGCGCCATCTGCCGCCACTGGAAGCTAAACGCCGTCCGGTTTGGATGGGTGATGGCGATCCCTAAGGCGGCAATGCGTTGATTAAGCTGGCACGCCGCCTCCCGAGCCTCGTTGACGCTCTCCGCCTCACAGATAAACCCGGCACGATCGCTCATCCGCTGCTGGATCTCCGCCCGGACCTGCTCGATCTCCAGCGCCTCGGGATTGGCGCTGTCGCGCTGGATCTGGGCAATTACGCTTTTTAGCTCCGCCTCGCCCTGCGGCTCGCCTGCTGCGCGCGCCGCTGCCGCAATGTGCTTGGCGCAGCGCAGGCCAAACACCTGGCCCGCGTTCAGCGCCGCGCCGCCGGGACGCGTCACCCCGTGAGTGCCCGCCGCTTCGCCCACCGCGTAGCACCCCTCAAGGGAAGTGTGGCCCCAGATATCTACGGCGATGCCGCCGTTCATATGCTGATGGTTGACGTTGAAGGCCAGCGGCTGCTGGGTCAGGTCATGCCCGTGGTGCTTATACAGCTCAATGGCCAGCGGGTTCATGTGCCGCAGACGATCGATGGGCTGCTCCAGACAGGCATCGTTGTTGCGCAGGTACTGGTAGACATCCTCATCCAGATTGCGCACCGAAAACGGTTCGTCCTCCGGAACCGGCAGCGGGTTGCGGTTGAAATCCATGTAGATGGCCCGCCCGGTCTGCGATTCGTTATAGATCGCCAGATCCACCAGGCTGGAGCCAAAATCGAGCGTCCGGGTGGCATGGATCGGCCACTGGTAGCCCTTACGGAAGATATTGGAGGCCAGCTCGCGGGTGGTGCGGTAGTAGCGGGCCAGAAAGTTGTGCTCCTGCCCCTCGGCATCTACCGAATAGATATAGGGCATGCTCTGCACATAGGTGCCAGAGAGGTTCCATGGGAACTCATCCCGCCGCGTGCCGATACCAAACTGATGCTCGGTGAGGTTGACCGTATCGATACCCGCCTCCAGCGCCAGCCCCAGCGCGCCAAAGCAGCGTTTAGGGTAGACGCTGTCGCGAAACAGCTCGCCCGGCCCGCCGGAGGCCAGCACAACCGCCGGACTGCGCAGGAGGCAGAGTCCCCACGGATTCTCCGCCGTCTTCGCCCCTTTAACGACCGCAATCGCGCCGCTAATTCGTCGCCCGCCCTCCTCGCCAGAGGTCAGCAGGCGGATCACCGTCGCGTGATCGAGGAAGGGAACGCCCACCAGCGCCGCCTCCTCCGCCAGCACCTTGACCATCAGGCGGGAGGTGCGCGGCCCGCAGCTGGTCGCCCTGCCGACCTCATCGTGATCGGTCTGATAGCGCAGCACCGCCCCGTAGCGATCCTCCGGCAGCGGCAACCCCATGCTTTTCAGCCCGATAAAGGCCTCTACGGAGCCGACCGCCTCAACGTAGGCGGTGTCGCCGTCCATTGCGCCCCCTGCCCCCAGCGCTCCGGCCAGGCGGGTAAAGTCATCTCCGCGAAAGCTGGTGGAGGCCGTGTGCAGAGTCTGCTTATCGGAGCCGGAGCAGGCGGAGGTTCCCCAGAACAGCGTCTGGGTCGCCACCAGCACGTTAAGCCGCCGACGCTTCAGCTCGACGGCAGCGCGTAACCCCGCCGCACCGCTGCCCACCACCAGCGCCTCGCTGTCATAGACAGGGAGGCGATACTCGCCGAGGGTTAACATCTGCTGCGGCTGCGCCTCGGCAACGTGATGGGGCATGGCAACGTTGGTCAGGCTCTCCAGAATGGCCTGCGGGATCGCTGTTGTCATCGTTAACCTCTACTATTTACTCGTTGAAATATCCGATGCCAGTCCGACAACCTGCCGGTGCGTCACGGGCTGGGTACTTTTGCGCACGCCCAATAGCAGCACGCTGCTGACCAGCATGACGCAGGCGGCAAAGAACCATACCGTGCTCATGGAGTAGCGATCGGCGAAGTAGCCCGCCAGCACCGGCGAGATGCCCCCGGCGGTCATGCCAATGTTCATCACCAGACCAATAGCCGCACCGCGCAGCTGAGGCGGCACCAGCTCGGAGGTAAAAGAGAGCACCATCGGCGTGATGGGGTAGCCCAGCAGGCCGAGGAACAGCACGAGGATCACCACGGCGAACACCGGTAGATCCATCACCATCGCCGCCATCAGCAGGCTGCTCAGCAGCGTGACGCCAATCAGCACCTTGCGTTTGCGGGAAAAGTCCCCACCGTCGCAGTAGCGACCCAGCAGGAATCCGCCCAGCGCGCCGGTCAGCCCCAGCAGGCTGGCAATCGTACCCGCCATACCGATGGAGAGCTGCTTCATGTTCATCAGGAAGGTGGGCGCCCACAGCAGAACAATCCACCAGCCGCTCAGCAGCAGGAAGTAGTAGAAGGCGATCAGCATGACGGCTTTATTGCGAAACAGCTGGCCAAGGGGCACCTTCTCTTTCGCGGTGGCGGCAACCACCACTTTTTTCGGCTCGGACTTGACCAGCACCATGTAGGCCAGCGCCACCAGTACGCCCAGCCCGCCCGCGACGTAGAAGACCACCCGCCAGCCATAGAGCGGCCCGAGCATCGCCCCCAGCCAGGTGCCGAAGAAGCCGCCGATGGGATAGCCCATCCAGTAGAGCGACATCACGGTGGTACGTTGCTTCTCGGTGGTCACGTTGGCCACCTCCAGCGAGGCTGCGGGCCAGAAGATCCCCTCGCCGATGCCGGTCATCACCCGGTA
Organism: Pseudescherichia sp.; assembly: GCA_032055545.1. GTDB lineage: Bacteria > Pseudomonadota > Gammaproteobacteria > Enterobacterales > Enterobacteriaceae > Pseudescherichia. The sequence goes on along the minus strand of DAMBQR010000090.1, from coordinate 5,158 downwards.
GAAGATCAGCGAGGTCATGCTGCCGGCGATGCCGGTGAGCATGGTCGCCACGGAGAACATCATCAGTCCCAGGATGAGGACCGGTTTGCCGCTGAGTTTGTCGGCAATGATGCCCGAGAGAAAGAGAAAGCCAATAAAGCCGTAAAAGAACGAGCTGAGCAGAATGCCGGACTGGCCCTTTTCAAGGCCGAAGTCGTTGGCAATTAGCCCGATTGCCGATGAGACGGTCATGCGATCCACGGAGTACATCATGTACCCCAGACCGCACAGCACCGATACCAGCACCATCTTTTTTGTATCTGTCTGCATAATTCCCTCGACTAACCTGATAAGTGTGACGAGAAACCAGATACCGCTAAAATCTGACTAACAATGACTCTGATGACGGGCCTTGCACGTCTCCAGCACCGAATCCGGATCGCGCTGCCACCAGGTGTGCTCGGAGAAGATCTCCACCTCGTGCGCCCCCGTGTAGCCCAGCGCCTCAACGGCCTGACGCGCGGCGCGGATATCTATTACTCCGTCGCCCATCATGCCGCGATCGAGAAGCAGATCCCGGGTAGGCACCAGCCAGTCGCAGAGATGAAACCCTAAAATGCGCTTCCGACCCGCCCGCTCAATCTCGGCATAAAACTTCGGATCCCACCAGGTGTGATAGAGATCGACGGCGATCCCCAAACCATCGTCCCCCAGCTCGTCGCAAAGATCGTTCGCCTGCTCCAGGGTGTTTACGCAGGCGCGATCCGCAGCGTACATCGGGTGCAGCGGCTCGATTGCCAGCGGCATCCCTGCCTGGCGGGAGTACTCCAGCAGGCGACCAAGACCGTCACGTACCTGGCTGCGCGCCCCGGCGATATCTTTTGACTCTCCCGGCAGGCCGCCGACCACCAGCACCAGGCAGGCGGCGTTGAGCGCCAGCGCCTCATCCACCGCCCGGCGGTTGTCGTCATCGACTGCCCGGCGAGCCGCCTCGTCGATGCCGGGGAACATTCCCCCTCGACAGTAGCCGCTGACCGCCAGTTCGTTGCTGCGGATCAGCTGGGCGGTCCTCTGCAGGCCGAGGGCCTGCACCTGGTCACGCCAGGGCGAGATCCCGCGGATCTGGTGACGGGCGCAGCCCTCAATGATCTGGTCCAGGGTCCACTGCTTACGCACCGTGGCGGTGTTGAGCGATAAACGTTGTGCATCAGGCTGTTGCATCATGGCTCCTTAGCGTAACAGGGACGGAACATCGAGCCAGCGGCGCTCTTTCCAGCTTTGCAGGGCCAGCTCCACCAGCTGCACGCCTTTTGCCCCCTCCAGCAGGTTCCAGCGAAATTCGCCCTCACCGTGCACGTGGCGTAAGAACAGCTCCCACTGCACCTTGAAGGCGTTGTCGTAAGTTGTGGTGTCCGGCACCGGCACCCAGTCGTTAAAGAAGTTATGGGTCTGGCGCACGTCCGGGTTCCATACCGGCTTTGGCGTATTGACCCGGGACTGGGTAAGGCAGTCGGTGAGCCCTGCTACCGCCGATCCGTTGACGCCATCCACCTGGAAAGTGACCAGGTCGTCGCGACGCACGCGCACGCACCAGGAGCTGTTGATCTGCACGATGGTGCCGTTATGCAGCTCGAAGGTGGCGTAGGCGGCATCATCGGCGGTGGCCTGGTAGGCGTTACCCTGCTCGTCAAAGCGCTCGGGAATGTGGGTCGCGCCCAGGCAGCTGAGGCTCTTGATCTCGCCGAACAGGTTGTCGATGACGTAGCGCCAGTGGCAGATCATGTCGAGGATGATGCCGCCGCCATCTTCGGCGCGGTAGTTCCACGACGGACGCTGGGTGGGCTGCAGATCGCCTTCAAAAACCCAGTAGCCAAATTCGCCGCGCACCGAGAGCACCTTACCGAAGAAGCCGGACTGGTTGAGCATCTGGAGCTTTTGCAGTCCCGGCAGCCAGAGCTTATCCTGCACCACTCCATGGCAGACGCCGTGCTGCTCGGCAAAGTAGTAAAGCTCCATCGCCTCATCCAGGCTGACCGCCACCGGTTTCTCACTGTAGATGTGCTTGCCCGCCGCAATGGCCTTTTTCAGCAGCGCCGGACGCGCCTGGGTAGTTGCCGCGTCGAAAAAGATGGTGTCGTTCGGGTTGGCCAGCGCCGCGTCAAGATCGGTTCCCCAGCGGCTAATGCCGTAGCTTTTGGCCAGCGCCGCGATCTTCTCTTCGTTACGGCCAATGAGGATCGGATCCGGCACCAGGCGATCGCCGTTTGCCAGTTCAACGCCGCCCTGCTCGCGGATCGCCACGATCGAACGGATCAGGTGCTGATTTTTTCCCATCCGCCCGGTTACGCCATGCATGATGATGCCAACAGATTGAGTCGCCATGTCTTTTCCTTAGAGGTTAAAAGTGGGATTTATTCAGGCCGCCGTCGATATCGATAATCTGGCCGACGGTAAAGGGAAGCAGCCCGCAGGCCAGCGCGTTGACGGTGGTGGCGATATCTTTCGGCTGCCCCCAGCGCTTCATCGGCACCAGCCCATCGCCAATCAGCTGGTCATATTTCGGCTTCACGGTGCTGGTCATATCGGTTTCGATAATGCCTGGACGGATCTCGTAGACGCCGATCCCCTCCTCTGCCAGACGCAGCGCAAAGAGCTGGGTGACCATGCTGGCCGCCGCTTTTGAGACGCAGTATTCCCCCCGGGAGACAGAGAGGCTGTGGGCGCTACAGGAGGTGATATTGATAATCGAACGGTGGTGAGCATCCCGCTCTCCCTGCTGAAGCATGATCCGGGCGGCACGCTGGCAGAAGAAGAACATCGCACGGGTGTTAATGTCCTGGCAGTAGTCATAGTTTTCCGCCGTGACCTCCAGCAGATCGCCACGCTGCTTTGCCGCGGTTCCCGCATTGTTGACCACGCAGTCCAGCCGCCCCCACTTCGCCATCACCCGGTCGAGCATCTGCTGCTGGACCGCAAGATCGGCAACGTCTCCTGGCACCGCAAGTGCTTCAATGTCAAACTGTTGCAGTTCAGCTACCATGCTCTGCTGGCGTGCACGGCCCTCTTCGCTATCGCGCCCGTTAATGGCGACGTTAAACCCCTGCTGTGCCAGCGCCAGCGCACAGGCTTTGCCTATGCCGCGCGTGGATCCTGTCACGAGGGCGACCGGGCGTTGTGAATGGCTCATAGACGACTCCCAAAGGCTGAATAGTAGATTTCAACTAGATGGTTGATAACCGTTAAGCAGTATAGGAAGCGAGCAAAAAGAAAATAATGATCGACTTCTCAAAATCAACTAATTAGTTAATAATTAAGTAATGGTCGGTAACGCGATGATTTCAATGGAGAAATAATGAATGATATCAAGGGGAAGCGTAGACACGCTCCGGAACTGACCCGTGGATTGATCCTTGAGGCAGCGAAGAAGGAGTTTGCTGAGAAGGGTTTTGACGGGGCACGGGTTGACCAGATTGCTGCCCTTGCGCAGGTGAATAAGCAGATGCTTTATTACTATTTCGATAATAAAGACACCCTGTTTACCCATGTGCTGCAGGCGGCGTATCGGGATATTCGCGCGAAAGAGGCGGCGCTGAAGCTGGATCATCTGAGCGGTCGGGACGCTATTCTGGCGCTGGTGGACTTTACCTGGCACTACTACCTGGCGAACCCGGAATTTATTCGTCTGTTGAATAGCGAGAACCAGCTTAAAGGACGTCATCTGAAAGAGCTGGACAGCATCGTGCCGATCAACCGCAGCTGGATAACCATCACCCAGCAGATCCTCGATCGCGGCGAGCGGGATGGCTCGATTCGCCCCGGCATAGACGCAATGCAGCTTAACATCAGCATCTCCGCGCTGGGCTTTTTCTATCTGATTAACCAGTCAACGCTGTCGATCCTCTACCAGCAGGATCTGAAGCAGCCTGCGGCCCTCGACGCCCGGCTGGCGGTGATGCGGGAGACCATCGCCTGCTGGCTAATGCCTGTGGCATAATGGATGGCTTCAGGCAAAAAAACAGGCCCCGAGGGGCCTGTGAGATTACTTCACGACGCGTAGCGCCGGACGACCACCGCGCGGCGGCGGATCGTTATCAGGATCGTTGTCATCGTCAACGTGGTCAGGCTTGTCGCCGTCGATCACCGACATCACGGTTTCGCTGTCAGCCGTTACCGTTTCGTCATCGTCGTTAACAGTAGCCGCTTCGCCATCATAGGCCGTTTCCGGCTCAAACATGGTGCCAGCGCCGTTTTCACGGGCGTAGATCGCCAGCACGGCGGCCAGCGGCACATAAACCTGACGCGGCACGCCGCCAAAGCGCGCGTTGAAACGCACTTCGTCGTTCGCCAGCTCAAGATTGCCTACCGCGCGCGGGGCGATATTGAGAACGATCTGCCCGTCGCGGGCATACTCCATCGGCACACGCACGCCAGGCAAGGTCACGTCTACCACCAGGTGCGGCGTGAGCTGGTTATCCAGCAGCCATTCATAGAATGCGCGCAGCAGATACGGACGGCGTGGAGAGAGCTGTGACAAATCCATGCGTATTAACCCCGGCCGAGGCGCATTTCGCGTTCGGCTTCTGTCAGAGAAGCGAGGAAGGAGTCGCGTTCGAAAACGCGGGTCATGTAGCCCTTAAGCTCTTTCGAGCCGGTACCGCTCAGCTCAATGCCCAGCTGCGGCAGACGCCACAGCAGCGGTGCCAGATAGCAATCTACCAGGCTGAACTCATCGCTCAGGAAGTAAGGTTTCTGGGTAAAGACCGGGGCGATACCCAGCAGCTCTTCACGCAGCTGCTTACGGGCGGCATCCGCCTGGGCACCGGAGCTGGTGACGATAACGTTCATCAGCGTGTACCAGTCTTTTTCAATGCGCTGCATGTAAAGACGGCTTTCGCCACGCGCAACCGGATAGACCGGCATCAGCGGCGGGTGCGGGAAGCGCTCGTCCAGGTACTCCATAATGATGCGAGACTCCCACAGGGTCAGCTCGCGATCCACCAGCGTCGGTACGCTTTGATTCGGGTTGAGGTCAATCAGATCCTGAGGCGGATTATCCTTTTCCACGTGTTCGATTTCGAAACTCACACCTTTTTCGGCCAGCACGATGCGGACTTGGTGGCTATAGATGTCAGTAGGACCAGAAAACAGCGTCATTACCGAACGTTTGTTGGCAGCGACA
>DAMBQR010000089.1:0-10221 GCA_032055545.1 Pseudescherichia sp. | reverse complement strand
TTATTTTCGCTTTTCTCTGTCAGAACTTCCGGAGAAGTCCTGCTGACCCGGCGGCTTGCTTGCCGTTGTTCCGTGTCAGTGGAGGCGCATTATAGGGAGTTATTCCGGACTGACAAGAGCTAATTTCAAAAAATCTTTCAAGCGTCTCTTTTTTGTGCAAACCCGCTATCTGTTGCGAGTTTTTCAAGCGATTTGAAGCCGTATCGCTGCAAAACGGGCATTAATTGCACAGCTTCCGGGGTCACTTCCATACAGTATGCGATATTTTCATCAGATGATTTAGCATCGGGTGCGTCGTGCTCAAGAAGCCATGCTGTGCGACGGGCGATCGCCGCCCCCGAATCCACCAGCCGGGTTCCTTCCGGCAGCACCTGCAACAGCTCCTCCTGAAGAAGCGGGAAATGGGTGCAGCCGAGGACCACGGTATCCGGCGGCTCTGCCATCCGTAACCATGGACGAAGAATACGACGCAGCCTGTCGAGGGAGACCGGTTCACCGTGCAGCTTCGCTTCGGCCATCTCTACCAGCTCAGACGATCCCAACAGCTCAAAGTGGCACTCGTTAGCAAAGCGCTGAATAAGTTCATGCGTATAAGGGCGTTTTACCGTGCCGCGGGTTGCCAGCAGGCCAACAATGCGGTTGGCGGTTAAGCGTGCCGCAGGCTTAATGGCGGGTACAACCCCCACCACCGGAAACCCGAACTTTTCGCGCAGGGCAGGAAGCGAGACGGTGCTGGCAGTATTACAGGCAATCACCGCCAGGGAGAGCGGATAGCGCGCCTGGACAGCGGTGACAATCTCTACCACGCGCTCAACGATAAACGCTTCTGACTTCTCCCCATACGGAAAAGCCACGTTATCGAATGCATAGATATAATGGAGATCCGGCAGGAGACGCCGAATCTCATCGTAGACTGAAAGCCCACCGACGCCGGAGTCAAACACCAGCACGGTGGGTCTTGGATCAGAAGGTGTAGCTGCCAGAGACGGTGTATTCTCGTCCTGCAGTATGGTAGCCATAAACTGTCTCGTAATCTTTATCGAACAGGTTAGCTATTTTACCACGAACGGTGAACTGTGAGGTGATTGGATACGATACTGCTGCATCCCACAGACTGACGCCGCCCATCTTGACGCGCTGATAGGTGGTGTAATCCGTATCGTAACGCGTGCCAAGGTAGTGGTAGGTTACGCTCCAGTCCAGATCGTAGACCTGCCAGTCGAGCTGATACTTCACCTGCTGCTTCGCACGGCGCGCCAGCGGCTCGTCAGTAAGCGCATTACGCGAATCGACGTAGTCATAGCTCAGACTGTGTCCCAGCGGGCCGGTATCGAAGGATGCCGTCGCTTCCACACCTTTAATACGCGCTTTGCCTTCGTTGTAGTACTTCATTGCGCGATCGTCATAATCGATCAGGTTGTCTACGTCATTACGATAGCCGGAGACGCGCCAGTTCACGCCTGCCGTCAGACCTTCAAAGGCCCCTTCCCACTGCTTGCTCTCTTCCGGGTTGAGATCGTCATTACCGTAGAAGCCATACAGCTGGCCGAGATTCGGCGCTTTATACGCCGTACCGTAGGAGGCGATAAAGCGATAGCCTTCGATAAACTCCCAGCCGGCGCTGCTCTGCCAGGTGCCGTGACGGCCAAACTGTGAGTTATCATCGCTACGCACTGCGCCTTCCAGGGTAACGTCTCCCAGCTGCTGTAGCGCGGTCAGGTAGACGCCGGTGTTGCGCTGGTCATATCCTTCGGTGACGTAGTTGGTTCCCGGCTCGGTGCTCTGCTTCTGCCAGTCGATGCCCGCGCCGACGTTGCCCTGCCCGACGTCAACGGTATTGGCCCACTGTACGTTGTACTGTTTGATCTCATCCAGCGTGGCGTTCGAGTCATAACGCCCCAGGTGCGGATCGTAGTTAAAGTCTTTGCTGTGACCATAGCTGGTTAGCAGCTGAGAGCGGAAGATATCGCCGTTGAAGCGCAGGCCCGCATCCCAGGTCTGGCTGTAGAGCTGACGCGTATCCACCAGCACGTCCGGCGTGTAGCTGCTGTAGTAGCCTTCGTAGTCGGTACGGTTGTCATAGCCGTAGCCGCGTATAAAGCCACTCCACTCCTCGGAGAAGCTATGCTCCAGCGCACCGTACAGCGTTTTGCTCATAAAGCCGTCGCGATCGGGCTGCGCCAGGCCGCCGGTATTCCCTTCGGCGCCGATATCAAAGCCTTTGGTATAGGTGTAGTCTCCCGCCAGCGTCACGCGGGTGCTGTCGCCCAGATTTTGCTGCGTGCTGGCTTCATAGTTTTGGTAGCCTTTCGAGCCGATGCCTGCCGACAGCGTCGTACCGTTGGTCTCGCGCGTAGTAATGATATTCACTACCCCGCCGATGGCATCGGAGCCGTACACTGCCGAACGCGGGCCGCGGATGTACTCAAGGCGCTGCACCAGCGCCAGCGGGAACTGGCTGAGATCGGACGAGCCGCTGACGCCGGCCTGGTTGAGTCTCACGCCGTCAACCAGAATCAGTACATGGCTGGAGTTAGTGCCGCGAACATAAAGAGAAGAGATCTGCCCCATGCCGCCGTTCTGCGAGATATCGACGCCGGGCAGGCGACGCATCACATCGGTTAAGGAAGTTGACTGCCAGCGATCGATATCCTGGCGGGTAACAATGCTGACCGGCGCCAGCACGGTTTTTGCCGGCTGCTGAAAACGGTTTGCGGTAACAACAAACGTATCCGGATTGCTGTCCTGCGCCCAGCCGGAAAATGCCGTGACGGAGAGCGCCGTCATCAGCGAAGCTTTTTTTATCATTGTAAAAGCATCCATAATATAAGAAGGATGCCGCAGGCCCCATCAATAGCACGCGATGATGTGAACCAAATGCGACGTATACCGGCAGGTCTTCGGGCTTGGAGATTTTCCGGAGTGATGACTTCCCACCTTATGGCAGTGTCTGCTTTCGCTATCACTCCAACTCTCCTTACCGCTGCGCGTCAGCCCCAGATTTACACTGGATTCCCTTTTAACTCACAGGACCGGAGCGTGGATGCTACCTATAGGTACGTATAGATGTCCAGACTGCTAAGATAAGAAAACGCTAAACGCCAGGGCTGGACAATACGCGCACAATCCCTACAATCCCCGCGTAATCTATTTTCACTCAGGACGCATCATGACCCCCGAACACCTCCCGATAGAACAGTACGACGCTCAGCTGGCCGAAAAAGTAGTCCGTCTGCAAAAGATGATGACCCCATTTTCCGCGCCTGCGCCGGAGGTGTTTCGTTCTCCTGTCAGCCATTACCGGATGCGGGCCGAGTTTCGTGTCTGGCACGACGGAGATGACCTGTACCACATCATCTTCGATCAGCAGACCAAAAGCCGGATCCGTGTGGATAGTTTCCCAGCCGCCAGCGCCCTGATCAACCAGTTAATGACGGCAATAATGGACAGCGTGCGGGGTAATAATAGCCTGCGCCACAAGCTGTTCCAGATTGATTACCTGAGCACCCTGAGTAATCAAGCTATCGTAACCCTGCTGTATCATAAAAAACTGGATGAGGCATGGCAGGCCGAGGCGCAGGCCTTGCGTGATGCGCTGCGGGCACAGGGCCTGAACGTGCATATTATTGGCCGGGCGACGAAGACCAAGGTCATGTTGGATCAGGACTACGTTGACGAGCGTCTGCCGGTGGCGGGTCGGGAGATGATCTACCGTCAGGTCGAGAACAGCTTTACCCAGCCTAACGCGGCAATGAATATTCAGATGCTGGAGTGGGCGCTGGACGTCACCACGGATTCAACCGGTGACCTGCTGGAGCTTTACTGCGGCAACGGCAACTTCTCTCTGGCGCTGGCGCGCAACTTCGACCGCGTGCTGGCGACCGAAATTGCTAAACCGTCGGTGGCAGCGGCGCAGTACAACATTACCGCCAACCAGATCGATAACGTGCAGATTATCCGCATGGCGGCGGAGGAGTTTACCCAGGCGATGAATGGGGTACGCGAGTTCAACCGTTTACAGGGCGTCGATCTGAAGAGTTATCGCTGCGAGACGATTTTTGTCGATCCACCGCGCAGCGGGCTGGATAGCGAAACGGAGAAGATGGTACAGGCCTATCCGCGTATTCTGTACATCTCCTGCAACCCGGAGACGCTGTGCCAGAACCTGGAGACCTTCAGTCAGACGCATCAGGTTGAACGCCTGGCGCTGTTCGATCAGTTCCCCTATACGCACCATATGGAGTGCGGGGTGCTGCTGGTAAGGAAACAGGCCGGATAAGCGCAGCGCCATCCGGCGTTTACGGCAGGTGGCGCTTCGCTTACCTGCCCTACAAAAAATTACTCCGTCAGCTCGTGCTTGCGGTTACGCAGGCGGTAGCCGATCCAGAATACCAGCACCACCGACAGCACGGCAGGGACGAAGTTAGAGCCAATGGCCGGGTACTCGGCCCGCACTACCGCACTATAGAGCAGCACGCCCAGGATAAAGCAGGCAGCGGCCAGCGCCGGTAGCCCCAGCGGCATAGTGCGATTTTGATAGCGTTGATGCAGGCAGTAAACCGCCAGCACCAGCGAGATAACCGGGAACAGCGAGAACGGCACGATAGAGCTGAAAACCGCCGTAAACGTGCCGTTAATGGATAAGCCAGCGATCAGCGCCAGCAATAGCGTACCTTTATCTTGACCTGACTGTTTCATTACTCGTCCTTCACTCATCGGGTTGATGCGACATTCTTTCCTGCTCACGGCGATACCAGTAGTAAGCGCCTTTCGAAATCATTCTCAGTTGCAGCACCAGGCGCTCTTCCAGCTGCCTGCGCTGCTCCGGTCCTACATCCAGCGCTTCTGCGCCAGCGCTGAAAACAATGGTGACCATCGCTTCGGCCTGTGCCTCGGTGAACGCCCGCGGCATATGGCTTTCGAGTTCGAGATAGTCGGCAAGTTCCGCGATAAAGTGCTGGATCTCGCGGGCAACAGCGGCGCGAAAGGCGCTGGAGGTGCCTGAACGTTCGCGCAGCAGCAGGCGAAACGCGTTAGGATTATTGCCGATAAACTCCATAAAGGTAGAGACAGAGGTGCGGATCACGCTGCCACCTTTGGCAATGCGCTGGCGCGCCTGGCGCATCAGCTGGCGCAGCATCAGGCCACTCTCATCGACCATCGTCAGGCCAAGCTCATCCACATCGCGAAAATGGCGATAGAATGACGTCGGGGCAATCCCCGCCTCACGCGCCACTTCGCGCAGGCTCAGGCTGGCAAAACTCCGCTCAGCGCTTAACTGACTAAATGCCGCTTCCACCAGCGAACGCCGGGTTCGTTCTTTTTGTTGCGCTCTAACGCCCATCACAATGTCTGAATCCTTCCAAAGGCCTGCTGGCACTATACCAGAGATAAGCTAATCGGTTTCCCTGGCTTTGTGAATGACTGTTTACACGCTGTTGCATCTTTCGTCAGGGAAAAAAGCACAGCGATAATTGGGTTATCCCCTTAACGATGTTACTATTATGTTGTTTTTATGTATAAGAACAGGTAAGCCCTACCATGCCACACACTTACGATTACGATGCAATAGTGATAGGTTCCGGTCCCGGTGGCGAAGGCGCTGCTATGGGGCTGGTAAAACAGAATGCCAGGGTCGCCGTCCTTGAGCGATACCATAACGTTGGCGGCGGATGCACCCACTGGGGCACCATCCCCTCGAAGGCGCTTCGCCACGCAGTCAGCCGTATTATCGAATTTAACCAAAACCCCCTCTACAGCGACCACTCCCGCCTTCTGCGCTCCTCTTTTGCCGACATCCTCAACCACGCCGACAGCGTGATCAACCAGCAGACGCGGATGCGTCAGGGATTTTACGAGCGTAACCGCTGTGAAATTCTGCAGGGCAATGCCCACTTTGTTGATGCGCATACGCTGGCGCTGGAGTGTCATGACGGTACGGTAGAGACGCTGACGGCGGAGAAATTTGTCATCGCCTGCGGCTCCCGCCCCTACCATCCGGCAGACGTCGATTTTGCTCATCCTCGCGTCTATGACAGCGACTCAATCCTCAGCATGCAGCATGAGCCACGTCATGTGATTATCTACGGTGCCGGGGTAATCGGCTGTGAATACGCGTCGATCTTCCGGGGAATGGATGTCAAAGTCGATCTGATCAACACCCGCGATCGTCTGCTGGCGTTCCTCGATCAGGAGATGTCGGACTCGCTCTCTTACCACTTCTGGAACAACGGGGTGGTGATCCGCCACAACGAAGAGTACGAGCAGATTGAGGGAACGGACGACGGGGTGATCATGCACCTGAAGTCGGGCAAGAAGCTCAAGGCCGACTGCCTGCTCTACGCTAACGGACGCACCGGCAACACCGATAGCCTACAGCTGGCAAACGTTGGTCTGGAAGCCGACGGGCGCGGACTGCTGAAGGTCAACAGCATGTATCAGACCGCTCAGCCGCATATCTACGCCGTGGGTGATGTCATTGGCTACCCAAGCCTGGCCTCTGCCGCCTACGATCAGGGACGCATTGCCGCCCAGGCGATGGTCAAAGGCGAAGCGACGGCGCATCTGGTGGAAGATATCCCTACCGGGATCTACACCATTCCGGAGATCAGCTCGGTCGGTAAAACAGAGCAGCAGCTTACCGCCATGAAGGTGCCCTATGAAGTGGGTCGCGCACAGTTTAAGCACCTGGCGCGGGCGCAGATTGTGGGGATGAGCGTCGGTACGCTGAAGATCCTGTTCCACCGCGAGACGAAAGAGATTCTGGGGATCCACTGCTTTGGCGAGCGCGCGGCCGAAATTATTCATATCGGCCAGGCGATTATGGAGCAGAAAGGTGGCGGTAACACCATTGAGTACTTCGTTAACACCACCTTTAACTACCCGACCATGGCGGAAGCCTATCGGGTAGCCGCGCTAAATGGCTTAAACCGCCTCTTTTAACGCTTTGTTGAAATGGCCATCCATCGTGGTACGGATGGCCTCAGCCAGCTGCTCATAGCGGCTGCGCAGCGGCGATCCCGGACGATAGACCAGGCCGATGGTACGCTTCGGCTCCGGCTTGATGCACGGCAGGTAGATCACCCCGTCGCGCTTGCGTTCAGGCGGCACGGCCAGCGCCGGCAGGAGGGTAATACCACTGCCAGCAGCGACCATATTACGCAGCGTTTCCAGGCTGGTGGCGCGGAAATGCGTATCTTCGTCAGCGCCTGCTTCGAAGCAGAAGCCCATCGCCTGATCGCGCAGGCAGTGGCCATCCTCCAGCATCAGCAGCTTCTCGCCCGCCAGATCGGCCATCGGGACACGGTCGCGGTTCGCCCACGGGTGATCTTCATAGATCGCCAGCATCATCGGCTCATCAAATAGCGGAACTTCGATAAAGGCTTCGCTCTCTTTCACCAGCGCCAGAATGGCACAGTCCAGCTTGCCGCTGTCCAGCTGGGCCAGCAGCTGTTGGGTCTGCGCTTCGTGCAGATACATCTCCAGCTTAGGGAAAGTTTGGTGCAGCAGGGGAATAATCTGCGGCAGCAGGTAGGGTCCAACGGTCGGGATCAGGCCAATATGCAGCGGTCCAGACATGGCCTCCCCCTGCTGGCTTGCCATCTCCTTGAGCACTTTGACCTCGCGCAATACGGTGCGCGCCTGATCCACCAGCAGCAGGCCAGCCTGGGTAAACAGCACTTTACGGCTGGTACGCTCCAGCAGCATCACGCCCAGCTCATCTTCCAGCTTGCGGATCTGCCCGCTGAGCGTGGGCTGGCTAACGTGGCAGGAGTCGGCCGCCCGGCGGAAATGACGGTGTTCGGCTAACGCTACCAGGTATTCAAGATCACGAATATTCATTATTCATCCTCCGACGCCACGATAGTTCGTGGCGATAGATAGAATAGCAATCAATGATTATCCCTATCAAGCACTCTCTGACCCTGCATGCCATTTTTTGTATAAAAAAAAGCCGGACCCAGGTCCGGCATCTCTTATCGCGGTGCGATTAAATCAGACGTGCTCTGGCGTCGCTGATGGCCTGAGCGACCTGCGTTGGCGATACGCCACCCTTCGCCGCACGCTTATCCAGACAGGATTGCAGGGAGAGGATTGGATAGACGTCGTCGCCAATCACGCTGCTGAATTTTTGCAGATCGGCAAGGGCCAGATCTTCCAGCGGTTTACCCTGGGCGATGGCTTCCACTACTGCCTCACCCACGATATGGTGCGCTTCACGGAACGGCACGCCCTTCGCCACCAGGTAGTCCGCCAGCTCGGTGGCGTTCGCGTAGCCCTGCTGCGCCGCTTCCTGGCAGCGCGGACGTTTCACCTGGATACCGTCCAGCACCAGCGCGGCCATATGCAGGCAGTCCAGCCAGGTGTCGAGGGCATCAAACAGCCCCTCTTTGTCTTCCTGCATATCTTTGTTATAAGCCAGCGGCAGCCCTTTCAGGGTCATCATCATGCCGGTCAGCGCGCCCTGCACGCGGCCACATTTGCCACGGATCAGCTCCAGCGCATCCGGGTTTTTCTTCTGCGGCATCAGCGAGGAGCCGGAGGTGACACGATCGGACAGCTCAACAAAGCCCGCTTCACCGGTGTTAAAGAAGATCAGATCTTCGGCAAAGCGCGACAGATGCACCATGCCGATAGAGGCGTCAGAGAGCAGCTCCAGCACATGGTCACGGTCAGATACGGTATCGAGGCTGTTGCGCGTCGCGCTGGCAAAACCTAACCAGCCCGCCAGCTGCTCGCGATCGATCTCATAGGCCGTTCCCGCCAGCGCGCCGCAGCCCAGCGGGCTAACGTCCAGGCGCTTCAGCGCATCCTGCAGACGGCTTTCATCACGGGCCAGCATCTCAACGTAGGCCAGGCACCAGTGGGCAAAGGTCACCGGCTGCGCACGCTGCAGATGGGTATACCCCGGCATGACTGCATCCTGGTTCACCTGCGCGGTCTCAACCAGCGCGCCCTGCAGCTGACGGTTTGCCGCCAGCAGCTCGGCCACGGTGTCTTTACACCACAGCTTCAGATCGGTTGCCACCTGGTCGTTACGGCTGCGGCCAGTGTGCAGCTTTTTACCCAGCGGACCCACCTTGTCGATCAGCTTGCCTTCCACCCAGCTATGGATGTCTTCGGCATCGCTTTCGAGGATCTGCTCCGGATTAAGACGCACCTCTTCCAGCAGGTTGTTTAGCGCCTCTTCTAACTGTACTTGCTCATCAGCGGTCAACACGCCAACCGTGACCAGCGCTTTGGACCAGGCCACAGAGCCGACGATATCCTGCTCGGCCAGGCGGTAGTCGAAGCGCAAAGAGTCGTTGAACTGTTTGAACCGTTGATCCGCTGCCTGTGTAAAACGCCCACCCCAAAGTGCCATAACATGCTTCCTTAATATCTTTGAATTTCATTGCCCGGTGGCGCTGCGCTTACCGGGCCTACAAAACCTGTAAATCGATTATGCCAAAATGCGCGTGCCAATCGGCGTGCCGTTGAACAGCGCCGGAAGCTGCTCGGCGTGACGCCAGGAGGCGATATCCACCGGGCGGCCCAGCGTGCGGGCGGCGTCCAGCGCGGCGTTAACCTTAACAATCATGCCGTCGGTAATAATGCCCTGGGCGATCAGCTGCTCGGCTTTTGCCGCCGTCATCTCGGCGATGCGCTGGCCTTTACCGTCCAGAATGCCGCTCACGTCAGAGAGCAGGATCAGATCCGCGCCCAGCGTGGCCGCCAGCGCCGTCGCCGCCTGGTCGGCATTGACGTTCATCAGCTCGCCCTCTTCGGTCACACCGATCGAGCTGACGACCGGCAGGAAGCCGCCTGCTAATAACGAGTTGATCAGCGCAGGTGAACCCGGCTGCGCCTGGCCAACATGGCCAAGCTCTTCGTCGAGCTGGGTGACCTTCACGCTATCGCCATCGCCAAGGAACAGGCCGACCGAGGCAATCTTATGCTTCTTCGCCCAGGCCAGCAGCGTTTTGTTAGCGGTGCCCGCCAGCGCGCCGGTAATGATGTCGATCTGGTCGGCAGGCGTAACGCGCAGGCCGTTTTTCTTGGTGACCGGCAGGTTAAGCCCCTTCATCAGCTCATCCACCACGCAGCCGCCGCCGTGAACAATCACCAGCGGACGTTGGTGCGATTCGCGATAGTTAACCAGCGCGGTAAACAGACGCGCCAGCGCCTCTTCGCTGTCCAGCAGTACACCACCGAGTTTGATAATTAATGGATTCATCATCA
>DAMBQR010000088.1:0-10398 GCA_032055545.1 Pseudescherichia sp. | reverse complement strand
CATGATGGCCTCAGAAGGTGACGCCAGCACAGAGAATGATATTCGCATACGGGGAGCACTCCCCGCTGCGAATAACCGCCTGGCTTGTTGCGGTATGTTGCTTAAACGCTTCGTGCGTGGTGTAGCGCACTTCAATGGTATTTCCCTGGTGCTGCTGCAGCTGCTCAATATGGTTGAGCAACGCTTCGTGGAGCTGCGGATTATGTTGTTTGATTTCCGTCGCGAGAATGGCTGCCTCAACCTGCATCTCGGTGGTGACCACTTCAAGTACCTGCATAAACGAAGGTACGCCCTGGGTTAATGCCATATCGATGCGTTGTGTGCTGTGGGATACCGGCAATCCGGCATCACACACCACGAGCGTATCGGTATGCCCAAGACGGGAGATAACCGACGAGATGTCAGCGTTCAGTACAGATCCTTTCTTCATTTTTTTGCTCCACTAGCGAAACGTTTCGCTGAAGCCAGTGTATGCCGGATGGCGTTGATTAAACCATCACCACGTTAAAGAACTGTGATCGGCATCGAAACGTTTCGCTAACGGAAACTAAATGGGGAAGGATGGAGGGATTGCCGGGTGGCGCTTCGCTTACCCGGCCTACAAAATCGTAGGCCCGCGCAAGCGAAGCGCCGCCGGGCGAAAGTGGCTCTGATGTTAAATCTCGACCTGAGTACCCAGCTCGATCACCCGGTTGGGCGGGATCTCAAACTGGTCCGGAGCACGCAGAGCGTTACGCTGCAGTACCAGGAAAAGCTTGCCGCGCAGGCGCAGATACCACGGACGTTTGCCAAGGATCAGCGACTCGTGGGACATAAAGAACGAGGTCTCCATCATCCGGCAACTCAGCCCTTCCAGCCCGCAGCGGTGGAACACCTCCTCCACGTTCGGCGTCTCGCGCCAGCCGTAGCTGGCCACTACGCGCCAGAAGGTCGGCGAAAGCTGCTCGATCTGTACCCGACGGACGTTGTGCACGTAGGGCGCGTCCTCCGTGCGCAGGGTGAGCAGGATCACCCGCTCGTGTAGCACCTTGTTGTGCTTGAGGTTATGCAGCATCGCAAACGGGATAACGTTCAACGCGCGGGACATATAGACCGCCGTGCCCGGCACCCGCACCGGCGGGGATTTCTCCAGCGAGGCGATCATCGCCTCCAGGGAGTTGCCGTGCTCGTGCATGCGACGCAGCAGGCGGAAGCGCTCGCTTTTCCACGTCGTCATGATCATGAACATCACAATGCCGAGGCTCAGCGGCAGCCAGCCGCCGGAGAGCAGCTTGTCGAGGTTCGCCGAGAAGAGTGGAATATCAATGCAGAGGAACGCCACCAGGATCAGCGCTACGAAGAACTTATTCCAGTGCCAGTTTTGGCGCGCTACGGTGGTGGAGAGAATAGAAGTCAGCACCATAGTGCCAGTGACCGCGATGCCGTACGCCGCCGCCAGGTTGCTTGAACGCTCAAAGCTGACGATCACAATCACCACGGCAAAGTAGAGCAGCCAGTTCACAAAGGGAATGTAGATCTGGCCGGACTCCATCTCCGAGGTATGAATGATGCGCATCGGCGACAGGTAACCCAGACGCACTGCCTGACGGGTGAGCGAGAAGACACCGGAGATCACCGCCTGGGAGGCGATAACCGTTGCCAGCGTGGCAAGAAGCAGCATGGGGATCAGCGCCCACTCCGGAGCCAACAGGAAGAACGGATTCTTGATCGCCTCCGGATTTTTCAGCAGCAGCGCCCCCTGGCCAAAATAGTTCAGCGCCAGCGACGGCAGCACCAGGCTGAACCACGCCAGGCGGATCGGCAGCTTGCCGAAGTGCCCCATGTCGGCATACAGCGCCTCTACGCCGGTAATCGATAGCACCACCGCGCCCAGCGCCACAAACGACACGGTTTTATATTCGAGGAAGAAGTGCACCGCCCACATCGGGTTCAGCGCCTGCAACACTTCGGGGTTAGAGATAATCCCGCGCAGGCCCAGCACCGCCAGGATGATAAACCACGCCAGCATGATCGGCGCAAACAGCTTACCCACCAGCCCGGTACCGTGTTTCTGGATCATAAACAGCAGCGTCAGCACCACGATCGCCAGCGGGACGACCCAACTATCCAGCGAGGGGGCAATAATTTCCAGCCCTTCGATCGCCGACATCACCGAGATGGCAGGCGTGATCACCACCTCTCCATAGAAGAAGCTGCCGCCAATCAACCCCATGATCACCAGCATCGAGGTCATACGCGCCGAGGTGTTACGTCCCGCCAGCGACATCAGGGTTAAAATTCCCCCTTCCCCGGCGTTATCAGCCCGCATAACAAAGGTCAGATACTTAATAGAGACAACGAAAACCAGCAGCCAGAAGATGAGTGACAGAAAGCCAAACACCGCATCGCGTTCGACGCCAAAACCAAACTGACCGGACAAACATTCACGAAGAGTATAAAGCGGGCTGGTACCGATATCACCGTAGACAACCCCAATGGCTGCGAGGGTAACCGCAGACAATGATTGCTTATTATCAGTGCTCATAGACTAATCTTTTGTATGGATGACAAGTGTGCGCTTAGTCCCTTGGCCCACAAAAACGCACAGTATGCATGATTCTTCAATAAATCGAAGCCCTAAATGCGACCGGGTTATTCTGGCGCAAAGAATGTGAAGGCATTATTCCATCTATTACAAGCCCTTGTTGAAACGTATACTCACTTTTGTCCACCGATACAGCGGCGAAAGGATGCAGAACAATTATGGCTCACTCACATTTATTAGCAGAAAGAATTTCCCGTCTCAGCAGCGCGCTGGAAAAAGGCCTGTATGAGCGTAGCCACGCTATTCGCCTGTGCCTGCTGGCTGCACTCAGCGGGGAGAGCGTATTTCTTCTTGGCCCGCCCGGGATTGCGAAAAGCCTTATCGCCCGCCGATTAAAGTTCGCCTTTCAGCACGCTCGCGCCTTTGAATATCTGATGACCCGCTTTTCGACGCCGGAGGAGGTTTTCGGCCCACTCTCTATCCAGGCACTGAAAGACGAAGGGCGCTACGAGCGTCTGACCGCGGGCTATCTTCCGGAGGCGGAGATCGTCTTCCTTGATGAAATATGGAAAGCCGGTCCTGCTATTCTCAACACCCTGCTGACCGCCATTAATGAGCGTCGGTTCCGCAACGGGGCCAGTGAGGAGAAGATCCCGATGCGTCTGCTGGTGGCCGCCTCCAATGAACTACCGGAAGCTGACAGCAGCCTGGAGGCGCTTTACGATCGACTGCTGATCCGCCTCTGGCTGGACAAGGTGCAGGAGAAGGGGAACTTCCGCGCCATGCTGGTCAGCCAGCAGGATGAGAACGATAATCCGGTTCCGGCCTCGCTACAGGTGACGGACGAGGAGTATCAGCAGTGGCAGCAGGATATAGCCCACGTCACCCTGCCCGATGCGGTATTCGAGCTGATCTTTATGCTGCGCCAGCAGCTGGATAACCTGCCCAGCGCCCCCTATGTCTCTGACCGACGTTGGAAAAAGGCGATCCGCCTGCTGCAGGCCAGCGCCTTTTTCTGCGGGCGCGATGCGGTATCCCCTATCGATCTCATCCTGCTGAAAGATTGCTTGTGGCATGATGCCCAGAGCCGGGAGCTGCTTGCCCAGCAGGTCGATATATTGATGACCGGACACGCCTGGCAGCAGCAGGCGATGCTGGTTCAGCTGGGGGCCATTGCCCAGCGGCGTATCCAGCTTCAGCAGCAGCAGAGTGATAAAACCGCCCTTAAAGTACTGCGCCAGAGCGGCATGTTCAGCCGCCGTCCGCACTATGAGCTGCCCCCCGACATCAGCGACGATACCCTGACTCTGCTGTTGCAGCAGCCGCTCAAACTGCATGATATGCAGGTTGTGCACATTACCCTTGAACGCGCTCCGCTGGAGCAGTGGCTAATGAAAGGCGGAGAGATCCGCGGCAAGCTCAACGGGATTGGCTTTGCCCAGGTGCTCAACCTGGAGGTGGACGCCACCCTGCACCTGATCGTGCGCGATGTGAGCCTGCAGGCCTCCCGGCTGGCGCTGCCCGGCACCTCGCAGGAGAGCGTGCCGGAGGAGATTACCCAGCAGCTCGAGGCGCTGGATAATACGTGGCACCAGCAGCACACCCGCTTCAGCGAACAGCAGAAGTGCCTGTTCATTCATAGCGACTGGTTAGGGCGCATTGAAGCCAGCCTGCAGGACGTTGGGGCCCAGATCAAACAGGCCCGGCAATGATCACCCTCGACACGCTGAACGTGATGCTGGCAGTGGGTGAAGAGGGGCTGATTGAGGAGCTGATCGTCGCCCTGCTGGCCTCACCGCAGCTGGCGGTATTCTTTGAAAAATTCCCCCGGCTCAGGCGCGCCATTACCGATGACGTACCCCGCTGGCGAGAGGCGCTAAGAAGCCGGCTAAAGGAGACGGCGGTTCCGCCGGAGCTGACCGAAGAGTTTCTCTGCTACCAGCAGACCCAGCTGTTGGCGACGCCGCAGTTTATTGTGCAGCTTCCACAGATCCTTACCCTGCTGGCGAAGGTGCACTCGCCCTATGCCGAGCAGGCCAGCCAGCTGATCGCCGATAACCCCACCCTCACTCCCGCGCTGCACACGCTGTTTTTACAGCGCTGGCGGTTGAGCCTGGTGGTGCAGGCGACGACGCTCAACCAGCAGCTGCTGGAGGAGGAGCGCGAGCAGCTCTTAAGCGAGGTTCAGGAGCGCATGAAGCTGAGCGGCCAGCTTGAATCGGTGCTGATCGAAAATGAGAACGCCGCCGGACGGCTGTGGGATATGAGCGCCGGGCAGCTGAAACGCGGTGACTATCAGCTCATCGTCCGCTACGGCGACTTCCTTGCCGAGCAGCCGGAGCTGAAACAGCTGGCCGAACAGCTTGGCCGCTCCCGGGAGGCGAAATCGGTGCCGAAAAAAGATTCACCGATGGAGACCTTCCGCACGCTGGTGCGCGAGCCGGCCTCGGTACCGGAGCAGGTCGATGGGCTACAGCAGAGCGATGACATTCTGCGCCTGCTGCCGCCCGAGCTGGCGACGCTGGGCATTACCGAGCTGGAGTATGAGTTTTACCGTCGGCTGGTGGAGAAGCAGCTTCTTACCTACCGCCTGCATGGCGAAGCCTGGCGGGAGAAGATCACCCAGCGCCCGGTGGTGCATCAGAGCGTCGATGAGCAGCCGCGCGGACCGTTTATTATCTGCGTCGATACCTCTGGCTCAATGGGCGGCTTTAACGAACAGTGTGCTAAGGCATTCTGTCTGGCCCTGATGCGCGTGGCGCTGGCGGATAACCGGCGCTGCTATATCATGCTCTTTTCCAGCGAGGTGGTACGCTATGAGCTGTCAGGATCGCAGGGGCTAGAGGAGGCGATCCGCTTTCTGAGCCAGCGTTTTCGCGGCGGTACCGATCTTGCCAGCTGTTTTCGCGCCGTGATCGAGCGAATGCAGGGCGGCGAGTGGGCGGATGCCGATGCAGTGGTGATCTCGGATTTTATCGCCCAGCGCCTGCCCGACGAGGTGGTCAATAAGATCAAAACGCTACAGCAGGTGCATCAGCACCGCTTTCATGCGGTGGCGATGTCCACCCACGGCAAGCCGGGGATCATGCGTATTTTCGATCATATCTGGCGCTTTGACACCGGTATGCGCAGCCGCCTGCTGCGTCGCTGGCGGCGTTAATCTCAACTCAATAACTGAAAAAAACGGCTGAAATTTATGGAAAGTTACCAGATCGACAACCTCGACCGGGGCATTCTGGAGGCGCTGATGGCCAATGCCCGCACGGCCTATGCCGAACTGGCGAAGCAGTTTGGCGTCAGCCCTGGCACCATCCACGTCCGGGTAGAGAAGATGAAGCAGGCGGGCATTATCACCGGCGCACGCATTGACGTCAGCCCGAAGCAGCTCGGCTACGACGTCTGCTGCTTTATCGGCATCATTCTGAAGAGCGCTAAGGACTACCCGTCGGCGCTGGCGAAGCTCGAGAGTCTCGAAGAGGTCACCGAGGCCTACTACACCACCGGCCACTACAGTATCTTTATAAAGGTGATGTGCCGCTCGATCGACGCCCTGCAGCAGGTACTTATCAACAAGATCCAAACAATTGATGAGATCCAGTCCACCGAGACGCTGATCTCCCTGCAGAACCCGATCATGCGCACCATCCGCCCCTAGCCGATCAAAGTAATCACCACATTTTCCACAGGTAGATCCCAGCTCATTCACAGCGTACAATACCGCTCTAACTCATTGGAGCGGATCATCATGGCAGACATTACTCTCATCAGTGGAAGTACGCTGGGCGGCGCAGAATACGTTGCAGAACATCTGGCCGAGAAGCTAGAAGATGCAGGCTTCTCTACCACCACGCTGCATGGGCCGCTGCTTGAGGATCTTCCCACCAATGGCGTATGGCTGCTGATCTCCTCCACCCATGGCGCGGGGGATCTGCCGGACAACATCCTGCCTTTATATGAAGAGCTGCAGGAGCAGCAGCCGGATCTCTCCCAGGTTCGCTTTGGCGCAGTGGGTCTCGGTAGCCGTGAGTACGATACCTTTTGCGGCGCTATCGAGAAGCTGGAAGAGGTATTGAAAGGCTGCCAGGCAAAACAGATCGGCGAGACGCTGAGGATCAACGTCCTCGAACATGAAATTCCGGAGGATCCGGCCGAGATTTGGCTGGGATCGTGGATCAATTTACTGAAAGAAGTGTAAAGATCGTGCGATCAACTGTGGGTAACTCTGGTTAAAACCGTTGATCAACCGGTAGTTATCCACGGTATAAGGTTTGTTTAAAGTTTCACCTGTGCATAACCCGCCTTTTTGATCCCAGCTTATACGGTGTGGGATCACCGATCTTTCACAGCAAACGATCCTCAATAACATCTTGATCTTCATAAGAGGATCCGGCTTATCCACAGCCAGGGGCGATCCTAATAAGAGATCATAATAAAACAGATCTTAAATAAAAAAGATCTTCTTTTTAATAGTCAGGATCCCGGCTCTTTCTCGACGAGCTAAAGTTGAGTAGAATCCACCGCCCGGACCCACATCCACTTTCTAACCGCTTTACGCGAGGCAAATCACCATGTTTTATCAGGATCCTTTTGACGTCATCATCATTGGCGGGGGTCATGCAGGTACCGAGGCTGCAATGGCCGCTGCACGTATGGGTCAGCAGACCCTCCTTCTGACACACAATATCGACACGCTGGGGCAGATGTCCTGCAACCCGGCGATCGGTGGTATTGGGAAAGGACACCTGGTAAAAGAAGTGGACGCGTTGGGCGGCCTGATGGGCACCGCGATCGACCAGGCGGGCATTCAGTTTAGGATACTAAACGCGAGCAAAGGCCCCGCCGTACGGGCGACCCGTGCCCAGGCGGATCGCGTGCTCTATCGGCAGGCGGTACGCACCGCGCTGGAGAACCAGCCAAACCTGATGATCTTCCAGCAGGCGGTCGAGGATCTGATCGTCGAAAACGATCGTGTTGTCGGGGCTGTAACCCAGATGGGTCTCAAATTCCGTGCGAAGTCGGTGGTGCTGACGGTAGGGACCTTCCTCGACGGCAAAATCCATATCGGGCTGGATAACTACAGCGGTGGCCGGGCGGGCGATCCGCCGTCTATTTCGCTCTCGCGCCGCCTGCGTGAATTGCCGCTGCGCGTAAACCGCCTGAAAACCGGCACGCCGCCGCGTATTGACGCCCGTACCATCGACTTCAGCGTTCTCGCCCAGCAGCATGGCGATAACCCGCTGCCGGTCTTCTCGTTCATGGGTAGCGTTGACCAGCATCCGCGCCAGGTGCCGTGCTATATCACCTACACCAACGAGAAAACCCATGACGTGATCCGCAATAACCTCGATCGCAGCCCGATGTACGCCGGGGTGATCGAAGGGATCGGCCCACGCTACTGCCCGTCGATCGAAGACAAGGTGATGCGCTTTGCCGATCGCAACCAGCACCAGATCT
This sequence comes from Pseudescherichia sp., assembly GCA_032055545.1. Lineage (GTDB taxonomy): Bacteria > Pseudomonadota > Gammaproteobacteria > Enterobacterales > Enterobacteriaceae > Pseudescherichia. The sequence goes on along the minus strand of DAMBQR010000088.1, from coordinate 2,420 downwards.
TCCTTGAGCCGGAAGGGCTGACCTCAAATGAAGTTTACCCGAACGGTATCTCCACCAGCCTGCCGTTCGACGTACAGATGCAGATTGTCCGCTCTATGCAGGGGATGGAGAATGCGAAGATTGTCCGTCCGGGCTATGCCATTGAGTATGACTTCTTCGATCCGCGCGACCTGAAGCCGACGCTGGAGAGCAAGTTTATCCAGGGCCTGTTCTTTGCCGGACAGATCAACGGCACCACCGGTTACGAAGAGGCCGCTGCACAGGGGCTGCTGGCCGGCCTCAACGCCGCTCGCTTCTCTGCCGAGAAAGAGGGCTGGGCGCCGCGTCGCGACCAGGCCTACCTTGGCGTGCTGGTGGACGATCTCTGCACCCTGGGTACCAAAGAGCCGTACCGGATGTTTACCTCCCGCGCGGAGTACCGTCTGATGCTGCGTGAAGATAACGCCGATCTGCGTCTGACTGCCGCAGGCCGCGAGCTGGGTCTTGTCGATGACCCGCGTTGGGCACGCTTCAACGAGAAGCTGGAGCGTATTGAGCGCGAGCGTCAGCGCCTGAAGGATATCTGGGTGCACCCGCACTCTGAACAGGTTGACGAAGTGAACGCTATCCTCAGCGCGCCGCTGTCACGCGAGGCCAACGGAGAAGATCTTCTCCGCCGTCCGGAGATGACCTACAGCGAAATGGTAAACCTGTCGCCGTTTGCGCCAGGCCTTGCCGATCCGCAGGCCGCCGAGCAGGTTGAGATCCAGGTCAAATACGAAGGCTACATTGCTCGCCAGCAGGATGAGATTGAAAAACAGCTGCGTAACGAGAGCGCTATCCTGCCAGCAACCCTGGACTACCGTCAGGTGAGCGGTCTCTCCAACGAGGTGATCGCCAAGCTTAACGATCACAAACCGTCGTCCATTGGTCAGGCGTCGCGCATCTCAGGGATCACCCCTGCCGCCATCTCTATTCTGCTGGTCTGGCTGAAAAAACAGGGTATGCTGCGCCGCAGCGCCTGATTTATCATGGCTAACGCCCGGTTGCGCAAGCGCTTAACGGGCCTACCGAACCCATAGCATCTGTAGGCCTGGCAAGCGCGAGCGCCGCCGGGCAAATCAACAAAGACAGGTATCACCGTGCTAAACAAACTCTCTCGTCTGCTCAATGACGCAGGCATTTCGCTCACCGATCACCAGAAACAGCAGCTGGTGGCCTATGTCGATATGCTCCACAAATGGAACAAGGCGTATAACCTCACCTCAGTACGCGATCCGAACGAGATGCTGATTCGCCACATTCTGGACAGCGTGGTGGTTGCGCCTCACCTGACTGGAACGCGCTTCATCGACGTAGGAACGGGGCCAGGGCTGCCGGGCGTGCCGCTGGCTATCGTTCTGCCCCAGGCGCACTTCACGCTGCTGGACAGCCTCGGCAAGCGTATTCGCTTCCTGCGCCAGGTACAGCATGAGCTGAAGATTGATAATATTGCGCCGGTGCAGAGCCGCGTGGAAGAGTTCCCAGCCGAGCCGCCGTTCGATGGCGTGATCAGCCGCGCTTTTGCCTCGCTTAATGATATGGTCAGCTGGTGTCATCATCTGCCGGCAGGGGAGGGGCGTTTCTATGCCCTGAAGGGCCAGCTGCCTGACGATGAAATTGCCCAGCTGCCAGCCGGGTTTAGCGTGGAGTCGGTGGTAAAACTTCGCGTCCCGCAGCTGGAAGGGGAACGACATTTAGTGATCGTTAAGGCAAACTCGCTTTAATTTTTATCAAAAAATGGCAATTTTCCGCTGTAGAGAATCTGTTAAAAAAAGCTAAACAAAGCAGCGGAAGATTTTTTAGTATTTAACCATAAATTTACTGTGACTTTTCCAGTCGTTAACCTCATATTTTGCTTAACCGTGAAAATAGTCAACAGGGAAAATATCAGGCTGCTAAAAATCAGCAAAAAGCATTTTACAGAGATGTTAAATATTTATTAAGAATGTCAATAAAACGTTTTTATTGTATATCGGGCTGTTTTAAAAAGAGTGGGTAAGATTCATCACAAATATCAAAAAGATGAGTCAATAGAATTTCTTATCATGAATAATATGTCCTGACCGCAAATGCGCAAATTGTGATCTAATGCACGCTTTAACGTCAGCATTGGCGCGTAATGCGCAAATTTGCACTAGCGCTCACAGTTTGTCTGAAAGTGGAAAAATAGCGCTCGGGAAATTTATTTAAACATTTATTCACCTTTTTGCTACTTATTGTTTGAAATCACGAGGCCGCACCGTATAATTTGCTCGCTTTTTGCTGCTTGACTCTGAGCCATAAAGAACGTTTTATACGACACGCGACATACCTCGAAGTGAGCAGGAGTAAAAACGTGATGTCTTTGTCGCTCTTGAGTAGAAACGTTGCTCGTAAGCTTCTGTTCATTCAGTTTCTGG
>DAMBQR010000087.1:0-10454 GCA_032055545.1 Pseudescherichia sp. | reverse complement strand
CTGTTTCCGTGAAGTGATTCACGTTTGCCGTTTCGATGGAGGCGCATTATAGGGATCCCATTTTTTTGCACAACCCTTTTTTAGATCTTTTTTACCGACTGCTGGTTTTTCACTCTTTCTGCTGGGATCCTGTGCGATCTGCTTAAATATTGCCATGTAAAAGGCTTGCGCCGGGCCACTAAAGCTACCAAAGTCATCCATATCACTTCTGTTTTGACGAGGTAACTATGTCTGCTGTCCTACGTTCTTATAAAGATCTCTACCCTAAAATGGGCCAACGCGTAATGGTTGATGCCACCAGCGTAGTGATCGGCGATGTCAGAGTAGCCGATGACGTGGGTATCTGGCCGCTGGTAGCGATCCGCGGTGACGTTAACTACGTGCAAATTGGCGCCCGCAGCAATATTCAGGATGGCAGCGTGCTGCACGTTACCCATAAATCATCCTGGAACCCGGAAGGCAATCCGCTCATTATTGGTGAGGACGTGACGGTAGGGCATAAAGTGATGCTGCACGGTTGCACCGTGGGGAACCGAGTGCTGGTCGGAATGGGATCTATTTTGCTTGATGGCGTGGTAGTAGAGGATGACGTCATGATTGGTGCCGGGAGCCTGGTCCCACAGAATAAGCGCCTGGCGAGCGGCTTTCTCTATTTAGGCAGCCCGGTTAAACAGATCCGCCCCCTCACGGAGACGGAGATCGAGGGGCTGAAGTACTCTGCCAATAACTATGTGAAGTGGAAAGACGACTATCTGGATCAGGCTCAGGAGAGCCATACCCAGCCCTGATCGTCCTCTTGCTGCTCCCGGATCAGCTGTTCAGCCTCCTCTTCCAGATCCCAGCGATGTTCCTGAAAAAGCGCCAGCCACTGTGCTGGCGTCTCGCCGCCGAACCGCGTTGCTAACGTTTCGCCTGTGATCGCGCAGCTAAGCTGTATACCGCTGACCAACGCCGGGAAGCAGACGGCCTGCAGATCGTCACGCCACGCTTCCCGATCGGGAAATTGAATCGCCTGATTCACCCAGCTAGCTCCTGTTTGAGGCGTTCAATGACCGGCGCGGTTTCCGGCAGTATGCCATGCCAGAGCAGCACCGCATGGGCAGCCTGCGCTACCAGCATACCCAGTCCATCCGCACGCTGTTTTGCGCCATGCTCTTTACACCAGCGCAGGAACGGCGTCTCTCCCTTCTGATAGAACATGTCATAGCAGTGGATATGGCTATCAATCAGGGATTCAGGGATCTGCGGCATTTCACCGCTGATACCGCTGGAGGTGGCGTTGATAATAAGATCGAACTCGTGCCCGGTCAGATCCTTCATCCCTACAGCGCTGACGCTACCGGTATGGGCGAATAGCCTCGCCAGCGCTTCGGCGCGTGAGAAAGTCCGGTTGGTTATGGTCACCGCGCAGTCGAGGGAGAGCAGCGGCAGCAGCGCGCCACGTGAGGCTCCGCCTGCGCCAATCAGCAGAATGCGAAAGCCTGGCTTAATAAAGCCCAACCGCTGCAGATCGCTGAGCAGGCCGATGCCGTCGGTGTTATCCCCCAAAAGACGGCCATCCTCAAGTCGCTTGAGGGTATTAACCGCGCCGGCTAGCGCCGCGCGCTCCGTCAGTTCATCCGCCCGGGCAAACGCTTCTTCTTTAAAGGGAACGGTGACGTTAGCCCCTTTCCCGCCGGCGCTGAAAAAAGCATTTAGCGTCGCAATAAAATCATCAACGGGAGCCAGAACGCGCCCATAAGGGTGAGCAATCTGCAGCTGCTGGGCAAACTGCTGATGAATAAACGGCGATTTGCTGTGCGCAATGGGATTACCAAAAACGGCGTAGGTTTCCATAGTTTACCCCTGGCGAAAGCGTTCGCCGGTCAATGCGTCACGTATTTCTGATGGGTTTTCACGTCCGCCTGTATTACCTGCCACAACCGGGAACGCCTCGCCAAACTGCGCACGTACCTCTTCCGTTGTCCTGCACGGCGGCTGTCCGGTCAGATTGGCGCTGGTAGAGACCAGCGGTTTGCCGTATGCCTCACACAACTCCACTACCAGCGGATGATCGGTAACCCGAACGGCCAGCGAGTCAAAGCGCCCGGTCAGCCAGCGCGGCGTGGTCGGTTTTGCCGGGAAAACGAAGGTCACCGGGCCGGGCCAGCAGGCAAAGACCGCCTCTCGCTGGGCATCATTCAATGCCTGCTCGTCAACATAGGGTCTCAACTGGGCAAAGCTGGCAGCGATAAGGATCAGCCCCTTTTCTACCGGACGCTGTTTTAACGCCAGCAGGCGGTTGACCGCCGTTTCGCTGTCGGGGTCGCAGCCGACGCCGAAAACGGCTTCGGTGGGATAGGCGATGACTTCTTCTCTATTCAGTGCCGCCACCGCATTGAAGATGGCATCTGAAGGCAGGTTATTGTTCACTGTTATTTTCCACCGTGACCGGCTTTCCACATTGTTTACTGGCACAGAAGCATTTAACGCCCTGCGCGGTTTTCTTTTCTATTAATAGTGGGTAGTGACACGTCGGACACTCCCCCGCTACCGGTTTGAAATTGATAACAAACTGACACTCCGGATAGCGATCGCAGGAGTGAAAGGTTTTGCCATAGCGCGAACGTCGTTGGACCAGGGTTCCCTGATTGCACTGCGGGCAGGTAATGGCAGTATCGTCGGGTTTATCGATGGTCTCTGTATGTCCGCATTCGGGATATTGGCTACAGCCTATAAACATGCCGAAGCGTCCCTGGCGAAGCACCAGCACCGACTGGCAAAGCGGACACAGCTGTCCCTCCAGAACTTTGACGATATGCCCGTCGGCCTGGCTTTTCAGGGAGCGAACATAGTCACATTCGGGATAGTGGGAACAACCGAGAAACGGCCCGCGTTTCCCGGTCCGAATAACAAGCGGAGCCCCGCACTGCGGGCAGGGCTCTTGATTAGACACCGAAAACAGTGCTGATTTAGCCATAACAACTCTTGATGCTGCGACGATAGTTAGTGCAGCATACCTTCATTCACTTCAAAGAGTAATTCTTCCATCTGCTGATAGGCGTTTTCACACCCTGGGATATTGAAGAGCACCATCAGGATGACCCATTTAAGATCTTCCAGCTCGAACTCTGCCGTATCCAGCGCCAGCACGCGTTCAATCACCATTTCTCGTGTTTCGAGGTTTAGCACCTGGATCTGCTCGAGGAATAACAGGAAACCCCGGCAGCTGGCATCCAGCCGTTCACACTCTTCTGCAGTATAGATACGCAGAGAGAGAGGGTCTGAAGCAAGCTGCATCGGTTCGGCGAGGCCTTCCTGATAGTCAGCAAGCTTTTCCAGCCACAGTAGCGCGTTATAGATATCCTCACGGTCAAAACCGGCATCAGTGAGGTCCCGTTCCAGTTTGTCCTGATCCACACGCAGTTCTGCTTCGTTGTGGATATAAGTCTCAAACAAATACATTAGTACGTCGAACATGGCTTGCCCTCCTTAATCGGACATAGCCGCCGGGTACAGCTGCGATCCATCCTGCTAACTCCAGTTCGAGTAGCTGGGCCACAATCACTGGCACAGGTTGGCCGGCACGTTCAGCGACGACGTCAACAGGTGTTACCTCATCTCCTACGTTAGCCAGGAGCTCAGGAAATGGCAATGCTGCCGCTTGGTGTTCTGACGAATAAATTGGTTTTTCGCGTGCATTTTGTAGCCAACGTAAACCCTGTTGTAAAATTTCGAGGATCTCCTCCGGGGTGGTCACCAGCGTTGCCCCCTGCTGGATCAGCCAGTGGGGTCCTTCACTGCCGGGGCTACCTAATGCGCCAGGCAATACGAAGACCTCTCTCCCCTGATCTATTGCACAGCGCGCGGTTAATAAGGAACCGCTGCGCAGGGCAGCCTCAACCACCAGCACTCCCTGGCTGAGGCCGCTGATAATGCGGTTACGCCGTGGGAAGTTGCCAGGCCTGGGCGGCGCCAATAGCGGAAACTCGGATACCAGCGCACCACCGGCGTCAATAAGCTGTGTCGCCAGCGTGGCGTGCCGGCGGGGGTAAACACGTTGCAGACCATTACCCAGCACCGCCAGGCTTTTGCCACCGCCGCGAAGCGCCCCCCGATGGGCAATGCCGTCAATACCCAACGCCAGGCCGCTGGTGACCGTAATACCTTCTGCCGCCAGCCGCTCGCAGAAATGGCGTCCCCAGCGCTCGCCATACCATGAGTTTGCCCGGCTACCAACGACGGCCAGCTGCGGGCTATTGAGCAGGCTAACATCCCCCTTCACAAACAGCGCGCCGGGGAAATCTGGAATAGCACGCAGCGCTAATGGGTAATCCGCATCGCTCGCCAGCAGGAGGCGGTGTCCAGGCTGGGCTAACCACTCAAGCGTGCTGTCGATATCACGGGGAGAGAGAGCATAAAAATGTGCGATCTGTTTTGCCGTCAGCCCGGCGAGCGAGAGCGTTTTTGCGTCGGGATGGGGGTAAGCTGCTAAACATTGTGCGGCCTCCAGCATCCCTTCCCCGTAGAGCTGACCGAGGTGGATCAGGCGCAGCCAAATCTCTGTCAAAGTCATCCTTGTCCCTTGCCACACGCGGCGGTTGCAATCTTTGCGATCGGTCACTGATGCTGTCAATCGGAGGGGGATTTGTCTAGAATAGGGGTAACGATCTTTTCAACTCCTGAACACAACTCCTGGGTAATTATGTCAGTTTTGCACGTGTTACATATTCCGGACGAGCGCCTTCGCAAAGTCGCTACGCCGGTGAAAGAAGTAAATGCAGAAATTCAGCGCATCGTGGATGATATGTTTGAAACGATGTACGCCGAAGAGGGTATTGGCCTTGCCGCCACGCAGGTGGATATCCATCAGCGTATTATTGTTATCGACGTCTCTGAAAACCGCGACGAGCAGCTGGTGCTCATCAACCCTGAACTGCTGGAAAAGAGCGGCGAAACCGGTATCGAAGAGGGTTGCCTGTCAATCCCTGAGCAGCGCGCGCTGATCCCGCGGGCAGAGAAAGTGAAAATCCGCGCCCTCGATCGCGAAGGGAAATCTTTTGAGCTGGAAGCTGACGGTCTGCTGGCCATCTGCATTCAGCACGAAATGGATCACCTGGTCGGCAAGCTGTTTATCGACTATCTGTCGCCGATGAAGCGTCAGCGCATTCGCCAGAAAGTAGAAAAACTGGACCGCCTGAACGGGCGTGCATAACCGAAGCCAAAAGGATCAACGTGTCGGATTCACTACGTATTATTTTCGCCGGTACGCCTGACTTTGCAGCGCGTCATCTTGACGCGCTGTTGTCATCCGGGCACCAGGTGGTTGGCGTGTTTACCCAGCCAGACAGACCCGCCGGACGGGGTAAAAAACTGATGCCGGGTCCGGTGAAGGCGCTGGCTGAAGCGAAAGGTCTTCCTGTCTTTCAGCCAGTCTCTTTGCGCCCGCAGGAGAACCAGCAGCTGGTTGCCGATCTTAACGCTGACGTCATGGTCGTTGTTGCCTATGGCTTGATCCTGCCGAAGGCGGTACTCGATATGCCGCGCCTCGGTTGTATTAATGTCCATGGCTCTCTGCTGCCGCGCTGGCGCGGGGCTGCCCCTATCCAACGCTCGCTGTGGGCGGGCGATGCCGAAACCGGCGTTACCATTATGCAGATGGACGTGGGGCTGGACACTGGCGATATGCTCTACAAGCTCTCCTGCCCCATTACCGCAGAAGACACCAGCGCCTCGCTCTACGACAAGCTCGCCGACCTTGGTCCGCAGGGGTTAATTGAAACCCTGACCCAGCTGGCAGAGGGCACCGCCCAGCCGCAGGTACAGGACGAAGCGCTGGTCACCTATGCTGAAAAGCTCAGCAAAGAGGAGGCGCGTATCGACTGGTCGCTCCCGGCGGTGCAGCTTGAGCGCTGCATCCGGGCGTTTAATCCCTGGCCGATGAGCTGGCTGGAGATTGACGGGCAGCCGGTAAAAGTGTGGCAAGCATCAGTGATCAGCCAGCAGAGCAGCGCCGAGCCGGGCACGATTATCGATGCTAACAAGCAGGGTATTCAGGTTGCGACCGCCGACGGCATTCTGAATCTGGAATCGCTGCAGCCGGCAGGTAAAAAGGCGATGGGTGCACAGGATCTACTGAATTCCCGTCGTGAATGGTTTATTCCCGGCCACCGTCTGGCCTGACGGCCCCTACCTTTAACGCCCGGTGTTGCCGGGCATTTTTATTTTGCGGTTATGAAAAAAACGATCAATTTACGCAGCATGGCAGCACAGGCCATCGAACAGGTTGTTGAGCATGGGCAGTCGCTAAGCAACGTCCTCCCTGCCCTGCAGCAAAAAGTCTCGGATAAAGATAAAGCCCTGCTCCAGGAGCTGTGCTTCGGCGTACTACGCACGCTCTCGCAGATGGAGTGGCTCATCAATAAGCTGATGTCTCGTCCAATGACCGGCAAGCAGCGCACCCTTCACTATCTGATCATGGTCGGATTTTATCAGCTGATCTATACCCGCGTTCCGCCGCACGCTGCATTAGCGGAAACGGTAGAGGGAGCGGTAGCCATCAAGCGCCCGCAGCTTAAAGGCCTGATTAACGGCGTGCTGCGTCAGTTCCAGCGCCAGCAGGAGACGCTGCTGACTGAGTTTGCCACCAGCGAAAGCCGTTTTCTCCACCCTGACTGGCTGCTGAAGCGTCTGCAAAAAGCGTATCCGCAGCAGTGGGAAAGTGTTGTGGAGGCGAATAACCAGCGCCCTCCCATGTGGCTGCGCGTGAACCGTAACCATCACTCCCGCGATGCCTGGCTGGCGCAGCTGGAGGCTTCCGGCCAGCAGGGTTTTCCCCATAGCGACTATCCCGATGCCGTACGTCTGGCCTCACCTGCTCCGGTACAGGCCCTGCCCGGTTTCGATCAGGGATGGGTAACGGTGCAGGACGCTTCTGCCCAGGGCTGCATGAACTTCCTGGAACCGCAGAACGGCGAGCGGATCCTCGATCTCTGTGCGGCTCCCGGCGGTAAAACCACCCATATTCTGGAAGTTGCTCCTGAAGCCAGCGTGCTGGCAGTTGATGTTGATGAGCAGCGTCTCTCCCGCGTCTACGATAACCTGAAGCGTCTGGGGATGAAGGCGCAGGTTAAGCAGGGCGATGGCCGTTTCCCTTCCCAGTGGTGCGGCGACCAGCAGTTCGATCGCATCCTGCTTGATGCTCCCTGCTCGGCAACTGGCGTGATCCGTCGTCACCCGGATATCAAGTGGCTGCGCCGCGATCGCGATATTCCGGAGCTGGTCCAGCTGCAGTCCGCTATTCTCGACGCCATCTGGCCACACCTGAAACCAGGCGGTACGCTGGTGTATGCCACCTGTTCCGTCCTGCCGGAGGAGAACAGCCTGCAAATTGCCGAGTTCCTCAAACGTACACCGAATGCGCAGCTGAGCAGTGCGGGCACGCCAGCGCAGCCGGGTCAGCAAAATCTTCCGGGCGCGGAAGAGGGTGACGGCTTCTATTACGCTAAGCTAATCAAACAGTGATTGAGATAACGGGTCGCAGCTGATGAAGATAATCATTCTGGGTGCAGGACAGGTCGGCGGAACGCTGGCTGAAAACCTGGTCGGTGAGAACAACGATATTACCGTTGTCGATATCAATGGCGATCGCCTGCATATGTTGCAGGATAAATTTGACCTGCGCGTCGTTCAGGGGCATGGCTCGCATCCTCGTGTACTGCGCGAGGCGGGCGCTGACGATGCGGATATGCTCGTTGCCGTTACCAGCTCCGATGAGACCAATATGGTTGCCTGCCAGGTCGCCTACTCGCTGTTCAATACGCCGAACCGTATCGCCCGTATTCGCGCACCGGACTACGTGCGCGATGCGGATAAGCTGTTTAATACCGACGCCGTGCCTATCGATCATCTGATTGCGCCCGAGCAGCTGGTGATCGACAGCATCTATCGTCTGATTGAGTATCCTGGCGCACTGCAGGTGGTTAACTTTGCCGAGGGTAAAGTGAGCCTGGCGGTGGTGAAGGCCTACTACGGCGGTCCACTGGTAGGTAACGCCCTCTCGATTATGCGTGAGCATATGCCGCATATCGACACTCGGGTTGCGGCTATCTTCCGTCACGACAGGCCGATCCGTCCGCAGGGATCCACCATCGTTGAAGCTGGCGATGAGGTATTTTTTATCGCGGCATCACAGCATATTCGTGCGGTCATGAGCGAGCTGCAGCGGCTGGAAAAACCCTATAAACGCATCATGCTGGTAGGCGGCGGCAACATCGGTGCGGGGCTGGCGAGCCGGCTGGAGAGAGACTACAGCGTTAAGCTGATCGAGCGCGATCAGCGCCGGGCGGCGGATCTGGCAGAGAAGCTGCAAAACACGATCGTTTTCTATGGTGATGCGTCGGATCAGGAGCTGCTGGCAGAAGAGCATATCGATCAGGTGGATCTTTTTATTGCCGTGACCAACGACGATGAGGCCAACATTATGTCCGCCATGCTGGCTAAGCGGATGGGGGCGAAGAAGGTAATGGTGCTGATCCAGCGCCGCGCTTACGTTGACCTGGTTCAGGGCAGCGTTATTGATATCGCTATCTCACCGCAGGAGGCGACGATCTCTGCGCTGCTTAGCCACGTGCGTAAGGCAGATATTGTTGGCGTCTCCTCGCTGCGCCGGGGCGTTGCCGAGGCGATCGAGGCCGTGGCCCACGGCGATGAGAGCACCTCCCGCGTCGTTGGCCGGGTAATTGACGAGATCAAGCTGCCGCCGGGAACGATTATCGGCGCCGTCGTGCGCGGTAACGACGTCATGATCGCTAATGACAATTTACGTATTGAGCAAGGCGATCACGTCATTATGTTCCTGACCGATAAAAAGTTTATTACCGACGTCGAGCGGCTGTTCCAGCCTAGCCCGTTCTTCCTGTAATAAGGTGAGAAATGGAAATTAAAGAGACCTTTGTTAGACTTAGTAGGTCTTTGGCATAAGGAGAATAGAATGAGTTTGTTAAAAGAGTTTCGTGCTTTCGCCATGCGGGGCAATGTTATCGATCTGGCTGTCGGGGTCATCATTGGTGCGGCATTCGGTAAAATTGTCTCGTCACTGGTTGCCGATATCATTATGCCTCCCCTTGGCCTGCTGATTGGCGGCGTTGACTTTAAACAGTTCGCCTGGACGCTACGTCCGGCTCAGGGCGATCTTCCGCCTGTTGTTATGCACTATGGGGTATTCATTCAGAACATTTTTGATTTTCTGATCGTCGCGTTTGCGATCTTTATGGCAATCAAGCTGATCAACCGACTGCACCAGAAGAAAAAAGAAGAGCCGAAAGCCCCACCGGCACCGTCAAAAGAGGAAGTACTGCTGACGGAAATCCGCGATCTGCTCAAAGAACAGAACAGTCGTCCGTAACAGAAAGCTAGCGGCAGAGGTGAGTTACGCTTTTGCCGCTGGCCTTCAACACCCTTTCCGACTCTCACCGTTTATCCCACCCTGCTCCAGCGCTTCCAGAATCGAACAGTAAACGCTGCTATGCGCCGTGCCGCAGCAGGCATCGTTTAGCCGTTGCAGGGAGCGGCGCATAATCTGTAACTCTTCAATCCGGGCTTCAACCTCGCTCAGGCGAGACTGAACGATACTCTTGGATTCCTGGCATGTATGATGCTCGGGATCGATACGGATCGACAGCAGCTCGCGGATCGACTCAAGGGTAAATCCGAGCTGTCGCGCGTGGCGAATAAACTTCAGCCGCTGAAGATCGCCTTCGGTATAGAGGCGAAAACCACCCTGAGTTCGCACCTCGTGATCCATCATCTGCTGCTTTTCGTAATAGCGAACGGTATCAGGCGTCACCTCTGCCAGTTTCGCTAGCTCTCCAATTCGATACATAGCTACGCCTCACCAATCTTTTTCATTAGCCTGTCGGCATACTCGCCGTGCAGAAACTCAGTGCTTAAGCCAGCCTGACGCAGTTGAAGCTCGAGCAGCGTTAACCTACGGCTGAGTTCCTGATAGTCAGGATGATCCTGTTGCACCGTCTTTAATAGATCGACCAGCGCCAGGGCCTCTTTACGCTGGGCCAGTTCAGGAGGTAGACAGCCGGCGTTTTTCAGCAGTCGGTAGCCTGCCCGTAGCTCGACGGGGACATGGACGTCATCGTCCAGACGCAGCGGCGCACCGGTGCCGGGGAGATTATCAAATTCACCTTGTTGCTGGGCATCGCGGATATGGCGTTCTGCCCACTGATCGAGTAACCACATAGATGACTCCAGGAGATGAACAAAAACTCAGGGTTATTTTAGCAGGGAGAGAGGGTCAAAATGAGAGAAATAAAAAAACCCGCCGAAGCGGGTCTTTTTATGTTGCTACAGATTACTCTGCAGCAGCTTCTGCTTGCGATTCTGAACGATCAACCAGCTCGATGTATGCCATCGGCGCGTTGTCGCCTGCACGGAAGCCACACTTCAGAATGCGAGTGTAA
>DAMBQR010000086.1:0-10805 GCA_032055545.1 Pseudescherichia sp. | reverse complement strand
CATGATCATGCGGGCGATCCAGAAGAAGATGATGTCGAAGCCGGAGACCATCACCGAGGTCGGGTGGAACTGACGCAGGGCGTCGGTGTTCTCCGGCCAGCCGAGGGTCGAGAAGGTCCACAGCGCGGAAGAGAACCAGGTGTCCAGCACGTCTTCGTCCTGGCGCAGGGCGACGTCGGCGCTCAGGTTATTCTCCTGACGCACTTCCTCTTCCGTACGGCCAACAAAGACGTTGCCTTCGTTGTCGTACCAGGCCGGGATACGGTGGCCCCACCACAGCTGACGGGAGATACACCAGTCCTGAATATCGCGCATCCAGGAGAAGTACATGTTCTCGTACTGCTTCGGCACGAACTGAATGTCGCCGTTCTCAACCGCTTCTACAGCCGGTTTTGCCAGCACGTCGGCACGGACGTACCACTGGTCGGTCAGCATCGGCTCGATCACCACGCCGCCACGGTCGCCGTAAGGAACGGTCAGGTCGTGGGGTTTGATATCGGCAAGCAGGCCCAGCGCGTCAACGGCAGCTACTACCGCTTTACGGGCGGCAAAGCGCTCCAGCTTCTGGAACTCCGCCGGGATTTCGCTGGAGTAGACGTCGGATTCGTTGCCTTTGGTGTCGTACACCTCTGCGCTTTCACGGATATCGCCGTCAAAGGTCAGGATGTTGATCATCGGCAGGGCGTGACGACGGCCTACTTCGTAGTCGTTAAAGTCGTGCGCCGGGGTGATCTTCACGCAGCCGGTGCCTTTCTCCATGTCGGCGTGCTCATCGCCCACAATTGGAATACGGCGGTTAACCAGCGGCAGCACCACGAATTTACCGATCAGATCTTTGTAGCGCGGATCTTCCGGGTTCACCGCGACGCCGGTATCCCCCAGCAGGGTCTCCGGACGGGTGGTGGCGACCACCAGGTAATCTTTACCGTCTGCGGTTTTTGCGCCATCGGCCAGCGGGTAGCGGATATGCCACATGGAGCCTTTGGATTCGCGGTTTTCGACTTCGAGGTCGGAAATCGCGGTGCGCAGCTTCGGATCCCAGTTCACCAGGCGCTTGCCACGGTAAATCAGATCTTCTTTATAGAGGCGAACGAACACCTCTTTCACGGCGTTGGAGAGGCCTTCATCCATGGTGAAGCGCTCGCGCTCCCAGTCCACGGAGTTGCCGAGACGGCGCATCTGACGGGTGATGGTGCCGCCGGACTCTGCCTTCCACTGCCAGATTTTATCGATGAAGGCATCGCGACCGTAGTCGTGACGGGTTTTTCCCTCTTCAGCGGCAATCTTACGCTCAACCACCATCTGGGTCGCAATGCCCGCATGGTCGGTACCGGCCTGCCACAGGGTGTTTTTGCCCTGCATGCGCTGGTAGCGGATCATGGTATCCATGATGGTCTGCTGGAAGGCGTGGCCCATATGCAAACTGCCGGTCACGTTCGGCGGCGGGATCATGATGCAGAAGCTCTCCTGGCTCTCATCGCCATTCGGTTTGAAGTAGCCCTGCTGCTCCCAGTGCTCGTAAAGCGGCTGTTCGATATCTTGGGGGTTATATGTCTTTTCCATTATTTCCAGGTTGCCGTGTTCAGGTTGAAACCAGCCAGGCGATAGGCCTTATAGCGCTCGCGAGCCAGTTGTTTCAGAGTTTCTTCGTGAGGAACGAAGTCTATCACTTCTGTGAAAGCGGTGGCAAAATCTGCAAAGTTTACCCGCAGGCTGATCAGCAGATCGCGCGGGCTGCTGTTGCGTTTCTGCGGCCAGGCGATCTCCACCGGCGCACCGCCGCGCGGCCCTTCGCCCGCCAGGTTGTGCGGCACAAAGCTCTCCGCCGGACGCGCCCACAGGGCCTCGTCGAGGCGAATCGCCTGCCGCTCATCTTCGCAGGCGATAAGAATGCGCTTGCCGTTGCGCCAGCGTTCAGCGGCCAGCTCACACACCAGCGCTTCCACGGCGTCTAAGCCATCGTGATCAAGAAGGTAAAACGTTGCGTTTTTCATTGCGGTTAGTGCCGTTTGTAGGCCGGGTAAGGCGTAGCCGCCACCCGGCATGTAACATCACTCTTCGCCGTTAAAGCCGGCGCGGTTCAACAGGAACTGCGACAGCAGGGCGACAGGACGACCGGTTGCGCCTTTGGCTTTGCCGGAGCGCCATGCGGTCCCGGCGATGTCGAGGTGCGCCCAGTTGTATTTCCGGGTAAAGCGCGACAGGAAGCAGCCGGCGGTGATCGCCCCACCAGGACGCCCGCCGATGTTTGCCATATCGGCAAAGTTCGACTCCAGCTGCTCGTAGTACTCATCGCCCAGCGGCAGACGCCATGCGCGATCCCCCGCCTGCTCGGACGCGCCGATCAGCTCGTGAGCCAGCGGATTGTGGTTCGACATCAGGCCGGTAATATGGTGGCCAAGAGCAATCACGCACGCCCCGGTCAGGGTGGCGATGTCGATCACCAGCTCCGGATCGAAGCGCTCAACGTAGGTCAGGACGTCGCACAGCACCAGACGCCCTTCGGCATCGGTGTTCAGCACTTCCACGGTCTGACCGGACATGGTGGTCAGGACGTCGCCCGGACGGAAGGCGCGGCCACCGGGCATGTTCTCACAGCCCGCCAGCACGCCCACCACGTTCAGCGGCAGCTTCAGCTCGGCGACCATGCGCATCACGCCATAAACCGCCGCCGCGCCGCACATGTCATACTTCATCTCATCCATGCCTTCGGCAGGCTTGATAGAGATGCCGCCGGAGTCAAAGGTCAGCCCTTTACCCACCAGCACAATCGGCCGCGCGTCTTCATCAGTGCTGCCCTTGTACTCGATGACCGACATCAGGGACTCGTTCTGCGAACCCTGGCCCACCGCCAAATAGGAGTGCATCCCCAGCTCGCGCATCTGCTGTTCGCCGATCACCCGGGTGGTGATGTTCTCGCTGTTGGAGTCCGCCAGCTGACGCGCCTGCGAGGCGAGGTAGCCTGCATTACAGATATTCGGCGGCATGTTGCTGAGATCTTTCGCCGCCTTGATGCCGCAGGCGATCGCCAGGCCGTGCTGAATAGCGCGCTCGCCGCTGGTCAGCTCCCGGCGGGTTGGCACGTTGAAGACCATCTTGCGCAGCGGACGACGCGGCTCGGATTTATTGGTTTTCAGCTGATCGAAGCTGTAGAGCGTCTCTTTCGCTGTCTCTACCGCCTGGCGCACTTTCCAGTAGGTGTTGCGGCCTTTAACGTGCAGTTCGGTCAGGAAGCAGACCGCCTCCATCGAGCCAGTATCATTCAGCGTATTAATGGTTTTCTGAATAACCTGCTTGTACTGGCGCTCGTCAAGCTCACGCTCTTTGCCGCAGCCAATCAGCAAAATGCGCTCTGACAGGACGTTAGGAACATGGTGTAGCAACAACGTCTGTCCCGGCTTGCCTTCCAGTTCTCCACGGCGCAGCAGCGCGCTGATGTAGCCGTCGCTGATCTTATCGAGCTGCTCGGCGATAGGGGAGAGCCGGCGCGGTTCAAATACGCCAACCACGATGCAGGCACTCCGCTGTTTCTCCGGGCTACCGCTTTTTACACTGAACTCCATGCACTACGCTCCTGAATCTTAAAGACAACAGCCGGGGCTACGGATAGAATTGCAAGCTTTCGTAACTCATGTCCGCTGTTGCGGTGACTTCGTGTTAATCTTAGTTCGACACGTCAGAACATATCCTGAAACGTGCATCCGCTAAGTTTCTTACATCTTAGCGATGCTTTCGACGACTCAAGAGAATAAATGACGTTTAAGCCATGAAACAAGCGATTTTCCTGCAAAAAGACGGGTTTTTACGGGCGTATTTATAGTGATAATCATAAGATATCTGGTTCGGGAGACGCTAAAAAGTCAACTTGCGATCCTATTCATCCTGCTTCTGATCTTCTTCTGTCAGAAATTGGTGCGGATCCTCGGCGCAGCCGTTGACGGTGACATCCCGACAAATCTGGTGCTCTCTTTACTGGGGCTGGGCGTACCTGAGATGGCGCAGCTGATCCTGCCGCTTAGCCTCTTCCTTGGGCTGCTGATGACCTTCGGCAAGCTCTATACCGACAGTGAGATCACGGTGATGCACGCCTGCGGCCTGAGCAAGGCCGTGCTGGTGAAAGCCGCGATGGTGCTGGTCATCTTCACCGGCATTCTGGCCGCCGTGAACGTGATGTGGGCTGGGCCGTGGTCTTCACGCCATCAGGACGAGGTGCTGGCGGAAGCCAAAGCCAACCCCGGGATGGCGGCGCTGGCCCAGGGCCAGTTCCAGCAGGCCACCGACGGCAACTCGGTGCTGTTTATCGAGAGCGTCAGCGGCAGCAGCTTCCACGACGTCTTCCTCGCGCAGCTGCGCCCTAAAGGCAACGCCCGCCCTTCGGTGGTGGTTGCCGACTCCGGCCAGCTGTCGCAGCGTAAAGACGGCTCGCAGGTGGTGACCCTGACCAAGGGAACGCGCTTCGAAGGCACCGCGCTGCTGCGCGACTTCCGCATTACCGACTTCCAGGACTACCAGGCGATCGTTGGCCATCAGGCGGTGGCGCTGGATCCGGACGATACCGAGCAGATGGACATGCGCACCCTGATGCGCACCGACACGCCGCGGGCCAGCGCGGAGCTGCACTGGCGCTTAACCCTCATCTTCGCCGTATTCGTGATGGCGCTGATGGTGGTGCCGCTCAGCGTGGTCAACCCGCGCCAGGGCCGCGTGCTCTCCATGCTGCCAGCGATGCTGCTCTACCTGGTCTTCTTCCTGGTGCAGACCTCGCTCAAGTCTAACGGCGGCAAGGGCAAGCTCGATCCGATGATCTGGATGTGGGCAGTTAACCTGTTCTATCTGGCGCTGGCGGTGGCGCTGAACCTGTGGGATACGGTGCCGATGCGCCGGATACGCGCCCGTTTTGTGCGTAAAGGAGCGTTATAATGCAGGCTTTTGGCGTACTCGATCGCTATATCGGTAAGACCATCTTCACCACCATCATGATGACGCTGTTCATGCTGGTGTCGCTCTCCGGCATCATCAAGTTTGTCGATCAGCTCAAACGTGCCGGGCAGGGGAGCTACGATGCGTTGGGCGCGGGGATGTACACCGTGCTCAGCATTCCAAAAGATATCCAGATCTTCTTCCCGATGGCGGCCCTGCTGGGCGCGCTGCTGGGCCTGGGGATGCTGGCCCAGCGCAGTGAGCTGGTGGTGATGCAGGCCTCTGGCTTTACCCGTTTCCAGGTGGCGCTGTCGGTCATGAAGACAGCGATCCCGCTGGTGCTGCTGACCATGGCGATTGGTGAGTGGGTCGCGCCGCAGGGCGAGCAGATGGCGCGTACCTACCGTGCCCAGGCGATCTACGGCGGGGCGATGCTCTCTACCCAGCAGGGGCTATGGGCCAAAGACGGCAACAGCTTTGTCTATATCCAGCAGGTTTCCGGCAATAGCGAGCTGAACGGCGTGAGCATCTACAGCTTCAACGATCAGCGTCGCCTGCAGTCGGTGCGCTACGCGGCCCACGCGGCGTTTGATGAGCAGCAGAAGGTCTGGAAACTGTCGCAGGTAGACGAGTCTAACCTCCAGGATCCGAAGCAGATCACCGGCTCCCAGACCGTAAGCGGCACATGGAAAACCAACCTGACGCCGGACAAGCTGGGCGTGGTGGCGCTGGAGCCGGATGCGCTCTCCATCAGCGGCCTGCGCGACTATGTGAAGTACCTGAAGTCAACCGGACAGGACTCTGGCCGCTACCAGCTCAACATGTGGAGTAAAATCTTCCAGCCGCTGTCGGTGGCGGTCATGATGCTGATGGCGCTGTCGTTCATCTTTGGTCCGCTGCGCAGCGTGCCGATGGGCGTGCGCGTGGTGACCGGGATCAGCTTCGGCTTCGTCTTCTACGTGCTGGATCAGATCTTCGGCCCGCTGACGCTGGTGTATGGTATCCCGCCGATTATCGGCGCGCTGCTGCCGAGCGCCTCGTTCTTTGCCATCAGCGTCTGGCTGATGATGCGTCGGGCCTAAACCCGCTTCTACCCCCGCCCTTTTCCAGGCGGGGGTCACTTTCATACTTTGCGCTTCGTCACACCGTCTATGCTTTCCTTACGATTAATTAACCGCTCGGGAAGCTATGTCCAAATTTTTCTTCAACGACCGCAAGCAGCTGGTCAATGATGCCATCGAAGGCTTAATTATCTCCGCGCCGCACGCTAACCTGGTGCGTCTCGATATCGATCCCGCCATCCGCATCGTTGCGCGCGGCGACTGGGACAAGGGCCGCGTGGCGGTCATCTCCGGCGGCGGCTCCGGTCACGAGCCAGCCCACGCAGGCTTCGTCGGCAAAGGGATGCTCACCGCCGCCGTCTGCGGGGACGTCTTCGCCTCCCCCAGCGTTGATGCCGTGCTTAACGCCATCGTCGCCGTCACCGGCGATCGCGGCTGCCTGCTGATCGTCAAAAACTACACTGGGGACCGCCTCAACTTCGGCCTCGCGGCCGAGAAAGCCAAACGCCACGGCCTGAAGGTCGAGATGGTAATCGTCGCCGACGACATCGCTCTGCCGGATAACAAGCAGCCGCGCGGCATCGCCGGTACGGCGCTGGTGCATAAGATTGCGGGCTACGCCGCCGAACAGGGTAAATCCCTCGGCGAGGTGCGGGCCATCGCCCAGCAGGCCAGCGACAGCGTCTGGAGCCTTGGGCTGGCGATGGAGACCTGCAACCTGCCGGGCAGCGGCGAAGAGGAGGAGAACCGCATCCAGCGTGGCAAGGTCGAGCTGGGCCTCGGCATCCACGGTGAGCCGGGGGCCAGCACCGTTGACTCCCACAACAGCAAAACGCTCATCGACACCCTCGTCGAGCCGCTGAAGGCGCAGGCGGGTAACGACCGCGTAGCGGTGCTGATCAACAATCTCGGCGGCGTCTCGGCGCTGGAGATGGCCCTGCTCACCAAAGAGCTGGCACACTCGGCGCTGAAGGATCAGATTGCTTATCTCATCGGCCCCGCGCCGCTGGTCAGCTCTCTGGACATGAAAGGGTTCTCGCTCTCGCTGCTGCGCCTCAATGACGAGTTTGAGCGCGCCCTCAACGCGGACGTCGAGACCGTCGGCTGGCAAAAACCGGTGGCCTTCGCCCCGGTGCGCACGGTGAAGCACAACGCGATTACCACCGGGATCGAGACTCAGCCCTCTGACAACCCGGCGGTCAGCGCCATGGTCAACGCCGCCACCGGGACGCTGGTCAGCCTCGAGAACCGGCTCAACGCGCTGGATGCCAAAGTCGGCGACGGCGACACCGGCTCAACCTTTGCCGAAGGGGCGCGGGATATCGCCCAGCAGCTCGAGCAGGGTAAGCTCCCGCTGGACAACAGTGCCCAGCTCTTCCAGCTCATCGGCGAGCGGCTGGCGACGGTAATGGGGGGATCCAGCGGGGTGCTGATGTCGATATTCTTCACCGCTGCCGGGCAGGCGATCCACGACGGAGCCAGCATCGCCGATGCGCTGCTGAAAGGCCTCAAGCAGATGAAACAGTACGGTGGGGCGGATCTGGGCGACCGGACGCTGATCGACGCGCTACAGCCGGCGCTGGAGGCGTTGCAGAGTCAGGATCTCAGCGCTGCGGTGGCAGCCGCTAAAGAGGGGGCGGAGAGCACCGCCGCGATGCAGAGAGCGGGCGCAGGGCGCTCGTCGTACGTTAACAGCGACAGCCTGACGGGCGTCACCGATCCGGGTGCGGTCGCGGTGGCCGAGGTCTTTGCCGCTCTGGCGAAGGTGTAACGCTTACTGCCCGGCGACCTGTGCCGCCGGGCGTTTACTGCTTAAAAATCTGCCTTCAACACCACGCGATAACGGGCCTTGCCATCACGAACGTGCTGCAGGGCTTCGTTGATCTGCGACATCGGGAACATCTCAGTCTGCGGGGCAACCTTGCTGCGACCGGCAAAGCGCAGCAGCTTGCGTAGCTCGTACGGCGTCCCGGTTGCTGAACCTGAGATGCTGCGGTCGCCACCAATCAGGGTGAAGGCCGGGACCGGAAGCGGCTTCAGCACCGCGCCGACGGTGTGGAAGTTACCGCCGTGGGCCAGCGCCTCGAAGTAGGGCTGCCAGTCGAGATCGACGTTAACGGTGTTAATAATCAGATCGAACTGGCCCGCCAGGGCTTTTAACGCCTCTGGATCGCGGCTGTTCACCACCTTATCCGCCCCGAACCGCAGCACCTCCTGCTCCTTCGCCGGGTTAGAGCTGAACGCCGTCACCTCGCAGCCCATGGCGTGCAGCAGCTTGATGGCGATATGACCCAGCCCGCCGATGCCGATCACCCCGACGCGGCTGGTGGCGGTGATGTGGTGCATCAGCAGGGGTTTGAACACCGTGATGCCGCCGCAGAGCATCGGCCCGGCGGATTCAATATCGATGCTGTCCGGAAGCGGGATCACCCACTGCCAGTCGGCACGCAGCTTATCAGCAAAGCCGCCACGGTTGAGGATGGTCGGCGTCGCGCCTTCCAGACAGTTGATCTGGTTGCCGCTGATACAGGCATCGCAGTGACCGCAGCTGCGCGCCGTCCAGCCGATACCCACACGCTGGCCTACTTTCAGGCCTTTGTCCTGCGCCGCGCTGCCCAGGGCCACTACGCGACCAATCACCTCGTGTCCGGCGATCAGCGGATATTGGGACATGCCCCACTCGTTGTCGATCATCGACAGGTCAGAGTGGCAGATCCCGCAGTAGTCTACCTGTACCTCAACGTCCCCCGCCTGCAGTTCGCCAGGATCGTATTCGTATAGCTCCAGTTCGCTCCCAGCTTCTTTGGCGGCATAGCTTTTTATTGTGCTCATTGTGGTTTCCTCAGGTTCAGCGTTGATTAGGAAGTGTAGAGCATGGGGTAGGGGGACGCATCGGCGGAAGGTGCGGGATGGGAGTCTATTCAGACAGATGCTTACGCAGCAGCGCGTTCAGCCAGACCTCGTCACGATCCGGACGTTTGTCCTGGGTCGTCCACTGCTCGACGATGCTCATGTGCGGCAGAGCTGATACCAGTGTTTGCAGGCCCGCCTCATTCAGATCGGTAAAGTGGCGACCCTCTTTTTCCCGCTCGGTAGTACCGTATTTAAACGACAGATACCAGACGCCGCCCGGCTTCAGAGCGCGGGCGAGACGACGCATCGCCTCGCGCAGCTCAGACTGGGGAAGATGCAGCAGCGAGGCGCAGGACCAGATCCCATCGTAGCGCTCTACAACCTCCAGCGCGTTGAACGTCATCTGCCTGACCGGCAGGCCGGTATAGGCTGTGGCAAGCTTCACCATCTCCGCCGAGGCGTCGAAAGCCTCCACCCGGTAGCCCAGCGCGCTGAACGCCTTGGCATCGCGCCCGGAGCCGCAGCCTGCGTCCAACACCCGTCCGCCGGGTGCAACAAGGCGCAAGAAGGGAGCGTAGAGGGAGGACATATCAACCCCTACCGTGGCGTCGAAAAACGTCTGCGCGTTGCGCTGGTAATACGCCATTGTCATCTGAACATCACCTCTCCGGCGGCATCCGGCTGCCAGGTATGGAACCGGCAGGCGAGGGCGGCGTTCCAGGTATCGTTTAAGAACGTGCGGCGCACCGGCTCGCTCTTGCCGGTCTGATTAATGATCGCCTCATGCAGCGGCAGCCTGCTATTAATAAAATACTCGTTGCGGGCATGAAGACGATAGAGCAGATCGAGGGCCGGAACCTGCGCGAACTTGCCATTCTCGCCCCGGTTACAGGACTGGCAGGCCAGGACCAGGTTCCAGACGCCGTTGAGGTTCATGCCTGGCATATCCTTCTGAGCTACCAGCGGAATAAAGTGATCCACATCGGCCAGCAGCGGATGCCCGGACTCGAGGCTTATCGGCGCGTTGCAGTAGAAGCAGTGCCCCTTCTGGTAGCCGTTCAGGCTGTTGCGGCAGCTGGTGAGCGAGATGCGATAGCTATTGAGCTGGGTAAAGAGGGTTTCACTCCCGGCATCGTAATGGACGTCCAGAAGCTGCGGAGGCAGATCCATCTCCCAGGCCTTCTCAACCAGCCGCCAGCGGGCATCGGTTTCATGCACCAGGTTGTGGAACTGCTGCGTCTCCGTCAGGCGATAGAACTCATCCGTCAGTCGGATGCCCTTGTGCTCGCGGCGTTCGTTGATGAAGAACTGCTTCTCCAGCGGCCCACCGTTGACGTTGTGGAAGGCATCCAGCACTACCGAGAAGCCGTAGCGGACCGTCACCTGGCGCAGCTCATCTTCGTCAATTTCGCCGAGGTTGTATCGCAGGCAGGTGGTAATCAGCTTGCCGGGCTTTTTGTCATTGAGGATCTGTCGGGGGGCATTTTTCAGGTGCTCGCAGATATGCCTGCTGAAGGGCACGGCCAGGTCATCGAGTTTAATCAGAGTGTCGCTGCGATCGACATCGTACAGGGCATGGGCGAGGGCGAACTTGTAGGTGGCAAAGTTGTTGCCGAAGAGGATCACGCCGCGCCAGTAGTTCTCCAGCGTGGGATCGACCTGATAGAAGCGCATGCCTGCATCCTGATGTCTGTTAGTGGGATAACCCCAGCCAATAACAGAATCAAATAACAAACAGGAGGTAATGTAAACCTCGGATTGTGTTGCAGGTTTTTGCGAGGCAGGGCGAGGGGAAAGCAAAAGAAAGTGAGCGGTGGTTTTTTATGCGGTTAGCGAGGAGGGTGGGAGGAGGTGCTTGCATGGCGATCCGCAACGGGTATAATGCATCCGCTATCTGTACATCCCCTTCAGTGCCGGAGTGGCGAAATCGGTAGACGCAGTTGATTCAAAATCAACCGTAGAAATACGTGC
>DAMBQR010000085.1:0-11345 GCA_032055545.1 Pseudescherichia sp. | reverse complement strand
GCAAGGTGTTGTTGATGTTTATTACGCTTAAATTTTGACAACATCACAGTGCGTATCTTCTCTGTTTATTGAAGGGTCCTCTGTATCATGCATCTACAGAAGCATGCAGACCACATAAGCCGACAATGATAACACCAGAGCCAGCGAAAGTGGTCAACATTTCCAGTACCTTACTCAGGCGCCGCCTGGCCCGGCAAGAGGAAGCGTCAGGCTGACAATCCCATCCTCAAGCTGGATATCAACGGTAAAACCGAGTTTACGTGCCAGCGTTACCATACCGCGATTGTTAGGCATCGTAATACCATTCAGGCGCATGAGACCGTGATCGCGGGTGTAGCCAATCAGTTTCTCCAGCAGACGCCGCCCCAGACCTAAACCCTTGAGGTCGGAGCGGACCAGTACGGCAAACTCTGCATCAACGTTGTCCGGATCGGAGATCGCCCGCGTCACGCCCAGGATCTCTTCGCCATCTTTAGTACGCCGCACGGCAACAATCGCCATCTCCCGATCGTAGTCGATCTGGGTCATGTTGGCTAAGTCTTCATGGGTAAATTCATTGATCTCACTGAAGTAACGATAATAAAGATCCTCTTTTGTGACCTGGTCGATAAAGCGCTGTAGGGCCGGCTCATCTTCAGGCAGGATCGGGCGAAACAGGCAGGCGTCGCCATTTTTCAGCGTTACGCTCTCCTCAAGATACTGAGGATAGGGACGAATCGCCAGCCGGCTCTCGCTGCTGCCGCTAAAGGCAGCCAGCGTCATCGTTACGTCAAGGGCGGTAAACTCCCCGGCCGAGGCCAGCAGCGGGTGAATATCCAGCCGCTGGATCGCCGGACAGGCAACAATCAGGTTCGATACCCGCACCAGAAACTGGCTGAGGCCGATCACATCCAGCGGCTGCAGGCCGCTGCGGCCACGGATCTTTTTATTCTTAATGGCCTGGATAACCAGATAGCGGGCAAGGTTCATGTTCAGCGGCGGCAACGCTACCGCGGCCTGATCCTGCGCTCGCCACTCCACGCCGCCCTCGCCCAGCATGATCAGCGGACCAAAGACCGGATCGTGCTCGACCACTACCCGCAGCTCCTGGGCCCCGGCGCGGTTTGCCATGCTCTGCACCTGCAAACCGTGCACCCGCGCCTGCGGCCAGCGCATCTTGACACGATCGATAATCGCCTCTGCCGCCTGCTGCACCTCCGCAGCGGTACGCAGATAGAGCATTACCCCCTGAACTTCCGACTTGTGCGGGATATCCGGCGAGCGCAGCTTCAGGGCGACGGGGTAGCCAATCTGCCCGGCAATGTGTACCGCCTCTGCGCTGTCGCTGGCAATCCAGGTGGGGAGCGTTTGCAGCCCGTAGGCGCGAAGCACCGGCTGAACTTCATGGGTATCGAGCGTAGTGGCTCCCTCATCGATAGCCTGCTGCAACAGCTTATGCGCTTCGGCGGTATCGGCGTTCAGGTTACTGGGCAGGGCCGGGGTTTCCCGGAGCTGCTTCTGGTTACGACGGTACTCCACCATATGCATAAAGGCGGTAATGGTCCCCTCCGGCGTCCGGTAGGTAGGCAGCCCCGCTTCACTAAACAGGCGGCGGGCCTCCTGGGAGGAGAACTCCCCGCACCAGTTGGTCAGCACGGTGACATATTTACCGCGTGGATGCTTTTTCAGCGCATCAATCAGGGCCAGCGCGCTCTCGCTGCCAGGTGCCACGGCGCTGGGGGAGTGGATCACCAGCAGGGCATCATAGTCCGGGCTGTCGAGCAGGATATTAAGCGCGGTGATATAGCGCTCGCTGCTGGCATCGTCACGCAGATCCAACGGATTATCTGCTGCCACCGATCCCGGCAGTGCCTCGCGCAGGCGGGAGAGTGTCTCTTCACCGAGAGCTGCCAGCTTGCCGTTGCGCAGCCACAGCTCGTCCAGCGCCAGCGCGGCCGGTGCCGCGCCGTTGCTGATCATCATCAGGCGCTCTCCGCGCAGCGGGCGCATATGGCTCAGGGTCTCAACGGCAGAGAAAAGCTCATGGGTATCCTGTACCCGCAGCAGGCCTGCACGCTGGATTGCCGCATCCCAGGCGGGATCCATTCCGGCATTGACGTGCAGCAGGCGCTGGGCAGCCGGGCTACGGCCGCTTTTAATGACCAGGATCGGCTTATTGCGTGAGGCGCTGCGGGCGGCAGAGACAAAACGTCGGGCGTCGCTCAGATGCTCAAGGTAGAGCAGGATAGCGCTGGTCTTGCTGTCACGGGCGAGAAAGTCCAGAAGCTCATCAACGTCGATATCCAGGCTGTCACCGAGGGCGATAAAGTAGGAGAAACCTATCTCTCGCTGCTGCGCCCAGTCGAGAATGGTATTAGAGACTGCCGCCGACTGGGAGATGAAAGCTAGCTTGCCACGGGCGATCGGCACCGGCGAAAAGCTGGCGTTGAGCCCCTGCCAGGGTGCCAGCAGGCCGAGGCTGTTTGGCCCCAGCAGGCGCATCTGGAAACGGCTGGCGCAGGCCAGCAGGTCGGCATGCTGTTCCGGCGGGGCAGAGAGGATGATACAGGTCCTACAGCCCTTCTGGCCTAGCGCCTCCAGCAGGCTCAGGTTGCGTTTCGAATGGGTGCAGAGCACGGCGAGATCCGGCGTAAAGGGCAGGCTGGCGACGTCCGGCCAGGCCAGCACTCCCTGCACGGCTTTCCAGGCCGGGGTCACCGGCAGCACAGGGCCGGCAAAGCCGCCGGCCAGCAGGTTACGCATCATCAGGAAACCGGCGCGATCCGGTTTCATTGAGGCACCAATCACCGCAATCGACTTAGGGCGCAGCAGCGCTTCCAGTCCTCGTTGGCTCATACCGGTCTCCAGAAAAGAGTGACCCGATGATTTTAAACGCTTTCTTCGATATCCGCTGTGACGCTGCCCTTATGCTGCGTTTTTCCTGCCAGATAGCGGGTGCGGAAGCAGGAGAAGTGATCCCCCAGCGCCTGAGCAGCATGCTGGTCTGCGGCGAGGTCGAGCAGGGCGATCGCCACCTCTGCCGTGCAGTATTGTCCCTCAACCTGAGCTTCGCGCAGGCGGTAAGCGGAGACACGGGAGAGATCGACGGAAATCACGGGTAGTGCATCAAGATAAGGACTTTTACGAAACATCTTCCGCGCCTCGGTCCAGGTGCCGTCGAGCATAATAAACAGCGGTGGCTTACCGCTGGCGGGCGCAGCAATCACCTGACGCTTGCTGCCTGCATAGGTGGCGGGAAAGACGACCATCGGCTGATAGTTGGGGTCAGCGACCAGATCCAGCAGCCCCTGCGGCGGCTCGGTACGTGACCACTGGAATGCGGCGGTATCCGGCAGGATATCGGCAATCAGCCGTCCGGTATTGCTGGGCTTCATCGGCTCGGTATCAAACATCACCAGACAGAAACGGCTGCGGGCGGCGCTGGGTTGCAGCGTGGCGCAGAGACACTGCTTCTGCGGCAGCAGGCAGCGCTGACAGCGACGGATCCGGTTACCCCGGGCGAGAAAAGGGCGTGTGGCGCGGGCAAGACGTTGCGCCCGAAGTTGCAGTACGGCGTTATTGGTCACGGTCATAGAGGTGGCGCAGAAAAAACGCCATTGTGGCAGAGGGAAAAACGGGGCACAAGCGCGCCCCGGAAGATTAGAGTGATTCGTTCAGCCAGCTATCGAACGGCGCTTTTGGCACTGCGCCGCTCAGCATGTCAACAACCTCGCCGTTTTTAAACAGCATGATGGTCGGAATGCTGCGGATACGGAAGCGGGCGCTCAGCTCGCGTTCGGCTTCGGTGTTGACCTTCACAAAGCGCACCTGGCCGCTGCGCTCTTCGGCAACGTCTTCAAAAATTGGGGCGAAACTACGGCAGGGGCCGCACCAGGGGGCCCAGAAGTCTACCACTACCGGCAGATCGTCCTTCAGTAGTTTATCCAGCGTCTCGCCAGTAGCGTTAATCACATCGCCATCAAAGAGATCGTGGCCACAGCGCCCACATTTCGCGCCGTCGGTAGCATGGTCATCGGGAATGCGGTTCAGTGCCTGACAGCTTGCACATACGGTATTCATAACTAACCTCTGGGTAGTGCGGTGGGACAGAGTATGTTTCCAATATGTTACATATTATCTTTGAGCGGGTGCAAAACAACAACGCGTTTTACTCAATGAGTACAATAGTCGCAGGCTTTTAGATGAAGTAATGGCTATGCGCCTGCACATCGGGTAATCTGCGCGCTTCGCGCAGCGCTGGTGGAGAAAAGCATGAACGACGAACTTAAAAACAAAAGCGGCAAGGTCAAAGTGATGTATGTCCGCAGTGATGATGATTCCGATAAACGTACCCATAACCCGCGTACCGGGAAGGGGGGCGGACGTCCGGGATCGTCTCGTGCAGACGGTGGCCGTCGCCCCGCCCGCGATGAGAGAAAACCTTTTGGTCGCGATCGTGACCGTGATAACGATCGTGACGGCGGCTCACCGTGGCGCACCGTCTCCCGTCCGCCCGTTGCCGATTCGGTAAGAGCAGACGAAGAGTCAGCCAGCGGCAAGCCGGTTATCGATCCAGAGGTGATCCGCCGCCAGCGCGCTGAAGAGACGCGTGTTTACGGTGAAAACGCCTGCCAGGCGCTGTTCCAGAGCCGTCCGGACTGTATCGTTCGCGCCTGGTTTGTCCAGAGCGTGACGCCGCGCTTCAAAGAGGCGCTGCGTTGGATGGCCGCTAACCGCAAGGCTTACCACGTAGTGGATGAGGCTGAGCTGGCAAAAGCGTCCGGTACCGAACACCATGGTGGTGTCTGCTTTATTATCAAAAAGCGCAGCGGCATCTCCGTACAGCAGTGGGTGAGCCAGGCGGGGGAGCAGGATTGCGTCCTTGCGCTGGAAGATGTTGGTAACCCGCACAACCTCGGCGCGATGATGCGCAGCTGCGCGCACTTCGGCGTGAAGGGCGTGGTGCTGCAGGATGCAGCCATTATCGAGTCTGGCGCAGCGGTGCGTACCGCTGAGGGTGGGGCTGAGCATGTACAGGCGATCACCGGTGACAGCGTGCTTGATGCGCTGGATGCCTTCCGCAACGCGGGCTACACCATTGTGACCACCTCCAGCCATGAAGGTACGCCGCTTTATAAAGCTGAGCTGCCGAAGAAGATGGTGCTGGTGCTAGGTCAGGAGCGTGACGGTCTCTCCGATGCGGCGCTGGCCAGCGCCGATCTGAGCCTTGCTATTCCGGGCACCGGCAACGTTGAAAGTCTCAACGTCTCCGTGGCGACCGGCGTTCTGCTCGCCGAGTGGTGGCGTCAGAACAAGGCGTAATGCTCCTCAGGCCCGGCAGGCATCGCGCCGCCGGGCCTGATTCATTTGCTACTCGCTCTCTGCCGGCAGAGCCGGCATCCAGTCAATCGGCTTCTCGCCGTGCTGCTCCAGCCATTCATTCGCCAGCACAAAGTGGTTACAGCCAAAAAAGCCCCGGTGCGCCGACAGCGGTGACGGGTGAGGCGCTTTCAGAATATGGTGGCGCTGGCCGTCGATAATGGCCCCTTTCTTCTGTGCGTGGGATCCCCACAGCAAAAACACCACGTTCTCACGGTGCTCGTTAATCAGAGCAATCACCTTATCGGTAAAGGTCTCCCAGCCGAGGCTGGCATGAGAGTGTGCCTGGCCTGCGCGTACGGTTAACACCGTGTTGAGCAGCAGCACCCCCTGGCGCGCCCAGCTCTCAAGGTAGCCATGCGCCGGACGGCTAAATCCTGGAATCGATTTCTCCAGCTCTTTATACATATTCAGCAGCGACGGGGGCGTGGCGACACCGGGGCGTACGGAAAAGGCCAGGCCGTGCGCCTGTCCTGGTCCGTGATAGGGATCCTGGCCCAGGATCACTACCTTCACCTCCCCCAGCTCGGTGAAGCGAAAAGCGTTAAATACATCTTTCTGTGGCGGA
This sequence comes from Pseudescherichia sp., assembly GCA_032055545.1. Classification (GTDB taxonomy): domain Bacteria; phylum Pseudomonadota; class Gammaproteobacteria; order Enterobacterales; family Enterobacteriaceae; genus Pseudescherichia. Next base: position 5,419 of record DAMBQR010000085.1, on the reverse strand, counting down.
TAAACCGTCACGCCAGCCTCGCGTTCGGCGGCTACTGCGTTAAGCGTATTAGTAAAGTAGGGCTGCTTTTTCTCTTCAGCCAGCACGTCGTGCCATGTTTGCGAAGTGGTCATTCCGATCTCCTGCCTTTTTTGATGATCCTAAGCTTAACCGCTTCTTTCACTGGAATAAAATGGGTGGGCAAAAACGAACAGGTAAGCCTAAAAAAAATTGAAAATTTACAGAGTATTTTTAGACTGACGAAAGGCGTAACTTGATATAAAACAACTATTTCCTGTCATGACCCCTTTTGGTGTAGGGTTTTTATTGATATAAGTCAAAGAATGGCTGCGATTTGGCTGGTATATAGACAGTCAGGCAACAATGGTTTTACCAATTGGCCGGGAAATGGCCGACACAATAAATTAAGACGCCCGGAGGCATCATATGATTACAGGTATCCAGATCACCAAAGCGGCAAACGACGACCTGCTGAACTCTTTCTGGCTGCTCGACAGCGAAAAAGGTGAAGCGCGCTGCGTGTGTGCTAAAGCCGGTTTTGCAGAGGATGAGGTCGTTGCGGTTGACCAGCTGGGCAACATTGAGTATCGCGAAGTGCCGATGGAAGTCCAGCCGCAGGTTCGCGTCGAGGGTGGCCAGCACCTGAACGTTAACGTACTGCGCCGTGAAACTCTGCTTGATGCAGTTGAGCATCCGGAAAAATATCCGCAGCTCACTATCCGTGTATCAGGCTATGCGGTGCGCTTTAACTCCCTGACGCCGGAGCAGCAGCGCGACGTTATCGCCCGTACCTTTACTGAAAGCCTGTAACAGGCCTGATAAAAAAAGCCGGGCTTATCACCCGGCTTTTTTATTACTCGTTTGAAGAGTCCTGAGAGCCGCTTGGCTTACGTCGCTTACCGACGTTTTTAGCATCACGATGACGCTGCTTCACGCGCGGCTTCTCTTTCTCTTTCTCTTTTCTCTCTGCGCGCTTAGCCAGCGCCTTCTTCGACGGTTTGCCCGTCATTTTTTCACTCGGCGCACGGGTGGTTGGGCGCAGCTCGTCAATAACGCGTGCCTTCAACGGCTCATCAACGTAGCGGCCAATTTTCTGCAGCAGCAGGTGATCATGCGCCTCGACCAGCGAAATGGCGGTACCTTTGCGTCCGGCACGGCCGGTACGGCCAATACGGTGCAGATAGATATCACCGCTGCGCGGCATATCAAAGTTAATCACATGGCTCACGTCGGGAATATCGATTCCGCGCGCGGCAACGTCGGTGGCGATCAGCACATTCACCCGGCCTTCGGTCAGGCGTTTAATACCTTCGGTACGCTTCACCTGCGCCATCTCGCCCTCAAGATAGCAGTTATTGATGCCGGCGTTACGCAGCAGCTCTGCCAGCTCGTGCACACGCTCGCGCTTGCGGACAAACACGATGGTGCGGGTCGCATCGTCCTGCTTGAGCAGGTGCTGCAGCAGGGCTGTTTTATGCTCAAAGTTATCCGCACGGTAGTACCACTGGTGGATCTTTTTACGCTCGCGGGTGGACGGCGTCGCGGAGACCTCGACCGGATCTTCCAGCAGGCGCTCGGCAAAGTCCTTCACGGCATTGCCTTCCAGCGTGGCGGAGAAGAGCATGGTCTGCTTGCGCCAGCGTGTCTCCCCGGCGATGTGTTCAATATCCTGAGCGAAACCCAGCTCCAGCATGCGGTCCGCTTCATCGAGGATCAGCGTCTCTACGGCGCGGCAGTCAAAGTTCTCTTCTTTGATGTACTGCATCAGGCGGCCAGTCGTCGCGACCACAATATCCTGGTTCTCGCTGAACACTTCAGCGTGGTTCATATAGGCCACGCCGCCGGTAATAGTAGCGATATCCAGATGGGTATTGGCCGACAGCTCACGGGCGTGCTCGGCGACCTGCATCGCCAGCTCACGGGTAGGCGTCAGGATAAGAATACGCGGCGGCCCGGATTTCTTACGCGGAAAATCGATCAGGTGCTGCAACGCAGGCAGCAGGTACGCCGCCGTTTTCCCCGTGCCGGTAGGCGCGGAACCGAGTACATCGCGGCCCTCCAGCGCAGGCGGAATAGCAGCCGCCTGAATGGCAGTTGGGCGTGTGAAGCCTTTCTCCTGGAGCGCGTCCAGCAGGCTTTCATCGAGTTCGAGTTCGGAAAAAGTCGTTACAGTCATGTTCTACCTCTGTGTGGGGCGCTGATTATAGACGTTATGGCTGCAATCTTCATCTGTTTGTGTGGATAACGCTTTCCCGCCTGGCGGCTTTCCCCTATCCTACAGCGGTTTCGTTAGTTGGATTGTTAATAATGCCCCACAGCAAAGCGCAGCTGCGTCGAAATGGATTTACCTTCAAACAGTTTTTTATTGCCCATGACAGATGTGCCATGAAGGTCGGCACCGACGGTATTCTCCTTGGCGCATGGTCGCCGGTTGCCGGGGTTAAGCGCATCCTCGATATCGGTACCGGCAGCGGGCTGCTGGCGTTGATGCTGGCCCAGCGTACCGGCGAGGCGGTGAGCATTGACGCTGTGGAGCTGGACGCCGATGCCGCTCAACAGGCGCAGGAGAACGTGGGCGAGTCGCCGTGGGCGGATCGCATTCAGATCCATACCGCCGACATCCAGCAGTGGGTCAATGAGCGCACCGGCCGCTACGATCTGATCGTCAGCAATCCTCCCTACTATGAGAAAGGGGTCGAGTGCGGCACGCCGCAGCGGGAGCAGGCGCGCTATACCGTCTCTCTGGATCACGGCGCGCTGCTGGCCTGCGCCGCCGAGTGCATCACGGAAGAGGGGTTTTTATGCGTGGTGCTGCCGGAGGTGCTGGGAAATGGCTTTACGCAAAAGGCGCTGGAGACCGGCTGGCATTTGCGCCTGCGCACCGATGTTGCCGATAACGAAAGCCGTCTGCCGCACCGCGTCCTGCTGGCTTTCTCCCCAACCCAGGGGGAGTGCTTTAGCGATCGCATGACCATCCGTGGCGCGGATCAGCGCTATTCTGACGACTATACGGCGCTGACCCAGGCGTTCTATCTCTTTATGTAGGTGCGCGGGACAAGTATCGATGGCCCGGAGTCTGGCAGCAGCGCCGGGTAATCAAGCGTGTAGTGCAATCCTCTGCTCTCCTTACGCGCCATGGCGCAGCGGACAATCAGCTCCGCCACCTGCACCAGATTCCGCAGCTCCAGCAGGTTGTTGGAGACGCGGAAGTTAGCGTAGTACTCGTCGATCTCCTGCTGCAACATCTGGATCCGCCGTAGCGCGCGCTCCAGCCGTTTGCTGGTGCGCACGATCCCGACGTAGTCCCACATCAGCAGGCGCAGCTCGTGCCAGTTGTGCTGAATGATGACTCGCTCATCCGGATCCTCAACCTGGCTCTCGTCCCACGCCGGGAGCGTCGCGACCTCTGACACAGCAGAAAGCCGCCCGGTAATATCCTCCGCCGCTGACCAACCGTAGACCAGACACTCCAGCAGTGAGTTCGATGCCATACGGTTCGCGCCGTGCAGGCCGGTATAGCTCACCTCGCCGATGGCATACAGCCCGTCCACGTCGGTACGGCCCGCGTCATCCACCATCACGCCGCCGCAGGTATAGTGTGCCGCTGGTACGATAGGCACCGGCTCTTTGGTGAGATCGATACCCAAACCAAGCAGCTTCTCGTAGATCATGGGGAAGTGCTGGCGGATAAAGGCCTCTGGCTTATGGCTGATATCCAGGTACATGCAGTCCGCCCCAAGACGCTTCATCTCATGGTCGATAGCTCTGGCCACGATGTCACGCGGAGCCAGCTCGCCCCGGGAATCGAAGTCGGACATAAACCGCGTGCCATCCGGGCGCTTAAGGTAGGCACCTTCCCCGCGCAGCGCTTCGGTAAGCAGGAAGTTTCGCGCCTGAGGGTGGAATAGGGCAGTGGGGTGAAACTGGTTAAATTCGAGGTTAGCCACCCGGCAGCCTGCGCGCCAGGCCATAGCGATGCCATCCCCGGAGGCGATATCCGGGTTGGTGGTGTACTGATAGACCTTTGATGCACCTCCTGTCGCCAGCACGACTGCTTTTGCGCGGCAGGTCTCTACCGCCTCGCGATTGCGGTTCCATACCCATGCGCCCACCGTCCGGCGCGGGCCGGAGAGGTCAATTTTATCGGAGATAATCAGGTCTACGGCGTTGCTGCGCTCAAGCACATGAATATTGGGATGGCTCAGGGCCTGGCTTACCAGCGTTGTCTCCACCGCTTTGCCGGTAGCATCGGCGGCGTGCAGGATCCGGCGATGGCTGTGTCCGCCCTCGCGGGTCAGGTGGTAGCTCTCTTCACCGTTAGGCTGAACGTGGGTATCGAACAGTACACCCTGATCGATCAGCCACTGCACGCAGGGCCGGGCGTTACTGGCGACAAACTCAGCCGCATGGCGATCGACGATTCCTGCGCCTGCTATCAGCGTATCTTCCACGTGCGAGCTAATGCTGTCCGTTTGATCAAAGACGGCAGCAATCCCGCCCTGCGCATAGAGGGTTGAGCCTTCGCTAACCGGGCCTTTACTGAGAACAATCACGCTATGGTTTTTCGCCAGACGCAGCGCCAGGGAGAGACCCGCAGCGCCGCTGCCAATAACCAGCACATCACAGGAGAGATCGGGAGTCGTGTTCATGAGAGTGTGTTTAATTTACTAAACAGGATTGGGCCAGCATAGATCTAAAAGCCGTATAAAGCACCTGTTTTTTTAATTAGGGTTGTAAAGGCTAAACAGCGAGACGGTAAGCGCACTAAATCAGTTTTGTGGTGAAAAAAAAGCGGGGTTGCGTTACTCTGCTGACGGTATAAAAAGGCTTTTCTTCTATGCAACGTGCATAGTTTAGCGTCAGTAGACTTATAATGAGTCATAACGAGCGGTCTGCGAAACGATACACAAAAACAAAGGCGTAACGGAACTTTGGCCGAAAAAGTCTCTCTAACCACATGCTTGCTCAGAGTGCTGTGTGGGAGTGGCGTTTCGATTACGCGTGGATATTAGGTTTGGGGAGACATTACCTCGGATGAGCGAGCAGTTAACGGATCAGGTCCTCGTCGAACGGGTCCAGAAGGGAGATCAGAAAGCCTTTAACTTACTGGTGGTCCGCTACCAGCATAAAGTAGCGAGTCTGGTTTCCCGTTATGTGCCGTCGGGCGACGTTCCCGATGTTGCACAAGAGTCTTTTATTAAGGCCTATCGCGCGCTGGATTCATTCCGGGGAGATAGCGCTTTTTACACCTGGCTGTACCGTATTGCGGTTAATACCGCCAAGAATTACCTGGTCGCTCAGGGTCGTCGTCCACCGTCCAGCGATGTTGATGCTATAGAAGCAGAAAACTACGAAAACGGTGGGGCGCTGAAAGAAATTTCGAACCCTGAGAACTTAATGTTGTCAGAAGAACTGAGAC
>DAMBQR010000084.1:0-11506 GCA_032055545.1 Pseudescherichia sp. | reverse complement strand
TGATTACTGGCCTGGGCATCGTTTCCAGCATCGGTAATAACCAGCAGGAAGTCCTCGCATCTCTGCGTGAAGGGCGCTCAGGGATCACTTTCTCTCAGGAATTTCACGATTCCGGTATGCGCAGCCACGTATGGGGTAATGTAAAACTGGACACCACGGGCATGATTGACCGCAAAGTGGTGCGTTTCATGAACGATGCTGCCATCTACGCCTTCCTCTCCATGCAGGAGGCCATCGCGGATGCTGGCCTGAGCGAAGAGGTTTACCAGAATAACCCACGCGTGGGCCTGATTGCAGGCTCCGGCGGCTCCTCTAAAGCGCAGGTCTTCGGTGCGGACGCAATGCGTAGCCCGCGCGGCCTGAAAGCGGTTGGCCCGTACGTGGTCACCAAAGCGATGGGCTCGGCGGTCTCCGCCTGCCTCGCGACGCCGTTCAAAATCCACGGCGTAAACTACTCTATCAGCTCCGCCTGTGCGACCTCTGCACACTGTATCGGTAACGCGGTTGAGCAGATCCAGCTGGGCAAACAGGACATCGTCTTTGCTGGCGGCGGTGAAGAGCTGGGCTGGGAAATGGCCTGTGAGTTCGACGCGATGGGCGCGCTCTCTACCAAATACAATGACGATCCGGCGAAAGCCTCCCGTACCTACGATGCAAGCCGTGACGGTTTCGTTATCGCTGGCGGCGGCGGTATGGTCGTGGTTGAAGAGCTGGAGCACGCTCTGGCACGCGGCGCGAAAATCTATGCTGAGATCGTGGGCTACGGTGCCACCTCCGACGGCGCTGACATGGTTGCGCCGTCTGGCGAAGGCGCAGTGCGCTGCATGCAGATGGCGATGCACGGCCTTGACACCCCGATCGACTACCTGAACTCCCACGGCACCTCTACGCCAGTAGGCGACGTGAAAGAGCTGGGCGCAATCCGTGAAGTCTTCGGCGACAACAGCCCGGCTATCTCGGCTACCAAAGCTATGACCGGCCACTCGCTGGGCGCGGCCGGCGTGCAGGAAGCGATCTACTCCCTGCTGATGCTGGAGCACGGCTTTATCGCCCCGAGCATCAACATCGAAGAGATGGACGAGAAAGCGGAAGGCCTGAACATCGTCACCGAGACGACCGAGCGCCAGCTGACTACCGTGATGTCCAACAGCTTCGGCTTTGGCGGCACTAACGCCACGCTGGTGATGCGCAAGCTGAACAAATAATTGCCCTCCGGCAAAACAGAAAGGAGCCTTGCGGCTCCTTTTTTTATGGCAATGACTCGTCCTTAATGCCTGTTCTGGTTCCAGCCCCGTAGGCCGGGCAAGCTAGCGCCGCCCGGCGTTTACGTCCGCTACGTCGGGTGGCGGCTTACGCCTTACCCGACCTACTTGTAAGGGCAGAGCCGTGGGCAATTATGTGACATGCCTCCGGCAATCTGCCGCATCGGTTGCTATCCTCCTGTAGATTCCAACGAAGAGGAGGGTACAGATGTCTGGATTTAAAGCAGATTTTCTCTGGGGCGGAGCGGTCGCTGCGCATCAGCTGGAAGGTGGCTGGCAGGAGGGGGGTAAAGGTGTCAGCGTGGCGGATGTGATGACCGCCGGCCGGCACGGCGTGCCGCGAGAGATTACCGAAGGCGTGATCGAGGAGAAATATTACCCCAACCATGAAGGCATCGACTTTTACCATCGCTACCCGCAGGACATTAAGCTGTTTGCGGAGATGGGCTTTAAATGCTTCCGTACCTCTATCGCCTGGACACGCATCTTCCCTCGCGGCGACGAGCTGGAGCCGAACGAGGCCGGGCTGCAATTCTATGACGATCTCTTCGATGAGTGCCTGAAGTACAACATCGAGCCGGTGATCACCCTCTCACACTTTGAAATGCCCTATCATCTGGTCACCGAATACGGCGGCTGGCGCAACCGGCAGACGATAGAGTTCTTTGTCCGCTTTGCTAAAGCCGTCTTTACCCGTTACCAGAAAAAAGTGAAGTACTGGATGACCTTTAACGAGATCAATAACCAGGCCAACTTCAATGAGGACTTTGCACCGTTCACCAACTCAGGGCTGCACTACAAGCCGGGCGAAGATCGCGAGAAGATCATGTACCAGGCCGCGCACTATGAGCTGGTGGCCAGCGCGCTGGCGGTGGAGGCGGGGCACGCCATTAACCCGGATTTCCAGATTGGCTGCATGATCGCCATGTGCCCGGTCTATCCGCTCACCTGCGATCCCAACGACATGATGATGTCGGTCAACGCCATGCATCGCCGCTACTGGTTTGCCGACGTGCACGTCCGGGGCACCTATCCGAAACACACCCTGAACTACTTTGCGCGCAAAGCGTTTAACCTCGATATCACCGAGGAGGATCTGCGTATCCTGCGGCGCGGCTGCGTCGATTACATCGGCTTTAGCTACTACATGTCGTTCGCCACCAAGGCCACGGAGGATAACCCCCACCTCGACTATGACGAAACCCGGAGCCTGGTAACTAACCCGTGGGTTAAGGCCTCCGACTGGGGCTGGCAGATCGATCCGGTGGGGTTACGCTACTCGCTGAACTACTTCTACGATCTCTATCAGCTGCCGCTGTTTATTGTCGAGAACGGCTTTGGTGCCATCGACAAGCTGGAGGCGGACGGCACGGTGGACGACAGCTACCGTATCGCCTACCTGGGCGACCATATTCGCGAAATGAAAAAGGCGGTAGAAGAGGACGGCGTCGAGCTGATGGGCTATACGCCGTGGGGCTGCATCGACCTGGTGTCGGCGGGCACCGGCGAGATGAAAAAACGCTACGGCTTTATCTACGTCGATAAGGACAACGAGGGCCACGGCACGCTGGCGCGCAGCAAGAAAAAATCGTTCGACTGGTACAAAGAGGTGATCAGAAGCAATGGTGAAAATCTGTAGCCGGGAAAAGCCAGTCAGCGGCAGCGCTGACTGGCATGACATCCGGTTAGGGAATAATCCGCTCGCGCTTCAGCCGCTCAAACAGCCCGGTAAAAGAGTCCAGCGTGCTGCGATAGCCAATGAACCCGGCCTTGCGGCTTTTACTCATATCGGTAAAGGCCTCCATCGGGCGTCCCAGGTCAGCATCGGTATGCCACCATGACACCAGCTTGTTGATGTCCGCCTCGCGCAGCTGATAGTGCGCGGCAAGGGTTCGCCATGCGGCCTCGGCCTCCAGCATCCGTCCCTCCAGCGGCATCATCTTTTCAGGGTAGGGCGCGGCCTCAATACCAAAATACGCGGCGAGGCGTGGCCACAGCCAGTTCCAGCGGAACACCTCCCCGTTAACGGCGTTGAAGTCCTCGTTTGCCGCCGTCGGGCTGGTGGCCGCCCATTCCAGCTGCTCGGCCAGCAGGCCAGCATCGGTCACGTCCGATACGCCGTTCCACTGCTCGGGGGAGCCAGGGAAGATAAAGGGCCAGCCTTTTTCCCGGCACAGGGTGGCGTAGACTGCCAGCGTCTGGCCCATGTTCATGGCATTGCCCAGCGCGTAGCCGACAATAGTATGTGGACGATGCACGCTCCAGCGGTAGCCATACTTCTCCGCGCCGGCGAAAAGCTCGTCCTCCTGGGCGTAGTAGAAGTTCTCTACCGGCTGGCGACCCTGCTCCTCGCGAAAAGGGGTCACCGGCACGGCGCCTTTGCCGTAGGCTTCAAAGGGACCAAGGTAGTGCTTAAGCCCGGTCACCAGCGCCACGTGCGCCCCGTGCAGGCGGTTACCCAGCGCCTCAATGACGTTTTTCACCATCGCGCCGTTCACGCGAATGTTCTCTTTCTCACTCTCCTGACGCGCCCAGACGCTAAAGAAGAGCGCATCGGGTTTAACTGACTTCAGCGCCTCGTTCACCGCTGCTGCATCAGTCAAGTCCGCCGTCAGGCTGGTGCAGCCCGCCAGTACGTCGCCGCGTCCGCGAGACAGGCCAGTCACCTCCCAGCCCTCCTCCAGTAGTCGCTCTGCCAGGGCGCGACCAATCACGCCGCTGATACCGACTATCAATGCTTTTTTGCGCATCGCGCTCTCCTCTTAACAGGCCAGATAAAAAGCCTAATAGAGAATTGCGTTCTTATCCCGGTTATCTGCATCAGGTGCGCGTTAAATCACCAGCCAGATAAGCGCCAGCACCACCAGCAGGGCGAGAGCAATCAGGCCTGGGCGGGCAGAGAGCGATCGGAACGACGCCATCACCGGCGCGAACAGCGGGTTATAGATCGGCTGGATATGACGCGGCTCCAGCAGGGCCTCGTTGCGCTCGGCGCGGCGCAGGAAGATGTGGTTGAGCAGATCCTGAACCTGGGCGGTGGTCAGCACCGTCTGCGGCGTCACCTGCCAGGTCTGCTGGGCATAATCCTGAACGCGCTGCCATTCGTGCTCGTCCAGGGGCTGCTTCAGGGCCGACTGCACCGTATGCAGAGTCGGTGCCGTCTGGCTGCTTAACGTCTGGCGCGCCTGCAGCCAGGTCAGCAGGTGAGTAAACTGCTTCGCCGGGATCGGCTCCCCGGTCTTGACGCCGGAAAGCTCAATCATCGACTGCCAGATAAGCTTGCTGGACTCACCCGTGGCGGCCGCCAGCCGGGTGACTGCCTGGTTGAGCGTGTTGTGCTCGGCGGGCAGCATCGGGCGATCGGTGGCCGGACGCAGCTGCGGCTGGGGGATCGCCAGCTCGCCTTTCTGCAGCATCACCAGCACGTTTTTAAGCTGCTCGGGAGAGAGCTGGCTGAGGGCCGTCTGGCCAAACTGATGGCGGATAAAGTCGCTCACTGCCTGGCGATTGTTGCCCTGACCCAGCAGCTCCGTCAGCTGCGACAGCACCTGGCGGTTAGCGTTATTCTGGACGGCACTCTCGAGGCGCTGGCTCAGGCTCTGCTCGGCGGCAGGGAAGTGCTTTGAGAGCAGCGGTGCGTCGTTTTTTAAACCCAGATCGTGCTTCACCCCGGCCCAGACTTCGGCGCTCTGCTGCTGTGTCAGGGCCACCAGACGGGTAATCAGCCTCTCCAGTACCGTGCGCTGTTGAGTAGAGAGGGGCTGGTCGCCTGCGGCGGTGGCGGGGGTGGTCGGCTCCTGCCCGGGAGGGCGCGCCGGCGCACCCTGAATGGGTTGCATCATCTCTGTCCTTATCTCTTACGTATGCGGCTCGCGTAACGGTCTGCGGCATTGTCGGTATGCCTGGCGGCGAGATTATGGCACACTTGCGCCGTTATCTCCCGTTCTCATACAGGTACCGTAACGTGAAAATCCTCGTCGATGAAAATATGCCTTATGCCCGCGAACTTTTTAGCCGCCTGGGCGAGGTCAAACCCGTTCCTGGCCGCCCGATCCCGGTAGAGGCGCTGGCGGATGCGCAGGCATTAATGGTGCGCTCTGTTACTAAGGTCAATGCATCGCTGCTCAGCGGAACCGCCGTAAAGTTCGTCGGTACGGCCACCGCCGGAACCGATCATGTCGATCAGCAGTGGCTGGGCGAGGCGGGGATTGGTTTCTCGGCCGCACCGGGCTGCAACGCGATTGCGGTCGTGGAGTATGTCTTCTCCGCGCTGTTGATGCTGGCCGAGCGCGACGGCTTTATGCTGAGAGATCGTACCGTGGGCATCGTCGGCGTCGGCAACGTGGGGTCGCGTTTACAGGCGCGGCTGGAGGCGTGGGGCGTGCGCACCCTGCTATGCGATCCACCGCGTGCCGATCGGGGCGATGCGGGGGATTTCCGGCCGCTGGAGGATCTGGTCCGCGAGGCCGATATCCTCACCTTCCATACGCCGCTGTTCAAAGAGGGAGCGTATAAAACCCTGCATCTCGCCAACGAGGCGCTGATTAGCGCCCTGAAGCCGGGGGCGATCCTGATCAACGCCTGCCGGGGCAGGGTAGTGGACAATGCCGCGCTGCTGACGCGTCTTGAGGCCGGACAGGATCTCAGCGTGGTACTGGACGTCTGGGAGCCGGAGCCGGATCTCAACGTCGAGCTGCTCAAGCGTGTTGATATAGGTACGCCGCACATCGCGGGTTATACGCTTGAGGGCAAGGCGCGCGGGACCACCCAGGTCTTTGAAGCCTTCAGCGCGTTTATCGGTCATCGTCAGCAGGTGGCCCTCGATACCCTGCTGCCCGCGCCGGAATTTGGCCGTATCACTCTGCACGGGCCACTCGATCAGCCAACGCTGAAAAGATTAGCTCATTTGGTGTATGATGTGCGCCGCGATGATGCACCCCTGCGTAAAGTGGCGGGCATCCCGGGTGAATTTGATAAGCTGCGCAAAAACTACCTTGAGCGCCGCGAGTGGTCATCGCTCTATATTCAGTGTGACGACGCCGAGGCCGCAAGCCTGCTGCACAAGCTCGGCTTTAGCGCCGTCTATCACCCGACGCACTAAACTCATTCTCTTTCGCTCTCCGCCAGGCTGCGGGGAGCGTACTGCTATTGTCTGGAGTAAACCACCATGTCAGAAGGCTGGAACATTGCCATCCTGGGCGCGACCGGCGCTGTCGGCGAAGCCCTGCTCGAAATGCTCGCTGAGCGCCAGTTCCCGGTAGGCGATCTGTACGCGTTGGCCCGTCACGAGAGCGCCGGTAAAGACCTGCGCTACGTGGGTAAAACAATCTATGTTCAGGACGCCGCCGAATTTGACTGGACGCAGGCGCAGCTGGCCTTTTTCGTGGCCGGTGCTGAAGCTTCGGCAACCTATATTGAAGAGGCGACCAACGCCGGCTGCCTGGTGATCGACGCCAGCGGCCTGTTTGCGCTCGAGCCGGACGTGCCGCTGGTTGTGCCGGACGTTAACCCGTTTGTGCTGGCCGACTACCGCAACCGCAACGTGATTGCCGTCGCCGACAGCCTCACCAGCCAGCTGCTAACCGCGCTGAAGCCGCTGATTGAGGCGGGGGGCCTGTCACGCATCGCTGTGACCAACCTGCTGTCGGTTTCGGGTCAGGGCAAGGCGGCGGTGGATGCGCTGGCCGGGCAGAGCGCCAAACTGCTCAACGGCATTCCCGTGGATGAAGATGACTATTTTGGCCGCCAGCTGGCGTTCAACATGCTGCCCCTGCGCGTGGATGGCGAAGGCAGCGTGCCTGACGAGCGCCGCGTCGTTGATCAGGTGCGGAAGGTGCTGCAGGATGAGGGGCTGATGGTCTCCGTCAGCAGCGTCCAGTCACCGGTCTTCTATGGCCACGCGCAGATGGTGAACTTCGAAGCCCTGCGTCCGCTGGCGGCGGAAGAGGCGCGCGACGCCTTTGCCCGTGGCGAAGATATTGTTCTCTCCGAGGCCAGCGAGTTCCCGACCCAGGTAGGCGACGCCTCTGGCAATGCTCAGCTCTCTATCGGCTGCGTACGTAACGACTACGGCATGCCGGAGCAGATCCAGTTCTGGTCGGTCGCCGACAACGTGCGCTTCGGCGGGGCGCTGATGGCGGTGAAGATCGCCGAGAAGCTGGTCCAGGAGTATCTCTACTGATGTCCGAGGTGCAGGAGAAGCCGGTCTACCGGATCGCGCTGGGCATTGAGTACGACGGCAGTAAATACTACGGCTGGCAGCGGCAGAATGAAGTTCGCAGCGTGCAGGAGAAGCTGGAGAAGGCGCTCTCCCAGGTGGCCAACGAGCCGATCTCGGTCTTCTGCGCGGGCCGCACCGATGCGGGCGTGCACGGCACGGGGCAGGTGGTGCACTTCGAGACCACCGCCCTGCGTAAAGAGGCGGCCTGGACGCTGGGGGTAAATGCGAATTTACCTGGTGACATTGCGGTGCGCTGGGTGAAAGATGTGCCCGATGATTTTCATGCGCGTTTTAGCGCCACGGCTCGCCGTTACCGCTACGTCATCTACAATCATCGGTTGCGTCCGGCGGTACTCGGCCAGGGCGTAACGCACTACCATCAGCCGCTGGATGCGGAGCGGATGCACCGCGCGGCCCAGTGTCTGATTGGCGAGAATGACTTTACCTCGTTCCGGGCGGTGCAGTGCCAGTCGCGCACGCCGTGGCGTAACGTGATGCACATTAACGTAACCCGTTACGGTGCATATGTGGTGGTCGATATCAAAGCCAATGCCTTTGTACATCATATGGTCAGGAATATTGTCGGCAGCCTGATGGAAGTAGGTAGCCACAACCAGCCGGAGAGCTGGATAGCAGAGCTGCTGGCGGCAAAGGATCGTCGGCTTGCAGCAGCAACGGCAAAAGCGGAAGGGCTGTACCTGGTGGCGGTAGACTACCCTGCCAGGTTTGAACTGCCCGTGTTGCCTATGGGGCCGCTGTTTTTAGCGGACTAAATGCAGACAGACAAAGGCTAATGACATGGATTTTATCTACTTTCTGATCGACTTTATCCTGCACATTGACGTGCATCTGGCGGAGCTGGTGGCCGAATACGGTATCTGGATCTACGCCATTCTGTTCCTGATTTTGTTCTGTGAGACCGGGCTGGTGGTGACGCCTTTTCTGCCCGGCGACTCGCTGCTGTTTGTGGCCGGGGCGCTCTCCGCGCTGCCGAGCAACGATCTCAACGTGCATATGATGGTGATGCTGATGATTGTCGCCGCGATCCTCGGCGATGCGGTGAACTACACCATTGGCCGCCTGTTTGGCGACCGGCTCTTCAGCAATCCCAACTCGAAGATCTTCCGTCGCAGCTATCTCGATAAGACTCATGCGTTCTACGACAAGCACGGCGGCAAGACGATCATTCTGGCGCGATTTGTGCCGATCGTCAGAACATTTGCGCCATTTGTGGCGGGAATGGGCCATATGTCCTATCGTCACTTTGCAGCCTACAACGTTATCGGCGCGCTGTTATGGGTGCTGCTGTTCACCTATGCAGGCTATCTGTTTGGCGATCTGCCGGTGGTGCAGGAGAATCTGAAGCTGATGATCGTGGCGATTATCGTGCTCTCTATCCTGCCAGGCGTGATCGAAATCATTCGTCATCGACGGGCGGCATCTCGACAGGCAAAATAGGAACCCGGCAACGGTTCGACCACTTTTTTGTCCCAAGTTGCCGACTGTTATGTTTTAATGTGCACCATTTATGGGCTACCAGGTTCATGCAGAAAGGTTATCAATGAGCTGGATTGAACGAATTAAAAGCAATATTACCCCCACCCGCAAGGCAAGCATCCCTGAGGGCGTGTGGACCAAATGTGACAGCTGCGGTCAGGTACTTTACCGTGCCGAACTGGAGCGTAACCTTGAGGTCTGCCCGAAATGTGACCACCACATGCGGATGTCAGCGCGTAATCGCCTGCATAGCCTGCTGGACGAAGGGTCAATGGTGGAGCTGGGTAGCGAGCTTGAGCCGAAAGATGTGCTGAAGTTCCGCGACTCGAAGAAATACAAAGATCGTCTGGCGACGGCGCAGAAAGAGACCGGCGAGAAAGACGCGCTGGTGGTGATGAAAGGCACCCTGCACGAGCAGCCGGTTGTGGCGGCGGCCTTTGAGTTTGCCTTTATGGGCGGCTCGATGGGTTCTGTCGTGGGCGCACGTTTCGTGCGTGCCGTTGAGCAGGCGCTGGAAGACAACTGCCCGCTGATCTGCTTCTCCGCCTCCGGCGGTGCGCGTATGCAGGAAGCGCTGATGTCCCTGATGCAGATGGCGAAAACCTCTGCCGCACTGGCGAAAATGCAGGAGCGCGGTCTGCCGTACATCTCCGTGCTGACCGATCCGACCATGGGCGGCGTCTCTGCAAGCTTTGCGATGCTGGGCGATCTGAACATCGCCGAGCCGAAGGCGCTTATCGGCTTTGCCGGTCCGCGCGTCATTGAGCAGACCGTGCGTGAGAAACTGCCGCCGGGCTTCCAGCGCAGTGAGTTTCTGATCGAGAAAGGCGCGATCGATATGATCGTGCGTCGTCCTGAGCTGCGCCTGAAGTTGGCGAGCATCCTGGCGAAGCTGATGAACCAGCCTGCGCCAAATCCGGATGCACCGCGTGAAAGCGTGGTGGTACCGCCGGTACCGGATCAGGAAGTCGGCATCTGATAAACCAGAGGGCAGGGCCAGCCGGCTCTGCCTTTTTTCTTTTTACACTGGTAGCAATCCCCGGGCACTATGGAAACGAAAAGCACTCCTCAAGCCACGTCGCCCCTGGCCACGTGGCTTTCTTATCTGGAAAACCTGCACGGTAAAATCATCGATATGGGACTTGAGCGCGTCAGCCGGGTGGCCGCTGCGCTGGAGGTACTGAAGCCTGCGCCTTTCGTCTTTACCGTGGCAGGCACCAACGGCAAAGGCACCACCTGCCGCACGCTGGAGTCGATTCTGCTGGCGGCGGGCTACCGGGTCGGCGTCTACAGTTCGCCCCATCTGGTGCGCTATACCGAGCGCGTGCGGGTACAGGGTGGCGAGCTGCCCGAGCTGGAGCATACCCGCTCGTTTGCTGCCATTGAAGCCGCCCGGGGCGAAACCTCCCTGACCTACTTTGAGTACGGTACCCTCTCGGCGCTGTGGCTGTTTAAGCAGGCCGAGCTGGACGTGGTGATCCTTGAAGTGGGGCTGGGCGGGCGCCTCGATGCCACCAACATGGTCGATGCCGACGTGGCGGTGGTGACCAGCATCGCTCTCGATCATACCGACTGGCTGGGACCGGATCGCGAAAGCATTGGCCGGGAGAAGGCCGGTATTTTCCGCAGCGGCAAACCTGCCGTCGTAGGGGAACCGGATATGCTGCACACCATTGCCGAGGTGGCAGCGGAGAAGGGGGCAACCCTGCTGCGCCGCGGGGAGCACTGGCGTTATGCGGTGACGGATAATAGCTGGACGTTTCAGGATGCGGCGGGCGAGCTGGACGCGCTGCCGCTGCCTCAGGTTCCGCAGCCAAATGCAGCCACCGCCCTGGCGGCGTTGCGGGCCAGCGAGCTGACGGTGAGCGAGCAGGCGATCCGTGACGGCATTGCCGGGGCGATCCTGCCGGGCCGTTTTCAGATCGTGAGCGAGTCGCCGCGCCTGATCCTCGACGTGGCGCATAATCCACACGCGGCGGCCTACCTTGCCGGGCGGCTTGACGCGCTGCCGTCACGCGGGCGCGTACTGGCGGTGGTGGGAATGCTGCACGATAAAGACATCGGCGGCACGCTGGCCTGTCTGGAGCGCTGCGTCGATAGCTGGTATTGTGCCCCTCTGGAGGGGCCGCGCGGCGCAACGGCAGAGCAGCTGCTGGCCCACCTGAAAGAGGGGGCTGCATTTGCTGACGTTGTGCAGGCGTGGCATGCAGCGATGGCAGATGCCAGACCTGAAGATACCGTGCTGGTGTGTGGGTCATTCCACACGGTGGCACACGTCATGGAAGCGATGGACGCGGGGAGAGCCGGTGGCAAGTAAGTTTCAGAACCGTTTAATGGGAACCATTGTGCTGGTGGCGCTGGGGGTCATTATCCTGCCAGGGCTGCTGGACGGGCAGAAGAAACACTATCAGGACGAGTTTGCGGCTATTCCGCTGGTGCCGAAGCCAGGGGATCGCGATGAGCCAGACATGATGCCTGCGGCCACGCAGGCGCTGCCTGCCCAGCCGCCGGAGGGGGCCGCCGAAGA
>DAMBQR010000083.1:0-11790 GCA_032055545.1 Pseudescherichia sp. | reverse complement strand
GCCCTGGAGTACGTCGGCTACAGGCACAACGCTCATAATATTCTCTCTGTTAATTATCCGAAAAATACGCTTGCCGCCCCGATGGGCGGTTTGCCTATGTTACCTGGCATGCGCCATCAGACAAGCAGAATTAACAGTAAGAAGGGAAGAAATAAGAAATAAATAAGGAAAAGGGAGCCGAAGCGGCTCCCTGCGTGGATCAGCTGGCTTTTTTAACCTGAGGCAGATCGAATGCTTTACGTAGCGCCCGGACAAAGGCTTTATCATGGCAGATGGTTTTACCCGGACTGTCAGAGAGTTTTGCCACCGGCTTGCCGTTACACTCCACCAGCTTAATGACGATATTCAGTGGCTTCACCTGCGGAATATCGCAGGTCAGGCGCGTGCCGATACCAAAGCTCAGATTCACCCGTGCGGAG
Organism: Pseudescherichia sp.; assembly: GCA_032055545.1. Lineage (GTDB taxonomy): Bacteria > Pseudomonadota > Gammaproteobacteria > Enterobacterales > Enterobacteriaceae > Pseudescherichia. Next base: position 11,371 of record DAMBQR010000083.1, on the reverse strand, counting down.
AAGTGGCGGTAGAGATCCAGCGCTTTCTTCAGGTCAAGGTTGTCCGAGAAGATCAGCACCTTGCTGAGGGGATCGATTCCCAGCTTTTGATAGTGAGCGATCGCTTTTTCGCCCCACTCAACCGGATCGCCCGAGTCGTGGCGCAGGCCCTGGTAGCGGGAGGCAAACTCCGGACCGAAGTCGCGCAGGAAAGCGTCCATGGTGATGCAGTCGGTCAGGGCGATACCCAGTCGATCCGGATATTCCGCCAGCCAGGCGGCAAGCGCGGCGCGCTGGCTGGTAGCCAGCTCAGGGCTAATCTGCTGGTGCGCCTGGAACCACTCGTGCGCCTGGGTACCCATCGGGGTCAAGTTCAGGCGGCGGGCGAGATCGTAGTTACTGGTGCCGACAAACCACGGCTCCTGTTGCAGTCGCTCAACGATGGCCTGCTGCACGTCGCGGGAGAAGCGGCGGCGGGTGCCGAAATCCATCAGGCGGAAGCGGGACATATCCAGCCCGGCGGTGAGCTGGGAGAAATTCGCCAGCTTCTCTTCAAGGGTGGCCAGCGCTTGCGTGACGCCGGTATCCGGCGAGCGGTAGCGGTGTACCACTTCGCTGATCACCGCCAGCAGCGGCACCTCCCACATGATCACCTCGCGCCACGGACCTGCAAGGCGAATAGAGAGCTTGCCCTGGTCGTTGGTAATCACCACCTGGCTCGGGTCATAGCGGAACGCCCGCAGCCAGTCGAGATAGTCGGCACGGAAGAAGGGCAGGCTTGAGAGCCACTGGTACTCATCATCCTGCAGGCGCAGATGCTGCATAGCATCGACCTGCTCGCGGATGGCATCGGCATAGATGCCCAGCAGGTCGTCGCCCCGGCAGCGAAACTCTGCCGACACGTGGACATCATGGTATTGATGAAAAACCGCCTGCTGCATATGCAGCTTATAGGCATCGGTATCAAGCAGCGTTTGCAGAATCGGGGTAGCGAGTTGTGTCATGGTGCGCCGTAGCATCCTCTCACTGGAGCGTATCCATCAAAGCCAAAGCAGATAAAGACGCAGGAGTATACCTTGATTATCGGTTTAATGAACCTGGATCACAACACAACCGCGTAAGATGTTCGAGAGCAATTTGTGCCCCTGTTATCAAAATGTAGCAAACAGGGCTTTTTGCTTTGAAAAGATAGCCTTTGCGCATGGCGTGAAAGGGGCAACAGGAATAAACTGAGTCGTTACCCTAATGAGATGCTAAAGGTTTTTTATGACTCAACAGCCCCAAGCCAAATACCGCCACGACTATCGTGCGCCAGATTACCTGATTAGCGACATTGACCTGACTTTCGATCTTGATGCTGTTAAAACCGTCGTCACGGCTGAAAGCAAAATTTCCCGCCAGGGCGCAGCGGCCGAGCCTTTACGTCTTAACGGCGAAGATCTTACCCTTGTCTCCCTCCACGTGGATGGGCAGCCGTGGTCAGACTACCAGATTGAAGAGAATACGCTGGTTATCAATAACCTGCCGGATCGTTTTACCCTGCGCATCGTTAATGAGATTAGCCCGGCCGCCAATACTGCGCTGGAGGGACTTTACCAGTCGGGTGAGGCGCTCTGCACCCAGTGCGAGGCTGAAGGTTTCCGCCATATCACCTGGTACCTCGACCGCCCGGACGTGCTGGCGCGCTTTACCACCAAAATCATCGCTGATAAGAGCAAATATCCGTTCCTGCTCTCCAACGGCAACCGCGTGGGCGAGGGCGATCTGGAGAATGGCCGTCACTGGGTACAGTGGCAGGATCCGTTCCCGAAACCCTGCTACCTGTTTGCGCTGGTGGCCGGTGATTTTGACGTGCTGCGCGACACCTATACCACCCGCTCCGGCCGCGAGGTGGCGCTGGAGCTGTTTGTCGATCGCGGCAACCTTGACCGTGCCCCGTGGGCGATGACCTCTCTGCAAAACTCCATGAAGTGGGACGAAGAGCGCTTTGGTCTTGAGTACGATCTCGACATCTATATGATCGTCGCCGTGGATTTCTTCAACATGGGGGCGATGGAGAACAAAGGCCTCAACGTCTTTAACTCCAAGTACGTGCTGGCCCGCACCGATACCGCCACCGATAAAGACTACCTCGACATTGAACGGGTGATCGGCCACGAGTACTTCCATAACTGGACCGGCAACCGTGTCACCTGCCGCGACTGGTTCCAGCTCAGCCTGAAAGAGGGGTTGACCGTGTTCCGCGATCAGGAGTTCAGCTCCGATCTCGGCTCCCGCGCGGTGAACCGCATCAGCAACGTGCGCACCATGCGCGGCCTGCAGTTTGCGGAAGATGCCAGCCCGATGGCGCACCCGATCCGTCCGGATAAAGTGATCGAGATGAACAACTTCTATACCCTGACGGTATATGAGAAGGGTTCAGAGGTGATCCGCATGCTGCATACCCTGCTGGGGGAAGCGAACTTCCAGCGCGGGATGCAGCTCTACTTTGAGCGTCATGACGGCAGCGCCGCCACCTGCGACGACTTTGTCCAGGCGATGGAGGATGCCTCCAACGTCGATCTCTCCCATTTCCGTCGCTGGTACAGCCAGTCTGGTACGCCGATTGTCACCGTGCGCGACGACTATAACCCAGAGACCGAGCAGTACACCCTGACCATCAGCCAGCGCACGCCGCCGACGCCGGATCAGGAAGAGAAGCAGCCCCTGCACATTCCGTTTGATATTGAGCTGTACGACAACGAAGGCCAGGTCATCCCGCTGCAAAAAGAGGGACACCCGGTGCACCACGTGCTCAACGTCACCCAGGAGGAGCAGACTTTCGTCTTTGATAAGGTCTACTTCCAGCCGGTGCCGTCTCTGCTACGTGAGTTCTCCGCGCCGGTGAAGCTGGAGTATAAGTGGAGCGATCAACAGCTGACGTTCCTGATGCGCCATGCGCGCAACGACTTCTCCCGCTGGGACGCGGCCCAGAGCCTGCTGGCCACCTATATCAAGCTGAACGTGGCTCGCCACCAGCAGGGCCAGCCGCTGTCGCTGCCGCTGCACGTGGCTGACGCCTTCCGGGCGATCCTGCTGGATGCCGATATCGATCCGGCGCTGGCGGCAGAGATCCTGACCCTGCCATCGGCAGGCGAGATGGCCGAGCTGTTCGACATCATCGATCCGGTGGCGATCGTTGCCGTTCGTGAGGCGCTGACCCGTACCCTGGCGACCGAGTTGTCCGACGAGTTCCTGGCGGTCTACAACGCGCATAAGCTCGATGCTTACCGGGTTGAGCATGCGGATATCGGCAAGCGAACCCTGCGCAACACCTGCCTGCGCTACCTGGCGTTTGGCGACGCGAAGCTGGGCGATACCCTGGTCACCCAGCAGTATCACTCTGCGGACAACATGACCGACGCGCTGGCAGCGCTCTCTGCTGCCGTCGCAGCGCAGCTGCCGTGCCGCGATGCGTTGATGCAGGAGTACGACGATAAGTGGCATCAGGATGGCCTGGTGATGGATAAGTGGTTTATTCTGCAGGCGACTAGCCCGGCCAGCAACGTGCTGGAGACCGTGCGCGGCCTGCTTAACCACCGCTCCTTTACCCTCAGCAACCCGAACCGCGTGCGCTCGCTGATTGGCGCATTTGCCGGCAGCAACCCGGCGGCGTTCCATGCGGAAGACGGCAGCGGCTACCGTTTCATGGTTGAGATGCTGACCGAGCTGAACAGCCGTAACCCGCAGGTGGCGTCACGCCTGATAGAGCCGCTGATCCGCCTGAAACGTTACGATGAAGGGCGTCAGACGCAGATGCGTGCGGCGCTGGAGCAGCTGAAAGGCCTGGAGAACCTGTCAGGCGATCTCTACGAGAAGATCGCTAAGGCGCTGGCCTGATGTAAAAAAGCCCGGTGGCTGGCTGCCATCGGGCTAACGGTTTTCGTCCTCTCCCTGTGGGGGAGGGCATCAGCCGTTCGCAGTTATCAACGCCCGTTCGCTAACCCCGCGCTTCATCACCCGATCCAGTACCTCCGCCTCCAGCTCTGCCAGGCGCGCCGATCCTACGCGGCGAGGACGAGGAGCGTCCACGCTCAAGTCGAGACCAATTTTTCCCTCTTCGATCAACAGGACGCGATCCGCCATCGCCACGGCCTCGCTCACGTCATGCGTCACCAGCAGTACCGTAAAACCATGCGTCTGCCACAGGGAGACGATCAAATCCTGCATTTCGATGCGTGTCAGCGCATCGAGTGCGCCGAGGGGTTCATCCAGCAGCAGCAAGCCGGGGCGGTGGATCAGCGCCCGAGCCAGCGCCACGCGCTGTTTTTGCCCCCCGGAAAGCGCCGCTGGCCACTCATCCGCTCGGTTTTCCAGACCGACGGCGGCCAGCGCCTGGCGAGCACTCTCTCGCCAGCTCCCTTTCAGCCCGAGGCCAACGTTATCAATGACGGATTTCCACGGCAGCAGGCGTGAATCCTGGAACATCATGCGCGTATCGTCCTGAATATTCGCCAGCGGCGTGGTGCCCGCCAGGATTTCACCGCCGTTTGTTGCCTCCAGTCCGGCTAAAAGGCGCAGCAGCGTACTTTTTCCGCCGCCGCTGCGGCCGACAACGGCCACAAACTGTCCGGCGGGAATGTGCAGATCCAGTCCGTTAAGAATGGTGTTATCACCGTAGCGTTTGATAATGCCGTTCAGTAGCAACGGCGTACCCTGATTAAGCCGGGCAGTATTCATGCTTTCGCCTCCTGATGGGTATAGGCCGGGTTCCAGCGCAGCCAGGCGCGCTCAAGCCACTGGGCGCTAAGGTCGGCTAGTTTGCCGAGCAGGGCATAGAGGATGATGGCCACGACCACCACGTCCGTTTGCAGAAATTCACGCGCGTTCATCGCCAGATAGCCGATGCCCGAGTTAGCCGAAATCGTTTCAGCGACAATCAGCGTCAGCCACATCAATCCCAGTGCAAAGCGCACGCCCACCATAATGGAAGGGAGAGCGCCCGGCAGGATCACGTGGATAAATAGCGCTACACCGGACAGGCCGTAGCTGCGCGCCATCTCCACCAGACCGCGGTCAATATTGCGAATGCCGTGCCAGGTATTAATGTAGATCGGGAACAGCGTCCCCAGCGCCACCAGGAAAATTTTGGCGCTCTCATCAATACCAAACCACAAAATGACCAGTGGGATCAGCGCCAGGTGCGGCACGTTGCGTAGCATCTGAATAGAAGTATCCAGCAGCCGCTCGCCCCAGCGGGAGAGGCCGCTGATCAGCCCAAGGATGAGGCCGATACTTCCGCCAATCGAAAAGCCAATCACCGCGCGCCAGGAGCTGATCGCCAGATGCTGCCACAGCTCGCCACTTACGCTCAACGACCAGAATGCCTCCACAACGCCCTCCGGAGAGGGCAGAATACGGCTCGACAGCCAGCCTGTTGACGACGCCAGCTGCCATATCACTACGATGCCGACGGGTAAAAACCAGGGCGCAGCGCGCAGCAGCCATTTTTGTGAGGTGTCGGACATAGTGACTCCTTAGCTCTGCGCCGCTTTTCGCGGGATAAATGCGTTTGCCACCGCTTCACCCTGAAGGGGGAGCGGGCGCGGCTGCGGCACTTCAGGGATCGCAACATCAAGGTGCGGGAATAACAGCTCGCCGACTTTATACGCCTCCTCCAGGTGTGGGTAGCCAGAGAGGATAAAGCTATCGATGCCGAGTTCAGCATACTCGTTGATGCGCGCCGCTACGGTTGGGCCATCGCCCACCAGGGCGGTCCCTGCGCCGCCGCGCACCAGTCCGACGCCGGCCCACAGGTTCGGACTGATCTCCAGATTTTCACGCTTGCCATTATGCAGGGAGGCCATCCGGTGCTGGCCGACGGAGTCAGTTTTGGCAAAGGCCGCCTGCGCTTTGGCAATAGTGTCATCATCCAGATGGGCGATCAGACGGTCAGCCGCCTGCCAGGCCTCTTCATTGGTTTCGCGTACAATTACATGCAGTCGAATACCGAAGCGCACCGTTCGACCCTGCGCGGCCGCTTTGGCACGCACCTGGGCAATCTTCTCCTTAACCAGCGCCGGCGGTTCGCCCCAGGTTAGATAGAGATCAACCTGCTCTGCCGCCAGATCCTGTGCCACGTCCGACGATCCGCCAAAGTAGAGCGGCGGGCGCGGCTGCTGTACCGGCGGGAAGTAGAGCTTCGCATCCCGGACATGAATATGTTTGCCCTCAAACGTCACGGTGTCACCCTCCAGCAGACGACGCCAGACGCGGGTAAACTCGGCGGAGGCCTCGTAGCGCTCGGTGTGATCGAGGAACACGCCGTCGCCTGCCAGCTCCTGCGGATCGCTGCCGGTCACCAGGTTAAACAGGGCGCGTCCGTTGGAGAGCCTGTCCAGCGTCGCGGCCTGGCGGGCGGCCACGGTAGGCGAGACCACGCTCGGACGCAGCGCAACGAGGAACTTTAGCCGCTGGGTGACGGGGATCAGAGACGCAGCAACCAGCCATGCGTCCTCGCAGGAGCGTCCGGTGGGGATCAGTACGCCACTAAAGCCGATGCGGTCCGCGGCCTGGGCAATCTGCTGCAGATAGCCATGATCGACCGGGCGGGAACCCTCTTCTGTACCAAGATAGTGTCCATCACCGTGGGTGGGTAAAAACCAGAAAAGATTCAGGCTCATGATTTGGTTCCTTTAATGTCTGCGGGTTGCCAGATGCGGTCGCGAATGTTCACCTGTTTTGGCACCAGGCGGTTTTGATAGAAGAGATCGGCGGTCTGCTGCTGGAGCGCCGCAACATGGTCATCGACCGGCGCAATGGTGGTTGGCGGACGGTGGTCCAGATAGGTGGCAATCACCGGCTCAGGTAAGCCCATGGTTTTCGCCAGCAGGGCGATGCTCTCAGATCGCTGGCTTTGCGTCAGCGCATCCGCCTGGGTAAAGGTATCGAGTACGCCCTGAATAAACGCCCCGTTCTTTTCCGCATAGGGGCGGGCGGCCAGATAGAACGAGCCGGTCTGCTTCAGGGTGGTGCCATCTTTCAGCACTCGTACGCCGCCCTGCAGTAAGGCGGCGGAGTAGTACGGATCCCAGATTGCCCAGGCATCGACGTTTTTCTGCTGGAACGCTGCGCGGGCATCGGCAGGCGTCAGGTAAACAGGCTGAATATCTTTGAACGTAAGCCCGGCTTCCTGTAACGCGCGCAGCAGCAGGTTGTGCGAGCTGGAGCCTTTCTGAAACGCAACCTTATGGCCTTTTAGATCGGCGACGCTTTTAATGGCGCTATCTTCGGCTACCAGGATCACCTCAGCCTTAGGCTTGGCAGGCTCAACGCCTACGTACACCAGATCGGCGCCCGCGGCCTGGGCAAAGATAGGCGGAATATCCCCGGTGCTGCCGAGATCGATACTGCCCACGTTCAGCGCCTCCAGCATCTGCGGTCCTGCCGGGAACTCAACCCAGGAAAATTTCGTATTGGGGAAGCGTTTCTCTAAAAGCTGGTGGCTTTTCGCCAGCACCATGCTGACGCTCCCCTTTTGATAGCCGATGCGCAGGCTCTCCGGGGAGGGGGCCGCGGCATGAGCCAGCGATGAGAGAGCCAGCAATCCAGCCAGTCCAATACGGGTCAGAGTTTTAAACATGGGCCACTCCTTGTGATTGAGCAAAGGCAGGCACCTGAACATCGCGGCGGTGCAGGGCTTGCCAGAAAGTCTCCAGGGCGCTATCAAGTCGGGTCTGTAGATTCGGCGTGAAGTGCGGTTTGTGCTGATAGTCGATCACCTGCGAATCATCGGCAAAAACGCCGTGCAGGATCTCCTGGGCCTTCAGGGCGTTTAGCACCGGCTTCAGGGCGTAATCCACCGCCAGCAGATGGGCAACCGTGCCACCTGTCGCCAGCGGTAAGACGACTTTGCCATCCAGCGCACGTTCAGGAAGCAGGTCAAGCAAGGTTTTAAGCGCGCCGGAAAACGAGGCCTTATAGACGGGAGTCGCCACGATCAACCCGTCAGCGCCCTTAAGCTGCTCTGTCAGGGCGTTGAGCGCCGGGCTGTCAAATCGGGCGTAGAGCAGATCGGCAGGCTCAAAGTTATGCAGGTTCCAGTGACAGACTTCCACGTTCAGGGCGGTGAGCTTTTCGCGGGCATATTCCAGTAATGCGCTGGAACGAGAGGGGAAACGTGGACTTCCGGCCAGGGTGATAACGCGCATGCTTGCTCCTTATAACCAATTGTTTGCTTTTATCTGACATTGATAACAATTTTCTGGAGTGTGACACCGCGCGGGCCATGCATTAAATGATTTATCTGAAACTGCATAGCTAAAAAATGGATAAGATTGGCCCTGAGAGGAAAACGTTTGCGTTTTATCTGAATTATTTGCCGCAGGTCAATTCCCTTTAGCGTCGCAATCGCACATAATACGCCCCCGGTTTGCACACCGGGAATCCAGGAGAGTTCATGTACTACCCCTTCGTTCGTAAAGCCCTTTTCCAGCTCGATCCAGAGCGCGCTCATGAATTTACGTTTCAGCAATTACGCCGTATTTCCGGTACCCCTTTAGCCGCGCTGGTGCGCCAGAATGTGCCGCAAAAGCCGGTCTCCTGTATGGGGCTGACCTTTAAGAATCCGCTCGGCCTGGCGGCGGGTCTGGATAAAAACGGCGAGTGTATTGATGCGCTGGGTGCCATGGGCTTTGGCGCTATCGAAATTGGTACCGTGACTCCGCGCCCGCAGCCGGGCAACGATAAGCCACGCATCTTCCGTCTGGTCGAAGCCGAGGGGCTAATTAACCGCATGGGGTTCAATAACCTCGGCGTAGATAACCTGGTGGAGAACGTCAAAAAAGCCCATTTTGACGGCGTGCTGGGAATTAATATCGGCAAGAATAAAGATACGCCGGTAGAGCAGGGGAAGGATGACTACCTGATCTGTATGGATAAAGTCTATCCCTACGCGGGCTATATTGCGATTAACATCTCCTCGCCAAACACGCCTGGCCTGCGCTCGTTGCAATACGGTGAGGCGCTGGACGATCTGCTCTCCGCCATCAAAAATAAGCAGCACGAGCTGCAGAATATTCACCATAAATATGTCCCTGTGGCGGTGAAAATTGCCCCCGATCTCTCCGTTGAGGAGTTAATTCAGGTCGCCGACAGCCTGGTTCGCCATAATATCGATGGCGTGATCGCCACCAATACCACGCTCGAAAGAGGGCTGGTGCAGGGAATGCGGCACTGCGAGGAAACCGGTGGCTTAAGCGGTCGTCCACTGCAGCTAAAGAGTACCGAAATTATTCGCCGTCTGGCGCAGGAGCTGAATGGCCAGCTGCCGATTATTGGCGTCGGGGGAATTGACTCCGTTATCGCCGCGCGGGAGAAAATCGCCGCCGGTGCGACGCTGGTGCAGATCTATTCCGGCTTTATATTTAAAGGGCCGCCGCTGATTAAAGAAATCGTTACCCATATCTAATCCTTTGCGTCTAAATGTTAACCAGGGGTTTATTTCCGTCCCTGGTTGTTTTATATTCCCCTCGTTGTTGTTTATTAAACGTTCTCATTATTGACTTTTTGTGATAAGCGAAGCGGTAACAACTGAGACTGAGCAGGACGCTTGAGGGGGAGCGGAGAGGAAAATGCGAATCAAACCTGACGATAACTGGCGCTGGTACTACGACGAAGAGCACGATCGGATGATGCTCGATCTCGCCAATGGGATGCTGTTTCGCTCCCGTTACGCCCGTCGGATGCTGACGCCGGACGCGTTCGCGCCTTCCGGTTTCTGCGTAGATGACGCCGCGCTCTACTTCTCCTTTGAGGAGCGCAGCCGCGAATTTGATCTCTCCCGGGAGCAGCGGGCCGAGCTGGTGCTAAACGCGCTGGTAGCGATCCGTTTCCTGAAGCCGCAGATGCCAAAAAGCTGGCATTTCCACGCCTACGGCGACAGCTGGCAGCCGGAGCTGGGCGAAGCCGCCAGCGTCTGGCTTAGCGATACCGCCGAGCAGGTGAACCTGCTGGTGGTGGAGCCGGGTGATAACGCCACCCTCTGCCTGCTGGCACAGCCCGGCGTAGTGATTGCCGGACGGACGATGCAGCTTGGCGACGCGATCAAGATCATGAACGATCGTATGCGACCGCTGCCCCAGATGTTCAGCCTGGAGCAGGCAGTTTAAGGTTCCAGCACCAGCGGCGTTTTAGGAATGCAGCTGCAGCTCAGGATGGTGCCGTCGTCGCCGATGGCGGACTGCTTCAGGGCGCTAACTTCCCCTTCCACCAGTCGTACACGACAGCTGCCACAGATCCCGGCCCGGCAGGAGTAGGGCACACGGATCCCCTGGCTCTCCAGCTGCTCAAGCAGCACCTGTTGGTTATTCCCCGTAAAGCGCTCTCCCTGCCAGTCGATGGCGACCGTTGAGGCTGCCTGTTTCTCAACCTCCAGCGTCTCAACCGGCTCGCCTGCGCTGTAGACGCGCGCCGGACCGCTCGCCAGTACGCTCACCTCGTCGCCGACGCGGATCACGCCGCTGTTACGGGCAATCAGGTTCTGGCCAAAATCAACGTCGCCGTTATCGACCGCGGTGCGGAACTGTTGCAGGGTATGCAGCGGCTCACCCGCCGGGTGCTTCTGTCCGCGCTCCGGGCTGATAGTGGTAAATACGCAGCGGCTACAGGGTTTAACCACGTCGAAAATAACCTCGCCGATGCGCACGGTCTTCCAGCTATCCTCTTCCCACGCCTGCGCACCTGTCACCACCAGGTTTGGGCGAAACTGCTCCATCTGGATGCTGGCCGGGCAGCGGCTCTGCAGATCGCGCAGCGAGGCGTCGTTGGTGAGCAAGTAGGGGAAGCCGTCGGCAAAGGAGAGCGGTACGCTCTTAAAGCGCTTCACGCGGCGGGTTGGCTCTTGTCCTACCCAGCGCAGCTGCACCTCGCGATTAAAAAAGCCGCTCAGCCACTGGTTGATCGCCGCGGGAGCGATTAATGCGGTAAAATGGTTTCCCCATACCTCCGTCGGTGCGGCGTCGCTGATAAAATCAGCAAAGCGGACCAACGCGCTGCTGCCGTCAGGCGCGGTGAGATGCAGGCCGTCATGCAGGGGCGACGGAATAAAACGCACCAGCTGTGGGTACTGGCGGGCGGTAATAAAAGTACCGTCGGGTTCTGTAACCATAAAGATGCGGTCAAAGGCCAGACCGCTGATGTCGGCCAGCGCGTGCGTGAGGCCAATTCCGCGCATCGATTTGACCGGATGAATAAAAAGCCGCGACAGGATAGCCACTGCGCCCTCCATGGGTGTGAAAATAGGGTCTCAACTTTATGACATCCCACTTATATTGGCTATAATGCGCAACAATTTTCTGCGAGTAAAAGTGACGATATGAATTCTCTGTTTGCCAGTACGGCCCGTGGGCTGGAA
>DAMBQR010000082.1:0-12707 GCA_032055545.1 Pseudescherichia sp. | reverse complement strand
CGGTCATTTTAAGCCCCCCGCTGAAGTCATCAAAGCTGACCTGTCCGCTGACGATGAGTATGCGGTCTTTTTCCAGCAATTGCTGATATTTATCCAGCGCGTCGGTGAATAACATCACCTCCAGACGGCCGGAACGGTCATCCAGCGTACAGATACCGATACGATTGCCGCGCTTGGTGACCATAACCCGCGCCGCAATGACGAGCCCCGCAGCGGTGGTGATCTTACCACGCTCTGTCGGGTGCATGTCTTTGAGCCGAAGCCCGCCGACATAGCGCTCAATCTCTTTTAAATACTGGGTAATCGGGTGACCCGTCAGGTAGAGCCCCAACGTCTCACGTTCGCCGTCCAGCACCACCTGCTCCGGCCAGCGCTGGCAGCTGGCGTAGGACTGCTCGATCTGCGCTGGCTCCTCCGCCAGCACGCCGAACATATCCGCCTGGCCAATCGCCTCGGCTTTGGCATGCTGATCGGCGGCTTTTAGCGCATCGCTCAGCGAGTTCATCAGCGCGGCGCGGTGCGGTCCAAGGCGGTCAAACGCCCCGGACATGATCAGCTTCTCCAGCACCCGACGGTTAAGCTTTTTGGTGTCGGTGCGGGCGCAGAGATCGAACAGCTCGCGGAAGTAGCCATCTTTATTACGCGCTTCCAGAATGGCTTCGATCGGGCCTTCACCCACGCCCTTGATCGCGCCGATACCGTAGACAATCTCGCCGTCGTCGTTAACGTGAAAATGGTACAGCCCGGAGTTGATATCCGGCGGCAGGATCTTTAACCCCATCCGCCAGCACTCATCCACCAGCCCGACCACCTTCTCGGTGTTGTCCATATCCGCCGTCATTACCGCCGCCATAAACTCAGCGGGATAGTGAGCCTTCAGCCACAGCGTCTGGTACGACACCAAAGCATAGGCGGCGGAGTGCGATTTGTTAAATCCGTAACCGGCGAATTTCTCTACCAGATCGAAGATTTTGATCGCCAGCTCACCGTCAATGCCGTTTTTTCGCGCCCCGTCTTCAAAGACCGAGCGCTGCTTGGCCATCTCTTCCGGCTTCTTCTTACCCATCGCACGACGCAGCATGTCCGCGCCGCCCAGCGTATAGCCGGATAGCTCCTGGGCAATCTGCATCACCTGCTCCTGGTAGAGGATGATGCCGTAGGTCGGCTCCAGCACCGGCTTCAGGCACTCATGCTGCCACTGCACGTCAGGATAGGAGATCTCTTCCCGGCCATGCTTACGGTCGATAAAGTTATCTACCATCCCCGACTGCAGCGGGCCGGGACGGAACAGCGCCACCAGGGCGATCATATCTTCGAAGCAGTCAGGCTGCAGGCGTTTGATCAGATCCTTCATGCCGCGGGATTCAAGCTGGAAGACCGCGGTGGTCTCCGAGCGCTGCAGCATATCAAAACTTTTTTTGTCGTCGAGCGGGATCGCGGCGATATCAATCGGCTCCAGCCCCTGCTTCGCCCGACGCGGGTTGATCATCTTTAGCGCCCAGTCGATGATCGTCAGCGTGCGCAGGCCGAGGAAGTCGAACTTCACCAGGCCCGCATACTCCACGTCGTTCTTATCGAACTGGGTCACCGGATGCTGTCCGGCATCATCACAGTAGAGCGGCGCAAAGTCGGTAATTTTGGTCGGCGCGATCACCACCCCACCGGCGTGTTTACCGGCGTTACGCGTCACCCCTTCCAGCTTGCGCGCCATGTCGATGAGGGCCTTCACCTCTTCGTCGGCCTCGTAGATCTCCGGCAGCTGTGGCTCGGCCTCGAAGGCTTTCGCCAGAGTCATGCCCGGATCCGGCGGCACCAGCTTGGAGATGCGATCCACAAAGCCGTAAGGGTGGCCCAGCACGCGGCCGACGTCGCGGATCACCGCTTTCGCCGCCATCGTACCGAAGGTGATAATCTGCGACACCGCCTCACGCCCGTACATCTCTGCCACGTGGTCGATTACCTGGTCACGTTTCTCCATGCAGAAGTCAACGTCGAAGTCAGGCATCGAAACACGCTCCGGGTTGAGGAAGCGTTCGAACAGCAGGTCAAACTCCAGCGGATCGAGGTCGGTGATCTTCAGGGCATAGGCCACCAGCGAGCCTGCACCGGAACCACGGCCTGGCCCGACCGGGACGCCGTTATCCTTCGACCACTGGATGAACTCCATCACGATCAGGAAGTAGCCCGGGAAGCCCATCTGGTTGATCACCTTCAGCTCAACGTCGAGGCGCTCGTCGTACGCGGGGCGCTTCTCAGCGCGTACCGCCGGGTCCGGGAAGAGAAACTCCAGACGCTCCTCCAGCCCCTCTTTCGACTTCAGCACCAGGAAATCTTCGGTGGTCATGTCGCCGGTGGGGAACTGCGGCAGGAAATATTCGCCGAGACGTACGGTGACGTTGCAGCGTTTGGCAATCTCTACGCTATTTTCCAGCGCCTCCGGGATGTCGGAGAACAGCTCGCACATCTCCTCTTCGCTGCGCATATACTGCTGCGGTGAATAGAGGCGCGGGCGCTTGGGATCGTCAAGAGTAAAGCCGTCGTGAATCGCCACGCGAATTTCGTGGGCGTCAAAATCGCCGCTGTCGATAAAGCGGACGTCGTTGGTCGCCACCACCGGCAGACCGCGCGCCTGGGCCAGCTCAACCGCCGCGTGCAGGTAGTTCTCTTCGTCAGGACGGCCGGTACGGATCAGCTCCAGGTAGAAGCGATCCGGGAAGTGGGTCTCATAGAAGCTTACGCACTGATCCACCAGCGCCGCGTTGCCGCGCAGCAGGCTTTTGCCCACGTCGCCCATGCGTCCGCCGGAGAGCAGGATTAGCCCCTCGTTCATTTCCGCCAGCCACTCCCGGTCGATCCACGGTCCCAGCGCGCCGTAGCCACGCTGGTAGGCGCGGGAGATAAGCAGCGTCAGGTTCTGGTAGCCGGTGTTGTTGGCCGCGAGCACCGTAATTTGGGTAAACTCGTCGCCCATGATATCGCTCTGGACGTGAAAATCCGCCCCAACGATTGGCTTGATCCCTGCCCCGTGGCCCGTTCCGTAGAACTTAACCAGACCGCAGAGGTTGGTAAAATCGGTGATCGCCAGCGCAGGCTGACCTAACGCGGCCGCCTTTTTTACCAGCGGCCCGGTCTTAGCCAGCCCATCGATCATGGAGTAGTCGCTGTGCACCCGCAGATGCACGAAACGTGGTTCAGCCATCTTCTTCCAGTTTACTTAGTTTGCTGCAGCAATCAGGAGACCAGCCCCAGCGCGCGTTTTACTGGCGCAAAGCTACGCCGGTGATGCTCTGTCGCGCCGTGCTCCGCCAGTCTCTCCAGGTGGAAAGCGGTCGGATACCCTTTATGCTGCGCAAAGCCATATTGAGGGAACGTCAGGTCAAGCGCAGCCATCTCGGCATCGCGCGTGACTTTAGCAATAATGGAGGCCGCGCTAATCTCCGCGACCCGGCTATCCCCTTTCACCACCGCCATCGAGGGCATGGGCAGGGCCGGACAGCGGTTGCCGTCAATCAGCACGTATTCGGGAACAACCGATAGCCCGGCTACGGCGCGCTGCATCGCCAGCATGGTCGCGTGCAGAATATTCAGCTCGTCAATTTCATGCGGCTCGGCGCGGCCCAGACTCCAGCATAGCGCTTTTTCCTGAATCTCAGCAAACAGCGCCAGGCGGCGTTTTTCACTCAGCTTTTTGGAGTCGTTGAGGCCGATAATGGGCCGGGCGGGGTCGAGGATCACCGCCGCCGTAACGACCGCGCCGACCAGCGGGCCACGGCCCACCTCATCCACACCCGCCACTAAGTGGTGGTGCGGATAAATAAATTCATTCATTTTGCTAACTCCAGCACAGCATCCGCCGCCTGTTCATCTGCATTGCAGCGGATCTGCTGATGCAGGTCACGGAAGGTGTCATGCATGGCGTCGCTGGTGTTGCCCCGGGCCAGCAGGGGCAGCAGCGCATCGGCCAGCAGCTGCGGCTGACACTCGTCCTGCAGAAGCTCTTTCACCAGCTCGCGCCCGGCCAGCAGGTTAGGCAGCGAAACGTAGTCGGTCTTCACCAGTCGTTTTGCCAGCCAGAAGGTAAACGGCTTCATGCGATAGCCAACCACCATCGGGCATTTCGCCAGCATGCACTCCAGCGCGGCGGTGCCGGAGGCCAGCAGTGCGGCGTCGCTGGCGACCATCGCTTCGCGGCCCTTGCCGTCCAGCAGATGAACCACCAGATCCGGCGCAACCTCGGCTTTGATACGCTCAAACTGCTCCCGGCGCTTCGCGTTGACCAGCGGCACCACCACCTCTAAATCGGGATAGTGCTGGCGCAGGATCTGCGCGGTACGCAGGAAGTCAGCGCTGAGCATCTCAACTTCCGCGCCGCGGCTGCCCGGCAGCAGGGCCAGACAGTGGGCGTCGTGCGAAAGCCCAAGCGCGTCGCGGGCGGCATTTTTATCGGGATCCAGCGGCATGGCATCTGCCATGGTATGGCCGATAAAGCGGCACGGCACGTTAAAGCGGTCATAAAACGCTTTTTCGAAAGGCAGAAAGGCCAGCACCAGATCGGTGGATCTGCCTATTTTGAAAACGCGTTTCTGTCGCCAGGCCCAGACGGAGGGGCTGACGTAGTGAATCGTTTTAATACCCTGCCGTTTGAGGTTGCCCTCAAGGGTAATGTTGAAGTCCGGGGCGTCGATGCCAACGAAAACATCCGGCTTAAGCTCGGTAAAGCGGCGCGTCAGGTCGGCACGGATATGCAGCAGGCGGCGCAGGCGGCCCAGCACCTCTACAATGCCCATCACTGCCAGCTCTTCCATCTCATACCAGGCTTCGCAGCCTTCGGCCTGCATAAGCGGGCCAGCCACGCCGACAAAGCGGGCGTCAGGTACGCGCTGCTTGAGCGCACGGATGAGACCGGCACCAAGAATATCGCCGGAGGTTTCTCCGGCGACCAGGGCAATCGTAAGCGGACGATCGTCAATCATTAACGGATCAGGCCCCGCGTCGAGCGCGCAAAGAAGTCAGTGAAAGCCTGCACCTCCGGATGCGCGTTCGCCAGCTCGGCGATCTCCGGCTTTACCTCTTCCAGCGTCTTACCGCTGCGGTAAAGCAGCTTGTAGGCGTTGCGAATGGCAATCAGCGCTTCACGGCTGAAGCCGCGACGTTTCAGCCCTTCGATGTTAACCCCGAACGGCGTAGCGTGGTTGCCCTGAGCAATCACGTACGGCGGTACGTCCTGAGCCACGCCGGAGCAGCCGCCAACCATGACGTGTGCGCCGATGATGCAGAACTGGTGTACCGCCGTCATGCCGCCAATAATGGCATGATCGTCTACCGAGACGTGGCCCGCTAACGTGGCGTTGTTAGCGAGGATACAGTTGCTCCCTACCGTACAATCGTGCGCAACGTGTGCGTTGATCATCAGCAGGTTACCGCTGCCTACCTTCGTCAAACCACCGCCCTGTTCGGTACCACGGTGAATGGTTACGCTTTCGCGAATGCGGTTACGATCGCCGATTTCCACCCGGGTCGGCTCGCCAGCATATTTGAGATCCTGGTTCACTTCACCGATGGAGGCGAACTGATAGATCTCGTTGTCGCGGCCAATTTTGGTGTGGCCGTTTACGACAACGTGAGACTTCAGTACGGTACCCTCACCAATTTCAACATGGGGTCCAACAATACAGAACGGGCCAATGTGAACGTTGGCGCCAATAACGGCACCCTCTTCCACAATGGCGGTAGGATGAACAAAGGCAGTTTTATCAATCACGTATCAGGCCTCCCGGCTACGTGCACACATCATAGTAGCTTCACAAACAACTTTACCGTCAACCATTGCCACGCCCTTAAAGCGGGTCAGGCCACGGCGCGTTTTTTCGAACGTCACTTCCATGATCATCTGATCCCCTGGCACCACCGGACGCTTGAAGCGCGCTTCATCGATACCGGCAAAGTAGTACAGCTCGCCAGGTTCCAGTTTCCCTACGCTTTTAAACGCCAGAATGCCAGTGGCCTGGGCCATGGCTTCCAGAATCAGGACGCCCGGAAAGATAGGTTTACCAGGGAAGTGGCCCTGGAAAAAGGGTTCATTAACCGAAACATTTTTTACTGCGCGCAGAAAACGACCTTCTTCGAAATCCAGCACGCGGTCAACCAGCAGAAACGGGTAGCGGTGCGGCAGAAGCTCTAAAATCTCTTCAATGTGCAGAGTATGAGTGTCAGTAGTCAAAATACTCTTCCTGTCAAAAAATACTGAATGGCAATAATAACACGGCCCGCGACAATCTAATGCCGTCAGGCCGGGAAGTTTGGGCGTAAAACGGGTGAATTATTCGTCTTGTTGCACGACCTTGCGCTCAAGAGCCTTGAGACGCTTGCTCATGTCATCAATATTCATCACCAGCGCTGCTGTTTTTCGCCAGGTTTTATTGGGTTGCAGCGGGATACCTGATGAGTAGACGCCCGGTTCAGTAATGGGACGCATCACCATACCCATGCCCGTTACGGTGACCTTATCGCAGATTTCCATGTGACCGTTGATCACGCTCGCACCGCCAATCATACAGTAGCGGCCAATTTTTAAACTGCCCGCCATGATGACGCCGCCAGCAACTGCGGTATTGTCGCCAATCACGACGTTATGTGCAATCTGGCACTGGTTATCAATGATAACACCGTTGCCGATAATGGTGTCGTCCAGCGCGCCACGGTCAATAGTGGTACATGCGCCGATCTCAACACGATCGCCGACGATCACCCGGCCAAGCTGGGGGATCTTCACCCAGTTGCCGCGATCGTTAGCATAGCCAAAGCCGTCCGCGCCTATGACGGTGCTGGACTGAATCAGGCAATTTTCACCGATCTCAATCTCGTGGTAAATGGTCACGTTGGCCCATAAACGCGAGCCGGCGCCAATTTTCGTCTTTTTGCCTACGAAACAGCCTGCGCCGATGACTACGTTATCGCCCAGCTCAACGTCTGATTCGATAACCGCGTTAGCGCCGACAGAGACGTTATTACCCAGCTTCGCCGTAGGATCGATCACCGCACTGGGGGCGATATCCTGTGCCGGCTGCGGCGTGGTATCAAGAATTTGTGCCATTCGGGCATACGTCAGGTAGGGGTTTTTCACTACCAGCGCGGGACCGTGGGCAAAAGGAAGGTCGTCCTGCGTCATCACGACAGCAGAGGCCTGGCAAGCCGCCAGATGTTCACGGTACTTGGGATTGACCATGAAGGTGATTTGACCTGCTTTAGCGGACTGCATGGACGCAACGCCGGTGATGGCGATATCGCCATCACCGTGTAACTCTGCATCCAACTGTTGAGCTAAATCAGACAGTCGAATTGTAGACATTACTTATTTAACCTGTTTCAGCACATCAGCGGTGATGTCTTTTACGTCACTGCTGTTGTAAGCAACGGTATTTGCGTCAACAACCAGATCGATGCTCTGGTCGGCTGCCACTTTTTTCACTGCAGTCTGGATACGGGTAACCAGCTTGCCACGCTCTTCGTTGGAACGACGCGCGCGATCCTGCTCAAAAGCCTGTGCTTTCTGGGAGAAAGCCTGACGCTGAGACATGACGTCTTTTTCCAGCTTGCTACGATCGGAAGCTTTCATCGTTGAGCCGTCACGCTGCAGGCGCTGCATTTTGCCCTGCAGGTCGTTTTCCTGGCTCTGGAGTTCGCCGGCACGGCCTTTGAACTCGTTTTCCAGCGTTTTGGAAACACCGGTAGTTTGAGCGACCTGCTGGAACAGGGTGTTCATGTTAACGATCGCAATTTTGTCCGCTGCCTGAGCAGAGGTAACCATCGCTAAACCGAGACCTGCAGCTAATAACCACTTTTTCACAATAAACTCCTTACCATCCCAATGTATCCGAAGATACCGTTCTTTGCGTGGTGAGGCGATCTCGCGATCGCCTGCACCAGCGCTACACTACCTGTGCATTCCGTTGCGCAGAGCAGTTACCAGGTTTTACCAATGTTAAACTGGAACTGTTCTGCTTTGTCCCCTTCGTATTTCTTAAACGGCTGGGCGTAGGAGAAGACCAACGGCCCCAGCGGAGACATCCATTGTAGTGCAATACCCGCAGACATACGGATGTTGCTCGGATCGCTATAGTCCGGTACGCCAGCGGCGCGTGTTGCTGCCGTGTCGTTCCAGTTGGTATCCCACACCGTGCCCGCATCCCAGAATACTGAGGTACGGATAGAGTTAGCATACTTCTCGCTCACAAACGGCGTCGGGGTGATCACTTCCAGGCTGGCGACACCCATGGCGTTACCGCCGACTGCATCATCAGACTTACACAGCGTGCCTGCGACGTTAGTCTCGCAGTTCTCCTGGTAGTTACCACCGTAGTAGACCGCTTTCGGACCGATGTTGTTGGACTGGAAGCCACGCACGGTGCTGGAACCACCGGCGTAGAAGTTCTCATAGAACGGCATCTCTTTACCGCCTATACCGTCACCGTAGCCCCAGCGGGTACGACCCAGTACGACCCATTTGTGATCTTCATCAAGTGGGAAGTAGGACGCGGTATCCAGCGTGACCTTATAGAACTCGTTATCCGAGCCTGGTACGGTGACCTTACCGTTCAGGTTGACGCGCGAGCCGTCCGTCGGGAAGTAGCCGCGGTCAAGATGGTTGTAGGTCCAGCCGTAGTTGAAGGTGAAGTCGTCAGCGCTGTAGCCGTTATCGTTGTCCTGGGTGTTGGCGCTCTGCCCCACCGAGTCGAGATAACGCCACATGGCTACCTGTGGCTCCATATTGGAGAGGTCGTTGTGTACGTAACCTAAGCCGAGGCGCAGGGTGTTGTACTCGTTGATCGGGAAGCCCAGCGTACCGTCAAGGCCGTAGCTCTTGTTGGTGTACGACGAGAGGTCCGCGTCATCGGCTTCGAAGTCGTTATAGAAGATACGACCGCCGAGGCTCACACCGTCAACGGTGAAGTACGGGTTGGTAACAGACAGCTCAGAGTAAGTCTGGTAGTCGTTTTTGGTCCCGTTGATCCCTACCGAGTAACCCGTACCCAGCCAGTTATCCTGCTGAACGCCAACCTGGAAGCTGACGCCGCTCTCGGTACCGTAGCCGACGCCGAAGTTGAAGCTACCGGTGTTACGCTCTTTGACCTTGTAGACCACGTCAACCTGGTCCGGGCTGCCTGCGACGCGCTGGGTATCAGTATCCACCGTTTCGAAGTAGCCGAGACGGTTCAGACGCTCTTTACCCTGATCGACCAGATCGCTGCCCAGCCATGCGCCTTCCATCTGACGCATTTCACGGCGCAGCACGGCGTCTTTGGAGGTGTCGTTACCCTCAAAGCGGATCTTGCGCACGTAGTAGCGGTTGCCCGCATCGACGTTAATATGCAGCTTCACGGTCTTATCCGCATCGTTGATCTCAGGCTGAGACTGCACGCGCGGGTAGGCGTAGCCATAGCGACCCAGAAGCTTCTTGATGTTGTCTTCCATCCTGGTCACTTTGGTGCCGTTATAGAGCTCGCCCGGCTGGATCTTCGTCAGGCTCTCAATCTCGGCGGAGTGACCGGCCAGGTTACCGCTGACTTCAACGCCGGAGAGCTTGTACTGGTCGCCTTCGGTGACGTTAACGGTAATGTAGATGCCTTTTTTATCCGGCGTCAGGCTGACCTGGGTAGAGTCGATGTTGAAACGCGCGTAGCCACGATCGAGGTAGTAGCTGCGAAGCGTCTCCAGGTCGCCTGCCAGCTTCTGCTTCTGGTATTTGCGATCGCCTACCACGTTCCACCACGGCACTTCGTCGCGCAGCTGGAAGGTTGAGATCAGCTCTTCGGTACTGAACGCGTGGTTACCGACGATGTTGATCTGTTGAATTTTGGCAGAGACGCCCTCCTGGAAGACCAGCTTCAGATCGACGCGGTTACGCGGCAGCGGCGTAACAACCGCTTTCACGCTGGCGCTGTACTTACCGACGCTGTAGTAGAAGTCTTCCAGACCTTTTTCGATATCGGCCAGAGTGGTGCGATCGAGTGATTCACCCACGCGCACGCCGGACGCTTCGAGGTTCTGCTTCAGCATGTCATCCTTAACGGACTTGTTGCCCGAGAAGGTGATGCTGGCAATGGTTGGACGCTCTTTAACCTGCACGAGGAGCGTATCACCATCGCGCAGGACGCGAACGTCCTCGAAGTTGCCGGTGGCAAACAGCGCACGGATAATATTACTGATGTCTTCATCAGTCACCGTGTCACCCTGACGTACTGGCATACTGAGGAGGGCCGCACCAACGGCGACACGCTGTAAGCCTTCGAAATGAATATCTTTCACTACGAACCCTTCAGCACCGTATACGGTCGCGCTGCTAAACAGCAGCGACGCTATAAGCAACTTTTTCATCGCCATCGTTATTATGCGTTCTTCCTAACTAACTCTCATAACCGAGAGAAATCATTGAAAAGTGCAAGCCCCATTAACAGCACCAGCAAAATTGAGCCAATGCGATAACTAAAGTCTTGAACCCGCTCGGATACCGGCCCGCCTTTTAGCTTCTCTATCGCTAAAAACAGCAGGTGTCCCCCATCTAAAACCGGTAGAGGGAACAGGTTGATAATCCCCAGGTTCACGCTGATTAAGGCGAGAAACATCAGGTAGTAGATCAACCCAAACTCCGCTGACATCCCAGCCCCTTGGGCGATCGAGATCGGCCCGCTGAGGTTGTTCAGCTTGACGTCGCCGGTTATCAATTTTCCCAGCATACTGACCGTGAGCTTCATCAACTGCCAGGTTTTACCCGTGGCTTCGACAACGGCGTCAAACGGCCCATACTGGCGTACTGTCTTATACTCGTCCGGCAGCGGGATAACCTTTGGCACTACGCCCGCAAACCCTTCATCCTTGCCGCTACCCGGTTTTGTATCTGGTATCAGCGTTAAAGACAAGGAAGTTCCCTGCCTTTCTATCTCCAACGCTAACGGCGTACCCGGATTATCGCGAACCAGGGTAACAAACGTCATCCACTGCGTGATTGCCTGCCCATCGACTTTAACGATCCTGTCGCCAGCTTGCAAACCCGCTTTACTTGCCGCCGACCCGGACTGCACCTCGGCCAGCACGGATTCAATCTGTGCCCCGCGCGGCTGGATACCCAGCGACGCCACCGGATCCTGCTTGTCCGGCTCGAAAGCCCAGTCGCGCAGATCCAGCGTCCTCTGCTGGCGGCTGTCGCTGCCAAAAGGGGCTACGCTGAGGGTGGTCTGCTCATCGCCAATTTTATCAACCAGCTGCAGACGCACGGCATCCCAGTCTGCCGTTTCGATACCGTCAACGGCTTTAAGTTCCATCCCAGGGGCAATTTGTGCGCTTGCCGCAATGGAGTTGGGCGTAATTTCACCAACAACCGGACGAACGCCAGGGACACCGATGATGAACACCAGCCAGTAGGCAAAGATAGCAAAGAGGAAGTTAGCCACCGGCCCTGCGGCGATAACCGCGGCACGCTGGCCGATGGTTTTGTTATTAAACGCGGTGTGGCGCAGTTCGGGGATAACCGGCTCGACGCGTTCGTCGAGCATTTTGACATAGCCGCCGAGTGGGATGAGGGCGATGACAAACTCGGTACCCTGCCTGTCGGTGCGACGCCAGAGCGCTTTGCCAAAACCGATGGAAAAGCGCTCAACCCGGACGCCGCAGCGGCGAGCAACCCAGAAATGGCCAAATTCGTGCACGGTAATCAGCACGCCCAGCGCAACAATAAACGCTGCCAGATTCCAGAGAATGCTCAGCATAAACCCATCCGTTAAATCGTCCCAAAGACCAGCAGCAGCAGGCAGGCAAACACCGGTACCGCCGCCGTCAGGCTGTCGATGCGATCGAGAATACCGCCATGTCCTGGAATAAGGTGACCGCTATCTTTGATACCGGCTTCACGCTTAAACATACTTTCAGTCAGGTCGCCCAGCACCGAGGCCAGCGCCGCCACCACGGAGCAGATCAGCAGCGTAGAGAGCGCCACCTCAAGGTCGGCCCAGACGCCGTAGCCCCAGGAGATCACCGCCGCCGTAAACAGGCCGCCGATAAAGCCCTGCCAGGTTTTGCCCGGTGACACCTTCGGCGCCAGCTTGTGCTTGCCAAACAGCTTGCCAAACATATACGCGCCGGAGTCCGCGCCCCAGACGAGGATCATGATGTAGAGCAGCCACAGCGCACCGCTGTAGTGGTTATCATCATAGTGCCAGGCGCGCAGCGCCAGCATGCCCCAGAAAAAGGGAACGATAGTCAGGATGCCAAACAGCAGGCGCAGCGCCTTTGAGTGACGCCATAGCGCCGCCGAGGCGGGATAGAACAGCACCAGCAGCAGCGCGGCAATCCACCAGCCCAGCGAGGCCCACAGCGAGCCTTCAACCAGCGGCTGATGAACGTTGTGATGGTACTCCGGGATCGTAAAGAGCATCACCGCCAGCAGCAGGCCGCAAAGTACAGCCAGCCATACCCGCTGCGTGCGAGAAGTAAAGCCGCTAAGCTGGCCCCACTCCCAGGCGGCCAGCATACAGACCGCGAGCGTGACCAGAGCAAACCCCACCGGGGGAAGTAAAAATAGCGCCGCAATGACGACGGGTATTAATACAAAAGCAGAAATCAGGCGATACTTCAGCAAAAGCTACCCCCATCAGGCTTTGTCGCCACCAGGCTCGGTGCCGCCGAAACGACGCTCTCGATTGGCAAAGGCATGC
>DAMBQR010000081.1:0-12754 GCA_032055545.1 Pseudescherichia sp. | reverse complement strand
TGAGCCATAACGACACTATCGTCGCCCAGGCAACCCCACCGGGACGCGGTGGTGTGGGCATCCTGCGCATCTCCGGCCACAAGGCACGCGAAGTCGCGCAGGCCGTGCTGGGCAAGCTGCCGAAACCGCGCTATGCCGACTACCTGCCGTTTAACGACTCGGACGGCACGGCACTGGATCAGGGCATCGCCCTCTGGTTCCCTGGCCCGAACTCTTTTACCGGCGAAGACGTGCTGGAGCTACAGGGGCATGGCGGGCCGGTGATCCTCGACCTGCTGTTGAAGCGCATCCTGACCCTGCCTGGCCTGCGGATCGCCCGCCCCGGTGAGTTTTCCGAACGCGCGTTTCTCAACGACAAGTTGGACCTCGCCCAGGCAGAGGCGATCGCCGACCTGATCGATGCCAGCTCCGAGCAGGCCGCACGCTCGGCGCTGAACTCGCTTCAGGGAGCCTTCTCCACCCGCGTTAATCACCTGGTGGAAGCACTCACTCACCTGCGTATCTACGTGGAAGCCGCAATTGATTTCCCTGACGAGGAGATCGATTTCCTCTCCGATGGCAAAATCGAAGCGCAGCTTAACAATGTGATGACCGATCTCGAGGCCGTACGGGCGGAAGCGCGCCAGGGTAGCCTGCTGCGAGAAGGGATGAAGGTGGTGATCGCCGGTCGCCCGAACGCCGGGAAATCGAGCCTGCTGAACGCCCTGGCCGGGCGCGAGGCGGCTATCGTCACCGATATCGCCGGGACTACCCGCGACGTACTGCGCGAGCACATTCACATCGACGGCATGCCGCTGCATATCATTGATACCGCCGGGCTGCGCGACGCCAGCGACGAGGTGGAGCGCATCGGCATTGAGCGCGCCTGGCAGGAGATCGAGCAGGCCGACCGGGTGCTGTTTATGGTCGATGGCACCACTACCGATGCCGTTGACCCGGCAGATATCTGGCCGGACTTTATCGCCCGCCTGCCCGCGAAGCTGCCGATCACCGTGGTACGTAATAAAGCCGATCTGACCGGCGAGACGCTGGGGATCAGCGAGGTGAACGGTCACTCACTTGTGCGCCTCTCCGCCTACACCGGCGAAGGCATTGACGTGCTGCGTAACCATCTTAAGCAGAGCATGGGTTTTGATACGCAAATGGAGGGGGGCTTCCTGGCCCGCCGCCGCCACCTGCAGGCGCTGGAGCTGGCAGCCGAACATTTACAGCAAGGTAAGGCACAACTGCTGGGTGCATGGGCGGGCGAGCTGCTGGCGGAAGAGCTGCGCCTGGCCCAGCAGAGCCTGAGCGAGATCACCGGCGAGTTTACCTCTGACGACCTGTTAGGCCGGATCTTCTCAAGCTTCTGTATCGGGAAGTAACGTTTTAGATGGGTATGTGAAGCGTTGTTAACCCGCATTGACTGGTGTTGATGCGGGTTTTCAGTCCGGTTTATTTACATCAAACGTCTTGAAACTCACGGACCAACGTCGCTTTCAGCTTGCGGCGTAGTAAAGAGGCTGAAGAGTGTTTTTTCTCTGCTTTCGCCTCTTTTAGATATGTTTTCGCTCTATTAAGGTTATAAGTTTCTAGCTCAGCCGTGATTAATGCCTGCATAACTTCTTTCTCGTCGGTACCAAGAGGGCGTGATGTGGAACGCGCATGTTTATTGCAATACGACATAGCAAGCTCTCCCTTCGGTTACGTGTTTATACGCATGTAGTTCGGTTGGTAACAACGGACGCGGTGCTTTCTTAGGCAATCTCGTACGCCGATTATAGCGTGGTTCATTTTTTAACCCAAGCATGTAGTCATAAATCTCTTCTAAAGAAGTTACACGCCCAATATCTGCAGCCCCGCCTGCCGCAGCCTGAAATACAAATCCGCCAACGTTAAATTTCTCAAAGTGCGCAATCAATGTCAGTGCTACTGTCTGAAGAACAACCGCACTCCCTAGCCCAGAAAACTGTACATGTCGGAAGTCAGCGAGGGAATCCATGCCATCATAAATATCGAAGTAAACCTCTGCCATTCCATTGGAGGGAAAAGGAATGTTTTCTGGCATTTCATATCCGATGTGAGTGAAAATGGCTTCATCTATCAGGCTTCCAATGATGACCGTGTATACTTCGTTACCAGCGACAAAAACATAGCTGTAATGAACCCGACGATCGTAGATAAATTTCTTTCTTCGTAACTCATAGTCATCAAGATACACCTCTTCTTCAATACGCACTTATCACTCCTTTGCAAAACAGCTTTCACCTTCGCCATACCGGGAAGGTTTATGTGAAGTTCGGATCATAACGAGACAAGAACACCTTTTTTCAGCAGCGATATCACAACGTTAAGCTTTTCGTCCTGCTAATCTTGAATTAAGCATTAAAAATCAAAAAAAATAAGCAGGCACTGCAAACAGTAAGACGTTACCCCTTCTATCAGCCTCTTCTCTCGAATTGTAAAAATCCCGCAGAGTCCTTTTTAGCCCCTTTTTTCCGTGTTAAAACCTGCACACAATAGGCAATACTGCTTTTACCGTGGCGAGCGGCCTAACCATTATCAAGGAGTGAAAAATGGCGACACACTTTGCAAGAGGGATCCTTACCGATGGGCAGCTGGTCTCCGGCCGCCTGCCTTCGTCCTGTCACGATCGGGCCAGGTCGTTGCCGGAACATCACCGCACCCGCTATTTAGCCTCCCGCGCCCTCCTCGCCGAACTGGTATTTATGCTCTACGGTTTAAGCGAGCTACCTGAAATCATCACCCAGCCCAATGGTCGCCCGGTCTTTGCCGATCGTAGCCTGCCCCACTTTTCGCTGGCCTATGCCGGGAATATGGTGGGCGTGGCGATCGCCACCAGCGGCCTGTGCGGTCTGGATATGGAGTTGCAGCGGGCAACCCGCAGCTTTCACACCCCTCATGCCCCGGAGCGCCAGATCTTTACCAGCAACGAAAGGCTGTGGATCAACAACCAGAGCGATCCCAACGAGGCCCAGGCGCAGATTGTTACCCTGCGGCAGAGCGTGCTGAAGATGGCCAGCCAGCCCGAGGATACCTCGGGTTTCCTACAGCTGCTGCCCGGCTCCGGCAAGCTGCGTGCGGCGCAGCCTGAACCTATTGAGGCGCTATGCGATGCGGAGGACGTGCTAATCTGGTCGGTGGCGGTTTCACCCGCCATTGAAAGCCTGAAGATTTGGGAGTTTGATACCAGGCGGGGCTGGCGCTGTCTGTCAGATATACAAACCCGAGCGAACAATCCCGCCACCCGCCTGATGCGTTTTACCAGCCTGCCTGCGTAATTCGCTTCATTACACTTATCGGTAAGGAGTAAAGATGTCTGATTCACTGCACGTCGTTACGTTACTTGGCAGCCTGCGCAAAGGCTCATTCAATGCGATGGTGGCCCGCACGCTGCCTAAAATCGCGCCGGAAGGCATGACGGTGGCACCGCTGCCGACAATTGCCGAAATCCCGCTGTACGATGCCGATATCCAGCAGGAAGAGGGGTTCCCGCAGAGCGTTGAGTCCATTGCCGAGCAGATCCGCAATGCCGATGGCGTGGTGATTGTGACTCCCGAATACAACTACTCCGTACCGGGCGGCCTGAAGAACGCCATCGACTGGCTGTCACGTCTGCCTGCGCAGCCGCTGGCAGGCAAGCCGGTGCTGATCCAGACCAGCTCAATGGGCGCTATCGGCGGTGCACGCTGCCAGTACCATCTGCGACAGATTCTGGTGTTTCTCGACGCGATGGTGATGAACAAGCCGGAGTTTATGGGCGGGGTGATCCAGAACAAGGTGGATCCACAGACGGGCGAGGTTATCGATCAGAGCACGCTGGACCATCTGACCGGCCAGCTGACGGCGTTTGGTGATTACATCAAGAAAGTCAGAGCATAAAAAAAAGCCCGGCAGCTAAGAGCCTGCCGGGCCTGTTTTTCGCTGTTAATGCGCGTCGATAAACACAATCTTCAACACAAACAGCAGCGCAACAATAATCACGCAAGGGCTGAGATCGCGGAATCGTCCGGTACCGATCTTCATGATGCAGTAGGAGATGAAGCCCAGCGCGATACCTTCGGTAATGGAGAAGCTGAACGGCATCATGACGGTGGTGATAAACGCCGGCACGGCTTCGGTCAGATCGTCCCATTTCACGCGGGAGAGGCTGGAGGTCATCAGCACGCCAACGTAGATCAGCGCACCCGCAGCGGCATACGGCGGTACCATCCCGGCCAGCGGCGACAGGAAAATCACCAGCAGGAACAGCACGCCTACCACTACGGCGGTGAGGCCGGTGCGCCCGCCGACGGAGACGCCGGAAGAGGACTCGATATAGGCGGTGACCGAAGATGTACCGATAAAGGAGCCAGCTACGGAGGAGACGCTGTCAACAAACAGGGCCTGCTTCATGCGCGGGAACTTACCCTTCTCATCTGCCAGACCAGCTTTATCGGTGACGCCAATCAGCGTTCCGGAGGAGTCAAACAGGTTAACCAGCATGAAGGAGAAGATCACGCCCGCCAGGCCAAGGTTAAACGAGCCAGCCAGGTCAACGTGACCGACAACGCTGGTGACGCTCGGCGGCGCAGAAACAATCCCGCTGTAGTGCACATCGCCCAGCCACCAGCCCAGCAGAGTCGTTACCACGATAGAGACCAGCACCGCCGCATGGACGTTACGCGAGGCCAGAATAGCGATAATAAAGAAGCCCAGCACGCCCAGCAGCACGCTGTGGGAGGTCAGGTTGCCGATGGTCACCAGCGTATCCGGGTTCGCTACAATCACGCCCGCGTTTTTCAGACCCATCATGCCGATGAACAGACCGATACCGCTGGTGATGCCGACGCGCAGGCTTACCGGGATGTTAGCAATCATCCAGTAGCGGACGCGGAAGATGGTCAGCAGCAGCAGGCCGATAGCGCCCCAGAAGATAGCGCCCATACCCACCTGCCACGGCAGGCCCATGGCGCCAACCACCACAAAGGCGAAGAAAGCGTTCAGCCCCATCGCGGGCGCAAGCGCTACCGGCAGGTTAGCGAAGAGTCCCATCAGGATGCTGCCAAAGGCGGCAATCAGACAGGTGGTCACGAATACCGCGCTGGTATCCATGCCAGCAACGCCCAGAATCTGTGGGTTAACAAAGACGATATAGACCATCGTCAGGAAGGTGGTAAAACCGGCGATCACCTCGGTGCGTGCCGTGGTGCCATGCTCGCGCAGTTTAAACACGCGGTCGAGCAACCCCTGGCCCGCGGCCTGGGTAGTGTGTTGTTGGCTCATTATCTATTTCCGAACAGGGAAGGAAAATTCGTCGCTATCCTATACCAAAATGCGACAATGTTGACGGTTATCACACACTTTTTTTCATTGACTTTGCTTATACGGCATCGATTGCGCAGAGAAATCTGCGTTAAGTAAACGTTAAACTTGCAATAAACAGGAAACGGCATGTCCCAAATAGAAGCGATTTTTTTCGACTGTGATGGCACGCTGGTAGACAGCGAGGTGATCTGTTCCCGCGCGTACGTGCATATGTTCGCGCAGTTTGGTATTTCGCTCGATCTGGCGGAGATTTTTAAGCGCTTTAAAGGCGTTAAGCTGTACGAAATTATCGACATTATTAACGCCGAGCATGGTGTTAATCTGGCCAAAGCGGAGCTGGAGCCGATCTACCGCGCCGAGGTTGCGCGCCTGTTCGATGCCGAGCTGGAGATTATCGCCGGGGCGGATGCGCTGCTGGCGTCGGTCAGCGTGCCGATGTGCGTGGTCTCGAACGGCCCGGTCAGCAAAATGCAGCACTCTCTTGGCAAGCTTGGGATGCTGCACCACTTCCCGGATCTGCTCTTCAGCGGCTACGATATTCAGCGCTGGAAGCCGGACCCGGCCCTGATGTTCCATGCTGCCAGCGCCTTAGATGTCGATCCGACAAAGTGCATTCTGGTGGATGACTCTGCGGCTGGCGCGCAGTCGGGGATTGATGCGGGGATGGAGGTATTCTACTTCTGTGCCGATCCGCACAACCAGCCGATCGACCATCCGAAGGTGACGACATTTACCGATCTGGCGCAGCTGCCAGCGCTGTGGAAAGCACGTGGGTGGGACGTTACGCGGAAATAACGGTGTAAACGAAGGCCCGGTAAGCGCAGCGCCACCGGGCATTTTACAGCGGATTACTCTTTCGGATCTTTCCCGGCGAGCAGCTTGTCCAGCTCGTCGCCGCCCACGTGACGGAAATCCTGGCCCTTCACGAAGTAGAAGATGTATTCGCAGATGTTCTGGCAGCGGTCGCCGATACGCTCGATAGAGCGAGCGCAGAACAGCGCGGTCAGCACGCTGGGGATGGTACGTGAATCTTCCATCATGTAGGTCATCAGCTGACGCACAATGCCTTCGTACTCCTGGTCCACCTTCTTGTCTTCACGGTAGATACGCACCGCTTCATCAAGATCCATCCGTGCAAAGGCATCCAGCACGTCATGCAGCATCTGCACCGTATGGCGGCCCAGCGACTCCAGGCTCACCAGCAGGGGCTGGTGCTGCTGGGAGAACTTCTCCAGCGCCGTGCGGCAGATCTTATCCGCAACGTCACCAATACGCTCCAGCTCGGCGATAGTTTTGATGATCGCCATCACCAGGCGCAGGTCGCTCGCCGTCGGCTGACGCTTGGCGATAATCCGCACGCAGGCTTCGTCGATCGCCACTTCCATCATATTGACCTGATGATCACCGGCAACAACGCGCTTGGCCAGCTCGCTGTCCTGATTGTGCATGGCGGTGATCGCATCAGAGAGCTGCTGCTCTACCATTCCCCCCATGGTCATCACCTGGGTGCGAATGCTCTCCAGCTCGGCGTTAAACTGGCCGGAGATATGTTTATTAAGATTGAGACTGTCCATAACGCACTCCTGAATCAACCGTAACGGCCGGTGATATAGTCTTCTGTTTGTTTCTTCGCGGGTTTGGTGAACAGATCGTCCGTGTTGCTGAACTCAATCAACTCGCCCAGATACATAAAGGCCGTATGGTCGGAGCAACGTGCAGCCTGCTGCATGTTGTGGGTCACGATCACTACGGTGTAATCCTGCTTCAGCTCGGTGATCAGCTCTTCGATACGCCCGGTAGAGATGGGGTCAAGGGCAGAACACGGCTCATCCAGCAGCAGCACTTCCGGGCGAATGGCGATACCGCGCGCAATGCACAGACGCTGCTGCTGACCACCGGAGAGAGAGTACCCGCTCTGGTGCAGTTTATCTTTGGTTTCGTTCCAGAGTGCGGCTTTGGTCAACGCCCACTGCACGCGCTCGTCCATATCGGCGCGGGAGAGCTTCTCAAACAGGCGCACGCCGAAAGCGATGTTGTCATAGATAGACATCGGGAACGGCGTCGGTTTCTGGAAGACCATCCCCACCTTGGCGCGCAGCAGGGCGATATCCTGGCTATGGGTGAGGATGTTCTCGCCATCCAGCAGAATTTCACCCTCGGCGCGCTGCTCCGGATAGAGGGAGTACATTTTGTTAAAGGTGCGCAGCAGGGTGGATTTACCGCAGCCTGACGGACCGATAAACGCCGTGACCTGATTCTTCGCGATATCCAGGTTGATGTTTTTCAGGGCGTGGAACTTCCCGTAGTAGAAGTTCAAATCACGAACCTGAATCTTGCCGGAGGTGGTGTCAACCATACTCATTTTACTCTTTTCCTCAATCGGGCGCGGCCGGGGCCACGCCGCCTAATTTTAACCGTTCTTCTTCGCGAAGATGACGCGTGCCAGGATGTTCAGCAGCAGCACGCATAGGGTGATAATCAGTACGCCCGCCCAGGCCAGCTGTTGCCACTCGGCAAACGGGCTCATGGCAAACTTAAATATGGTGACCGGCAGGTTCGCGATAGGCTGCATCATGTCCGTGCTCCAGAACTGGTTGGAGAGGGAGGTGAAGAGCAGCGGCGCGGTTTCGCCGGCGATACGTGCCACAGCCAGCAGCACGCCGGTCAGGATGCCGGAGATAGAGGCCTTCAGCGTAATCGCAGAGATCATCTTCCACTTCGGCGTGCCCAGCGCATAGGCGGCTTCACGCAGGCTGTCCGGAACCAGCTTGAGCATGTTCTCGGTGGTGCGGATAACGATCGGCACCTGCAGCAGCGCCAGCGCAATCACGCCCGCCCAGCCGGAGAAGTGCTCCATCTGCGCCACCACGATGGTGTAGACAAACAGGCCCACCACGATAGAGGGCGCAGAGAGCAGAATATCGTTAATGAAGCGGATCACCTCTGCCAGCCAGGATTTACGTCCGTACTCAGCAAGGTAGATGCCTGCCATAATGCCAAGCGGGGTACCAAACACGGTCGCCCAGAGGATCAGCAGGCCGCTGCCCGCCAGAGCGTTTGCCAGCCCACCGCCAGAGGTGTTCGGCGGCGGCGTCATCTCGGTGAACAGCGCCAGCGACATGCCGTCGATGCCGCGCGTTACGGTAGAGAAGAGGATCCAGATCAGCCAGAAGAGGCCAAACGCCATGGTTGCCAGCGAGAGCGTCAGCGCGATGCGATTTTTCATCCGGCGACGCGCCTGCATTTTACGGCGCGACTCGGCCAGCGCCGTCGTGGTCTGCATTTCGAGCGTAGCCATTAGCGTGCCCCCTCGTTTTTCGCCAGACGCAGGATCATCACTTTCGAAATCGCCAGCACGATAAAGGTGATCACAAACAGGATCAGGCCCAGCTCCATCAGCGCGGCGACGTGCAGCCCGGACTCCGCTTCGGCAAATTCGTTAGCCAGCGCAGAGGTGATACTGTTGCCCGGCATATAGAGCGAGGCGCTGTCGAGCTGGTAGGTGTTACCGATAATAAAGGTTACCGCCATGGTCTCACCCAGCGCGCGGCCCAGGCCCAGCATGACCCCGCCGATAACGCCGTTTTTGGTGAACGGCAGCACGATGCGCCAGATCACCTCCCAGGTGGTGCAGCCGATGCCGTAGGCCGACTCTTTCATCATCACCGGGGTCTGCTCAAAGACATCGCGCATCACCGAGGCAATGTACGGAATGATCATGATGGCGAGAATAATACCCGCCGCGAGGATACCGATACCAAACGCCGGGCCGGAGAAGAGCGCGCCGACAAACGGAATGGTTGAGAGCACGTTGCCCACCGGCTCCTGGAAGTAAGTAGCGAACAGCGGAGCGAAGATAAACAGCCCCCACATGCCGTAAACGATACTGGGGATAGCGGCGAGCAGCTCAATGGCGATACCCAGCGGACGCTTCAGCCAGCCGGGCGCCAGCTCCGTCAGGAACAGCGCGATACCAAAACTCACCGGAACGGCGATCAGCAGCGCAATAAAGGAGGTCACCAGCGTACCGTAGATCGGCACCAGCGCGCCGTAGATATCGTTCGGGGCGTCCCACTCTTTGGTCCACAGGAAGGAGAAACCAAATTTCTGGATGCTTGGCCAGGAGGAGACAATCAGGGAGATGATGATGCCGCCGAGCAGCAATAGCACAATCAGCGCAGCCAGTTTGACCAGCGCGCCGAAGATCATGTCACCTTGTTTACCCGGTGGGTTAAAAGCAGGCTTGGTTGCAGCCATAAATTACTCTTCTGTTATGTACGTCTTACGAATTTGCCCGGTGGCGCGAACGCTTACCGGGCCTACAGTTTTTATCCGTAGGGCGGGAAGCCTACGCCTCCCGCCATCTTCGTCAAAAAGATCCTGTTAGTACAGCGCTTTACCGCTGCTGTCTTTCACATTCGTTTTCCATGCGGCACGAACCTGCTCAACCACGCTGTCCGGCAGGGTTGCGTAATCCAGATCGTTAGCCTGTTTCGCACCGTCTTTGTATGCCCAGTCAAAGAACTTCAGCACTTCAGCGCCCTGCTCAGGCTTCTTCTGCTCTTTGTGGATCAGGATGAAGGTGGTGGAGGTAATCGGCCACGCGTCGTCACCCTTCTGGTTGGTCAGGTCCTGAGCGAAGCTTTTGCTCCAGTCCACGCCTTTTGCGGCGTTAGAGAAGCTCTCTTCGGTCGGAGAGACCGGTTTGCCATCGGCAGAGACCAGCCTGGTGTAGGCCAGGTTGTTCTGCTTAGCGTAGGCGTACTCTACGTAGCCGATAGAGCCCGGCAGACGCTGGACGAACGCGGCGATACCGTCGTTACCTTTGCCGCCCAGGCCGGTCGGCCAGTTCACGGTAGAGCCAGAACCGATTTTCGATTTCCACTCTTCGTTCACTTTCGCCAGGTAGCTGGTGAAGACGAAGGAGGTACCGGAGCCGTCAGCGCGACGAACCACGGCGATATTCTGTGAAGGCAGCTTCATGCCTGGGTTGAGCTTAGCGATCGCTTCGTCATCCCATTTTTTGATTTTGCCCAGGTAGATGTCACCCAGCGTTTTACCATCCAGCACCAGCTCACCGGATTTCACGCCCGGCAGGTTAACGGCCAGCACCACGCCACCGATAACGGTCGGGAACTGGAACAGGCCTTCCTGATTCAGTTTCTCGTCAGAGAGCGGAGCATCAGACGCGCCAAAGTCCACGGTATTAGCAGTAATCTGCTTCACGCCGCCGGAGGAGCCGATACCCTGGTAGTTAACTTTGCTACCGGTGGCTTTCTGATAGGTATCCGCCCATTTGGCATACACTGGCGCTGGGAAGGTTGCACCCGCGCCGGTCAGGCTTGCCGCTGCGTTAACAGCGAAAGCGCTCAGGGATAAGGTCGCGGCGACAACAGTAGCGACAGTGGTACGCATGACTTTCATAATGTCTCCTGAGGGATCGTAAATCGTTGTTTGGTTTCTACGATATGCAAAATAGGACAACCAGGTGACAGTTAAATGTCCGAATTATGACATTTTTATGACAGGCGCTTATTTGACTGAAAATAGTCTATGAATTGTTTAAAAATAGCACAGCGAGGAGAGACGTCCCGCCGGTAACGACGGGACGTAAGAGAAAGATTACTCTACGGTTACAGACTTCGCGAGGTTACGCGGCTGGTCAACGTCGGTGCCTTTGATCAGCGCAACGTGGTAAGCCAGCAGCTGCAGCGGCACGGTGTAGAA
This sequence comes from Pseudescherichia sp., assembly GCA_032055545.1. Taxonomy (GTDB): domain Bacteria; phylum Pseudomonadota; class Gammaproteobacteria; order Enterobacterales; family Enterobacteriaceae; genus Pseudescherichia. Next base: position 1,720 of record DAMBQR010000081.1, on the reverse strand, counting down.
GATCGGCGCAATCACCTCTTCCACATGCGGCAGCTCAATAATGTGCATGTTATCGCTGCTGGTGAAACCGGCATCCTGATCGGCGAAGACATAGAGCACACCGCTGCGGGCGCGAACTTCTTCGATGTTGGACTTCAGTTTTTCCAGCAGTTCGTTGTTAGGTGCCACAACGATAACCGGCATATCGGCATCAATCAGCGCCAGCGGGCCATGTTTCAGCTCGCCTGCGGCATAGGCTTCCGCGTGGATATAGGAGATCTCTTTCAGCTTCAGCGCGCCTTCCAGCGCGATGGGGTACTGATCGCCACGGCCAAGGAACAGGGCGTGGTGCTTCTCAGAGAAGTCCTCTGCCAGCGCTTCAATGCGTTTGTCCTGGGAGAGCATCTGCTCGATACGGTTCGGCAGCGCCTGCAGGCCATGCACGATATCCTGCTCGATAGAGGCGTCCAGACCCTTCAGGCGGCTCAGCTTCGCCACCAGCATCAGCAGCACGGTGAGCTGGGTGGTGAAGGCCTTGGTGGAGGCCACGCCGATCTCAGTTCCGGCATTGGTCATCAGCGCCAGGTCGGACTCACGCACCAGCGAAGAGCCAGGCACGTTACAGATCGCCAGCGAACCGAGGTAGCCCAGCTCTTTAGAGAGGCGCAGCGCGGCCAGCGTATCCGCCGTCTCTCCGGACTGGGAGAGGGTGATCATCAGGCTGTTGCGGCGCACCGCCGACTTGCGGTAGCGAAACTCAGAGGCGATTTCCACGTCGCATGGCACACCGGCCAGCGATTCAAACCAGTAGCGAGACACCATCCCGGAGTTGTAGGAGGTCCCGCAGGCAATGATCTGGATATGCTCAACCTGAGAGAGCATCTCGTTGGCTTTCTCGCCCAGCTCGCTGAGATCGATCTCACCGTGGCTGATACGCCCGGTCAGGGTGTTTTTAATGGCGTTCGGCTGCTCGTAGATCTCTTTCTGCATGTAGTGGCGGTAGATACCCTTATCGCCAGCATCATATTGCAGGTTGGATTCGATGTCCGGGCGCTTCACTTCCTGACCTTCACGGTCAAACACCACGACGCTACGACGGGTCACTTCCGCGATATCACCCTCTTCGAGGAAGATAAAGCGGCGGGTCACCGGCAGCAGAGCCAGCTGGTCAGAGGCGATGAAGTTTTCGCCCATGCCAAGACCGATAACCAGCGGGCTACCGGAGCGGGCGGCCAGCAGCGTGTCAGGATCGCGGGTATCCATGATAACTGTACCGTACGCGCCGCGCAGCTGCGGGATAGTGCGCAGAACGGCATCACGCAGGGAGCCGCCTTTTGCCAGCTCCCAGTGCACCAGGTGAGCGATCACTTCGGTATCGGTTTCGGAGACAAATTCATAGCCGCGCGATCTCAACTCTTCGCGCAGCGGCTCGTGGTTCTCAATAATGCCGTTATGCACCACCACGATATGTTCAGAGACATGCGGGTGAGCGTTGCCTTCAGACGGTTCACCGTGCGTTGCCCAACGGGTATGGGCAATACCGGTTCCGCCATGCAGCGGATGCTCTTCGGCTGCCTGAGAGAGCATCTGGACTTTACCGAGACGACGCAGGCGGGTCATATGCCCTTCACTGTCAACAACTGCCAGACCGGCAGAGTCATAGCCACGGTATTCGAGACGACGTAAGCCTTCGAGAAGGATTTCAGCAATATCACGCTGCGCAACTGCGCCAACAATTCCA
>DAMBQR010000080.1:0-13046 GCA_032055545.1 Pseudescherichia sp. | reverse complement strand
CTGTTTCCGTGAAGTGATTCACGTTTGCCGTTTCGATGGAGGCGCATTATAGGGAGTTATTCGGCGCTGACAAGCGGAAAAATACAATTTTATTTCAACCGCTCATCTTTTCGTCACAACGGCTATTTTTGCTGCTTTTTAATCGTTGCGGGCAGCTCAGCAAGGCCATTAAGCACCCAATCAGCCGCATTTTCAGCCTCTGGCGTTACCGGTTTGCCGGTACGCACTAATACTTTAGTGCCGACGCCAGCTGCTGCTGCTGCCTGCATATCTTCTAATTTATCGCCCACCATATAAGAGGCGGCCATATCGATATGCAGAAAGTCACGCGCGGAGTTCAACATTCCCGGATGCGGCTTGCGGCAGTCGCACACCTGGCGGAACGCTTCCACTGTGCCCTGCGGATGATGAGGACAGTAGTAGATACCGTCCAGGTCAACGCCGCGATCCGCCAGCGACCAGTCCATCCATTCGGTCAGGGTCTCAAACTGCGCTTCGGTAAACTTGCCACGGGCGATGCCGGACTGATTGGTCACCAGCACCAGCGCGAAGCCCATCGCTTTTAACTCACGCATAGCGTCAATGACGCCATCGATAAATTCAAAGTCGTCAATCTCGTGGACATAACCATGATCGACATTAATCGTGCCATCACGATCGAGAAAAATTGCGGGTACTGACTGTGCCACCGGCTTACTCCTGAAAAAGTCATGTCGCGCTAGTATCTCATGTTTCACGCGGCAAGAAAGTGCTCATCATAGCGAGTTACGTTGAATTAGACGTCTGGATGCCTTACCATCCGCTCTGTTTACGGTCACTGCCCGTATCTGGCAGAACAAAATGCCACGGCTAACTCATACGACAAAAATATTCTAATGATTAAACTTTCGAATATCACCAAAGTGTTCCAGCAGGGGAACCGCACCATTCAGGCGTTGAATAATGTAAGCCTGCATGTCCCTGCCGGACAAATTTATGGCGTCATCGGCGCATCGGGTGCCGGTAAAAGTACGCTGATTCGCTGCGTTAACCTGCTTGAGCGTCCGACGCAGGGCAGCGTTCAGGTTGGCGGTGAAGAGCTGACCACCTTATCGGAAGCGCAGCTTACCCGCGCACGCCGTCAGATTGGCATGATCTTCCAGCACTTTAATCTGCTGGCTTCCCGTACCGTCTACGGCAACGTGGCGCTGCCGCTGGAGCTGGACAGCACCCCGGCGGCTGAGATCAAACGTCGCGTGACCGAGCTGCTGGACCTGGTCGGCCTGGGCGATAAGCATGACAGCTATCCGGCTAACCTCTCCGGCGGTCAAAAGCAGCGCGTAGCAATTGCCCGCGCGCTGGCCAGCAATCCTAAGGTACTGCTCTGCGATGAGGCCACCAGCGCGCTGGATCCGGCCACGACCCGCTCTATCCTCGAGCTGCTGAAAGACATTAACCGTCGCCTCGGCTTAACTATTCTTCTTATTACGCATGAGATGGATGTGGTGAAGCGCATCTGTGACTGTGTGGCGGTGATCAGCAACGGCGAGCTGATCGAGCAGGATACGGTTAGCGAAGTGTTCTCCCATCCGAAGACGCCGCTGGCCCAGCAGTTTATTCAGTCCACGCTGCATCTCGATATTCCGGAAGATTACCAGCAGCGTCTGAAGGCGGGACCCGACGCAGACAGCGTACCGATGCTGCGCATGGAGTTCACCGGCCAGTCCGTGGACGCGCCGCTGCTCTCTGAGACAGCCCGTCGGTTCAACGTTAACAACAACATTATTAGTGCGCAGATGGATTACGCCGGCGGCGTGAAGTTCGGCATTATGCTGACCGAAATGCACGGCACGCAGCAGGAGACCCAGGCCGCCATCGCCTGGCTGCAGGAACATCATGTAAAAGTAGAGGTACTGGGTTATGTCTGAGCCAATGATGTGGTTACTGGCGCGTGGCGTCTGGGAGACGCTGGCGATGACCTTTGTCTCCGGCTTCTTTGGATTCGTGATTGGTCTGCCGGTGGGCGTACTGCTCTACGTAACCCGTCCGGGGCAGATCGCTGAGAACGCGAAGCTCTACCGCACGCTCTCCGCGCTGGTGAATATCTTCCGCTCCATTCCATTTATTATCCTGCTGGTATGGATGATCCCCTTTACCCGCGTGATTGTCGGCACCTCTATCGGTCTGCAGGCGGCGATTGTGCCGCTGACCGTTGGCGCTGCGCCCTTTATTGCCCGTATGGTAGAGAATGCGCTGCTGGAGATCCCGACCGGCCTGATTGAGGCCTCCCGCGCGATGGGTGCCACGCCAATGCAGATCGTCCGCAAGGTACTGCTGCCTGAAGCGATGCCGGGCCTGGTCAACGCGGCCACTATTACGCTGATTACCCTGGTAGGCTACTCCGCCATGGGCGGCGCGGTCGGCGCAGGCGGGCTGGGCCAGATTGGCTATCAGTATGGTTATATCGGCTACAACGCCACCGTAATGAACACGGTGCTGGTACTATTAGTCGTGCTGGTTTATCTGATTCAGTTCTCTGGCGATCGTATCGTTCGGGCAGTGACGCATAAATAGCGCTATATACAACACAATCGACTCAGTAAGTTAAGGAAATAACATGGTGTTCAAATTTAAGACCTTTGCGGCGGCGGGTGCGCTGATGGGTGCTCTGGCATTGGCAGGCTGCGGCCAGGACGAGAAAGATCCGAACCACATTAAAGTCGGCGTCATTGTTGGTGCCGAGCAGCAGGTTGCGGAAGTGGCAGCGAAAGTGGCGAAAGACAAATACGGTCTCGACGTTGAGCTGGTGACCTTCAACGACTACGTGCTGCCGAACGAAGCGCTGAGTAAAGGCGATATCGACGCCAACGCCTTCCAGCACAAACCGTACCTGGATCAGCAGATCAAGGATCGCGGCTACAAGCTGGTTTCCGCAGGTAACACTTTTGTCTACCCTATCGCTGGCTACTCCAAGAAGATTAAATCGCTGAGCGAGCTGCAGGATGGCGCGCAGATTGCGGTTCCGAACGATCCGACCAACCTGGGCCGCTCTCTGCTGCTGCTGCAGAAACAGGGGCTGATTAAGCTGAAAGAGGGCGTTGGCCTGCTGCCGACCGCTCTTGACGTGACCGAGAACCCGAAAAACCTCAAGATTGTTGAGCTGGAAGCGCCGCAGCTGCCGCGCTCGCTGGACGACGCACAGATTGCCCTGGCGGTGATCAACACCACCTACGCCAGCCAGATCAACCTGACTCCGGCAAAAGACGCTATCTTCGTTGAAGATAAAGACTCTCCTTATGTGAACCTGATCGTGACCCGCGAAGACAATAAAGACGCGGAAAACGTGAAGAAATTTGTTCAGGCCTATCAGTCTGACGAGGTTGACCAGGCGGCGAACAAGGTCTTTAACGGCGGCGCTGTTAAGGGCTGGTAATCTCTCCTCGGTATAATATCCTTCAGGGCGGGCGCAAGCCCGCCTTGTCATTTATGCGGGCAACTGGTTCAATAACTGACAATTTGATCACTCATTGAGGAAATACTATGCGTGCTTTACCGATCTGTTTACTGGCACTCATGCTCAGCGGCTGCTCCATGCTAAGCAGATCTCCCGTCGAACCCGTACAAAGCAACGCAGCAACGCCGCCGAAAGCGGAACCCGCTAAAGCGAAAGTGTCGCCGCCGGCTCCGGTCAGAGTCATCACCAATCCGGAAGAGCTGATCGGCAAAACGTTCCGCGACTTGGGCGAGGTCTCCGGTGACTCCTGCCAGGCGAGCAACCAGGACTCTCCACCGAATATCCCGACCGCCCGCAAGCGTATGCAGATCAACGCGGCGAAAATGAAAGCCAACGCGGTCCTTCAGCACAGCTGCGAAGTGACCAGCGGCACGCCGGGCTGCTATCGCCAGGCCGTGTGCATCGGATCGGCGCTTAACGTTTCGGCGAAATGAGCACCTTTCAGTTTGCGCAGATAGGCGTTATTCGCTCCCCCTATAAAGAGAAGTTTGCCGTTCCGCGTCAGCCGGGGCTGGTGAAAAGCGGCGGCGGTGAGCTTCATCTCATCGCCCCCTATAACCAGGCCGATGCGGTACGCGGGCTGGAGGCGTTTAGCCACCTCTGGCTGCTGTTTATTTTCCATCAAACGATGGCGGGTGGCTGGCGGCCAACGGTGCGCCCTCCCCGGCTCGGCGGCAATGCCAGAATGGGGGTGTTTGCCACCCGCTCGACCTTTCGCCCGAATCCCATCGGCATGTCACTGGTGGAGCTAAAGGGCATCCGCTGTCAGGGTGAACAGGTGATCCTCGATCTGGGCGGTCTCGATCTGGTGGACGGCACGCCGGTAGTGGATATCAAACCCTACCTGCCCTTTGCTGAAGCGCTGCCGGAGGCCAAAGCCAGCTACGCCCAGCAGGCGCCACAGGCCACTATGCCGGTAGGCTTTACCCCCGAACTTGCAGCGCACCTGCCGCAGCTGGAGAGACGTTATCCGCATCTCAGGCAGTTTATTGTTGAGGTGCTGGCCCAGGATCCGCGGCCGGCCTATCGCCAGCAGGAAGAGGCAGGCAAGGAGTATGCCGTCTGGCTGCTCGATTTTAACGTCCGCTGGCGGGTGACCGACGCAGGCTTTGAGGTCTTTGCGCTGGAAGCGCGCTAAATTCTGTCCGCTCTCTTTTGACAGAGCTGTCTCGCTGGTAAACTGAATCACTTTTTTTTGTGTCAGGCCCGCATTGGGCCTGTGCCCATCGTCCAAATGGAATCGTAATAACATGCGTACTAGCCAATATCTGCTCTCCACCCTCAAGGAGACACCTGCCGACGCCGAAGTGATCAGCCACCAGCTGATGCTGCGCGCCGGGTTGATCCGCAAGCTGGCCTCCGGGTTATACACCTGGCTGCCGACCGGCGTGCGCGTTCTGAAAAAAGTCGAAAACATCGTGCGTGAAGAGATGAACAACGCCGGTGCGATCGAGGTGTTAATGCCGGTGGTTCAGCCCGCTGACCTGTGGCAGGAGAGCGGTCGCTGGGAGCAGTACGGTCCAGAGCTGCTGCGCATTGCCGATCGCGGCGAGCGCCCGTTTGTTCTCGGCCCAACGCATGAAGAGGTCATTACCGATCTGATCCGTAATGAACTCAGCTCATACAAGCAGCTGCCGCTGAACTTCTATCAGATCCAGACCAAATTCCGTGACGAAGTGCGCCCGCGTTTTGGCGTGATGCGCTCCCGTGAGTTCCTGATGAAGGACGCCTACTCTTTCCACACCTCCCAGGAATCCCTGCAGATCACTTACGACGCGATGTATGCCGCCTACAGCAAAATCTTCAGCCGCATGGATCTCGACTTCCGTGCCGTGCAGGCGGATACCGGCTCTATCGGCGGCAGCGCCTCGCACGAGTTCCAGGTGCTGGCCCAGAGCGGTGAAGACGATGTGATCTTCTCCGATACCTCTGACTATGCGGCCAACATCGAGTTTGCCGAAGCGCTTGCGCCGAAAGAGACGCGTGCGGCGGCAACCCAGGAGATGACCCTGGTCGATACGCCGAACGCAAAAACCATCGCCGAGCTGGTTGAGCAGTTTAACCTGCCAATTGAAAAGACCGTTAAAACCCTGCTGGTGAAAGCGGTAGAGGGCGGAGCCTACCCGCTGGTAGCGCTGCTGGTACGTGGCGATCACGAGCTGAACGAAGTGAAGGCGGAGAAGCTGCCGCAGGTTGCCAGCCCGCTGACCTTTGCCACCGAAGCTGAGATCCGCGCTATCGTCAACGCCGGCCCTGGCTCTCTCGGCCCGGTGAATATGCCGATCCCGGTAGTTATTGACCGTACCGTTGCCGTCATGAGCGATTTCTCTGCCGGCGCAAACGTGGATGGCAAGCACTACTTCGGCATCAACTGGGATCGCGACGTGGCGATGCCGGAAGTGGCTGACATCCGTAACGTAGTTGCTGGCGACCCAAGCCCGGACGGCCAGGGTACCCTGCTGATCAAACGCGGTATCGAAGTGGGTCATATCTTCCAGCTGGGCACCAAGTACTCTGAAGCGCTGAAGGCGTCAGTCCAGGGTGAAGATGGTCGTAACCAGACCCTGACCATGGGCTGCTACGGTATCGGCGTGACCCGCGTAGTGGCGGCGGCTATTGAGCAGAACCACGACGATCGCGGTATCGTCTGGCCGGACGCGATTGCGCCGTTCCAGGTTGCCATTCTGCCGATGAACATGCACAAATCCTTCCGCGTGCAGGAGCTGGCCGAGAAGCTCTACGCTGAGCTGAACGCGCAGGGGATTGAAGTGCTGATGGACGATCGTAAAGAGCGTCCGGGCGTGATGTTTGCTGACATGGAGCTGATCGGTATTCCGCACACTGTCGTGATCGGCGACCGCAACCTCGACAGCGACGATATCGAATACAAATACCGTCGCAACGGCGAGAAGCAGATGATCAAGACCGGTGACATTCTCGACTATCTGGTAAAAGCCATCAAAGGCTAAGTCCTGCTCTGCCCGGCAAGCCTGCCGGGCAGATTCTACTCCCCGCCCCGCACCTTGCCGCGCATCGCCTTCACCGATGACTTTTGCGACTTGCTCGCCAGGCGACGCTCTTTCGATGCCCGCGTCGGGCGCGTAGGACGACGGCTCTTCTGCTCCACCATCAACTCCTGAATTAACGACACCAGACGGGCCAGCGCCGCTTCGCGGTTCATCTCCTGGCTGCGGTACTCCTGGGCCTTGATCACCACCATACCGTCGCTGGTAATCAGATGGTGGCTGGCCGCCAGCAGGCGCGCTTTGTACGCCTCCGGCAGGCTGGAGGCTTTAATATCGAAGCGGAGGTGGATTGCCGTGGAGGTTTTATTGACGTGCTGGCCACCCGCCCCCTGGGCGCGAATGGCGGTCAGCTCGATCTCGCTGTCAGGAATGGCGACGCTGCGTGATATCTCGATCATGCCGCGCTCTGCCAGGCTGTCAGGTGGATCTCCAGGTTGTTCTCCGCATCCGAGAGCCAGATGGCACCGTCCTGAATGGTGGCCTGAAGCACCATGGTGCGGGAAGCAAAGGCGCTTAGCTGGGCCAGCTGCTCATCATCAAGATACCAGATGCTCAGATTACTGAATCCAGCCAGCTTATTCTGATTCTGCTGCCACCAGATCTGTGCCGCCCGGCTGTTATAGGTAAAGAGGGCCACCTCTTTCGACTGGGTGCAGGCTTTCTTGATGCGTCGCTCTTCCGGCAGCCCCAGCTCAATCCACAGATCGATCCCCATATGATCGTTGCGCAGCCAGGCTTCCGGCTCATCTTCCGCGCTCAGCCCGCGGGTAAACTGCAGCCGTTCGTTGGCAAATTTGATCCACGCCAGCAGGCGCAGCATCATGCGCTCCTGGGTCTCAGAAGGGTGGCGCGCCAGGGTCAGGGTGGCATCAAGAAACTGGTTGCGGTCCAGATCGGCCACGTTCACCGTCGCTTTATAAATGGTTGCTTTCAATGCCATGTCATCGCTCCTTCGCAAAATAGCGCCTATTGTAGCAAACATTCAGTCCGCTGATATTGCCGGGATGAGTATGGTATAGTCACCTTGCTAAACAGAGTTAATCTTCGTAGGCTTAAACTTACATCCCACGGTGAAGTCAGTACACTGACAGGAGGGTATGTGGATAATTATTGTGAGTTAATACGCAAGCGGTATGCGGAAATTGCCAGCGGAGAGTTAGGGTTTATCCCGGATGCGCTGGGTTGCGTATTAAAAGCGCTCAATGAAGTAGCGTCGGACGATCTGCTTCCTGAGCCCGTCAGGGAAAAGGCAGCCTGGGCTGCCGCGAACTTACTGGTGAGCGATTATGTCAATGAATGAAACGTATCAACCGATCAACTGCGATGACTATGACAACCTTGAACTCGCCTGCCAGCATCATCTGTTACTGACGCTGACGCTAAAAGATGGCGAAGAGCTAAAGGCCAAAGCCAGCGATTTAGTCTCGCGCAAGAACGTTGAGTACCTGCTCGTCGATGCAGCAGGTGAAACGCGTGAACTCCGTCTCGACAAAATTGCCAGCTTTAGCCACCCGGATATCGGCACCGTTGTGGTGAGCGAATCCTGAACCTGTACCAGCGGGCAGCATGCTGCCCGTCATTTCTGCCACGCCAGCCGTAATCCCTCTGCGTTATCCGCCAGTCCAGCCTGAGTGACAAAATGTCCTGCCGCCGCGATCGGCGTTTCGCCGTAAAACAGTATTGGCGTAGTCTCCCGCAGCCAGGGGGCAACGCCCAGCTCCTGCCAGATCTTTTTCAGCTTGCGCCCGCCGTGGCGTCCGGCAACGTAGAGCATCCCCGGCGCATGAAAGCGCACCGTTACCGGCTCGTCGGCACGCGGCGGGCGAATATCGCCCCCTGGCACCAGCATCAGCTCCCCTAACCCGGCGGGCAGCGTCAGCGGCTCCAGCGGCCCAGGCCATGGGATCACCGTCTGCCGCTGGCCAGGCGTGCTTTTTATCCACCAGAGCTGGCCCTGAAAGCGACGGATCTCATGGGATCCCAGCACCAGACGCGGAGACGCATCTTCCCGGGCAAGGATCGCCTCTTGCCAGATGCGGGTCAGCAGATCCCGCGACGGCATTGGTGCACCCAGCCCGCCCAGCCAACGACGCAGGAGTGCTGCCCGGCGATTAGCGCTCATGGTCATTAGTGGCGCAACGATTAACCCCCCCTCTTCGCTGACTAAACTTGCCAGCTCCTCCGCCAGCAGCTCGTCCAGCAGCTGCTCCTGCTCGCCGCACAGCGCCGCACTGCGCGCCGCCGCATTGGCAAAGTGCGGCCAGCGCTGTTTCAGCAGGGGCAGAACCTCCAGGCGGATAAAATTGCGATCGTAGCTGGCGTCCTGATTACTCTCATCTTCGATCCAGCTCAGCCGATGGACACAAGCCCACTGCTCCAGCGCCTCGCGGGTTTCATTGAGCAGCGGCCGCAGCAGCTGGGTGCCGTGAAAGGGCAGCTCGGCAGGCATGGCCGCCAGCCCCGCCGGGCCGCTGCCCCGCTTTAGCGCCAGCAGCAACGTCTCGCACTGGTCATCCTGATGCTGGGCGGTAAGCAGTGCCTCCCCCGGTAGCAGCGCCCCGGCAAAGGCCTGATAGCGCGCCTTGCGGGCCTGGGCTTCAATGCCCATACCCTCCTCCTCCAGCGTCACGCGGGCGATGCTCAGCGGCACATCCCAGCGGCTGCATATCTGCTGGCAGTGGGTTACCCATGCTTCAGCGTTTGGGCTTAGCCCATGATGAACATGGATCGCCCGCAGGGAGAGGTCAGGCTGCTGCGTGCGCCACTGCACCAGCTGATGCAGCAGAACGGTGGAATCCAGCCCGCCGCTAAACGCCACCAGAAACCGGCGGCGGGCGCCCAGACTTTGTATAAGATGTGAAGGTGTCATTCCTGCTGATACAGCTCCAGCGGCAGACCGTCCGGATCGGTAAAGAAGGTGAAGCGTTTGCCGGTAAAGGGATCGATGCGCACCGGCTCGCACTCGACGCCGTGCTGTTGCAGGTGCGTCATCGCCCGCTCTACGTCATCTACGCTGAAGGCCAGATGGCGCAGGCCGCAGGCCTCGGGGCGGCTGGGCCGCGCAGGGGGAAAAGGAAAGGAGAAAAGCTCAATCACATACTCGCCGTTCAGCGCCAGGTCGCCCTTCCATGAGTCCCGCTCCTCACGATAGGCTTCGCTCTGCAGCGTAAAGCCTAAGATGTCGCAGTAAAACGCTTTGCTCTTTGCATAATCCGTCGCAATGATCGCGATGTGGTGAACCTTTTTTAAACCAAGCATAACCCCTCCTTTTTCATGCCAACGTTACGACGCTGCGCATCCCTGCGCAAGGGGGTCAGGTCTGTTTTAAGACCCTTACCCGGTAAACGCCATCCTCGTCGCGCTTCGTACCGTGGATATCCGTCTCAAAACCGGGATAGTGGCGGCCAATAGCACAGAGCATCAGCAGAAAATCGAGCACCGCCCGGCTCCGCTCGGTGATCATCTCTCCGGGCATCAGCAACGGTACTCCCGGCGGATACGGCAGGATCATATTGGCGGAGACCCTCCCCACCAGCGCCTCCAGCTCGACGGTCTCCACTTCGCCCTTCACCTGTAATTGCCACGCCTGGTGCGGGGTCATGATCATATGTGGCAGCACGTCGAAGGCCTGCAGCATCAGGCGCGGCAGCTCGTGCTGGCAGATCAGCTGGTGGATGCCCTGGGCCAGATCCTGAATGCGCATGTTGCGGTAGAAGTCGGGATCCTCCGCGTAGAGATCCGGCAGCATGTTCTTCACCCGCAGGTTGAGATCGTAGGCGCGTTTAAACTCCATCAGGCCGCGGAGCAGCCCCATCGCCCGGGTTTTATCAATACCGATGCTAAACAGGAACAGCAGGTTGTAGGGACCCGTTTTCTCTACCACTACGCCGCGCTCGTCGAGGAATTTCGCCACCAGCGCAGCGGGGATACCCTCCTCTGCCATATTGCCCTGCTCATCCATACCCGGCGTCAGAATGGTGACCTTGACCGGATCGAGGAACATATGGTCGGCATCCGCCTCGCGGAAGCCGTGCCATGTCTCGCCCGGCGCAACCGGCCAGCAGTCGGCCTGGTCAATATCCTCGGGCTGCCAGATATCGAAGAACCAGCCCTCCGCCTCGTCTTTTAGCCGCTGCACCTCTTTGCGGAAGTGGAGCGCACGCTCAACGGAGCGGTTGATCAGCCGTTTACCGGGGTTACCCCGCAGCATCGCTGCCGCCGTCTCGATAGAGGCCACCAGCGGATAGCTGGGCGAGGTAGTGGTGTGCATCATGTAGGCTTCGTTAAAGGTCTCTTCGTCATACTCCCCCTTAACGTGGATCAGCGACGCCTGGGAGAAGGCGGCCAGCATCTTGTGCGTTGACTGGGTTTCAAAGAAGACTTTGCCCGGCACGCGTTCGCCGCTCATACCGCTCTTGCCTGCATAGATGGGGTGGAAGTTAGTGTAGGGAACCCATGCCGAGTCAAAATGAATCGACGGCACGTCCAGGGTCTCCTTGATCCAGTTGGTGTTGTAGAGCAGCCCATCATAGGTGGAGTTGGTGATCACCGCATGAACCGGCCAGCTGGCCCCGTGGGTCGCCGCCACCTTCTCTGTAATACTCTCGTGGCTAAACTCGCGACGGGGAATGCCGCCTAAGATCCCCAGCGCGTTGCGTCCCGGCTTGAGCCAAATCGGCACCACGTCGCTCATCATCAGCAGATGGGCCAGCGACTTGTGGCAGTTGCGATCGATAAGCAGCGTGCTGCCGTCAGGCGCGGCGTACATGCCAACGATCTTGTTGGAGGTCGAGGTGCCGTTGGTCACCATATAGCTCTGCTCTGCCCCGAAGGTGCGAGCGATATACTCTTCGGCCTCCAGGTGCGGGCCGGTGTGATCGAGCAGGGATCCCAGCTCGGTTACCGAGATCGAGACGTCGGCCTTCAGGGTGTTGCCGCCAAAGAAGTCATAGAACAGGCAACCCACCGGGCTTTTCTGATAGGCGGTACCGGCCATGTGTCCGGGGGTACAGAAGGTGTACTTGCCCTCTTTCACGTAGGTGAACAGCGAGCGGGTAAAGGGTGGCGTGATCTGGTCCAGATACTCGTTAGTGTACTGGCGGATACGCGTCGAGATGCTGTCAGCTACGCCCAGCGCATACTCAAAAAACCACAGCGCCATGCGCATATCGTGGGCGCTGACGTCCATCGTTGAGTGGGTATTGATAAAGGCGTAGAGCGGCAGATACTCGTTGAGCTGGTTGATGTCGCTGCACAGATCCAGGCCATGCTGGTCCCAGTCAAAGATGACACCGCAGATGCGCGGGTTGTGTTCGATGAGTTTTAACAGGTCGTTGCTGCTGGTGGGGTAGATGAGCTGGAAACCCTGCTGCTCCAGCGCAAGGTGAAGCTCTTTGAGGGGCTCGTCTTTATAAAAAACGCCCTGCTGCCCCATGATGGCGATGATATTCAATGCTTACCTCCGTGCGAATCCACAGGTAAGCATAGTTGAGGCGAGCAGGTTTTGTAGGCCGGGCACGCGTGAGCGCCGCCCGGCGTTCTACAGAGATCAGGCGTAGCCGTAGCTCATCAGGCGCTGGTAACGACGGTCACGCAGCTCCTCTTTGTTCAGCACGTCCAGATCGGCCAGATCCTCCAGCAGCTGCGCCTTCAGCGACGCGGCAATGGCCTCCGGGTTGCGGTGCGCACCACCCAGCGGCTCCGGAATAATGGAGTCGATCAGCTTCAGCTCTTTCAGACGTGGGGCAATAATCCCCATTGCATCCGCAGCCAGCGGCGCTTTATCGGCGCTCTTCCACAGAATAGATGCGCAGCCTTCCGGTGAGATAACCGAGTAGGTGCTGTACTGCAGCATGTTAACTTTGTCGCCCACGCCAATAGCCAGCGCGCCGCCGGAGCCGCCTTCACCAATGACGGTGCAGATCACCGGCACGTTCAGACGCGACATCTCACGCAGGTTGCGGGCGATGGCTTCAGACTGGCCGCGCTCTTCCGCGCCCACGCCCGGATACGCACCCGGGGTGTCGATGAAGGTGATGATCGGCATGTTGAAACGCTCGGCCATCTCCATCAGGCGCAGCGCTTTACGGTAGCCTTCCGGCGCTGGCATACCGAAGTTACGGCGGATTTTTTCTTTGGTTTCACGCCCTTTCTGATGACCAATGATCATCACCGGGCGCCCGTCCAGACGCGCGATGCCGCCGACGATAGCTTTATCGTCAGCGTAGGCGCGGTCACCGGCCAGCTCGTCGAACTCATCGAACGCCAGGCGGACATAATCCAGGGTGTACGGACGCTGTGGATGGCGCGCCAGTTGCGCGACCTGCCATGCGCCGAGATCGGCAAAGATTTTGCGCGTCAGCTCTACGCTTTTTTCGCGCAGACGATGCACCTCTTCGTCGATGTTAATATCCAGTTTTTCATCCTGGCGGCTCACAGCCGTCAGGGAATCGATTTTCGCTTCCAGCTCGGCGATCGGCTGTTCGAAATCAAGGAAATTCAGACTCATAGTATTCCTGTATTAGTCA
>DAMBQR010000079.1:0-13186 GCA_032055545.1 Pseudescherichia sp. | reverse complement strand
TCGCCGTGCGCGCAGCGCGCAAGGCGGGTAATGTAATTGCCAAACACTACGAAACGCCCGACTCTGTTGAAACCAACCAGAAAGGCAGCAATGATTTCGTAACTAACGTTGATAAAGCCGCCGAGGCCGTGATTATCGACACTATCCGCAAATCTTACCCGCAACACACCATTATCACCGAAGAGTCCGGTGAACACGCAGGCGAAGATCAGGATGTGCAATGGGTTATCGATCCACTGGATGGCACCACCAACTTTATTAAACGCCTGCCACACTTCTCGGTCTCTATCGCCGTGCGCATTAAAGGCCGCACCGAAGTTGCCGTCGTTTACGATCCAATGCGTAACGAACTCTTCACCGCGACCCGCGGCCAGGGCGCACAGCTCAACGGCTACCGCCTGCGCGGCAGCATCGCTCGCGATCTGGATGGCACCGTTCTGGCGACCGGTTTCCCGTTCAAGGCGAAACAGCACGCTAAAGCCTACGTCAACATCGTCGGTAAACTCTTCACCGAGTGCGCTGACTTCCGCCGCACCGGCTCTGCCGCGCTGGATCTGGCCTACGTTGCCGCTGGCCGCGTGGACGGTTTCTTTGAGATCGGCCTGAAACCGTGGGATTTCGCCGCAGGCGAGCTACTGGTTCGTGAAGCAGGTGGCCTGGTGTGTGACTTCACCGGTAACCACAACTACATGATGAGCGGTAACATTGTCGCCGGTAACCCGCGCGTGGTGAGAGCCATGCTGGCGAACATGCGTGACGAGCTGAGCGAAGCGCTGAAGCGTTAATCCCAGCGATGCCCGGCGGCGCAATGCTTGCCGGGCCTACAGGTTATGCGGCTAAAATGGTCGTAACCCGCCTCCTGGCGGCACCGCACTCAGCCACATCACCGCCGCCGCCGTTACCAGAATTACACCGCCAGCCAATGCCAGCGTTAACCAACCCACCTGCTGCCACAGCACCGGCGTTTTATTGCCGCTCAGCCTGACCGCTAACTGCCGAAAGCTATGCACCAGCAGTGCCAGCGCAGAGATGGTTAGCGAGGTGCCCGCTGCCATCGCCATCGCCGACGCCACTCCCCAGCTAAATACCCCGATCACCTTACTGAACAGCAGAACCATGATCGCCCCCGAACAGGGCCGCATCCCCATCGACAGAATAATCACCAGCCGGGCGCGCCAGTCGTCACCCCGGGTTAATTGCTCCGGCGTGGGCAGATGCTGGTGACCGCAGCCGCAGTGGGCATCATGCACATGGTGCGGCGTAAAGGATCTAAACTGCGGCCTGCGCAGGAGAAGACGCAGCTTTTTTAGCGCTCGCCAGCAGAGCAGCAGCCCCAGCACGCCCACCAGGACGTAGCTCCCCTTCTCCAGCCAGTAGCTGCTGAGATGCAGCTGACGGGCGGGCAGCTGGAGCAGCGTCAGCACCACGACCACCAGCATAATGGCTACCAGCCCCTGCAGCAGCGACGAGGCCAGGGTCAGGCCAATACCCGACTTCAGTTTTGAAGGGTGGGTGGCGAGCCAGGTGGTTATCACCACCTTACCGTGGCCCGGCCCGAGAGCGTGCAGCACCCCATAGAGAAAGCTAAACAGCAGCAGGGTCCCACCCGCCCGGGTCGGCTCTGCCGCCACGCCTTTTAACAGGGCGCTCATCTGCTGGTTAACCTCTCGCTGCCAGCCCGCGCTCTCCAGCATGATCCGCGGCCAGGCGTGCCACAGCTGTATCCCACCCGCTACCGCACAGAGCAGCAGCAGGGCCAGCGGCCAGAGCGCACGCCAGCGGGGCGCGCTTCTCATCTGACTTAACATCACTCTTTACACTCCAGGGTCACGGTCTGGGCAAACTGCTTGCCAAGCTCCATATCTTCCGGCGGGGCGTCGGCCTTATCCAGCGACTGCGCAAAGGCTAAGGTCTCGTCACCCGGCGTCGGCGTATGCACGGTGGTTTGACAGGCTTTTTGCAGGTCAGGAGATAGCGTAACGTCACCCTTATCCTGATAAGTCATATCGACATAGTAAGTGGGATCGAAGGTAGAGAAGGTGTAGCGCTGCCCGGCCAGCGGCTGCGGTGCGGCCAGCGGCAGGGTAAAGGTCAGCACCGCCTGGTGATCGACCCGCGACATGCCGTAGTGGCTGGGCCGGTTAAGAAACTTTACCCGCTGCCCGTTGTGCCAGACCTCGGTAAAGTAGTGCTGCCCCAGCACGTTGGCCATCACCTCCGCCGCCAGCTTTTTCCACACCGGCGACTCTGGCTTTGCATCACCGGCGTCATAGAGCAGATCGGCTGAAGTGATCTCATCCATCGTCCAGCGCATATTGAGCGCCACCAGCTGACCGCCCTCCACCACCGGCTCGGTTTGCAGACGAATAAAGCTATGGGGATGCGCCAGCGCGGGAAGCGATAAAAACGCGAAAACCAGCGCACCAGCGTACTGTTTGACTGTTTGCATGTGTTCCTTACGAGAAAAATTCTGTGACGCCCTCCGGCATTCCTGAGGGAAAGCCCGTCTGCGGGGCTTTCGCCGTCGTATCCTTTAGCTATTCTTATCGAAACCCCTAACTGGAATCCAGCAGATGACAACCGTAACGATACCGCCATCTGTGCTCTCCAGTTCACAACGCCGCTGTCATGTACTCCTAATGCTCGCCCTGCCGGGACAAACGGTGACACCAGATATGCTCGGCAAGCTGAACAACGTGGACGGCACAGTCACCCGGCAAGATATTGCCGACACGGGTCATGAGATCCAGCGCTACCATCGGCTGAGTATCGCCGCGCAGCAGGACGGCAGCTACCGCATCGAAGGCACGCCCCTCGACCAGCGTCTCTGTCTCCTCCACTGGCTTAAACGCGCCATCCGGCTCTGCCCCAACTTTGTTAGCGCACACTTTACGCCTGCGCTTAAAAGTGCGCTGAAGCAGCAGGGTATCGCCAGAACATTGTATGACGATACTAACCTGCACGCCCTGATTAATCTCTGTTCCCGTCGCCTCCAGCGGCAGTTTGAGCAGCGGGACATTCAATTTCTCCGTCTCTATTTACAATATTGCCTGCTGGCACACCAGCTTGGCTTTACGCCCGCGTTTGCACCGCTGCAGCAGGCCTGGGCCGAGGCGCGGGCAGAGCACCTTGTCGCCCAGGAGATCATTCGCCACTGGCAGCGCCGGGTCGTTCCGGTCCCCCATATCAGCGAACATCTCTTCCTGACGGTGCTGTTTATGCTGCTACGTACGCCGGATCCGATCCGCGACAGCCACCAGCAGGATACCCGACTACGTGAGGCCATCCGTCGGACCATCGAGCGCTTTCGCACCCTCTCCGGGATGGACTTTAGCGATGAGCAGGGGTTGACCGATCAGCTCTATATTCATCTGGCGCAGGCGCTGAACCGCAGCCTGTTTGGGATCGGGATCGATAATAGCCTGCCGGAGGAGATCACTCTGCTCTACCCCCGGCTGATGCGTACTACCCGCGAGGCGCTGACCTGTCTTGAAGAGGAGTATAACCTCTGCTTTACCCATGAGGAGGCGGGGCTGGTGGCGGTGATCTTTGGCGCGTGGCTGATGCAGGAGAGCGATCTGCACGAGAAGCAGGTGGTTCTGCTGACCGACCACGCCCCTGAACGGGAGCGGGCCATTGAGGAGCAGCTGCGTGAGCTGACGCTGCTGCCGCTGAATATCAAGTATCTGCCGCTCGCTACCTTTCAGCAGGAGGGTGCGCCACGTGAGGCGGCACTGATTGTGACCCCCTACGCGACGCCGCTACCGCTCTTCTCCGCCCCGCTAATCCATGCGGTGATCACCCTGAGCGAGCAGCAGCAGCGCCACATCCGCGACATGCTGGAGTCTTAGGCCCGGGCGCTAACGCCGGGCCGGACGAAGATGGCGGGCAACGCCACCAGCGCCATCACCCAGAATACGCCCTGGTGCAGATGCTGGAACAGGAAGCCGGCAAAGATGGTCATCACCGCAATGCTGCCACCCATCGCTACCGCCGAGTAGACCGCCTGTAGCCGGATCACCTCGCTCCCCTGGCGGGCAGCAATGTAGCGCATCGCCGCCAGATGGCAGACGGTGAAGGTCCCGCAGTGCAGCACCTGCACCAGCAGCAGCCACGGCAGCGCCGTGGTCCAGCCCATCAACGCCCAGCGCACTACGCCGCACGCCGCCGAGAGCAGAAGCAGATCGCGGGCGCTCCAGCGGCGGAATAGCCGATTACTGAGGGCGAAGATAATGACTTCCGCGACGACGCCCAGCGACCAGAGATAGCCCACCGTTGAGGCGGAGTAGCCCGCCTCCTGCCAATAGATAGCGCTGAAACCGTAGTAGGCCGCGTGCGCCCCTTGCAGCAGCGAGACGCAGGCAAGAAAGCGTCCGTTCTGACGGATCAGTCCGCGCCACGCGGGCCAGCCAGCGGCGGCCTGCGCCCGGCTCTCGCCAACGGGCATCACCGACGGGCGCAGCAGCATCCCCAGTAGCATGGAGATAACCCCCAGCGTGAGCATTGCCAGGATTGCCCGGTAGTCGAAGAGGCTCACCAGCTTGCCGGTCAGCGCCGAGCCAATAACAAACGCCACCGAGCCCCACAGGCGCACCCGACCATAGTCCATGACGATCTGTTTTTGCCAGGTGTTGGCCAGCGCGTCGGTGAGCGGTACCAGCGGCGAGAAGAAGAGGTTAAAGCCAATGATAATCACCATCAGCCAGCCAACGTGATTTCCGGCCCAGAAGGCCAGGGCAAACAGCAGCGTCAGCAGGGCAAGCAGGCGCAGGGCGAACACCAGCCGGGAGGGATCGGTAACCCTGGGGGCAATGGTCAGGCTGCCGAGAAAGCGCGCCACCAGCCCGGCTCCCAGCAGCAGGCCAATGGTCTCCGGCGTCAGGCCAGTACCCTTTAGCCAGACGCTCCAGAAAGGTAAAAAGATGCCGTAGCTGAAAAAGTAGGTAAAGTAGCTCAGCGCCAGCCAGCGCGTAGAATGCAAAACCATGAATCCCTCCCGTTTTGGAGGCGTTAGTCTGGCGCTAAAACCTTGCTGGCGCAAGCGAACCCTGGAAACCCGCACCGTTTGCCGAAGCATGAGTTTACTTGTCTCGATTCAGTTCACATATTTGCAACTTGCTGCGCGCTGAAGAAGGTTAAAACCACTAAAAACCACGCCTGAGTTACGTCAAATGATAATAAAACGTTAAATTTAAGTTATAAAATAGCGATTATTTAACAACAATAGCCATTGATAATGTAATGAAATCATTGTTAATTAACTTTATATTAACCTAAAATTATCCATAAATTTACATTTACGTGCGCAGATCACAATTCAAATTTCTGCAATACGTTTCCCCTTCCCTTCATTGCTAATCTTTTCTCCGTGACATGCCTCGGCCCCTACAAAAGGTATAACTATGAAATTCAAACTCGCATTACTTAGCGCAGCGCTGGTTTCTGCATGCATGGTGTCCGGTACCTCGGTTGCAGCAGAGAAATATGAAATTGCCGTGGTCGCGAAGGTGACCGGCATTCCGTGGTTTAACCGTATGGAAACCGGCGTCAACGAGGCAGCGAAAAAGCTCGACGTCAACGCTTACCAGACTGGCCCCTCTACGCCGGACCCGGCTCAGCAGGTGAAGGTAATCGAGGATCTGATCGCCAAAAATGTTAACGCCATTATCGTGGTGCCAAACGACGCTAAAGTGCTGGAGCCGGTGCTGAAAAAAGCCCGCGATAAAGGCATCGTGGTGCTGACCCATGAGTCGCCGGATCAGCAGATCGGCCAGTGGGATATTGAAACCATCGACAGCGAGAAGTATGCGCAGGCCAACGTTGACGAGCTGGCGAAAGACATGGGCGGCAAAGGCGGCTACGCCATCTACGTCGGCTCGCTGACGGTACCGCTGCATAACGCCTGGGCCGACTACGCCATCAAATACCAGAAAGAGAAATACCCGGATATGTTTGAGGTGACCTCGCGCCTGCCGGTGGCGGAGAGCATCGACAAATCCTACTCCACGACCCTGGATCTGATGAAAACCTATCCGCAGATGAAAGGGGTGATCGGCTTCGGCTCCCTCGGCCCTATCGGTGCAGGTCAGGCGGTGCAGAAGAAGCGTGCGAAAGAGAAAGTGGCCGTGGTGGGTATCGCGATGCCAGCCCAGGCGGCACCTTATCTGATGCGCGGCGATATCAAGAAAGCGCTGCTGTGGGATCCGAAAGATGCGGGCTATGCGCTGGTGACCGTTGCCGACCAGCTGCTGAAGGGTAAAGAAGTGACGTCCGATCTCACCATTGACGGTTTAGGGAAAGCCGACGTTGACATGGAGAAGAAGGTGATCCGCTTTAACAAGATCCTCGAAGTCACCAAAGATAACGCACAGTCGCTCGGTTTCTAAGGCTCTCCGCCTACACCAGGGAACCTCAACGCCGGCCGTCTGGCCGGCAAACTCATACAGAATGACTTAAGCGCCCGAACGGGCGCTCGCAGGGGTATTGTCCATGGCCGACACCACCGCATTTATCACTCTTGAGAATATCAGCAAGCAATTCCCGGGCGTGCTGGCGCTGGATAACGTGAACCTGACGCTGCAAAAAGGCGAAGTTCACTGTCTGGCAGGACAGAACGGCTGCGGTAAGAGCACCATTATTAAAGTGATCTCCGGCGTCTATCACCCGGAAAAAGGGGCGCAGATCCAGCTCGACGGCAAGCTGTTCCACCACCTGACGCCGCAGCTCTCTGCCCACTATGGTATTCAGGTTATCTATCAGGATCTCTCCCTGTTTCCCAACTTCAGCGTAGCCGAGAACATCGCCGTTAACCGCTATCTGCCGGGAGGCGATGTCTGGGTGAAGCGCAGTGCGATGCGTAAGCAGGCGCTGGCCGCAATGCAGCGCATCGGCGTGCGTATCGATCCGGACAAAAAGGTAGAAAAACTCTCCATTGCCGACCGCCAGCTGGTGGCGATTTGCCGCGCTATTGCCGCCGAAGCCCGACTGGTGATTATGGATGAGCCAACCGCCTCCCTTACCCGCCAGGAGGTCAACGGCCTGCTGCGGGTGGTCAACGAACTGAAAGCCGCCGGGATCTGCGTGGTATTTGTTAGCCACCGTCTCGACGAAGTGATGGAGGTAGCGGACCGCATCAGCGTCATGCGCGACGGCAAGCTGGTGGGAACTTACCCGGCCAGCCAGCTCGATAGCCACGAGCTGGCGTTCCTGATGACCGGCCAGCGTTTCCACTATAGCCCGCTGCCGGAAAAACCGTCTGCCGATCAGGAGCCGATGCTGGAGCTGCGTAACCTAAGCCGCCGGGGTAAATACCAGAACATCAACCTGTCGCTGCGTAGTGGCGAGATTGTCTCCATCGTCGGCCTGCTGGGCGCCGGGCGAACCGAGCTGTGTCTGAGCCTGTTCGGCATGACGCACCCGGAGAGCGGAGAGATGCGCATTAACGGTAAGCCTGTCACCCTGCGCAATAACCATGACGCCATTAAGCATGGGATCGGCTACGTCTCTGAAGATCGCCTGACCCAGGGGCTGATTATGGAGCAGTCGATCTACGATAACACCATCGTCACGGTGTACGACAAGCTGCATACCCGTAGCGGCATGCTGGATCACGACAAGGCGAAAAAGCTGGTGGCCGATCTGATCCGTAACCTGAATATCAAAGTCTCCGATCCACATCTGCCGGTGAAAACCCTCTCCGGCGGCAACGCCCAGCGGATCGCCATCGCGAAATGGGTGGCGACCGATCCGCGCATCCTGATCCTCGACTCGCCCACCGTCGGGGTGGATATCGCCAATAAAGAGGGGATCTACCAGATCGCCCGCGATCTGGCGGAACAGGGGATGGCGGTGCTGATGATCTGCGATGAGATCCCGGAGGCCTATTACAACAGCCACCGCGTGCTGGTGATGCGCCGCGGCAAGCTGGTCGCAGAGTTTAATCCGCATCGCTGTACTGAACAGGAGATTGCTGAAGTGGTCGAGGTGATCCATGAATAACAGACTTTCCCGCCTGGTCGGGCAACATGAGTTCTGGCTTGGGCTGCTGGTCGTGGCGCTGGCCGTCGGACTGAGCGTCAGCACCGATGAGTTTTTCTCGCTGGGCAACCTGACGGACGTCGCCACCAGCTACGCCATTCTCGGGATCCTCGCCTGCGGCCTGTTCGTGGTGTTGATCTCCGGTGGGATCGATATCTCCTTCCCGGCCATGACCGCCATTGCCCAGTATGCGATGGCAAGCTGGGTCATTGCCCACGGCGGTAACTTTGCCCTGGCGCTGGTGCTCGCTATGGTCGTTGGGCTGCTGCTCGGACTGATCAACGGATTCCTGGTCTACTGGCTGCGGGTTCCGGCGATCATCATCACCATCGCCACGCTCAACGTCTACTACGGCCTGCTGGTGTACGCCACTAAAGGGACCTGGCTGTACGGCTTCCCGGACTGGTTTATGAACGGCATCAACTGGCTGTCGTTCACCGCGGCCGACGGCTATGACTACGGTCTTACCCTGCCCCTGCTCTGCCTGGCGATGGTCATTATTTTCACCGCCGTGCTGATGAACTTTACCCGCCTCGGTCGCCAGATCTACGCCATGGGCGGCAACCGCGATGCTGCTTCGCGCCTCGGGCTGAACCTGCTCAGGCTGCACTTCTGTGTCTACGGCTACATGGGCATTCTCGCTGGGGTCGCTGCCGTGGTGCAGGCACAGATCACCCAGTCCGTTGCCCCTAACTCGCTGCTCGGTTATGAGCTGACGGTGCTGGCGGCGGTGGTGCTGGGGGGAACCAGCATGAGCGGCGGACGCGGCACGTTAACCGGGACGCTGCTTGGGGTGGTCCTGCTGGCGTTTCTGCAAAACGGCCTGACGCTGCTGAGCGTCTCCTCTTACTGGCACACCGTCTTCAGCGGCGTCATTATCCTGGTCAGCATCAGCGCCACGGCCTGGAATGAAAAACGCAAACTCGCAAGGGAGCTTTGAGATGAAAGCAATCGCACGACTTTTACCCGGTGATGCCATCATCCGCCTGCAGTGCGTGATCATCATCGTCGTCGCCGTGGTCTTCTCGGCGCTGCTCGGCAGCCGCTTCTTCAGCGCCGCTAACTTCCAGTCCATCAGCTCCCAGCTGCCGATCCTCGGCATGCTGGCGCTGGGGATGGGCATCACCATGCTCACCGGCGGCATTAACCTGTCGATTATCGCCGGGGCCAACGCCTGCTCGCTGGTGATGGCGGCGGTGATCGTCAGCCATCCGGACAATCCGCTATTCCTGGCGCTGGCCCTGCTGGCCGGGGCGGCGGTGGCGGTCGCGATTGGCACGCTGAACGGGGCGCTGATCGCCTGGGTCGGGGTATCGCCTATCCTCGCCACCCTCGGCACCATGACGCTGATCTCCGGTCTCAATATTCTGCTCTCTAACGGCACGGTGATCTCCGGCTTCCCGGCAGCGATCCAGTTCCTGGGCAATGCCACAGTGGTGGGCATCCCCGTGGCGCTGCTGCTCTTCTTATTGGTGGCGGTGCTGCTGTGGGTTCTGCTGGAGCATACCACCCTCGGGCGCAGCCTCTACCTGGTGGGATCCAACGAACAGGCCACGCGCTACAGCGGCGTAAATACCGTGCGCGTGCAGATTGCGGTGTATGTCATCTCTGCCCTGCTCGGCTGGGCCGCCGCCATTTTGATGATGGCAAAATTCAACTCGGCGAAGGCGGGCTACGGCGAGTCCTATTTGCTGGTGACCATTCTTGCCTCGGTGCTGGGCGGCATCAACCCTGACGGCGGATTTGGCCGCATCGTCGGCCTGGTGCTGGCCCTTATCGTGCTGCAGATGCTGGAAAGCGGCTTTAACCTGCTGGGGATCAGCAGCTATCTGACGATGGCGCTGTGGGGCGCCGTGCTGATCCTCTTTATCGCATTACAGAATCGTAAAGCCTGATTTCAGGAGAGACAAATTATGGCGAGTTACTTCATTGGTGTGGATGTAGGGACAGGGAGCGCCCGGGCGGGCGTGTTTGATCTTAACGGCAGAATGGTCAGCCAGGCCAGCCGGGCCATTGAAATGTATCGTCCGCAGGCTGATTTCGTTGAGCAGTCCTCCGACAATATCTGGCAGATGGTGTGCAACGCGGTACGCGATGCGGTTAACCAGGCGGACATCAATCCGATTCAGGTGAAAGGGCTGGGCTTTGACGCCACCTGCTCGCTGGTGGTGCTGGATAAAGAGGGCAAGCCGCTGACTATTAGCCCCTCCGGGCGCAGCGAGCAAAATATTATCGTCTGGATGGATCACCGCGCTATTACCCAGGCCGATCGTATCAACGCCCTGCACCACCGGGTGCTGGACTACGTTGGGGGGATCATCTCCCCGGAGATGCAGACCCCGAAGCTGCTGTGGCTGAAGCAGCACATGCCGAATACCTGGGCCAACGCGGGCTACTACTTTGACCTGCCGGACTTCCTCACCTGGCGCGCGACGGATGACGATACGCGCTCGCTCTGCTCTACCGTCTGCAAATGGACCTATATGGGCCACGAGGATAGGTGGGACGGCAGCTATTTTCGGCAGATTGGGCTGGAGGATCTGCTTGAGCACGATGCAGAGAAAATTGGCCGCTACGTTAAAACCATGGGCGAGCCGCTCGGTCACGGCCTGACGCAGCGCGCCGCCAGCGAGATGGGGCTTATCCCCGGCACGGCGGTGAGCGTGTCAATTATCGACGCCCATGCGGGTACCCTCGGCACTCTGGGAGCAAGCGGCGTCTCTGGCGAAGTGGCAGATTTCGATCGCCGCGTGGCGCTGATTGGTGGCACCTCGACGGGCCATATGGCCATCTCTCAGCAGCCGCGCTTTATCGGCGGCGTCTGGGGACCTTACTACTCGGCGGTGCTGCCGGACTACTGGCTTAACGAGGGCGGACAGTCGGCGACCGGGGCGCTAATCGACCATATTATTCAGTCCCACCCCTGCTATGAAACCCTGCTGGCGCAGGCGAAAGCTCAGGGGCAGACCATCTATGAAGTGCTCAACGCTCTGCTGCGCAAGATGGCCGGCGAGCCGGAGAATATCGCTTTCCTGACTCGCGATATCCATATGCTGCCCTACTTCCACGGCAACCGCTCACCGCGGGCCAATCCGACACTAACCGGCGTGATGAGCGGCCTGAAGCTGTCACGCACGCCAGAGGATATGGCGCTGCACTATCTGGCGACTATCCAGGCGATTGCCCTCGGTACCCGGCATATTATTGAAACCATGAACCAAACTGGCTACACCATCGACACCATTATGGCCAGCGGCGGCGGCACCAAAAACCCCATCTTCGTTCAGGAGCACGCCAACGCCACCGGCTGCGCCATGCTGCTGCCTGAGGAGAGCGAAGCGATGCTGCTCGGCGGTGCCATGATGGGCACCCTTGCGGCAGGCGTGTTCGAGACCTTCCCGGAGGCGATGTCGGCCATGAGCCGGATCGGTAAGACCGTGACGCCGCAGACCAATAAGATCAAGCAGTACTATGACCGCAAGTACAAGGTGTTCCACGCGATGTATGAGGATCACATGAAGTACCGCCAGCTGATGCAGGAGGGAGCATGAGTCAATCGTGGCAGCAGGCAACCGCAGCCTGGGGTATCTATAGCGAAGCGCTGGCTGGGCTGGGCCAGCATCTTAGCGAGCCGCAGTGGGAGGCGCTGCTGGCCGAGCTGCGCGGCTGCAAAGGCAAGATTGTGGTCACCGGCGTAGGCACCTCCGGCATCGCGGCGCGTAAAATTGCCCACATGCTGGCCTGCGTGGAGCGCCCGGCGATCTACCTGAACGCCACCGACGCGGCGCACGGCGATCTGGGCTTTTTACGCGCCGACGATCTGATGATCATGCTCTCCCGTGGGGGCAACTCCGATGAGCTGACGCGCCTTCTGCCAGGACTGGCGTCCCGCAGCGTGCCGCTGGTCAGCGTGACCGAAAACGCCGATTCAGCGATTGCCCGCGCCTCCCGGCTGGTGATCTCCACCGGCGTGCAGCGCGAGATCGATCCGCTAAACATGCTGGCAACCACTTCAATCGTGCTGGCGCTGGCGATTTTCGATGCCGCCTGCGCCTGCCTGATGAGCGAGAGTGGGTACTCAAAAGAGAGCCTGCTGGCGGTGCACCCCGGGGGCGACGTGGGTGTTACGCTACGCGGCAAGCAGTAATATATCTACAGACCAGTACTGTTGCAGGGTTTTGTAGGCTGGGCAAGCGAAGCGCCGCCCGGCGTTTGTCGCGAGCAATGATACGCCCGGCGGCGCAATGCTTGCCGGGCCTACGGGCTAGTGCACTACCTGACGAAAAAAAGGCCGCATCAGCGGCCTTTTTTCACATCCAGCAAGGATTATGCGTAAACCGGGAAGCGGGCGCAGATATCCAGCACTTTCTGTTTGGTGCTTTCAATGACCGCTTCGTCATTGATGTTGTCCAGAATGTCACACATCCAGCCAGCCAGCTCTTTCACTTCCGCTTCTTTAAAGCCGCGGCGAGTGACAGCCGGAGAACCGATACGGATACCGGAAGTGACAAACGGGCTCTTCGGATCGTTTGGCACGCTGTTTTTGTTAACGGTGATATTGGCGCGACCCAGGGCAGCGTCAGCTTCTTTACCGGTCAGGTTTTTATCAACCAGATCCAGCAGGAACAGGTGGTTCTCGGTACCGCCAGACACCACTTTGTAGCCACGGTTCAGGAACACCTCTACCATCGCCTTGGCATTTTTGGCAACCTGCTGCTGGTAAACCTTGAACTCTGGCTCCATTGCCTCTTTCAGCGCAACCGCTTTTGCCGCGATAACGTGCATCAGCGGGCCACCCTGCGCACTTGGGAATACAGCGGAGTTCAGCTTCTTGTACAGCTCTTCGCTGCCACCCTTCGCCAGGATCAGACCGCCGCGTGGGCCCGCCAGGGTTTTGTGGGTGGTGGTGGTCACAACGTGCGCGTGCGGAACCGGGTTCGGGTAGACGTCTGCGGCAATCAGACCCGCAACGTGTGCCATATCAACGAACAGGTAAGCACCGATGCTGTCTGCGATTTCACGCATTTTTGCCCAGTCAACGATACCGGAATAAGCAGAGAAACCACCGATGATCATCTTCGGCTTGTGCTCTTTAGCCTGCTTCGCCATGTCTTCGTAGTCAATTTTACCGGACTCATCAATACCGTAA
>DAMBQR010000078.1:10607-14740 GCA_032055545.1 Pseudescherichia sp. | reverse complement strand
TTATTTTCGCTTTTCTCTGTCAGAACTTCCGGAGAAGTCCTGCTGACCCGGCGGCCTGTATGCCGTTGTTCCGTGTCGATGGAGGCGCATTATAGGGAGTTCTCGAGCGCCTGCAATAGTTAAATTACAGAAAAATGACTGACTGCTGCATTCCACAGCAAAACACGGCCTTATACCTTTTTACGCACAGAGTTATCCACACAGCTGCGAAAAAGTGAAAATTCGCGAGCGTTGCGCAAACGTTTTCGTTAAAATGCCTCCGCCAATTAGAGGCAGCCCCTTGTGGGGCGTTAGCTAAGTTTTTAGAGAAAAATTCAGCTAACGCTCTCTGTAATGTTCAAATCCCGGGGATTTATACCATGCAACAACGTCCAGTCCGCCGCGCCCTGCTCAGTGTTTCTGATAAGGCCGGTATCGTCGAATTTGCTCAGGCTCTCTCCCAGCGCGGCGTAGAGCTGCTCTCTACCGGCGGTACTGCCCGTTTGCTGGCAGATAAAGGCCTGCCGGTCACTGAAGTCTCCGATTACACCGGCTTCCCAGAAATGATGGATGGACGCGTCAAGACTCTGCACCCGAAAGTGCACGGCGGCATCCTTGGTCGTCGTGACCAGGACGATGGGATCATGGCCCAGCATGGCATCGACCCTATCGATATGGTGGTGGTTAACCTCTATCCCTTTGCCGCGACCGTTGCCCGTGAGGGTTGCTCGCTGGAAGACGCCGTTGAAAATATCGATATCGGCGGGCCTACCATGGTGCGCTCTGCTGCCAAGAACCATAAAGACGTCGCGATTGTGGTAAAGAGCAGCGACTACGACGCTATTATTAAAGAGATGGATGCCCACAAAGGCTCTCTGACCCTTGAGACCCGTTTTGACCTCGCCATTAAAGCCTTCGAGCACACCGCCGCCTATGACAGCATGATCGCCAACTACTTCGGTAGCCTGGTGCCGGCGTACCACGGTGAAACTAAAGAGCCCGCTGGCCGCTTCCCACGTACCCTCAACCTGAACTTTATTAAGAAGCAGGATATGCGCTACGGCGAGAACAGCCACCAGCAGGCTGCCTTCTATATAGAAGAAGGCGTTAAAGAGGCTTCCGTGGCGACGGCTATTCAGGTACAGGGCAAAGCGCTCTCCTATAACAACATCGCCGACACCGACGCGGCGCTGGAGTGCGTGAAAGAGTTCAACGAGCCGGCCTGTGTCATCGTTAAGCATGCCAACCCCTGCGGCGTGGCAGTAGGCAGCTCTATTCTCAGCGCTTACGATCGTGCCTATAAAACCGATCCGACCTCGGCCTTCGGCGGCATCATTGCTTTTAACCGCGAGCTGGATGCCGATACCGCCCAGGCGATTATCTCCCGCCAGTTTGTTGAGGTGATCATTGCCCCCTCCGCGACTGAAGAGGCGCTGAAAATCACCGCCGCCAAGCAGAACGTCCGCGTCCTGACCTGCGGCAAGTGGGCAGAACGTGTTGCCGGCCTTGATTTCAAACGCGTTAACGGCGGCCTGCTGGTTCAGGACCGCGATCTCGGCATGGTCACCAATAAAGAGCTGCATGTGGTTAGCAAGCGCCTGCCGACCGAAGAGGAGATGCGTGACGCCCTCTTCTGCTGGAAAGTGGCGAAGTTTGTGAAGTCTAACGCCATTGTTTATGCCAAAGATAAGATGACCATCGGCATTGGCGCAGGCCAGATGAGCCGCGTCTACTCTGCGAAAATTGCCGGCATCAAAGCCGGTGACGAAGGTCTGGAAGTAAAAGGCTCCGCGATGGCCTCCGACGCCTTCTTCCCGTTCCGTGACGGTATCGATGCCGCGGCAGCCGTGGGCGTGACCTGCGTGATCCAGCCAGGCGGCTCTATTCGCGATGACGAGGTCATTGCCGCCGCCGACGAGCATGGTATTGCGATGATCTTTACCGGTATGCGTCACTTCCGCCATTAATTCACGGAGCAGAGAATGAAAGTATTAGTTATTGGTAACGGCGGACGCGAGCATGCCCTGGCGTGGAAAGCGGCCCAGTCCCCGCGGGTAAGCACCGTTTTCGTTGCGCCCGGTAATGCCGGTACGGCGCTCGAGCCAACCCTGCAGAACGTCGCCGTGAGCGCGACGGATATTGCTGGCCTGTTAAGCTTCGCCCAGAACGAAAAGATCGATTTAACTATCGTTGGCCCGGAAGCGCCGCTGGTCATTGGCGTGGTGGATGCATTCCAGGCGGCGGGGCTGAAAATCTTTGGTCCAACCCAGGGTGCCGCCCAGCTTGAAGGCTCTAAAGCGTTCACCAAGGATTTCCTTGCTCGCCATGCTATCCCGACCGCGGAGTATGAGAACTTTACCGAAATCGAACCCGCCCTCGACTATCTGCGTAAGAGAGGTGCGCCGATCGTTATTAAAGCCGACGGTCTGGCCGCCGGTAAAGGCGTCATTGTGGCGATGACGCTGGAAGAGGCAGAAGCCGCCGTACACGATATGCTGGCAGGCAACGCCTTTGGCGACGCTGGTCACCGCATCGTTATCGAAGAGTTCCTCGACGGCGAAGAGGCGAGCTTTATCGTGATGGTTGACGGCGAGCACGTCCTGCCGATGGCCACCAGTCAGGATCACAAGCGCGTCGGCAACGGTGATACCGGCCCGAACACCGGCGGGATGGGAGCCTACTCCCCTGCCCCGGTAGTGACCAGCGAGGTGCACCAGCGCACCATGGAGCGCGTGATTTGGCCAACCGTAAAAGGCATGGCGGCGGAAGGCAATACCTACGTGGGCTTCCTCTATGCCGGGCTGATGATCGACAAAGAGGGCAACCCGAAGGTTATCGAGTTTAACTGCCGCTTTGGCGATCCGGAAACCCAGCCGATTATGCTGCGTATGAAGTCCGACCTGGTAGAGCTGTGCCTGGCCGCCTGCGAAGGCAAGCTCGATGAGAAGACCTCTGAGTGGGACGATCGCGCCTCGCTTGGGGTGGTGATTGCCGCGGGTGGCTACCCGGGCAGCTATCGCACCGGAGACGTGATCCACGGCCTGCCGCTGGAGAGCGTCGGCGGTAAGGTGTTCCATGCCGGTACCACGCTTGCTGATGACGAGCAGGTGCTTACCAGCGGGGGACGCGTACTTTGTGCCACTGCGCTGGGTAACACCGTCGCTGAAGCGCAGAAGAACGCTTATGCCCTGATGGCGGATATTCACTGGGATGGCAGCTTCAGCCGCCAGGATATTGGCTATCGCGCTATTGCGCGGGAAGAGCAGCAGTAACCTCTCAGGGCGGCCTGGCGCTTGTGCTTATCCGCCCTGCTTTAATCTCTTCAGAAACTCTTCGCCTGCGGTTGCCAGGTACAAAAATCCTCATTTGCCACCAGCAGCAGCTGCGTCCCTTCCGGCGCTTCTAACCATGCAAGGCTAACGTCCGCTGAGGAGTGTTGCTGACGACGCTGGATATGGCTCAGCGCCTGCGGTTCAAAATCGGGCTTAATGGTTTGGCCTTCACAGGTAGTGACCGAGCCGTCGCTGTGCCAGCGTCCCTGACGTAGCATGACGTGGCCCTGGCGTAGCGCATCGCTGGTCCGGCGGATCTGGTCGGCGCGATAGCGGTAGAGGGCGATCTGGTCGCTGGAGAGCTGCTGCTTCTGGCCGTTGACTTCTCGCTGCATAAAGCTGAGGTCGCCACGCTCGTCGAAGCGGGCGCGAATATGTTCCGGCGGCGTGCCGTAGACGTTGAGTTCGATCAGCGCCAGCCTATCGCCCTGCCAGCGGTATTCACTGATAGAGGTATCCCCGCTGCGCCACGGACTGAATGCTGTAAGGAGATGGACGGCGTCGCCGTCGTCCTTACGCCATATGCGCACCGCCCCTTGATCCCCCGCGTAGCCGCTGGCGGTAAAGGGTGGCAGTGAATCATCGTGGCTACAGGCGGTCAGCAACAGCAGGCCCGCCAGCGTCAGGGTGCGACGCCAGACAGACAAAAGGGGCGAAACCGCCCCCTCATCAAAACTGTTCGCTGTCACGCGGTCTTATTTAACTGCGTCTTTCAGAGCTTTGCCAGAAACAAATGCCGGCACGTTAGCTGCGGCGATTTTGATTTCGTTACCGGTCTGCGGGTTGCGGCCAGTACGCTCAGCGCGGTGGTTCACTTTGAAG
>DAMBQR010000078.1:0-10597 GCA_032055545.1 Pseudescherichia sp. | reverse complement strand
AACCAGTTGTACAGCATCGCCTTCTTTCAGAGACTCAGTAATAGCAGCCAGGGTGGATTCCAGGGCAGCTTTCGCCTGTACTTTAGACAGGTCAGCTTTGTCTGCAATTACATCAATCAGTTGAGTCTTGTTCATAAGTTATCCTTACAATGTGTTTATCGCTTGCTAAGCATCGAGTGCGACGAAAATGCCAGAAAAGCACTCTCCTGCATACACGCACCGATAGCCACTTTTTTTCGCCCTCCAAATGTAGACCAGACGGGGGGCCAATGGGAAGCCTTCCAGAGAGACAAAACAGGCGTTAAATCACGTTTTGTTGTCTCATTGCTGCAAAAGTATACCGATATTGCTCTCGCCCGCCTCGCGTAAGTCCGCGCGTAGCCCTTTAATCAGCTCAATATCGCGTTCTTCGCAGTCAGCCAAAAGTCGGAATATTTCCCACTGAATATCCCACTCCTGCTCTACGGCCGGGTTCGCTTTCAGCTCATCATCGGTCATTTCGCGACCGGCCTGGGTCATCTCCAGCATCGCTACCGTGGTGATTGAGGTCTTGCTCACCTCAATGGTGTGCTCCAGAGTCTCGCCGCTCAGGCGCGAGTGCAGCAGTTCGCTTAAGGCCACGCAGGCATCGATGGCCGGATAGACGCCGTAGAGATCGTAATCATCAGCGACCGGGATAGCCTCTTCCAGCTTTTCGAGCTGGCTATCGAAATTCACCTTCGCATCTTTCACCGTCAGCGTCTCCCAGATCAGGTCAACAATGCGGCGATAAAGCTGCGCGTCTCCGAAGCCGGTCTGCTGGCAGAACATAGCGTAGTTCGGATACATGCGCTCGCACAGGCAGGCCATAAAGGTGACATGCTGCCAGCTCTCCAGCCTCTCCAGGCGCAGGTGAATAGGGTTTTGTAACATGGTGGATTCTCGCTATCGGAAATTAGCCGCAGTGTACCTGAATCAGGGCTGAATTTCCTGCCATCGCATAAATGCCGGACGCCGCGATGCGACGGCATCGGCCCAGCGGGTCGGCTCTGGCAGACGGTAGCCTTGGGTACAGCGCTGAACCCACGCCAGGGCGCTGTCCATACCCACCCGGTGACCGGTAGCCACAAACAGCGGATTGCAGCGCGCCTTGCTGCGCCATACCCACGCCAGCTGCTCACCTTTGTCCATCAGCGGCGCAAGCGCGCCCGGTTCAGGCGAGAGCGGCTCAAACTTGCCGCACAGGCGTTTCTTCGCCACCCCGATGGTCGGGACATCCACCAGCAGGCCAAAGTGGCTGGCGACGCCGAGGCGCCGCGGGTGCGAGATGCCGTGGCCGTCAACGAACAGCAGATCGGGTTTTTGCGACAGCATATCCCACGCCGCCAGCAGCGCGGGATATTCACGAAAAGAGAGGAAGCCGGGAATATAGGGCATGGTGGTGGCGATACGCGCAACCTGATACTCCACCAGCTCCAGCGAGGGGTACTTCAGTACCACCATCGCCGCTCGGGTCACTTCGCCGCCCTGCTCAAAGCCGACGTCCGCGCCGCCGATAAAGACAGGGGGATCGCTAATGAAACGATCCTCGCGGATGACCGATGAGGCAAGTTCGATTTGCTGAGCGCGTAGCGACGCGAGATCCATATATGCTCCTTAGCGGTGATATTGCTCCGACAGACGATGTACCGCCTCGACAAATGCGCCTGCATGCTCAGGCGGGACATCCTGATGAATACCGTGGCCGAGGTTGAAGACGTGCCCTTCGCCCTGGCCGAAACCAGAAAGTATAGTCGCGACTTCCTCTTCGATACGTGCTGGTGACGCATAGAGCATCGACGGATCCATATTGCCCTGCAGCGCAACCTTATGTCCTACGCGACGACGCGCGTCAGCAATGTCGATAGTCCAGTCAAGCCCCAGCGCGTCACAGCCAGTCTCCGCCATCGCCTCCAGCCACTGTCCGCCGCCTTTGGTGAACAGGGTAACCGGCACGCGGCGGCCTTCGTTCTCCCGCAGCAGGCCATCAACAATCTTATGCATGTAGTAGAGCGAGAACTGCTGATAGTCGCGCCCGGTCAGCACCCCGCCCCAGGTGTCGAAAATCATTACCGACTGCGCGCCTGCTTTGATCTGCGCGTTGAGGTAGAGCGTGACGCTTTTCGCCAGCTTCTCCAGCAGCGCATGCAGGGTTTGCGGCTCGGCATACATCATCTTCTTGATCACGGTGAAGGCCTTGCTGCTGCCGCCTTCCACCATGTAGGTTGCCAGCGTCCACGGACTGCCGGAGAAGCCAATCAGCGGCACCTCGCCCTTCAGCTCGCGGCGGATGGTGCGCACAGCGTTCATCACGTAGCCCAGCTCCTGCTCCGGATCGGGGATCGGCAGGCGGTCAACGTCGGCTTTGCCGGTAATCGGCAGGCTAAAGCGCGGGCCTTCTCCGGCTTCAAAGTAAAGTCCCAGCCCCATCGCATCAGGGATGGTCAGGATATCTGAAAACAGAATGGCGGCATCAAGGGGATAGCGACGCAGCGGCTGCAGGGTGACCTCGCAGGCCAGCTCGGCGTTTTTGCACAGCGACATAAAATCGCCCGCCTGGGCGCGCGTGGCTTTGTACTCCGGCAGATAGCGCCCAGCCTGTCTCATCATCCATACCGGCGTGATATCTACGGGCTGGCGCAGCAGCGCGCGCAGGTAACGATCGTTTTTCAGTTCGGTCATTTTGCAGTTCCTCAATGCGTCAGACCGTTATTGTAACACGCCGCCCGCTGCTTCACTCATACTCTGCCCGGCCCTCATACTCTGCACGACATAGTGCAACCGTATCCTCAATCAGCCGTCGCGCCACCGTACCCGGCGGTGGCAGCAGCGGCAGCTGGTCATAGCGGTACCAGCCCGCGTCCAGCAGCTCGTTAGGATCGATGGTGATATCGCCGCTGTCATACTCGGCCATAAAGGCGGTCATCAGGGATTGTGGGAACGGCCAGGGTTGGGAAGTGACGTAGCGCAGGTTTTTCACCCGGATCCCACTCTCCTCCATCACTTCGCGGGCAACGGTCTGCTCCAGGGTCTCGCCTACCTCGACGAAGCCGGCCAGCACGGTATAGATCCCGTTACGATGGCGAGTGTGCTGGGCCAGTAAAATATGATCGTTACGGCGGATGGCGACGATGATGCAGGGGGCAATCTGCGGATAGTAACGCTCGCGGCAGCCGCCGCAGAGCATCGCCCACTCGGTCTTGCTCGGATGCATGGTGTGCCCGCAGTAGCCGCAGAACGTATGCGAACGGTAGAACTCCGCCAACTGTACGCCACGGCCGGCAAGCTGGAACAGACCAACGTCCTGATCCATCAGCTGGCGTACCGAAGCCATCTCCTGAGGTCGGGACTGGCGAACCAGCCACACCGATTCCCCCTGCCATTCGCCGATAATTAACCCGCGCTGGCCCACAAGATCAAAATTTCCTGCCTCGCCATGTGGTAATTCTCCAGCGGGCAACCATAATTTTTGTTCATGGCTGACGATCCACCAGCCCTGATCGGTTAATTCGATGACACGTTCCATAATCTGTTGCACTACCTTAGCGACACTGGCATGTTGGTTACATCATTTTTACATATTTTGGGTGAACACTTTTTTAATCTTAAACCACGGAGTTAATCATGCTAAACCACCTGGAAAGCCTGACGGCGCGCGTAGGCGGGACGAATAAACTAGTCGATCACTGGTTACAGGTGCGCAAGCATTTACTGGTATCGTATTACAATCTGGTGGGCATCAAGCCGGGCAAAGAGTCCTATACGGAGCTAAACGAAAAGGCCCTGGATGACTTTTGCCACAATCTGGTCGATTATCTTTCCGCCGGTCACTTTAGTATTTATGAACGTATTGTCAGCGAAATGGAAGGGAGCAGTCCGCTTTTAGCCGCCACGCAAATCTATCCACAGCTGGAAGCCAATACCCAGCACATCATGAATTATTACGACTCAAGCCTGGAAAACGCGATCGAAGACGACAAATGGGTTGAGTTCCAGGAGGCGCTCTCCGGCATTGGCGAAGCGCTGGCCGCACGCTTTACGCTGGAAGACCAGCTGATTGTCATGGCGTTCGATTTCAACCTGGCAGAGAGCGCTAACGACGACAGCAACATTGCTCGCCCTGCTTGAGTTCTTAAGCATTAACGCGTAGTTTAATTTACCTGCCCCCTGCAACACGGGGGTTTTTCTTGTCGGAGTGCCGAGTGCGCAAGCACCGGCTGAGACCGTTAATTCGGGATCCGCGGAACCTGATCAGGTTAGAACCTGCGAAGGGAACAAGAGTCAATCTGCTGTCGCGCGCCCTCTCTGGCTGCGTGTACCTCTTGCTTCATCCGTCGTTCTGACAAGCCACGTCCTTAACTTTTTATGGAATGAGCTATGTCTGAGTCTGCTACTAAACCTACCCGCCGTGAACAGCGCGCCGCTGCCCAGCACTTTATCAATACGCTGGAGGGCACCACCTTTCCCAATTCAAAACGTATCTATATCTCCGGTTCGCAAAGCGATATTCGCGTGCCGATGCGTGAGATCCAGCTTAGCCCGACGCTTATTGGCGGCAGTAAAGCCGAGCCGCAGTTTGAAGAGAACGAGGCGATCCCGGTATACGACACCTCTGGTCCTTACGGCGATCCGGATGTTGCGATCGACGTAGAGAAAGGGATCGCGAAGATCCGATCCGCCTGGATCGCCGCCCGTCCGGGGAAATGCGTTACCCAGCTGCACTATGCTCGCCAGGGGATCGTGACGCCAGAGATGGAGTTCATCGCCCTGCGTGAAAATATGGGCCGGGAGCGCATTCGTGGCGAGGTGCTGCGCCGCCAGCATCCGGGGGAAGGCTTTGGCGCACGCCTGCCGGAGAATATCACCCCGGAGTTTGTCCGCGACGAAGTGGCTGCCGGACGCGCCATTATTCCTGCCAACATCAACCACCCCGAATCCGAACCGATGATCATTGGCCGCAACTTCCTGGTGAAGGTCAACGCCAACATCGGCAACTCGGCGGTGACCTCCTCCATTGAAGAGGAGGTGGAGAAGCTGGTATGGGCCACCCGCTGGGGCGCGGACACGGTGATGGATCTCTCCACCGGCCGCAATATCCACGAGACGCGGGAGTGGATCCTGCGCAACAGCCCGGTCCCGATTGGCACCGTCCCTATCTACCAGGCGCTGGAGAAGGTCAACGGCATCGCCGAGAATCTCTCCTGGGAAGCCTTCCGCGAGACCCTGCTGGAGCAGGCCGAACAGGGGGTGGACTACTTCACCATCCACGCTGGCGTGCTGCTGCGCTACGTGCCAATGACGGCCAACCGCCTCACCGGCATCGTATCCCGCGGCGGCTCGATCATGGCCAAGTGGTGCCTCTCCCATCACCAGGAGAACTTCCTGTATAAGCACTTCCGCGAGATCTGCGAAATTTGCGCGGCGTACG
This sequence comes from Pseudescherichia sp., assembly GCA_032055545.1. Classification (GTDB taxonomy): domain Bacteria; phylum Pseudomonadota; class Gammaproteobacteria; order Enterobacterales; family Enterobacteriaceae; genus Pseudescherichia. Next base: position 5,151 of record DAMBQR010000078.1, on the reverse strand, counting down.
ACGTCTCCCTGTCGCTGGGCGATGGCCTGCGCCCTGGCTCAATTCAGGATGCCAACGACGAGGCGCAGTTTGCCGAGCTGCACACCCTGGGCGAACTGACCAAAATCGCCTGGGAGTACGACGTGCAGGTGATGATTGAAGGTCCGGGCCACGTGCCGATGCAGATGATCCGCCGCAACATGACCGAAGAGCTGGAGCACTGCCATGAAGCACCCTTCTACACCCTCGGGCCGTTGACCACCGATATCGCCCCAGGCTATGACCACTTCACCTCCGGCATCGGCGCGGCAATGATCGGCTGGTTTGGCTGCGCCATGCTCTGCTACGTGACGCCAAAAGAGCACCTCGGCTTGCCGAACAAAGAAGATGTGAAGCAGGGGCTGATCACCTACAAGATTGCCGCCCACGCCGCCGACCTGGCCAAAGGCCATCCTGGGGCGCAGATCCGCGATAACGCCATGTCAAAAGCCCGCTTCGAGTTCCGCTGGGAGGATCAGTTTAACCTTGCGCTCGACCCGTTCACCGCTCGCGCCTACCACGATGAGACGCTGCCCCAGGAGTCCGGCAAGGTAGCCCACTTCTGCTCCATGTGCGGACCCAAGTTCTGCTCGATGAAGATCAGCCAGGAGGTGCGTGACTATGCCGCGGCCCAGGCGATCGAGGTGGGGATGAGCGATATGTCGAACGACTTCCGCGCCCGCGGCGGCGAGATCTATCTCAAGAAGGAGGAGGCTTAATGTATCAGCCCGATTTCCCGCCGGTGCCCTTCCGCCTGGGTCTCTATCCGGTTGTTGACAGCGTAGCGTGGATTGAGCGCCTGCTGGAGGCGGGCGTGCGCACCCTCCAGCTGCGGATCAAAGACAAGCAGGACGACGAGGTTGAAGCCGACGTCGCGGCGGCAGTGGCGCTGGGCAAGCGTTACGCTGCCCGGCTGTTTATCAACGACTACTGGCGGCTCGCCATTAAACATGACGCTTACGGCGTGCATCTGGGGCAGGAGGATCTGGAGACAACGGACCTTAGCGCAATCCGCAACGCGGGTCTGCGGCTGGGCGTCTCCACCCATGATGATATGGAGATTGACGTAGCGCTGGCCGCCCGCCCCTCCTACATTGCCCTCGGCCATGTCTTCCCGACCCAGACCAAGCAGATGCCCTCTGCACCGCAGGGGCTGGCGCAGCTGGCAAGCCACGTTGCCCGGCTGAAGGATTACCCGACGGTAGCCATCGGCGGCATTAGCCTGGCGCGTGCGCCGCAGGTGCTGGCAACCGGCGTTGGCAGCATTGCGGTGGTGAGCGCCATCACCCAGGCCGCGGACTGGCGCAGCGCCACCCGGCAGCTTATCGACCTGGCGGGGGTGGGCGATGAATGACAGCGACTTTATGCGCTACAGCCGGCAGATCCTGCTGGAGGATATCGCCCTTGATGGCCAGCAAAAACTGCTCGCCAGCCGGGTACTGATTATCGGCCTCGGGGGCTTAGGCTCCCCCGCCGCGCTCTATCTGGCGGCGGCCGGGGTTGGCACGCTGGTGCTGGCGGACGATGACGCGGTGCACCTGAGTAACCTGCAACGGCAGATTATGTTTACCACCGACGATATCAACAAACCCAAAGCCGACGCGGCGCGCGAGCGGCTACAGCAGCTTAATCCACACGTTGAGTTGATCAACCTGGAGACGCGTCTGGAGGGCGAGGCGCTCCGCCAGCAGGTAGCGCAGGCCGACGCGGTGCTCGACTGTACTGATAATATGGCGACGCGCCAGGCGATTAACGCCGCCTGCGTGGCGCTGGACACGCCGTTGATCACCGCCAGCGCCGTGGGATTTGGCGGCCAGCTGATGGTACTCACTCCACCTTGGGCGCACGGCTGCTACCGCTGCCTGTGGCCGGACAACGACGAGCCGCAGCGTAACTGCCGCACGGCGGGCGTCATTGGCCCAGTGGTGGGGATGATGGGTACATTGCAGGCGCTGGAGGCGTTAAAGCTGCTCAGCGGTATGCAGGCAGCCGAGGGCGAGCTGCGCCTGTTTGACGGCCGCAAGCACCACTGGCGCACCCTCGGGCTACAGCGCGCGGCGGGCTGCCCGGTCTGTGGAGGGCGAGATGCGCATCCAGTTCAATGACGAGCCGATGCAGTGTGCAGAGGCGCTAACCCTGCACGGGCTGCTGGCGCAGCTTAACCAGCTCAAGCCGGGAACGGCGCTGGCGCTCAATCAGCAGATTATTCCCCGCGATCGCTGGGATCATCATCAACTGCAGGACGGCGATCGGATCCTGCTTTTTCAGGTTATCGCCGGAGGCTGACATGTTACGTATTGCAGATAAAACGTTTGAATCACACCTGTTTACCGGTACGGGCAAGTTTGCCTCATCACAGCTGATGACCGACGCGATCCGCGCCTCGGGCAGCCAGCTGGTCACCCTGGCGATGAAGCGTGTTGACCTGCGCCAGCGTAACGATGCGATCCTCGCCCCGCTGCTGGAAGCCGGGGTGACGCTGCTGCCGAATACCTCCGGGGCGAAAACGGCCGAAGAGGCGGTGTTTGCCGCCCGGCTGGCACGCGAAGCGCTGGGTACCCACTGGCTGAAGCTGGAGATCCACCCGGACGCACGCTGGCTGCTACCCGATCCGGTCGAAACCCTGAAGGCAGCGGAGATGCTGGTCAAAGAGGGCTTTGTGGTTCTTCCCTACTGCAGCGCCGATCCGGTTCTGTGCCGACGGCTGGAGGAGGCAGGCTGCGCCGCCGTGATGCCGCTCGGTTCACCGATCGGCTCTAACCAGGGTTTAGCCACTCGTGCCATGCTGGAGATTATCATCGCCCAGGCCGGTGTGCCGGTGGTGGTGGATGCCGGGATTGGTACCCCCAGCCACGCGGCGGAAGCGCTGGAGATGGGGGCCAGCGCGGTGCTGGTGAATACCGCGATTGCCGTCGCCAAAGATCCGGTGGCCATGGCCCGCGCGTTCAGGCTGGCGGTAGAGGCAGGACGACTGGCACGCCAGGCGGGACCGGGCGCGGTGAACAGCATTGCCAGCGCCACCAGCCCGCTGACCGGTTTTCTGGAGGCCAGCGTATGAAAACCTTTAGCGACCACTGGCGGCAGCTGGATTGGGAGGATATCCGGCTGCGCATCCACAGTAAGACCCGAGCCGACGTGGAACGGGCGCTGGCGGCCACCCACCTGACCCGCGATGACATGATGGCCCTGCTCTCCCCTGCCGCCAGCGACTATCTGGAGCCGCTGGCCCAGCGGTCGCAGCGTCTTACCCGTCAGCGTTTTGGCAATGCCATCGGCCTCTACGTCCCGCTCTATCTCTCTAACCTGTGCGCCAACGACTGTACCTACTGCGGCTTCTCCATGAGCAACCGCATCAAGCGTAAGACCCTCGACGAAGAGGAGATCCAGCGCGAGTGTGCGGCGATCCGTGAGATGGGCTTTGAGCACCTGCTGCTGGTGACCGGCGAGCATCAGACCAGGGTGGGAATGGACTATTTTCGCCGCCATTTCCCGGCCATTCGCCGCCAGTTCGCCTCTTTACAGATGGAGGTGCAGCCGCTGTCGCAGGCGGAGTATGCTGAGCTTAAAACGCTGGGGCTGGACGGGGTGATGGTTTACCAGGAGACCTATCATGAGGCGACCTACGCCCGCCATCACCTGAAGGGTAACAAGCAGGATTTCTTCTGGCGGCTGGAGACGCCGGACCGGCTTGGCCGGGCGGGGATCGACAGAATTGGCCTCGGCGCGCTGGTGGGTCTCTCCGACAGCTGGCGGGTGGATTGCTACATGGTGGCGGAGCATCTGCTCTGGCTCCAGCAGCACTACTGGCAGAGCCGCTACTCTATCTCCTTCCCACGCCTCCGTCCGTGCGCCGGAGGCATTGAACCCGCCTCGCTGATGGATGAGCGTCAGCTGGTGCAGACCATCTGCGCTTTCCGCCTGCTGGCACCCGACGTGGAGCTTTCTCTCTCTACGCGGGAGTCACCGTGGTTCCGCGATCGTGTTGTGCCGCTGGGCATCACCAGCGTCAGCGCCTTTTCGAAAACCCAGCCCGGCGGCTACGCTGACAATCACCCTGAGCTGGAACAGTTTGCGCCGCACGACGGTCGTCGTCCGGAGGAGGTGGCCAGCGCCCTGCTGCGCAACGGTCTGCAGCCGGTGTGGAAAGACTGGGACAGTTATCTGGGGCGAACGGATCCAGTTGCTAAGAATTGTTTGTGATACTCCACACACAATCAGGGTAAGGCGGTTGTTGAACCAGACGGTGGGATTAATGTTTATTTATCCCATCGTTGTCGAGGCTGGCTATGAAAAACATCGTCTTATGCTGTGCAGCGGGTATGTCCACCAGCATGTTGGTTCAACGCATGAAAGATGCGGCGCAGAAAAAAGGCGTCGAGGTCTCTATCAAAGCGGTACCGGTTTCTGAGTTCAAGGAGAACCTTGCCGAGGCCGATATCATCCTGCTGGGTCCACAGGTGAAGTATGAGCAGGCAAAACTGCAGGCGCAGGCGGATCCGCTGGGCAAGAAGGTCGCGGTGATCGATATGATGGACTACGGCATGATGAAGGGCGACGTCGTGCTGGATAAAGCGCTGAAGCTGCTGGAGTGAACCCCATGGAGGATCTCGAAACGACCATTATGGAGCTGCTGGTTAACGCCGGGGCGGCACGCAGCCAGGCGCTTACCGCGCTGCAATTAGCACGCAAAGGCGATTTCACGGGTGCAGAGCAGGCCATGGAGGAGTCGCGTGAGTTCGTGAAGCATGCGCACAAAATCCAGACCGAGCTGATAGGCCTCGACGAAGGCGTCGGAAAGCTGCCGGTGAATCTGATCACCGTACACTCTCAGGATCACCTGATGAACGCGATGGTGATTCAGGATCTGGCCGGAGATATGATCGAGCTATACCGACGGCTGCCGTTGGCCCAGTAGACAGATATAAAAAAACCCGCCGAAGCGGGTTTTTTATTAGCGGAAAGCAGCGTTAGTCGTTGTCGGAACCGCCGAGGCCTGCGTTCAGCAGCTCTGCCAGGCTGGCAGAAGCGTCTTCCGCAGTCACCTGCGGTGCTGCCGGCAGTTCGCCAGCGGCGCGACGGCGCATACGATCCTGGTGGTACGCATAACCGGTACCGGCCGGGATCAGACGACCC
>DAMBQR010000077.1:0-15388 GCA_032055545.1 Pseudescherichia sp. | reverse complement strand
CTGCACCGACATAATGAGGAAAACCATGTCACATCTCGCAGAGCTGGTTGCCAGCGCCACGGCAGCCATTAACGAGGCTACAGATATTGCCGCACTGGATAACGTGCGCGTCGAATATCTGGGCAAAAAAGGGCAGCTGACCCTTCAGATGACAACCCTGCGTGAGCTGCCGCCGGAAGAGCGTCCAGCCGCCGGTGCGGTGATTAACGACGCCAAAGAGCAGGTGCAGCAGGCGCTCAACGCCCGTAAAGAGACGCTGGAGAGCTCCGCGCTGAACGCACGTCTGGCGGCGGAGACCATCGATATCTCTCTGCCGGGTCGCCGCATTGAGAACGGCGGTCTGCATCCGGTGACCCGCACCATCGATCGCATTGAGAACTTCTTCGGCGAGCTGGGCTTTACCGTGGCAACCGGTCCGGAAATCGAGGATGACTACCATAACTTTGACGCCCTGAACATTCCGGGCCACCACCCGGCGCGCGCCGACCACGATACCTTCTGGTTCGACGCGACGCGCCTGCTGCGCACCCAGACCTCCGGGGTGCAGATCCGTACCATGGAGCACCAGCAGCCGCCGATCCGCATTATCGCCCCGGGCCGCGTCTACCGTAACGACTACGATCAGACCCACACTCCAATGTTCCACCAGATGGAAGGACTGATCGTTGATAAAAACATCAGCTTTACCAACCTGAAAGGGACTCTGCACGACTTCCTGAACAACTTCTTTGAGGAAGATCTGCAGGTACGTTTCCGTCCCTCCTACTTCCCGTTTACCGAACCCTCCGCTGAAGTGGACGTAATGGGTAAAAACGGTAAATGGCTGGAGGTGTTGGGCTGCGGTATGGTGCACCCGAACGTGCTGCGTAACGTGGGCATCGATCCGGAGGTGTACTCTGGCTTCGCGTTTGGCATGGGGATGGAGCGCCTGACCATGCTGCGCTATGGCGTAACCGACTTACGCGCATTCTTCGAAAACGATTTGCGTTTCCTCAAACAGTTTAAATAAAGGCAGGAAAAAATAATGAAATTCAGTGAACTGTGGCTACGCGAATGGGTTAACCCGGCGGTCGATAGTGATGCGCTCTCCGATCAAATCACCATGGCAGGCCTGGAAGTAGACGGCGTTGACGCCGTGGCCGGTCGCTTTAACGGCGTGGTGGTGGGCGAAGTAGTTGAGTGTGGTCAACACCCGAACGCGGACAAGCTGCGGGTAACCAAGGTTAACGTCGGCGGCGAACGCCTGCTCGATATCGTCTGCGGTGCGCCAAACTGTCGCCAGGGGCTGAAGGTCGCCGTGGCGACCATCGGCGCGGTGCTGCCGGGTGATTTCAAAATCAAAGCTGCCAAGCTGCGCGGCGAGCCGTCCGAAGGGATGCTCTGCTCCTTCTCCGAGCTGGGTATTTCCGACGATCACAGCGGAATTATCGAGCTGCCGGCGGATGCGCCAATCGGCACCGATATTCGCGACTACCTGAAGCTCGACGATAACACTATCGAGATCAGCGTAACCCCGAACCGCGCCGACTGCTTAGGCATTATCGGCGTGGCCCGCGACGTTGCCGTGCTGAACAAGCTGCCGCTGACCGAGCCAGAGATCGCGCCGGTTGTGGCAACCATCAGCGATACGCTGCCAATCCGCGTTGACGCTGCCGACGCCTGTCCGCGCTACCTGGGCCGCGTCGTCAAGGGTATCGACGTGACCGCGCCGACCCCGCTGTGGATGCGTGAGAAGCTGCGCCGCTGCGGCATCCGCTCTATTGACGCCGTTGTGGACGTGACTAACTTCGTCCTGCTGGAGCTGGGTCAGCCGATGCACGCCTTCGATCTGGGCCGCATCGAGGGCGGGATCGTCGTACGTATGGCAAAAGAGAGTGAGACGCTGGTCCTGCTCGACGGCAGCGAAGCGAAGTTGCAGTCCGATACGCTGGTGATTGCCGACCATAACAAAGCGCTGGCGATGGGCGGCATCTTTGGTGGCGAACACTCTGGCGTGAATGGCGAAACCCAGGATGTGCTGCTGGAGTGCGCCTTCTTTAGCCCGCTCTCTATCACCGGCCGTGCTCGCCGTCACGGTCTGCACACCGATGCCTCCCACCGCTACGAGCGCGGTGTCGATCCGGCCCTGCAGTACAAAGCGATAGAGCGTGCGACTCGCCTGCTGTTGGATATCTGCGGCGGTGAAGCCGGTCCGGTTATCGATGTCTCCCACGACGCCGCACTGCCGAAGCGCGCGACCATCACTCTGCGCCGCAGCAAGCTGGACCGCCTGATCGGCCACCATATTACTGACGAGCAGGTTAGCGATATTCTGCGTCGCCTGGGCTGTGACGTGACCGAAGGTCAGGACGAGTGGCAGGCAGTTGCGCCGAGCTGGCGTTTCGATATGGAGATCGAAGAGGACCTGGTCGAAGAGGTTGCGCGCGTCTACGGCTACAACAACATCCCTGATGAGCCGGTACAGGCGGGTCTGATCATGGGTAACCACCGCGAAGCGGATCTGTCGATGAAGCGGGTGAAAACCATGCTTATCGACAAAGGTTACCAGGAGGTGATCACCTACAGCTTCGTGGATCCGAAACTGCAGCAGCTGATCCATCCAGGCGAAGAGGCGCTGATCCTGCCAAGCCCTATCTCCAGCGAAATGTCGGCCATGCGCCTGTCGCTGTGGACTGGTCTGCTGGGAACGGTGGTCTATAACCAGAACCGTCAGCAGAGCCGTGTACGCATTTTTGAAACCGGGTTGCGCTTTGTACCTGATACGCAGGCCAATCTGGGGATCCGTCAGGATGTGATGCTGGCCGGAGTTATTACCGGAAGTCGCTATGAAGAGCACTGGAACCTGGCAAAAGAGAGCGTCGATTTCTATGATTTAAAAGGCGATCTGGAATCCGTTCTCGATCTGACCGGCAAGCTGGCTGACGTTCAGTTTAAAGCTGAAGCCAACCCGGCGCTGCACCCAGGCCAGTCCGCCGCGATTTATCTGAAAGGCGAACGTATTGGTTTTATTGGGGTTGTGCATCCTGAGCTGGAACGTAAACTGGATCTTAACGGCCGAACGCTGGTGTTTGAGATTGAGTGGAACGCCATTGCCGACCGTGTGATTTCGCAGGCGCGGGAGGTTTCACGCTTCCCGGCAAACCGTCGCGATATCGCGGTTGTGGTCGCGGAAAACGTCCCAGCAGCAGAAGTTTTGGCTGAGTGTAAGAAAGTTGGCGTAAATCAGGTAGTTGGCGTAAACTTGTTTGATGTGTACCGCGGCAAGGGCGTAGCGGAGGGCTATAAGAGCCTCGCTATCACCCTGATCCTTCAGGATACCGGCCGTACACTCGAAGAAGAGGAGATTGCCGCTACCGTTGCCAGATGTGTAGAGGCATTGAAAGAGCGATTCCAGGCATCATTGAGGGATTGAACCTATGGCGCTTACAAAAGCTGAAATGTCAGAATATCTGTTTGATAAGCTCGGGCTTAGCAAACGGGATGCCAAAGAGCTGGTAGAGCTATTTTTCGAAGAGATCCGTCGCGCTCTGGAAAATGGTGAGCAGGTAAAACTCTCCGGTTTTGGTAACTTTGATCTGCGTGATAAGAATCAACGCCCGGGACGTAACCCGAAAACGGGCGAGGATATTCCCATTACAGCCCGGCGCGTGGTGACCTTCAGACCCGGTCAGAAATTGAAAAGCCGTGTCGAAAACGCTTCGCCCAAAGCAGAGTAATCTGAACTAACCAAAAAGGCCGCACTTGCGGCCTTTTTTCTTTTCACTCGCCGCCCGGCATCTTAAAATTAACGCTCATGACGTTAAGCAGGATGGATCCTATGCTAGCTCTTGCCCACCTACAGACTCGTCGCCACGCCCGTTGGCTTGGCGGACTCTCGTTACTTCTGCTGCTGGCTATCATGGTAAGCCTCTGCGCTGGCGATCAATGGATTGCGCCCGGCGACTGGCTCACCCCGCGCGGGCAGCTCTTTGTGTGGCAGATCCGTCTGCCGCGCACCCTTGCGGTCGTGCTGGTGGGCGCGGCGCTGGCGCTCTGCGGCACCCTGATGCAGGCGCTGTTTGAAAATCCGCTGGCGGAGCCGGGGCTGCTTGGCGTCTCTAACGGCGCGGGCGTGGGCCTGATTGCCGCCGTCATGCTGGGGCAGGGGGCGCTCCCCGTATGGGCGCTTGGGCTGTGCGCCATCGCCGGAGCGCTGATTATCACGCTGATCCTGCTGCACTTCGCCCGCCGTCATCTCTCCATTAGCCGCCTGCTGCTGGCGGGCGTTGCGCTGGGCATTATTTGTAGCGCCCTGATGACGTGGGCCATCTACTTCTCGACCTCGTTCGATCTGCGCCAGTTAATGTACTGGATGATGGGCGGTTTCGGCGGCGTTGACTGGCAGCAGGGGTGGCTGATGCTGGCTCTGCTGCCCGTCATGGGTTGGGTTTGCCTGCAGTCGCAGCCGCTCAATATGCTGGCGCTGGGGGAAACATCCGCCCGCCAGCTCGGTCTGCCGCTGTGGTTCTGGCGTAACATACTGGTAGTTGCCACTGGCTGGATGGTGGGCGTCAGCGTCGCGCTGGCCGGATCGATCGGTTTTATCGGCCTGGTAATCCCTCATATTCTGCGCCTCTGTGGCCTGACCGATCACCGTGTGCTGCTGCCCGGCTGTGCGCTGGCAGGGGCAACTGCGCTGCTGTGTGCTGACGTTGTTGCCCGTCAGGCGCTTAACGCGGCGGAGCTGCCCATCGGCGTGGTGACCGCAACGCTGGGCGCACCGGTATTTATCTGGTTGCTGTTGAAGGCGGCGAGGTAGCTTCGTCACCACACCGCATTTAACTCCCTCTGGCTAAGAAACTTTTAGTATAAAATTGCGGATGAATGCACGCCGTCATATTGTCTATTATTAAAGGCCGGCGACTGAACTGGTGGCGCGTTTGATAACTAAGGGGATGCTATGCAACACGATGTTCTGAACACTGACGTGACGACGATTGATGGCGAGAAGACTACGCTGGCAGATTACCAGGGCAAGGTTCTGCTGGTGGTTAACGTGGCGTCAAAATGCGGTCTGACGGCGCAGTATGAGCAGTTGGAAAATATTCAAAAAGCCTGGGCAAAAGACGGTTTCGTGGTGCTCGGCTTTCCCTGCAATCAATTTTTAGGCCAGGAGCCGGGCAGCGAAGAGGAGATTAAAACCTTCTGCAGCACAACCTATGGCGTCACTTTCCCGATGTTCAGCAAAATTGACGTCAACGGTGAGAACCGTCATCCGCTTTATCAGAAGCTGATCGCCGCCGCGCCAACCGCCGTTGCGCCGGAGAAGAGCGGGTTCTACGAGCGCCTCGCCAGCAAAGGGCGTGCGCCGCTCTATCCTGACGATATTCTCTGGAACTTTGAAAAGTTCCTTATTGGTCGTGATGGCCAGGTTATCCAGCGCTTTGCACCGGATATGACGCCGGAGGATCCTATCGTGATGGAAGCTATCAAGCTGGCGTTAGCAAAATAGTGAAAACGTTAATGACGCTACAGGACGTAGCGGAATCCGGCAGGCTGGGACCCGTTACGGCCACGGTCAACGCCGGTGAGATCCTGCATCTGGTGGGGCCAAACGGCGCCGGAAAAAGTACCCTGCTGGCTCGCATGGCAGGGCTGGCGAGTGGGCCGGGAAGCATCACGCTGAACGGCAAACTGCTTGATGCCTGGCACGCGACCGCGCTGGCCCGGCGTCGCGGCTACCTTGCTCAGCAGCAACATCCGCCTTTTGCCATGCCGGTCTGGCACTACCTGACGCTGCACCAACCCGATCGCACCCATACTAAGCTGCTGCATGACGTTGCCGGTGCGCTCGGACTTGAGGATAAGCTCGGGCGCATGGCGACTCAGCTGTCGGGCGGGGAGTGGCAGCGAGTGCGCCTGGCAGCCGTGATTTTGCAGATCCATCCGGCAGGTAACCCAGATGGGGAGCTTTTGCTGCTGGATGAACCCATGAACAGCCTGGACGTTGCTCAGCAGGCGGCGCTCGATCGCCTGCTTAACGCGCTCTCCCAGGCGGGTATTACCGTTGTGATGAGCAGTCACGATCTCAACCATACTCTGCGGCATGCTCAGCAGGCATGGCTGCTGCGCAGCGGTAAGCTGATCGTCAGCGGTCCACGCGACAGCGTTCTGACGCCGGCCAGGCTGGCCCAGGCCTACGGGATGCCTTTTCGACGCCTTGAGGTTGAGGGGCATAGCGTACTTATTTCTACACTGTAAACGCATAGCATATTGCGCGGCGCTTTCCCGCCACGCTAAATTACTGAAAAAATAATAGAGCAGAGGATCCGCCCTGAATGCGCCTATGGTTTCTTTTCGCCGCCGTGCTTGTGTTAGCAGGGTGTAGTCACCACCGTGCTCCACCGCCGAATCCGCGGCTGGCAGACTCGATCACCGTTATTGCCAACCTTAACGATCAGCTTAGCCACTGGCGGGGCACGCCCTATCGCTACGGCGGCATGAGCCGGGGCGGTATCGACTGCTCGGGGTTTGTACTGATGACTTTCCGGGACCGGTTCGATTTGCGTCTGCCCAGAGAAACCCGTCAGCAGGCGAAAATTGGTACGGAGATCGATAAAGATGAGTTGCTACCGGGGGATCTGGTCTTCTTCAAAACCGGCTCTGGAGAAAGCGGGCTGCACGTCGGCATCTACGATACCGATAACCAGTTCATCCACGCATCGACCAGCCGGGGAGTAATGAAGTCTTCCCTTGATAACGTCTACTGGCGTAAAAAATTCTGGCAGGCGCGAAGGATTTAATTTTTTTGCTATATGATATAAACGGAGCCATAACATAGCTCCGTTTTTATTGCATGACGTAACATTTCTACATTCTGGAAAATATTCACTCAATATATTAATACTTACTGATGAGAGAGATGATAATTATCAACTATCTTACTAATTTATAATGACTGACTGGCAATTATCTTCTTCCCAGGATAATCTTAATTGCTGGCAAGGGAATGTCTGTTAATTATCCTGGAATTGTGGAGCAGAAACAATGATTGTATCGCTCGATAATGTCTGGTGCTCTGAGCTGCTATTCAACCCGGCGCGCGATGCGCAAGGAAAGCTTTTGGGACTGGAGATTGTCGTTAACTTTATTGGTGTAGATCCCGACGTGCGCACTCCCGCAGAGCTTGTGCTGCCGCGCCTGACGTCACAGCAGGCTGTTGCGCTATTCATTGAACAACTGGATCTGATGGATGCCTACCAGCACTATTTTATTCAGCATCATCTTATTGCATGGATCAATATTAACCCGGTTATTGCTAGCGCGCTAATGATGGATGAAAAGCTGGCAGCCTCGGTAAAACGTTTCCCCTTTATTGAATTTACTATCAATGAGGATTACCCGCAGCTAAATAGGGGGAATGAGAATCCTTTACTGGTTCAACTGGCCAGTCGCTATTCCCTTGTGCTGGCTAATTTTGGCGCGGGAACGGCCTCGACCCGGGCCATATTTGATGGTCTCTTCACCCGTATTGCGCTGGATAAACATTTTGTTAATCAGCGTCTAACTGCATCGTCGTTTCAGCCATTTATGCAGGCTATTGTTACCCAAATAAAGCCCTACTGTCGCGCAATGATGATTGCGGGCATAGACAGTAAACAGACGCTTAAGAAAGTGACGCCCTTTGCCTTTAGCGCCATGCAGGGACGCCTGTGGCCGCCGGTGCCTCCGCAGCAGGTGGCCCAGCTGGTGCAGGGATAACCGCGCACTCTGCCAGTGTTTATTCCTCCGGATACCTTCTACACTACAGGAAGAGGAGGAACCATGACCCTTTCGTTTACAACACACTGGCGGGACGAGCTGCCGGGCTTTTACACCTCGCTTTCCCCCACGCCGCTGCGTAACGCGCGCGTACTGTGGCATAACGCCGATCTGGCTCAGACGCTGGGCGTGCCCGATGCGCTCTTTACTCCGGAACAGGGAGCGGGCGTCTGGGGCGGTGAAGCGCTGCTGCCGGGCATGTCGCCGCTGGCTCAGGTCTATAGCGGTCATCAGTTTGGCGTCTGGGCCGGGCAGCTGGGCGATGGCCGCGGCATCCTGCTCGGCGAGCAGCTGCTGGCCGATGGCAAAACGGTAGACTGGCACCTTAAGGGGGCAGGGCAGACGCCGTACTCCCGCATGGGTGATGGACGCGCCGTGCTGCGCTCGACCATTCGAGAAAGTCTGGCCTCGGAGGCAATGCACTACCTGGGGATCCCGACCACCCGGGCGCTGGCGATTGCCACCAGCGATACGCCAGTAGCACGAGAAACCACCGAGCATGGTGCCATGCTGATGCGCATTGCGGAAAGTCATCTGCGCTTCGGCCATTTCGAGCACTTCTACTACCGCCGCGAGCCGGAGAAGGTCCGCCAGCTGGCCGACTTTGCCATTCGTCACCACTGGCCGCACCTTGCTGATGAGGGCGATAAATATGTGCTCTGGCTGCGGGATATTGTCGCGCGCACCGCGAGGCTGATCGCCCAGTGGCAGGCGGTAGGCTTTGCCCACGGCGTAATGAACACGGACAACATGTCGATTCTTGGCCTGACCATCGACTATGGCCCGTTCGGTTTTCTGGATGATTATCAGCCCGGATTTATCTGCAACCACTCCGACTACCAGGGCCGCTACCGTTTTGATAACCAGCCTGCCGTTGGCCTGTGGAATCTACAGCGTCTTGCCCAGACGCTGTCACCTTTTATTGATGTTGACACGCTGAACGCTGCCCTGGATGAGTATCAGCAGGTGCTGCTGGAGCAGTACGGTAAACTGCTGCGCGGTAAGCTGGGCCTGTTTACCGAGCAGCGCGGCGATAACGAGCTGCTGAATACGCTCTTTGCTCTGATGGCACGTGAGGGCAGCGACTATACGCGTACGTTCCGCATGCTGAGCAGCACCGAACAGCACAGCGCCAGCTCGCCGCTGCGCGATGAGTTTATCGATCGTGGCGGATTTGATGCCTGGTTTAGTGACTACCGTGCGCGGTTGCAGAGCGAGCAGATTGACGACGCCGAGCGCCAGCAGCAGATGAAAAGCGTTAACCCGGCGTTAGTGCTACGTAACTGGCTGGCCCAGCGGGCCATCAGCGATGCTGAGCAGGGCGACACGCAGGAGCTGGAGCGTCTGCACCAGGCGTTACGCGATCCCTTTAGCGATCGGAGTGATGACTACGTCAGCCGGCCACCTGACTGGGGCAAACATCTGGAAGTAAGCTGTTCAAGCTAGAAGAGGCTGCCCGCCGCGGCGGGCAGTATTTCAGAGGCGGGTTGCTACGGCGGCGGAAAGCTTCTCCACCAGCAGCACCGTATCTTCCCAGTGCAGGCACGGATCGGTAATCGACTGTCCGTAAGTCAGTGGCTGCCCGGCGACAATTTTCTGGGTCCCCTCCTGCAGGAAACTCTCCGCCATGATCCCGGCAATGGCCGTCGAGCCGCTGCGGATCTGCTGGCACACGTCGTCGCATACATCAAGCTGCCGACGATGCTGCTTCTGGCAGTTGCCGTGGCTGAAATCCACCACCAGATGCTCAGGCAGGGAGAACTCGCTCAGCGTATCGCAGGCCTCAGCGATGGCCTCGGCGTGATAGTTAGGCGATTTGCCGCCGCGCATAATAATGTGGCCGTAGGGGTTGCCGCTGGTCTGATAGATGGTCATCTGCCCGTTCTTATCCGGGGAGAGAAACATGTGGCTCGCCCGTGAGGCACGAATGGCGTCAACCGCAATACGGGTGTTGCCATCCGTACCGTTTTTAAAGCCTACCGGACAGGAGAGCGCCGAGGCCATCTCACGGTGGATCTGGCTCTCCGTGGTACGCGCGCCGATTGCCCCCCAGCTGATGAGATCGGCAATAAACTGTCCGGTCACCATATCGAGAAACTCGGTGGCGGTAGGAACGCCCAGCTCATTGACCTGTAACAACAGCTTGCGCGCCAGCGCCATACCGTAATTGACCCGATAGCTGCCGTTGAGATCCGGGTCGGATATCAGCCCTTTCCAGCCCACGACGGTACGTGGCTTCTCAAAATAGGTACGCATCACAATCTCAAGCGTATCCTGATGCTTTTCGCGCAGTGCCTGGAGACGATGAGCGTAATCCATGGCCGCATCAAGATCGTGAATTGAGCAGGGTCCCACGATTACCAGCAGGCGACGATCTTCGCCGTTTACTATTTTCTCTATCCGCCGACGGGAGGCGTTAACGTGTTCCGCAACCGGCCGGGAGACGGGATACCGCTCGGCCAGCTCGGCCGGGGTTACCAGACTCTCAATGCGCGCAGTGCGGAGTTCATCAGTTTTGTTCATGACTTATCTCAGAAATTTGTGGCTTCGACGGCAGAGGTGCCGGAAGTGATGGGCATCACGATAAACCAATCCCTGATGTTTTCAAGTATGGGGGTGATGCACATCACAATGCTGCGGGCAATGATAGCGGAAAACGGTAGGTTGTACTAGCTAATTAGTACATGCTGCGATTCAGCTTCATGATATCGAGGATCTTTGTCGCGATCTCCTCCACCGAATAGTTAGTGCTGTTCAGATAGGGGATATTATTTTTACGGTAGAGCGCCTCCACCTCTGCCAGCTCCAGCCGACACTGGCGCATTGAGGCATAGCGGCTGTTCTCAACGCGCTCTTCCCGGATCGCCGCCAGACGCTCGGCATTGATTGTCAGGCCAAACAGCTTGTGCTGAAGCGGTTTGAGCGCAGCGGGCAGCACCAGATTATCCATATCATCGGCAATAAAAGGGTAGTTAGCGGCGCGAATACCGAACTGCATCGCCAGGTAGAGGCTGGTGGGCGTTTTGCCGCAGCGGGAGACGCCCAGTAAGATCACCTGCGCCTGTTCAAGATTGCGCATGGAGATGCCGTCGTCGTGCGCCAGGGTGTAGTCAATCGCAGCGATACGGGCGTCATACCGCGTCAGGTTTCCAGGGTTAAGTCCGTGGGTACGGTGGGCAACAGCACTGGGATCGAGCTTGAGTTCCTGCTGGAGCGGGGCAACCAGCGCCTGGACAATATCCTGGCAGAAGCCCTGGCTCTGGGTAATGATATTGCGGATCTCCGGCATCACGATGGAGTAAAAGACCAGCGGCCGCACGCCCGTTTGCTGGAAAATAGCGTCAATCTGCTCCTTGACCGCGTTGGCGCGCTGCACGTTCTCGACGAACGGCAGCGTGATGCTATGGATAGAGACAGGAAACTGTGACATGACCGCATGCCCAAGCACTTCTGCCGTAATGGCCGTGCCGTCAGAAATATAAAACACCTGGCGATCGGCTGAATTTTCCATTTTTTATCCCCCGTTTGCATGATGGTGTTAACGTCAAAAATAATGTCGGTACCATACTACTGCGCATTGCGCATTTGCACAAAATGAAATGGTGTTTTTATTTTTAATGAAATGTGCATTTCACTTTTATTTTTCATGTATACAAAAAATACCAATCAGAGTGCAAAAAAATCAGTAGGTTACAAAATAGCGTGAAACTGTCCGAAAAATAGAAAAATAAATTTGCTTGAACGATTCACCGTTTTTTTAAGCGAGCCAGTTATGCCAGGATAAATAGGTACGTCAGGTGTTGCTAACTCAATCATATATCAAAAAAGGATTGTCCGATGTCCAACAATGGCTCGTCACCGCTGGTACTCTGGTATAACCAACTCGGCATGAATGATGTTGACCGCGTTGGGGGCAAAAACGCCTCCCTGGGTGAGATGATCACCAACCTGTCCGAAACTGGGGTATCGGTCCCGAACGGGTTTGCCACCACGGCGGATGCATTTAATCAGTTCCTCGACCAAAGCGGCGTCAACCAGCGTATCTATGAACTGCTGGATAAAACGGACATTGATGACGTTGGCGAACTGGCGAAGGCCGGGACGCAGATCCGTCAGTGGATCATCGATACGCCTTTCCAGCCGGAGCTGGAAAAGGCTATCCATCAGGCCTATGACCAGCTTGCTGAGGGTGATGCCGAAGCATCGTTCGCCGTGCGCTCCTCTGCCACGGCGGAAGATATGCCGGATGCCTCGTTTGCCGGTCAGCAGGAGACCTTCCTCAACGTTCAGGGCTACGATGCGGTGCTGGTGGCAGTAAAGCACGTCTTTGCCTCGCTGTTTAACGATCGTGCCATCTCCTATCGCGTGCATCAGGGCTACGACCACCGTGGCGTCGCGCTCTCTGCTGGCGTGCAGCGCATGGTACGTTCCGATTTAGCCTCCTCTGGGGTCATGTTCTCTATCGATACCGAGTCCGGCTTCGATCAGGTGGTGTTTATCACCTCCGCCTGGGGACTGGGCGAAATGGTCGTGCAGGGTGCGGTCAACCCGGACGAGTTTTATGTGCACAAGCCGACGCTGGCAAACGCGCGTCCGGCCATCGTGCGCCGTACGATGGGATCGAAAAAGATCCGCATGGTCTACGCCCCAAGCCAGGAGCATGGCAAGCAGGTGCGCATTGAAGACGTGCCTGAAGCCGATCGCGACGTATTCTCCCTGACCGACGATGAAGTCCAGGCGCTGGCGAAGCAGGCTGTGCTGATTGAACAACACTATGGCCGTCCGATGGATATTGAGTGGGCCAAAGATGGCCATACCGGCAAGCTCTATATTGTGCAGGCCCGACCGGAGACCGTGCGTTCCCGTGGCCAGGTCATGGAGCGCTATACGCTTCACGTTCAGGGCAAGGTGGTTGTTGAAGGCCGCGCTATCGGCCATCGCATTGGTGCAGGCCCGGTGAAGGTGATCCACGATATCAGCGAAATGAACCGCATTCAGCCTGGCGACGTGCTGGTGACGGACATGACCGACCCTGACTGGGAGCCGATCATGAAAAAGGCGGCAGCCATTGTCACCAACCGCGGCGGGCGTACCTGTCACGCGGCGATCATCGCCCGCGAACTCGGCATTCCGGCCGTCGTGGGCTGTGGTGACGCCACCGACCGCATTCGCGATGGCGAGAAGGTTACCGTCTCCTGTGCCGAAGGTGATACCGGCTATGTTTATGCAGAGATGCTCGACTTTAGCGTAAAAAGCTCCAGCGTCGACACCATGCCTGACCTGCCGCTGAAGATCATGATGAACGTCGGCAACCCGGATCGCGCCTTTGACTTCGCCTGCCTGCCAAATGAAGGCGTAGGTCTGGCGCGGCTGGAGTTTATTATCAACCGCATGATCGGCGTGCACCCGCGAGCGCTGCTGGAGTTCGACGATCAGGAGCCGGGGCTGCAAAACGAAATTCGCGAGATGATGAAGGGCTACAACTCACCGAAAGATTTCTACGTCGGTCGGCTGAGTGAGGGTATTGCCACCCTCGGCGCGGCCTTCTGGCCGAAGCGCGTCATTGTGCGTCTCTCCGATTTTAAATCCAACGAGTACGCTAACCTGGTGGGTGGGGAGCGCTACGAGCCGGAAGAGGAGAACCCGATGCTCGGCTTCCGTGGCGCGGGCCGCTATGTCTCTGACAGCTTCCGCGACTGCTTTGCCCTTGAGTGCGAGGCGGTAAAATACGTGCGTAACGATATGGGGCTTACCAACGTCGAAATCATGATCCCATTCGTCCGCACCGTTGAGCAGGCGAAGGCGGTAGTAGACGAGCTGGCACGTCAGGGCCTGAAGCGCGGTGAGAACGGGCTGAAGGTGATCATGATGTGTGAGATCCCGTCTAACGCCCTGCTGGCTGAGCAGTTCCTTGAGCACTTTGATGGCTTCTCTATCGGCTCGAATGATATGACGCAGCTGACGCTGGGCCTGGATCGCGACTCCGGCGTGGTATCTGAACTCTTTGACGAACGTAACGAGGCGGTTAAAGCGCTGCTCTCCATGGCAATCCGCGCGGCGAAAAAAGAGGGCAAATATGTCGGCATCTGCGGTCAAGGACCGTCAGACCACGAGGACTTTGCCGCCTGGCTGATGGAGGAGGGGATCGACAGCCTGTCGCTGAACCCGGATACCGTCGTTCAGACCTGGCTGAGCCTCGCTGAAATTAAGCCGTAACCCTTCCTGCCCCAGAGCCTTCCCTCCCCGGAAGGCTCTCTTTTCTTCTGCCGGTTTGCTTCTGGTCAAAATAAATTCTGCTGATGTGATGACAACCAGGTTTATTTACTGATGTCAGACTACTCTTACAGAGGTTAAAGCTGATCTATTTTCAGCTCTACTTATTAAACCGTCGAAAATTACGACATAAGCCGTATGGTTATAAGGGAGAAGAAGAGATGACCGATCAACATGTGCATGTCCGAAACGATTACGATGACATATATACGCCGGGTAGAGGCGTCCCACTAAAACGTATTTCCTGGAGTGCAGTATTTGCTGGCGTCATTATTTCAATGGTGCTCTACCTGATGCTTGCCATTCTTGGAACGGCCATCGGTACCACTACCATCGATCCCCTGGAAGAGCAAAATCCGATGGGCGGGATTGGTATGGGCGCGGCAATCTGGACCGGCCTGAGCATGCTGATCGCCATTGCGGCAGGGGCCTATGCCACCGGCAGGCTGGCACAGCGAGAGGGCGCTCTGCATGGATTGCTGATGTTTGGTGTCAATACTATCATCAGCGCCTGGTTCTTAATTATGCTGGCCAGCAGCGCGCTTACCGGCGCGATGAATATTATGGGCGCGGGTTTGCAGGCCGTAGGCAGTGGTGTCACGGCGGTTGCACCGTCGGTTAAGGATATGGCGAAGGAAAAACTCGCAGAGAACAATATTAATCTCGATAGCTTGCAGCAAGAGCTGGAGACGACGCTGCGACAAACCGGTAAGCCTGAGCTGCAGCCGGAGGCGCTGCAAAACCAGGCGCAGAATGAAGCTAACAATGCTCAGAACCAGGCGGCGGCGACGGCTAACACGCCGCAGACGGCTGATACCGATGTTGCAGGCTTTATCAAAGGCTTAATCGACAGAAATCAGAGCACCTTCCAGGCAGCCGACCGCGAAGCGCTGAAAAATATTATTCAGGCGCGTACCGGTAAATCTGATGCCGAGGCGGAACAGATTGTTGCCCAGACCGAAAAAAGCTATCAGGAGGCACGGGCAAAATTTGAGGAGCTGAAAGCGCAGGCGGAGCAGAAAGCGCGTGAAGCGGGTGAGAAAGCGGCAGCCGCTACGGCCAAAGCCAGCTGGTTCACCTTCTTTATGCTGCTGATTGAGGCGGTGCTGGCCGGTTCCATGGGTATGGTAGGGCGTCGAACTCAGCCGCGTCAGGTAACGACCACCGAACGTACCAGATAATATCGACTGTTATTTAAACACCCAGCCAGACTTCGGTCTGGCTTTTTTTATGCCTGTTTTAGAGAGGAGAAATTTAGGTTAAAAAAAAGCCCATCGTGGGAGATGGGCAAAGACTACACACAGCAATTCGTTGT